>CAIZEI010000128.1 GCA_903931945.1 uncultured Hyphomicrobiales bacterium | reverse complement strand
AGGCTGTCCGACGCCGAACTCGAAGAACTCTTCGATCTCGGCTATCATTTGAAGCACGTCGATACGATTTTCAAACGCGTCTTCGGGACGGCCTGAGGGCCTCCGCGCCTGATACCAACAGCGATGTGCCTTGACACATCGCTGTTGGCAAGCGCGAACGCGCGCCCGCGCCAATGCGGGGAACGCTTTGGATTGACCATTGGTCATTCCAAAGCGCTCTTGATTTCAAGCCTTGTACCAGTGCGGGTCGCGCTTTTCCTTGAAGGCTGCAACGCCTTCTTCGGCTTCCGCGCTGCGCATGTGTTTGGCGTCGCGGGACTCTGGCGCATAGAGTTTTGAAGCCGGCGGAACGCCATATTCGGCAACGCGTTGTTTCAGTTCCGCAAGCGCATGGGGCGCGCCGCGCAGCATTGCATCGCAAAGCGCGCCTGCGCGCGCCTCAAGCTCTGCAAGCGGGGCGACCTCGCTGACAAAACCCATCTCGAAGGCGCGTGCGGCGGCGATCCGCTCTCCCGAAAATCCATAGCGCCGGAAATGGCGATAGCCGACCGCGCGCAAGAACAGTGCGGAAAGCACGGGCGAGGGCGCCATTCCCAGCCGCACTTCGGGAATGGAGAAAAAAGCTTCCGGGGCGGCCAAAATCACATCGCAGGCCGAAGCCAGCGCGAAACCGCCGCCGACCGCTGCGCCCTGAACAACGGCAATGACAGGTTTGGCGCATGTGTCCACCGCTTCCATCATGCTGGCGAGCGTGAATTTTGCGGGCGCGAGGTCGCTGTCGCGTCCGCCCATGTCGGCGCCGGCGCAAAAATGTTTGCCCGCCCCACGCAGCACCACAACCCGAACGGCGTTGGCGAGCGCGCAATGCACGAAACGCTCGCCAAGCTCATCGATCGCCGTGTGATTAAGCGCATTGCCGCGCTCGGGCCGGTTGAGTGTGATCGTCGCGACCCCACGGGCCGAGAGTTCATAGGTGAGTGCGGTGAAATTCATGGCCCGGGTCTCCCTGATTCTTGTATGAAATGAACGTTTATATCCCGCCCATCTTGCAGATGATTTTCCATTCCGCGTCTGTCACTGGCTGCACCGAAAGCCGCGCCGACGTGATCAGCGACATTTTTGCGAGGGACGGCGTCGCCTTGACCTGCGCCAGGCTCACCGGCGTTTTCAGCGGCTTGACCGCCCTGAAATCGCACATGCCGAACTTGCCGGTCTCGTCGCTCGGGTCGGGATAAAAAAGCTTGATCACCTCGACAACGCCGACAATCTCCTTGCCCTCGTTGGAATGATAGAAAAACGCGTGTTCGCCAAGTTTCATGGTCATAAGTTGAATTTTCGCGAGGTGATTGCGCACGCCATTCCAATGCGTGCCCTTGGCGCCCGCCTTGACCTGATCCTCCCACGACCATTTGGAGGGTTCGCTCTTGATCAGCCAATGCGCCATGTTCTCATTCCTGACAGTCTGCGGGAGAACTCATCTTATACCAGGAGTTGTCCGTATCGACCTTCGGTCTTTACGGACATTCCGCGCATCAGCGCTTGCCAGAAGGTATGCGCCAAAGCGCCCGCCTTCTGGTATCAGTCCTTGTGTTCAGGCACAGTTTTGACCTGATGGGCTTGCAGGATTGGCAGCACGTCCTTGCCGAACCGCCTGACCTGTTCGCGGAACAGTTCAACCGGCGGCGCGCCAAGGTTTAGATTGAGCAGAACTTTGTTGGCGCCCATATGCTCGGCCTTGTCGATCAGCCTTTGCGCCACTTCTTTCGGCGAGCCCCAGCAGAGCCCGCCATTCTTGACGCGGGCTTCGACGTCGGCGGCGTTGGTCAGTCGAATTTTGGCGCGGTCCATCTCCGCATGGGGGCGGTTCTCCGGGCGGATATAGTCGAACGAGGTCGAGGCGACATAGCCGACCTTGCCCAGCAATTCCTTCGGCTGGTCGCTGCCATGGTGCCAGAGCGTCTGCACGAAATAGAGATAATAATCGAGGTATTCCCTGATTGCGGCGTCCGCGCTTTCCGCCACATAGGCGTCGGTAAACAGGCAGAGGTGATCGGGCGTCGCCGTATGCCCGTTCTTGCGCATGGTCTTGGCGTAATAATCGACGATATCGAGCGTGACGCCGGGATGGCCTGCGCCCATGACGGCGCTGAAATTGTTCTTTGCGGCCAGCTCCACCGTCTCGCGGCTGCCGGTGAAAGGAATCCAGATCGGCGGATGCGGCTGCTGGAACGGACGCGGCCAGATCGAGATATCCTTGAACCGCCAGAATTTGCCCTCATAGGAGAACACATCCTTCGTCCAGGCGAGGCGGATGATCTCGAGGGCCTCGTCAAAGCGCGCGCGCGATTCGGACATCGGCACGTCATAGACGCGATATTCGCGCGGCACGCCGCGGGCAAAGCCGGACAGAATGCGTCCCTGCGAGATGCAATCGGCGGCGGCAAGCTCCTCGGCGATGCGAACGGGATTGTGCAAGGGCAGCAGGTTGCCGAGCAGCAGAAATTTGAGCTTTTTGGTGGTGCGTGCGGCAGCGGCCGCCATCATGTTGGGCGACACCATCAATCCGTGCGGCGTGGTGTGATGTTCGTTCAGACCGACGCCGTCGAAGCCGAGCTCGTCCATTTCGTTCCAGATATCGAAATGTTCGGCATAGGTGCGCGCGCCGATGGCGGGATCGAAATTCTTGCCCGAAAGAGGATAGGGCATAAAGCGGTCGGCCTTGTATTCGTCGAAATGCTTCCCGTAGGGGAGCAAATCCATCAAAAACACCTTCATTTCGTCTCCTCGATCCCGGCTTTCCCGGAAATGCGGCGGTGGTCGCTCCTCCCGGCGCGCCAGGAAGGGATTTGGCGGCTTTCATCACGCCATCGCGGCGGCTCGTCAAGGGCGGGTCTTCACCGCCGCGCCGAGCCGCGCTAAACCCCTGGGATGAGCATTCCCGAAGCATCCCTCACGCCTGCGCAAGCCCGCGCCGAACACGCAAGGCTTGGCGCTGAAATCGCGACCCATGATATCGCCTATCACCAGAATGACGCGCCCACGATTTCCGATGCCGACTACGATGCGCTGCGGCGGCGTTTTGACGCGCTGGAAAAAGCCTTTCCGGAACTTGCTGCGCTGCCCTCGCCAGCGCGGGGGGTCGGCAGCGCGCCAGCGCAGAAGTTCGCCAAAATCCGCCATGCCGTGCCGATGCTGTCGCTCGGCAATGTGTTCGATGCAACCGAGGTGGAGGATTTCGTAGAACGCGTCCGGCGCTTTCTGGGGCTCGGCCCCGAAACGCCTGTTGCTTTTACGGCGGAACCCAAAATCGACGGTCTGTCCTGCTCGATTCGCTATGAAAATGGCGTTTTGATCCGCGCTGCGACGCGCGGCGATGGTTTTGAGGGCGAGGATGTCACCGCCAATGTCAAAACCATCGGCGAAATTCCGCATCGCTTGCACGGCGCTGCGCCCGCCGTGCTGGAGGTGCGCGGCGAAGTCTATATGACCCATAAAGATTTTGCGGCGCTGAATGCGCGGCAGGCGGCTGCGGGCGAAAAAACATTCGCCAATCCGCGCAACGCCGCCGCCGGGTCGCTGCGCCAGCTCGACAGCGCGATGACAGCGCAGCGCCCGCTGCATTTCTTCGCCTATGCCTGGGGCGAAATTGTCGGGCCAATGCCCGCAACGACGCAGCATGGGATGGTTACGGCGTTCAAGGGGTTCGGCCTGCCGACGAATGCGCGCATGGTCCTGTGCCACAGCGCTGCCGAAATGGTGGCGTTTTTCAACAGGCTTGGCGAAGACCGCGCCGGACTCGGATACGATATCGATGGCGTCGTCTATAAGGCTGACAATCTCGATTTTCAGGAGCGCCTCGGATTTGTCTCGCGGGCGCCGCGTTGGGCTGTCGCGCATAAATTTCCGGCTGAACAGGCGACAACGGTTCTGCGCGATATCGAAATTCAGGTGGGTCGCACGGGTTCGCTGACGCCGGTGGCGAAGCTGGAGCCTGTCACCGTCGGCGGCGTCGTGGTCTCGAATGCGACGCTTCATAATGAGGATGAAATTGCCCGCAAGGATATTCGCATCGGCGACACAGTCGTCGTGCAGCGCGCAGGCGATGTCATTCCGCAAATCGTGCGGGTGATTATGGAAAAGCGGCCTGCAGACGCCAGACCTTACGAATTTTCGCAGGTCTGCCCGGCCTGCGGGTCCGCAGCGATCCGCGAGATCGATGAAAAAACGGGCGAGGCCGATGTCGTGCGTCGTTGCACCGGGGGGTTGATCTGTCCGGCGCAGGCGGTCGAACGCCTGAAGCACTTTTGTTCGCGCAATGCGATGGATATCGAGGGGCTTGGCGACAAGCAGATTGAGTTTTTTTATGAAAAGGGGCTGATCAAGACGCCTGCCGATATTTTCACTTTGGAGCCGCGGGATAAAGCCAGTCTCGCGAAAATCGAGAACTACGAAGGGTTCGGCAAGCTGTCGGTGAAAAACCTGTTTGCCGCAATCGAGGCGCGGCGCAGCGTCGAACTCAATCGATTCATTTTCGCACTGGGTATCCGGCGCATCGGCGAAACCAACGCCCGGCGGCTGGCGCGGCATTTTGGCGACTTCAACGCCTTGCGCACAGCGGCGCGCGCGGCGGGCGATCCAGCCTCGGATGCCCGCGCGGAGATCAATAATATCAGCGGCGTCGGCAACGTGCTGGCGGAGGCGGTGGCGGACTTCTTCTGCGAGGAGCACAACGAACGCGAGTTGGACCGGCTGCTGGCGGAAGTCACCCCGACGCCGATGGAGGCGGTCGCCAGCGACAGTCCGGTGACCGGCAAGATCGTGGTTTTCACCGGCGCGCTGGAGCGCATGACCCGCGAGGAAGCCAAGGCGCAGGCCGAACGGCTCGGCGCAAAGGTTTCGGGTTCCGTCTCGAAGAAAACCGATATATTGGTGGCCGGCCCCGGCGCCGGGTCCAAACTGACCAGGGCGCAGGAGGCGGGCGTCAGGGTGATGAGCGAAGACGAATGGCTCGCGATGATCGGGGCCTGACGACAAGAGGATGGCTCCATGACTTTGGCAAGCGCAACGACACCGGCTTCCTTCGCGCAACGCGTTTCAGACCCCTGGGCCGACCCCGTCATCAATCGCGAGGCGATCCGCGCCGCCGAGGTCGCGCTTACGCCCTATACATTCATGATGGCCTCGGGCGTGCTGGCGCCGGACGCCATCCCGGCGTTGCGCGCCGATTTCCCGCCCATCACAAAGCCTGGATTTCTCACAGTCGATGAAGTCGCGCTGAAAGGCCGCTTCAAGCAACTGGTCGATGAAATCGAGAGCCCGGAATTTTCAGAGATGATGAGCGAGAAGATGGGGCTCGATTTGCATCCCTATCCGCGCCTGACCACGATCCGCAAATTGAGCCAGTTGAAGGATGGCAGGCCGCATCAGGACGGCAAGGCCAAATCATGACCGTGCTGTTCTACCTCAACGACGAATGGGGCGATAATGGCGCGGGTCGCCTGCGGGTGTTGCGCGGTCCCAATGGTTTTGAGCCCTATGATTGCGAGGTGCCGCCAACCATGGGCTGGATGTTCGCCTTCCTGCGCTCGGAGGAGTCCTGGCATGGCCATCCTCCGTTCGCAGGCGAACGCAAAGTGGTGCAAACCGCCTGGGTGCGCGACGAAGGCGAACTCCAGCGCAAGAAAAAGCGCAACGCCACCGCGCAGTTTTTTAAAGGCATTTTCGGGCGGTAGGCATAGCGTTTTCAAGCGAAGTGGATTCCGGTTCGCGTTAAGAGAACGCGTAAATCCAAGCCTCTCATTCCAGCGTAATGCCGAGCGTTTTGATCAGCGCCGCCTTGTCCTGCCTGTCGCTTGCCAGGCGCTTGCCGAATTCGCTCGCATTGAGATAGACCGGCGATATCCCTGCGTCGCTTTCCAGCCTCTGGAATGCAGGATTTGCAAAGGCGTCGGCGCATCCCTTTTCCAGACGCGCCCGCACATCCGCAGGCGTTGCCGCCGGCGCGAACAGTCCGCCAAGACTGGTCTGCGACACTGTGTAGCCAAACTGCCCGATAACAGGCGCATCGGGGAAGAGGTTGCTCGGGGTCGATTTCAGGATCGCCAGAATACGGGCGTTGGACGTCCGCATCGAGGCGACGGATCCTACCGCAAGATCGACATTGCCGCCGACCACGTCCTGAATCATCTGCGCCACCGAACGATAGGGCGCGTGATTCATCCTGACGCCGGCGGCAAGTTGCAAACTTTCGACCTGCAAATGCGGCACCGTTGCAATGCCGGGACTGCCGAACGTCAGCGAAAGCGGTCTGGCTTTGGCCTTCGATACAAGATCGTTGAAATTGGCAATGGTTGAATTCGGCCCGACGAAAAGCGCGAAAATATCCTCGAACACCTGACAGACCGGCGCGAAGGAATCGAGCGTATAGGAGGAATGCGCGCGCGCCGTTGGAAGGACGGTGAGCGGTCCCTGCGGTCCAAAAGCCAGCGTATAGCCATCGGGCGCCGCCGCTGCGACAGTTGCATAGCCGATCGAGCCGGAGGCGCCCTCGCGATCCACGGTTAGCACGGGCTGACCAAGGCTCTCTGTCAATCGTTCGGCGAGGCCGCGCGCAACAATATCGGGCGATGTGCCGGGCGAGAATGGCACAATCAATTGAATGGCGCGGTCGGGGAACGTTTGCGCCTGCACAGCGCCGCAAAGGCCGGCGCAGACGCCCAGCAGCGCAATGAACAATCGGCCTCTCATCAGGGTCTCCGCGCGGACAAAAACATCGCTACAGCCTCAAGCAGCAAAAACACTCTCCCACAGCGCTTTCAGTTGCGCCAGTTCCTTCGCTCAACATTGCGGTGAGTTCCGGATGAACGGATGAATGGCCCACCCTGTCCCTGAGCACGTATTATGATCTTTTGATAACTATAATATCCTGTCCCAAACGACGCCGTCAGCGCGTCCTAGCATCGGGAGATAGCGCCTTGAAGACGATTGCTTCGATTTCGCTCATAGGGTGTGCGATATTGATAACCAGTTGCACTCGGACGCTGGCAGCGGAAACGAGCATTCACTGGGTCAAATCGCATTTTCCAGGATGCCAGAAATTGGTAAGCGGCAACGGCCACAATTACGGCGTCACGCTGCACGGACAATACCACATTGTCGTCACGGGCGAGTCCTGCCCCGCCAAATTTGGAAAATTTTATACGATGCATGCGACCATCCGCAGCCCGACCGAGTACAGGCTCGACACTGGCTGGCTCTGCAGCACCGTGTCGGGCTGGTGCGGCTAAACGCCAAACCCGCTCGCCCACAGCGCGTTCAGCCGCGCCATCGCTTCCGGGTTGAAAGGCGCCGCTTCGGTCACCGGAACCAGTTGTTCGATCTGCTCGGCGCTGGAAAAGCCGCCAAGAACAGTGGTGACGCCAGTATGATCCAGAATAAAGCGATAGCCGATCTGCGGGAGAGTCAAACCTTCGCGTTCGCCGAGGAAGCGCAGGCTTTGTGCGATTTTCTGGTGGCGGAGCGCTGTCTCGCCCTCTGCGTTGACGCGCGCCAGGGGATGCTGGCCGCGTCCGTCGGCGGTCTCTTCTGTAATCAATCCACTGGCGAGCGGGGAATAGATCGCCGCGCCAATGCCACGCGAATGGGCCTCGTTCAGCACGCCGCCAAAATCGCTTTTGGCGTCAAGGTCGGCAGGCTTTTCATAGCCTGCAGTGGGATTGACAAGCGTATAGGGAACGTTAATCAGCTTGAAAACGCCGGTGTCAAAGAGCTTGCGCACCGCCTCAATGTCGTTGCCCCGGCAAATGAAGCCTGCATATCGCGCCTTCCCGGCCTTCAACAGGCGATGCACGCCCTCCAGCGCGCCATTGGGTCGCAAGTAGTCTTCAATCCACAGCTGCCGATAGTCCTTGCCTTCAATGCCAGGGTTGCGCAGCGACGGGCCGTTGTGGATTTGCACGATATCGAGATGCTCGAGGCCGAGCCGCGCAAGGCTGGCGTCAACCGAGCGCACGACATGCCCTGCGATATCGCCAAGATCGGCGGCGCGAATTTCGACCTTGGAATTGACGATCGGCCGCGCTTTCAATTCGCGCAAGGCTCGACCCAGATTTTGTTCCGCCACGCCTGCCGCATAATCCGGCGCATTGTCGAAATAGGTAATTCCCAGTTCAAGCGCGCGCGCGATCGCCCGCGTCTGTTCGGCTGGCGAGCCGCGCGTCATCAGTCCGGCGTTGCCGCCGCAGCCAAAGGCGATTTCAGAAAGTTTGAGGCTGCTATCGCCCATCCGCCGGTAACGCATATGCCCCTCATAACCCCTTCGAACGTCCGGTCATCGGGTGGCGCCGTTCACCAGCGGAAAAACGGCGGCGCCGAGGCGCAGTAATACCCGATATAGCATTGCGCGCTATCGCGCGTCGGCGCCCAGGCCGGGCGCGCGAAGGTGCCGATCGGGCAGAAATTTCCCTGCCGCACGAAACGGTCATAGGTCTGCCCGCCTGTGCCAAGCACAACGGCGCCGCTGCGATCGACTGTGGCCTTGGCCTGCGCGCAACTCATGGTCGTGGTGGAGGCCCGGCCCGCCGCCAGAGCAGGGCCGACGAGGACCGAAGTCGCCATTGCGGCGGCGGTAAACGTGGCAATCTTCATGTTTTCCTCTCCTTTGAGACGTCCTGGAGGGCTCTGGTAACCGGGTCTTAACCCTGACAGGTTCTTAACTTGCGCTTACAAACATCGGCTTTGGCGACGCGACGCCCAAGCCCCAGAATTGACCGAATTTGCGGCGAGGGTGGGGCAGCCATCCCCGCCATACCGGTATTTGAAGGATTTGAAACGATGAACCCTGCCGATCTTGTATCTGGCGTCACCTCCGCGCCAACCGAAGTTTCCCTGCTGGGAATGTTCTGGTCGGCGCATTTTGTCGTCAAGCTGGTCATGATCGGGCTGCTTTGCGCCTCGTTCTGGTGCTGGACGATCATCGTCAACAAAGCCCGTCTCTTCTACCGGATCCAGAAGGATATGGATCAGTTCGAGGAAAGTTTCTGGTCCGGCAATTCGCTGGAGGACCTTTACACCTCGCTGTTGAAAAAGCCGACGTCTGGCATGGCCTCGCTCTTTGTCGCCGCTATGCGCGAGTGGAAACGGTCCTTTTCCGGCGCATCCTCGGCATTCATGAGCCTGCATTCGCGGATCGAAAAAGTGCTCGACGTGACCATCGCCCGTGAAGTCGAGCGGCTGGAATCGAACCTTCTCGTGCTGGCTTCCGTCGCCTCGGCAGGCCCCTTTGTGGGCCTGTTCGGCACGGTCTGGGGCATTATGAGTTCGTTTCGCTCGATTGCGGCCTCCAAAAACACGTCGCTGGCGGTCGTCGCGCCTGGTATCGCGGAGGCGCTGTTTGCGACAGCCATCGGCCTTTTTGCCGCTATTCCGGCGCTGATTTTCTACAATATTTTGCAGGGCAAGGTTGCGCGCTCGCAGGCGCGGATGGAATCCTTCGCCGACGAATTTTCCTCGATCCTGTCGCGGCAGATCGACCAGCACGTCGCCAATGAACGCGACCGCGCTGCTTAAGGAGAATGGCAATGGGCATTTCAGCAGCCGCAGCCGGGCATAAAGGCGGCAGGCGCCGGCGCGGCGTTCCGCGCTATGGCGCCATGTGCGAAATCAACATGACGCCCTTCATCGACGTCATGCTGGTTCTTCTGATCATTTTCATGGTCGCTGCGCCGCTGCTGGCTACAGGCGTGCCGATTGACCTGCCTGAAACAAAGGCGGGAGCGCTGAACGTCGATCAAAAGCCGATCAGCGTCGCAGTCGATGATAAAGGCGATATCTACCTGATGGATCAGCCTGTGCCGCTTGAAACGCTGGTTGAGAAATTGCAGGGACTCGCCAAGGGCGGCTTTGACGAGCGCATCTATGTGCGTGGCGCAAAGCAGGTCAATTACGGGCGTGTCGCGCAGGTCATGTCGACCATTATTTCAGCGGGTTTCAAAAAAGTTGCGCTTGTGACCGAGCAAGAGAAGAAGTGAGCTGAGGCTTTGCGGATTACGTCGAGCGAACCTGGCGTTTATGTTTCCGGAGCAGCGCATCTCGCGCTGCTCCTGCTGACATTTGTGGTTTTCTCTGACGCCAGACCGCTGGATGCGCCGCAGGAATCGGCGCCTGTCGATGTTATTACCGACAAGCAGTTCAATGAAATGACCAAAGGCGAAAAGACCGCCAAGGCGACCAAGCCCACGCCGCCCAAAGCCGACCGCGTCGCCGAAGTGGAAGAGAAAAAGCCGACCCCTCCGGTGATCGCCAAAGTCGATACGCCGACACCCCCGCCGCCATTAAAGCGCATTCCGGATCCCGGCGAGGATGACGATACGCCGACGCCGCCGCGCAAGGTCGCCGCTCTGCCGCCGCCGCCCCAGCCTGCGCCGCCGAAAGCCGAAAAGACGCCTGAACCGCCGCCAAAACCAGATGCCGAAGTGATCGAACCGCCCAAGCCCCCGGTGCGGTCTGTCCCGGCGCAGAAGCCCGCGCCCGAGCAAAAGCCGCTCGACAAGTCGGCGCTGTCCAAACTGCTGGCTGACGCGAAAGCTGACCAGCAGGCGAATGATGCGCCAAAGCCTCCCTCCCGACCGAAATCCGGCGATGACAGCAATGAGACGAGGCACAAATTCGACACGGATTCGTTGACGAAACTTCTGTCGCACGAAGAGCCAGGACAAAAGCCCTCGACGGGACGGGCGGTGAATCAGACCGCTTCCATCGGCGCGACCACCGGCACAGCGGCCAAAATGTCTCCATCGATGTGGGGACAACTCGATGCGCTGTTGCAGGACCAATACAAGAAATGCTGGTCCTATCTCGGGCTGGCGGGCGAAACGCATTATATCCCGCAGATCAGGGTCGCCTATGATGAGACCGGCAGGCTTGCAGGGCAGCCGTCCCTGCTCAATCCGCCGACCGATCCAAATGTGCGCAACCTCGCCGACAGCGCCCTGCGCGCGGTGCGTCGCTGCGATCCGCTGAAAATTCCGCCGCAATTCGCGCCTTATTTCGATCAGTGGAAAGCGCGCATTCTGCGGTTCGATCCCGAGGAGATGGCGGGATGAACACATCGTCCGTCAATTGCACAAAACTTTCCGGAAGATAACAGCATGTCATTTTTGTTGACCCGGCGCCGGGCGGTTGGCCTCGTTTCGGCGCTCCCATTGGGATCGTTTGTTGCGCCCGCGCGCGCCCAGCAGGCGCCCTATCTGGACATCCGGCCCGGCGGCGCCTTCAAGCCTGTGCCGATCGCCGTGACGAATTTTCAGGGCGACCCGCAGGACGGGGGGCTGCTGACGTCGGTCATCACTAATAATTTCCGGCGTTCGGTGTTCATCACGCCGCTGGATTCGAAAACATTTTTCGAAAAGCAGACCAATCCTGACGCGCCCGCATTCGATCAGTGGAAAATGCTCAGTGCGCAATTCCTGGTGACCGGGCGCTGCACACACGGGGGCGATGGCAAGATCAAGACTGAATTCCGCCTTTGGGATATCGCCACCGGGCAACAGGTCGCCGGTCAGCAATACGCGACTGGCGCGGGCGATGTTCGCCGGGTTGCGCATATCATTTCGGACCTGATTTTCAATCGGATCACGGGTGAAAAAGGCTGGTTCGACAGCCGCGTCGCCTTTGTCAACGAGACCGGCCCCAAGGAACGCCGAGTCAAACGCCTGGCGATCATGGATCAGGACGGCGCCAACATGTCGCAACTCACCGGCGGCGACGATCTTATCCTGACGCCGCGCTTTTCGCCGAATGCGCAGGAGCTGACCTATATGTCGTTCGGCGCCGGCGATCCGCAGGTCTATCTGTTGAATATCGAAACGCGGCAGAGCGAAATCGTCGGCAAATTCCCCGGCATGTCGTTCAGTCCGCGATTTTCTCCTGATGGACAACGTCTTGTGATGTCGATTGCGCAGGGCGCGGCCTCGAACATATTTTCCATGGATCTGCGCTCGCGCTCGCCCATGCGGCTGACCAACACGCAGGCGATCGACACGTCGCCATCCTATTCGCCGGACGGACGGCAGATCGTGTTTGAATCCGATCGTGGCGGCACACAGCAAATCTACATCATGAGCGCCGGTGGCGGCGATGCGCAAAGGCTTTCGCATGGCGAAGGCGCACGTTATTCGACGCCGGTCTGGTCTCCGAAGGGCGATTACATTGCCTTCACGCGACAAAAGGCCGGCGCCTTTGGCATTGGCGTCATGAAACCCGATGGCTCGGGCGAGCGCATTCTGACGGAAGGGTTTCACAATGAGGGGCCAACCTGGGCGCCAAACGGGCTCTATGTCATGTTCTTCCGCGAGCCGCAGGGCAGCGCCGGCCCGAAACTCTTCATGTGCGATGTGTTTGGACGCGGCGAGTTTCCTGTGCCGACGCCCTCTTTCGCCAGCGACCCCTCATGGTCGCCGCTGCTGGGGTAGGGCGGAAGCTTTGTTGAATTTCAAACTGACCCACGACCGACCTTGCCCTTTGCTTGCGCGCTCCTGCTCTGGCGCCTATGATCCCGCCAAATCTAGCGCGGAGGATGCGCCATGAACATGATGACAACCAGCAAGCTTGAGGTTATTCCGCTATCGCCCCATATCGGCGCGGAATTGCGCGGGCTCGACCTGTCAAGGCCGCTTGGCGAGGCGGATGTCGCCGCTATCAACAGGGCTTGGCTCGACCATATCGTCATCGTTTTTCGCGACCAGACCCTGACGCAGGAAGATCAGTTGCGTCTCACATCCTATTTTGGACCGATCGGGGCTTTGGGACGCCCGCCAAAATACTTTCCGCCGGGATTCAGGAGCCTGCTGCCCGGCATCATGATGATTTCGAACATTCGTGAGAATGGCGAGCCGATTGGCGCCCTGCCGGATGGCGAGATGATGTTCCATCATGACATGATCCATCACGCCATTCCGCACGACGGAACAATGCTTTATTCGCTCGAAATCCCCAGCTATGGCGGCGACACCCTGTTCGCCAGCGGTTATGCCGCCTATGAAACGCTCGATCCGGCCTTGAAAGCAAAGCTCGAAGGCAAGCGAGCCAGGCATTTTTACAATTATGGCTCGACGCAGCGCGGCGATGGCAAAGGAACCGAGGCGCATGCTGAATCCGTGCATCCGATCTTTCGCACGCACGATAAGACAGGGCGCAAGGCGACCTACGTCAACCGGCTGATGACGACAGGAATTGAGGGAATGAGCGACGAGGAAGCGGGACCGTTGCTCGAAGCCCTGTTCGACCACACCGAGAAAGCTGAATTCGTCTATCGCCACAAATGGCGTGTGGGCGATGCGCTGCTGTGGGACAATCGCTGTTCGACCCATGCGCGCGATGATTTCCCGTCCGATCAGCGCCGGCTCATGCTGCGCACCACCGTTGGCGGCAGCGTCGTTCCGGTGTGATTTAGTCTTCCTTGAGGCTGCGCTCGATGCGCGGGTCGGGGACCAGCCAGATGATCGCGACAAGCAGATAGCAACCATAGGAAATTGCCGGCAGGAAAAATCCGGCGACGATGCCAACGACATAGAACACGATTGAAATTTTGCCCTTGAAGTCATGGCCGATCGCCTGGGCCAGCTTTGAGTCATCAGCCCCACCACGCATAATTACTTTTGTCAGCAGGAAATAGGACAACGCGGGCATCAACAGCGCGAAACCGTAAAGAATGGTCGGCTGACGCGCGAAATGCGTTTCGCCGATCCATGCGGTGACAAAAGGAACCAGCGAGAGCCAGAACAGCAGATTGTTGTTGGCCCAGAGAATGGCTCCGTTGACGCGTGTAACCGTGTGCAGGAGATGATGGTGGTTGTTCCAGTAAATCGCCACAAAGACGAAACTCAGCGCATAACTCAGGAGCACCGGCCCGACCTCGGCCAGCGCGGCCCATTCGGCGGAATGGGGAACCTTCAGATCCAGCACCATGATCGTGATGATGATGGCGATAACGCCGTCGCTGAACGCTGCAAGCCGCTCGGTATTCACATTCGCCTCCACTTGCCTGTGATCGGCCGCCTGCCTTAAGGGTCGATCATGCGGGAACCCATCCTATGAAAGACCCTATCGAATTCTATTTCGATTTCATATCGCCCTTTGGTTATCTGGGGTCGATCGCAATCGAGCGCGTCGCGGCAAAGCATGGCCGCGCTGTGGACTGGCGGCCCATTCTGCTCGGAGTGACCGTACTTAAAATCATGGGCATGAAGCCGCTGCCGCAAACGCCCCTGAAAGGGCCGTGGCTCGAACGCGATCTCGAAAGATTGTCATCGCTGCTCGATATTCCGATCCGTAAACATGAGCTGTCTGGCGTCAATTCGCTGGCGGCGGCCCGCGCGTTTTTGTGGATCAAGGCGCGCGATCCCTTGCTTGCCAAACGCTTTGCGCAGGCGATTTTTGCACGCCTGTGGCTGCATGGCGAAGACATCACGCCGGTTGCAGCTGTCATCGCCGAAGCGGGGATACTCGGCGTTGACGCCGGCGAACTCGGCCAGGCCCTTCAGACGCCAGTCGCAAAGGTCGCCCTGAACGATTGCGTTGCGGCGGCGGTGGAAAAAGGCGTCTTCGGCGCCCCTTTCTTCATTGCCGATGGCGAGAGCTTTTTTGGCAACGATCATTTATGGATGCTGGAGCATTGGCTGGAACATGGACATTTCCGGGCTTCGGGCGTTGCGCGTTTGCCTTAATGT
Source organism: uncultured Hyphomicrobiales bacterium (assembly GCA_903931945.1). GTDB lineage: Bacteria > Pseudomonadota > Alphaproteobacteria > Rhizobiales > Beijerinckiaceae > Terripilifer. Next base: position 25,090 of record CAIZEI010000128.1, on the reverse strand, counting down.
CGGCGCCCGGGGCCGGCAAGCTGGTCATGCAGCGCAACAGTCTGTTGAACGAGCATCAGGGATTTAGACCGCGTGGCGAGCATCGAACCCAAAAATGTCGCGCCTGTCATGTTCGGGCTGATGCTGTCGCTGTTTCTCGCCAATCTCGACCAGACGATCGTTGCGACATGTCTGCCGGCCATTGCTGGCGACCTCAAGGGCTGGGAACTCATGCCCTGGATCATCTCGGCCTATCTGGTGACATCGACGGCGACGACGCCCATTTATGGACGCCTGAGCGATGTCTATGGTCGCCGCCGCGTGCTGCTGGCGTCCATTGCATTGTTCGTCCTGGCTTCGGCGCTTTGCGCGCTGGCCAGCACGATGTTGATGCTGATTGGCGCTCGCGCCTTGCAAGGAGTTGGCGGCGGCGGCCTGCGCTCGATCAGCCAGATCGTCATTGCCGACATCATTCCCCCGCGCCACCGCGGCAAATATCAGGGTTATATGTCGGGGACCTTTCTGGTTTCGACAGCGCTCGGGCCGGTGCTCGGCGGCTTCTTCGCCGAGCATGTCTCCTGGCAATGGGCGTTCTGGATCAATCTTCCTCTGGGCGCGCTGGCGTTCGGCGTCATCGATTGGCAGTTGCGCAAGCTGCAACTTCCCGCAAGGCCTCATAAAATCGACTGGATGGGCGCGTTCCTGATTCTGCTCGCCGCCACGCCGCTGATGATTGGCGTCAGCCGCGTCGAGGAGGCCAACGGCTGGTTCAATGCACAAGTGGGGCTGCCGATCCTGTTTGGCGCGGTTGCAACCCTCGCGCTGATCCGCTGGGAACTGCGTGTTGCAGAACCCATGTTGCCAATGCGGCTTTTCACAAATCGCATCTATACAATCGGCAATGCGGCGCTGGTCGCGCCGTCGATGGTGATGACCGCCATGATCATCATCATTCCACTCTATTATCAAGCGGTCCTGAAATGGCCCGCCGACGAGGCCGGGCCACGTTTGATCGCATTGACAGCGGGCATGGCGATCGGCAGTTTTTTTGTGGGGTCTGCAATTTCGAGAACCGGTCGCGCCAGAATTTACCCGATTGGCGCGGGCGTTGTCACCGCTTCGATATGCCTGCTGCTCGCCTGGAGGGGCTTGGGGCAGTCGTTGAGTTTCGACATTGCCTGCATCGGCGGTCTGGGCGCCGGGCTTGGGTGTCAAATCAATCCAATGCTGGTGATTGTGCCCAATGGTCTTGAGATCAGGGATATTGGCGCCGGCGTTTCGGGCATGACATTTTTCCGCTCTCTGGCGGGCGCTTTTGGCGTCGCGGTTTTTACAACATTCCTGATCGGTCGCCTGGGGGCAGGCGCAGCGCTCGTTCCAGGCAATGAGGAACTTGGCGCAAATGCCGGCGTGGGCCTTTTGCGCCGGGATATGGATGGATTGTTCAACGCAACGCAGGCGCAAGCTTTTCAGTCTGTGCGCGACCATGCCTTTTCGATGACATTTGTGCTCGCAGCCTGTCTGGCGCTTGCGGGTGTTTTTGCCCTCTTCCTGATTCAGGAGCGCCCGTTGCGCGCCAACAGCGGGCGGTTATGATCGCGGCGTTGACGCCAGTTCCGCCAGCGCTTCATTGTAGTATTCAAGATCGATATATTTGTGCGGATCGTTCAGCGCTGGGCCCGGCTTGCCATAACGCGTCCGCAAATCGAGCACAGCGCGGATGCCGGGGATCGTCACGGCGCCCTCGGGCGTCAGGCCGGACGCCGGCGATAACAGGCTCGCCATGACCGAACCCACAACGCCGGGCTTGATGTCAGGCATATGACGCAACAGGATTTGCGCGGCGTCCTCGCGGTTGGCTGGATCGAGCGTCCACGCAAGACCTTCCACATAGGCTTTGATGAAGCCTTTGAGCGCAGCTTTGTTTTGAGCGGCCCAGGAACGCCGCGATGCGAATACGCCGCCCTGATAATCAGCGAGCGTTTCAGTGCTCCGCGCCAGTATGTTGAAACCCTGCGCCTTGCCAATCGATGTGAAGGGTTCGATAGTCATGGTCGCAGCGTGTTTGCCATCGCGCACGGATTCCCAGCGCACAGGCGTTGCGCCGACAGCCGCGCGTTCGTATTGGCCGGGTTTCACGCCGCCCTTTTCCAGCATGTGATAAAACACAAAAGCAAAGCCGGTTCCCGGCGCATCGAGCGCGAGATTTTGGCCAGCAAGGTCGGCGACGCCTTTGAATTCAGGTCGGGCGACAATGGCAAGTTCGATCTGCGTTGCGCCGAGAAACGCAAAGAAGTCAGGAGGCGTGTCAAACGCGACCGCGCCCTGGCCCTCGGTATAGGCGACAACATTGTCAAAGGCTGTGCCGGCAATGTCGAATTCGCCTTTCGCAAGCGCCTCGGCCTGCCAGGCGGAGTTTGGCGTCAGCTTCATGTCGAGCGCCACGCCATGCCGGGCGAACCAGCCTTTTTCCTGCGCGACGAAAATTGGCAAATTGGGCGCGCCAGGAAAGGCGATGAGTTTGACGGTTGCGGTCATATGCGATGTCCTTTTCCTTGCGCCGCGCGCAGACATTTGAAAATGGCCAAAGGCGTCACAGGCATGTCAATATGGTTGACGCCATAGGGCTTCAATGCGTCAACGACGGCGGAAACCAGAGTCGAAAGCGCGGGCGTCGTGCCGCCTTCGCCGCCCGCTTTCACGCCGAGCGGATTGGTGGGCGAAAGCACTTCGGCAATTTCGGCGCGGAACGATGGCATGTCGCTTGCCCGCGGCATTCCGTAATCCATGAATGAACCGGCCAACGGTTGTCCGCTGGATTGATCGAGATGGCACAATTCGAAAATAGCCTGTCCCAAGCCTTGCACGATGCCGCCATGGGTCTGGCCATGCACGATCATCGGATTGATGCAACGGCCGACATCGTCGATGGTCGAATAACGAACGACCTGCATCTGGCAGGTCTCTTCGTCGATCTCGACCTCGCAGATTGCGGTTCCATTGGGAAATACGGGATCATGCATTTCATTGTCGCGGATGACGCAGAGGCCGCTCGCCAGTTCACCCTGCAAATCCATGCCGGGAATCTGGCTGGCGAGATCGAGAAAATCGATCGCCAGATTGGTGTTGTCGACAACGAACCGCGCATTATCGAATTGCACGCGGTCCTCAGCTACGCCGAAATGGATCGCGGCGATTTTCTGGCCGCGCGCAATCATATCTTCGCAGGCCAGCGCAATCACTGTGCCTGCATGGCGCATGGAACGACCGGAATGCGACCCTCCGCCAACGCTGACAATATCCGTATCGCCAATGATAATGCGGACTTGCTCGACCGGCGCCCCCAGAAGATCGGCGGCGACCTGCGCAAAGCTGGTCTCGTGGCCCTGGCCGCTTGGCTGCGTGCCAATGACCACCTCTATCCGACCCTCGGGTTTGATCCTGATTTCGGCGCGCTCCTTGGGCGTTCCGATAGACGATTCAACATAATTGGCAAGGCCGACGCCATAGAGCTTGCCGCGCGATTTTGCTTCGGCGCGCCGCGCTGCGATGCCGTCCCACTCGCTGAGCCGCATCGACCAATCGAGATTGATCTCATACGTCCCGCTGTCATAGACCGCGCCAACGCCGTTCTTGTAGGGCATGGCGCCAGGTGAAACGAGGTTCATGCGGCGCAATTCCACGCGGTCAAAGCCGAGCTTTTCAGACGCCATATCGATCAGACGTTCGAGGGCGAAATTGACTTCCGGGCGGCCTGAACTGCGATAGGCCTGCGTTGGCGTGGTGTTGGTGTAAACGGCGCGGGCGCACAGCGTCGCGGCGGCTATGTCGTAGGAGCCGGTAATCAGGCCCGAGCCCTTGCCCAGCGGCGAGAAGGAGACCGCGCGCGCGCCCATATTGCTGAGATTGACAGCGCGCATCGCCAGAAAGCGTCCGTCCTTGCGAATGGCCAGCGATACCTTTGAGACGAGATCGCGGCCCTGGTAATCGCTGACAAAAGCCTCTGACCGCGTGGCTGTGAATTTGACCGGACGACCGATCTTTTTCGAAACCCAGGCAACCAGCGGAAATTCGACATAGGTGCGGTTGCGCGTTCCAAAATTGCCGCCGACATCGAAGGATAAGACGCGCAGGTTCTTCGGCTCGACGCCAAGCACAGCAGCGATTTCGGCTTTTTGCCGCACGGCGCCGCCGCTGCCTGCATAAAGCGTCGTGCGGCCGGTCGCCGGGTCAAAATGGGCCAGCGCCGAACGGGGCTCCAGCGGGACCCCCGTCACGCGGTCGATGTGGAATTCATATTCGACGACATGATCGGCGGCGGCGAATCCCTTGTCGGTCGCATCGCGGTCGCCGAAGTACGTTTCGACACACAGATTGCCGGGCAACTCATCCCAGACCGCTGGCGCGCCGGCCTTTTCGGCTTCGCGGGAGTTGAGAACAAACGGCAGGATTTCGTAGTCAATCGCGACAGCCTCAGCCGCATCCATCGCTTGCGCAAGCGTTTCGGCGACGACCATCGCGACGGCCTCGCCTACATGGCGCGCCTTGTCGGCGGGAAGCGGATAATGGGGCCCAATGAACACCGGCGAGGCGGCGCCAGGCGCATGAAGTTTCATGTCGAATTTTGTTTTCGGCAGGGGATCGTGCGGGATCGGCTTCATCCCGTCCGCCAGCACATCGCGTCCGTCGAAGACGCCGAGCACACCGGGCATTTTGAGCGCAACTGATTTATCGACACTGCGAATACGCGCGTGCGGGTGCGGAGAGCGCACCATGACGGCATGAGTCTGTCCGGGCAGGGCAAAATCGTCAGTAAACCGGCCATTGCCCGTCACAAGGCGTTCATCCTCCTTGCGGCGGACGGGCTTGCCGATTGCTTTCAGCAGAACGCTTTCAATGGGCCTCATTTTACTTTCCCGACCTTGCGAACGGGCGTTTCGGGGATCAAATCGGGCATTCGCCGACCCCAGGTATTGACGCCATTTTCGAGCCACTGACCAGCGACGGCGCGGTCCGCGAATTGCTGCCAGAGTTCGCCCCATTCGCCCAGTTCATAGCCATGCCACGGGGGCTGGGGCGAGATGGGGGGAAGCCCAAGTTCCTCCCAGATCGCTTTGGCGCGCTCCATGTAGGGTTTGGTTGGCAAAGCGAGCGGCGGCATAGGCGTCTTCGACGTCGCGTCGATCAGCAGCGTTGAATTGGCCGCGCCTTTGGGTCCATGGCCACCGGCGCGGTTGGGGACGACGAGCACATCTTCAACGGGATTGGAGCGATAGGCCATCGACCAGAACACCGCATCGGTATTGTTGGGATCGACGTCTTCGGACACCGCGACGCAAATTTTCCCGCATTGCGCCTGCAGGCTCGATGCGCCCTGCAAACCGCGCCAGACCTCGGTCTGCGGCGCGCCCTGCTTGAACACCAGAAAAATCACCGGGCGCAGGTTCGACAAGGGCTCATGCATGACAACCCGCACAATGCCCTTGACGTTGAGATCCTTGCGAAGATGGTTGAGAAACAGCGGCTCATAGGCCACTTTTTTCATCACGCTGGATTCGCTCGGCGTCACCTGACTGACGATAGACACAAAGACAGCATCGCGCCTTCGTGTGATGGCGGTCACATGCATCGACATGTTGAAGCCCTCAAGCGCAACATGGCCATGGCTTTCGCCGAACGGGCCTTCAGGCTCAAGCATATCAGTGTCGATCAGGCCTTCGATAACGATTTCTGCATCGGCCGGGATTTCAAGATCGACCGTCAGCGCCTTGCACACGCGCATCGGCTTGCCCGCAAGTCCGCCGGCAACTGCCATCTCATCTTCGTCGATACGCAACTTTTGCGGTCCGGTGAACATGACTGCGGGCGTGCATCCGACAATGATCGCACAAGGCATCTGTTTCCCGAGCGCCTTGTATTTCAGCCAATGCTGATAGCCGCCTGCGCCTGAAAGGCGGCTCGCCATGCGCACGCCGAGCCGATTATGCGCCTTCAAACCGGCGCGATATGTGCCCATGTTACGCACGCCGGTTTCCGGATCAACCGTTACGCAGAGCGTTGCCGTGAGATAGGGCGCCGCATCGAACCCGGGCGTTGAAACTGGCACAGGCAAAGAGGCGAGGCCGTGTTCGGACGTTTCCAGCGCCTCGCCGCGGATCACGACTTCCTGGCATGGGGGATTGTCGATTAAAATCGGGGCGATGGGATGATCGATTCCGCGTGTCCACACGTCGCCGATCGCTTCGACGGGAACGCCCATGCCGGTCGAATAAATTTCCGGCGAAGCGGCGAGCGCCCCGACAACGACGGGCATGTCGAATTTGCGTCCATCCGCGCCGTGCACATTGGTAAACATGAACGCGCGCCGGGCGCTGTCGGGCAGGCCGCCGGTGAATTGCCACCGCATCAACGGATGCAGTTCGGTATCCTTGCAGATCGGGCGGTCGATGCGGGTCAAAAGCCCGCGCTCTTCCAGCAAACGCATCTGTTCGTGAAAGTCGGCGGGCGCGCGTTGCGCCACTCTGTCATCCATGGTGAGGCCTTCAGTTCGACCGGCAAGGGCGCCGGTTTGCGCGATTTGCGGTTGCTTAGGCCGCTTCGGGTGGTTTCGCAACCGGCGCGCGATCAAGGCTTGCCCGCCGCGCGCCGGGCCACTAAAAGCGGGGCGTTCTCGCAGGAAAAGCGGGCTGCTTTTTTCACAAAGAGACGAATTGATGAGAGTTTTTGCTGTCGCCACGCTGCTTTGGACCGCCGTGCCGCCGGTTGCGGCTTTTGCGCAAGCCGATGTCGCCGCATTTTATAAAGGCAAAACTGTCGAGATGATTGTGGGGTATGCTGCAGGTTCGTCGAACGATATTGCGGCGCGGGCGCTTGCGCGCAATATCGGCAAACATCTGCCGGGAGATCCAACTGTTGTCACGCGCAATATGCCGGGCGGGGGCAGCTTTGTCGCTGCCAATTACATCTACAACGTCGCGCCAAAGGACGGAACGACGCTGGGCTTGCTGGCGCCGACGCTGCCAATTGACGAACGTCTCGGCACGGAGGGCGTCAGATATTCCGCCGCAAAATTCAACTGGATCGGTCGCGAGACGACATCCGTCGGCGTCACAATCACGATGGCGACATCAAAAATCAGGACCATCGCCGACGCCATGGCGAATGTTGTGACACTCGCCGCCACCGGCGCGGGATCGACGACTGCAATCTATCCAAACGTGCTGAATAATCTTGTCGGTACGAAGTTCAAACTGATCATGGGTTATGTTGGATCGAATGAGGCTTTGCTGGCAATGGAGCGGGGCGAGGCGGAAGCGCATTCAACGGCCTGGGAGCAGGTGACCTCGCAGCACCCCGACTGGGTGCAGAACAAGCAGATCAATATTCTCGTTCAGTATGCATTGGCCAAACACCCCGATCTGCCGGATGTGCCGTTGGCGATCGATCTTGGCAAATCGGATGAAGACCGGCGTATCCTGCGCGCGGTCGTCGCCGCCGCCGATGTCGGCAAATCCGTATTGACATCGCCGGGTGTTCCGCCTGCGCGTGTTGAAGCCCTGCGTGCGGCCTTTGACGCGACAATCAACGATCCGGAATTCATCTCGGATTTTAACGCGTCGCGCATCGAGATCATTTCCATGGGTGGCGCTGAATTGCAGAAGGTCGTCGGCGAGCTTGGCGATCTGCCGCCCGAGCTCATCGAGAAAGTGCGCAAGGTCTATTTAATGCCAGGCGCGAAATAGCTCCAGGCTGAATCCGGAAAAGGGAAACGATATGACAGGCAGCATGGGGTCGCTCGTGGCCAGCGATGGCGCAAAAATCGTCTACGAAATTCACGGCGATACTGCCTCGCAACGTCGTGTCACGCTGGTTCATTCTCTGGCGATGGACCACACATACTGGCGACCGGTCGCCGCGCGTCTCGTCAAGGCCGGCGCTTGCGCGGTGGCGCTGGATTGCCGTGGGCATGGCGCGTCCGACAAACCCGCCGGTCCGTATTTGATGGATCGCTTCGCGGACGATCTGCTCGAACTCCAGACGCATCTCGGGTGGGAAAAAGCCGTTATTGGCGGCTCGTCCATGGGTGGGTCGGTGACATTGGCTTTTGCTGTCCGTCACGCCGCGCATGTGGCGGGCCTCGCCCTGATCGATACCACGGCCTGGTATGGCGAGGATGCGCCGAAAGCCTGGGCCGGGCGTGCGAACACAGCTGCAGAAAAAGGTCTCGCCGCTTTGATCGATTTCCAGCTCACGCGCTGGTTTGGCGAGGATTTCAGCAAGGCCAACCCGGCTGTTCTGAAACAGTGCGTCGATATATTTCTCGCCAATGACGTGCCTGCCTATGTCGCGACCTGCCACATGCTGGGAGCATTCGATTTACGCGCGGCTCTGCCATCGCTGAAAACGCCAACCCGCATTCTAGTTGGCGAAGAAGACTATGCAACGCCGCCCGCCATGGCGCAGGCGCTGCACGCGGGCATAGCTGGATCGCATTATACGTTGCTGCCCAAAGCTCGTCATCTCACCCCGCTGGAGCGGCCCGACGACGTCGCCGCGGAGATCCTTGCGGTGTTGAATTCCATTCACGGCTGAGGGAGCAGACGATGCCGACGCGTGAAATCGTTATATTGGAAAATGTTGAATATCTCAGGCGAGGCGACGCCGCGTTGTCGGGCGCGCTCTATATCCCCGATGGCGCCGGGCCCTTCCCCTGTGTCATCGCAGTGCATGGCGGGGGCTGGCGTCTGGCCACAACGGATGTGTTTCAGCATTTCGCACCATGGCTTGCACGGCAGGGTTATGTCGTATTCACGCCCACTTACACCATGGTTAAAAAGGGCGCGCCCTCCTGGCCGCACGCCATTCAGGACATCCGCGCCGCCGTGCAATTCATCAAAGGCAAGTCGGGTGAGTTCAAGGTGGCTCCCGAACGCGTGGCTCTGATGGGTGAGTCGGCTGGCGGACATCTCACTGCAATGGTTGGGCTTGCGGGCGAAGAGGAGATTTTCAAATCCGGCATAGGCGCGTTTGCCCATCTCTCGGCAAAAGTGAAAGCGGTTGCGCCGATCTACGGCATTTACGATCTGGCCGCCCAATGGCAATGGGACCAGCTTGCGCGCGCGGGCGAGCACATCACGACGCCTTTTCTCGGCAAAAGCCTGCTCGAAGACCGCCGGATCTATTTCGATGCGTCGCCACTCTCGTATGCTGTTACGAAGCCTGATCAACCCGCATTCTTTGTCGCCTGGGGGGCGCTCGACGACGTGTGCGATCCAGCCACGCAGAGCATTCCTTTTTTCAAAGCCCTGAAACAGGCGAAGATTTATGCCCGTTCCATGCAGATCGAGGGCGCGCCGCATTACTGGATGGGCGACCCGCTCGACGATCCCGGTTCCTATCCGGGCTTTTACGCGCCGCGCCTGCTGCGCTTTCTGCAATTGAAAGTTTAGGGCGCCGGGGCGAAGCCTGTTTGCTATCGGCGCAGCATTGCCTAAAATGCGACTTGCATCAGGCGTTTCGCCGACTGCGCAATTCAGGATGGCGATCCGATGTCCAGCACGGCAGCAACTGACACCATACGGCAACACCCCAGGCGCCTGCCGCCCGAAATGGTTATCGCGTTTGGCTGTATCATCGCGATTCTGACATTCGGTCCGCGTTCGGCCGTGGGCGTGTTTCAGTTGCCGATCCTGTCCGAACGCGGCTGGGGCAGCGACACATTCTCCTATGCGCTGGCGATGCAATATCTGCTTTGGGGTATCGGCCAGCCTTTCGCCGGCGCGATGGCCGACCGCTACGGTTCGGCGCGGGTTTTGACAGTCGGCCTGATTCTTTACAGCTCGGGGCTCGCTTTGATGTCATGGGCTGCGACGCCGCTGACGTTCACGCTGACAACGGGCGTCCTGATGGGCTTTGGCCTCTCGGGCTGTTCGTTCAACCTCGTGATTGGCGCGCTCGCCAAGCTGGTGCCGGAAAACATGCGCGGCTTGGCCTTTGGCGCGGGCACGGCTGCCGGTTCGTTCGGACAATTCCTGTTCTCGCCGATCGCCGGCGGAATGGTTGAACATTTCGGTTGGCATACGACGACGATTGCATTTGGCGGCTTGATGCTATGCGTCATTCCGCTGTGCCAGTTTGTGGCCTCCGCGCCGATGAGCGCGGAGCCGAAGACCTCGGCGCTCCCGCAGCAGTCCTTTTCACAGGCGCTGGCGGAAGCCTTTCACCATCGTTCCTATGTATTGCTGGTGCTCGGTTTTTTCACGTGCGGGTTTCAACTCGCCTTTGTGACCGTGCATTTCCAGAAATATGTGGTTGAAGCAGGCATCTCGCCACAAGTGGGCTATTGGGCTTTTGCGCTTGTCGGTATCTTCAATATTTTCGGGTCGATGTCGTCAGGCTGGCTGTCAGGCCGTATGCCCAAGCGCTACGTGCTGTCGTTCATCTATATCTCGCGCGCGCTGGTCACGTTTATGTTTATCATGCTGCCGCCAACTGCGGCGTCGGCCTATCTGTTTGGCGCCTTGTCGGGTTTCCTCTGGCTGTCAACGGTGCCGCCGACGTCTTCGCTCATCGGCGTGATGTTCGGCACGCGCTATTTCTCGACGTTATACGGTTTCGCATTCCTGTCGCATCAGGTGGGCGGATTTGCCGGATTGATGATTTCGGGCTGGGCGCGCGAAGCGATGGGCTCCTATCTGCCGATGTGGTGGCTGTCGATTGGCTTTGGCGTATTCTCGGCGTTGATCAATCTGCCAATCGTTGAAGAGCCCGTCGTACGAAAGGATGCTCTCGCTGCGGCTTGACGCGGCGGGGTTGCGCGCCAATCTTGCGGCTGGAACGATCGGGGTTTGGCATGTCTTCATTCAGGGCGATACGGATCGACAAGACGGACAGCGGCTCCAGCGCCGCCTATGCCGAGTTTGATGATGCCGATCTGATGGATGGCGACGTGACCGTGCGCGTCACCCATTCCACAGTCAATTACAAGGATGGCCTTGCGATCACAGGAAAGTCGCCGGTTGTGCGGCGATTTCCGATGATCCCGGGAATTGATTTTGCGGGTGTCGTCGAGACCTCGCAGCATCGAGATTTCAAGCCGGGCGATGCGGTTGTGCTGACCGGCTGGGGGGTCGGCGAAACACACCTCGGCGGCTATGCACAGCGCGCACGCGTGAAAGGGGACTGGCTTGTGCCGCTGCCGGCGGGTCTGTCGCTGGCGCAGACCATGGCCATTGGCACAGCGGGCCTGACGGCTGCGCTGGCTGTGATGGCGCTGGAACGCCATGGACTTAAACCCGCCGATGGCCCCGCAGTTGTGACGGGCGCGGCGGGCGGGGTTGGTTCTGTTGGCGTCGTGTTGCTCGCCAAAGCGGGCTGGCATGTGGTGGCTTCGACAGGTCGTCCTGGCGAAGCGACCTATTTGAAAGGCCTCGGTGCGGCCGAGATCATCGAGCGCAGGGACTTATCCGCGCCGGGCCGCCCGCTCGGCAAGGAGCGCTGGGCCGCGGGCATTGACAGCGTCGGTTCGCACACGCTCGCCAATCTGCTCTCGCAGACCAGATATCACGGCGCCATCAGCGCTTGCGGACTGGCGCAGGGTTTTGACCTGCCAACAACCGTCATGCCCTTCATTTTGCGCGGCGTGGCGCTGCTTGGCATCGACAGCGTGCATTGCCCCAGGCAGAAGCGCCGCGACGCATGGGCGCGGCTGGCGCGCGATATGGACGCGGGAAGCCTTGCCGGGATGACGACGACGATCGGCTTCGATCAGGTCATCGCGACTGCGCATGATATTCTGGACGGCAAGGTGCGTGGCAGGGTCGTGGTTGAGATCGCTTGAAAAACGGGATCTTCCGTCCATTCCACCATGGAGCTTCGGGTCACCCGAGAGACACAGAACGCGAACCGACAACTAATCCGCGTTGCTGCGCCCATCGCCTCAAAATTTCAGGTTGAACAGCTCGATCGCGTTATCGCGCGTCAACTGCAGGCGCTTTTCTTCCGACAGGCCTTTCAGATGTCGCTCAACGACGTTGCGCGAATTCGGGAACGTCATGTTGAAATGCGGATAGTCGTTGGACCACATGCAATTCTTCATGCCCCATTCGGGGAAAGCGCGCGTGCCGGCGTAATCTTCCAGAAACGTGCCGAAGACATGCTCTTCAAAGATCTCGCTGGGTTTGCGGTTGATCGGCAAGGTCTGCGTGCGACGCGAGCGATCAAAGTAATAGTCCCATTGTTGCAGCAGGAAGGGCAGCCAGCCAATCTCGCTTTCAGCCATCAGCAGGCGCAGTTTCGGGTGCCGGTCGAAGGCCCCTGAAAAAATGAAATCGAACAAGGTATTGGCAGAATCGTTGGTCTTCATGTTGACGGATTCGCGGATGCCCTCGATGCCATTCTTGTGGCCATTCTTCGCATAGGAATGGCCCGTCAGAATGTGGCAGATGACAGGCTCTCCCGCCTCGGCGCAGGCGGCCCAAAGCGGTTCGTAATGCTCCGATGTGAAAGGCAGGCGGGGATCGGGCACTTGCCAGAGCATCGCGCCCTTGAGGCCCATGGAATGGCCGCGTTGCATTTCCTTGACGCCCGCTTTGATATCATAGACCGAAATCGTGGGCACACCGTACAGTCGTTTCGAGTCCGTTTTACAGAAACGGGCAATCCAGTCGTTATAGAGCTTGAAGCTCTCTTGCTGCGTTTCGATATCGTCAATGCCAAACAGCGCCATCCCGTAATTGGGGAACAGCACTTCTGCAGCGACGCCATCGGTGTCCTGATCCCGCAGGCGCAGATGCGGGTCGGTCGCTCCGGGCGGCGAATTGCGAAACGGCACATTTGGCAATTGCGACTGCAGGCGCTTGGGCAATTCGCGCCAGAGTTCGTCCGGCTCCATCACATGTGCGTCCGTTGAAATCATTTTGGGCATTGCGGCCATTTGCGCTTCGGTCAATTCCTCGCCGATGACTGTGCGGCGGGGAAAGGTAGCGGCCTGCGCGGCGGACATGCCGGCAAATTTGGTGGCGTCGACAGCGATCTCAGGCATCGTTCACTCCGGTCGATATGGATTTCGGGGAAGGCAGGTTTGCGCGCTCAATCGGGCGCGAAGAACTTCCCCTTGGCGTAGATTCTCTTTTTCGAACTTTCGCCATTAATGGGGGCGTTGCCGATTTTGGTTGAACCATCAGCAAATGTGGTGAGCTTGCCGATGTCTTTTGGCGTGCCAAAGGAGGTGAGATCGTCAAGACCCTTCGCCGCCCGAACTCCGCCGCCAACCCGCAGCATGACGAGGTTTTCCGTCTCGTCGGCCTCAAATCTATATTGCACGTTTTTGGGGATCATCACGCCTTCGAATTTTCCGACGGTAGCCAGACTGCCATCGCCAAACGTGAAATTTGCCTTGCCCTGCAATACGATAAAGGAATGGTCCTCGCCGCCATGCGAATGCAGGGCGTTCTCGCCGCCGCTGGCGTAGACCTTGATGTTCACCCAGAGATTTTCGGCGGTCGCAAGGGGATCATAGCTCGTGCCCTGTTCCAGCAATGGCAGGTTGCGCATGGAAAACAGCGCGGCCTTGTCTATGGCGACATTTGGCAGGCGTTTGAAAGGGGTTGCATCGTCCATGGCGCGGTCTCCTCATCTTTTGCGCGACATTCGGCTTGCAGGCTGCGCGTGTCAAGATGAGGCCTGCGGGAAGCGACGGCGGGACACGCGACGGGCGAGCGATTCGCTACCGCTCTCGCCGGTTTAAAAACGCCAGTCGCTCGAACAGATGCACATCCTGTTCGTTTTTCAGCAGGGCGCCATGCAGGGGCGGGATCAGCTTTCGCGGGTCGCGTTCACGCAGGGTCTCGGGCGCGATATCTTCATTGAGCAGCAGTTTCAGCCAGTCCAGCAATTCAGACGTTGACGGCTTCTTCTTCAGGCCGGGGACCTCGCGCACCTCGAAGAACCGCTTGAGCGCCTCTCGAACAAGCTCCTGTTTGACGCCGGGAAAATGCACCTCGACAATTTTCTCCATCGTCTCGTGGTCCGGAAAGGCGATGTAATGGAAAAAACAGCGGCGCAAAAACGCGTCGGGCAGTTCCTTTTCGTTATTGGAGGTGATGACGACAACCGGGCGCTGCGCCGCCTTCACCGTCTCGCCGGTCTCGTAAACGTGGAATTCCATACGATCGAGTTCAAGCAGGAGGTCGTTGGGAAATTCAATATCCGCCTTGTCGATTTCGTCGATCAAAAGCACCGGCCTCACAGCGCTTGTAAAAGCCTCCCACAGTTTGCCGCGCCGGATATAGTTCCCGATATCGGAAACGCGGCTGTCGCCAAGCTGGCTGTCGCGCAGGCGCGACACCGCATCGTATTCATAAAGACCCTGCTGGGCTTTTGACGTTGATTTGATATGCCAGGCGATCAGTGGCGCGCCGAGCGCGCTGGCGATTTCCTCCGCCAGCACCGTCTTGCCGGTGCCCGGCTCGCCCTTGATCAACAAAGGACGCTGCAGGACAATTGCAGCGTTGACGGCGACCTTCAGATCGTCCGTCGCGATGTAATTTCTGGTTCCGGTAAAACGCATGCGCAGGAGTTTCAGCGTTTGCGGATGAAAGAAAGGATCAGCAGCACGATGATCGCGCCGATCGCGGCATTGATGATCGCGCCAATGATCCCTCCGCCTATAAACAATCCAATTCGTGGCAGGAGCCAGCCCGCGACGACCGATCAAATGATTCCGAGAATGATATTGCCGACGAGCCCGTAGCCCGCGCCCTTGACGACCTGTCCCGCGAGCCAGCCAGCAGCTGCGCCAATCAGCAATGATATAATGAAGGCTTCCATCGGCAATGTCCTTTGTAATGATCGAACAGCCAAAGCTAGCGCAGACCTGCGCATTTGTCAGCGCATTATTTGCCGGCTCTGGACTGGATCGTCCGCAAATAGGCGAGGAGATCGGCAATTTGCGGGGGACGCAGACGGAAAAATGGCATTTCTGGTCCATCGTGGCCGACCATAATGCCTTCGTTCAGCGCCTCCTCAAGCTGGTCGAGAGGGTAACGCTGCGAAAGGGTTCTGAACGGCGGCGACTTGGGGTTTGCGCTGGCGCTCACGCGATCAATTGCATGGCATTTCTGGCAATTCATTTCGGCAATTTTCTTGCCGCGTGCGCTCGCGCCCCGCAACGTTTGTGCGTGGGGCGAACCGATGGCCAGCAACACGGCAGCAGCGATGTAAAGACTTCGTACCATCAGTGAAATATCCAATGGAAGCGCGTCGATCGCATTGATATCAATCAATCCGTCGCTTCCCACACAAGCTGTGTCCGGCTAAAAGCCTCGCGAAGGAAACGCCATGACCCATCAAAATCGCATCGATGTTCACCATCACGTCCTGCCCGAATTTTACAAGGACGCGCAACGCGCGGTGGGCATAACGGCGGCGGCCTATCGCGCCTTTCCCGACTGGAGCGTCGAGAAATCGCTTGCTTTGATGGACCATCAGGGCATCGCAACCACAATCCTGTCGTTTACGTCGCCCGGCGTGTACTTCGGCGACCTCGCCAGAACCCGCGCGCTCACCCGCCAGTGCAACGATTTCCTCGCTGAAATTGCACATCGCCGTCCGGACCGGTTTGGCGGCTTCGCTTTTTTGCCCCTGCCGGATGTTGACGCGGCGCTGGAGGAAATCGCCCGGATTTTTGATGTGCTTGAGCTCGATGGCGTTTGCCTGCTCACCAGTGTCAATGAGCGCTATGTCAGTCACGCCAGTTTCAGGCCGGTTTTTGAAGAACTCAACCGGCGCAAGGCGGTGGTGTTCATTCACCCCTGCTATCCGCCGGGACAAGAGGCGCGCGACTACAACATCCCGCGCATGATGATCGACTATCCCTTCGAAACGACAAAGGTCGCCGCCGACCTTATTATGAGCGGTTTGATGGAGGAATTGCCGGACATCAGGTTCATCCTGTCCCATGCCGGGGGGACGTTGCCGATGTTGGCGCATCGCATGTCCATATTCGATAAACTCACCCCACATGGGTCAAAATATCCGTTAGGCGCGCTCGCCTATATCCGGCGCTTCTGGTTTGACACCGCGCTGTCGGGCCATCCCGCTCCGCTCGATGCGCTGCGGGCTTTCGCCGATCCCGCCCGGATCATGTTTGGCACGGACTATCCCTATGTCACTGAAGACGTCGCCAAAGCCGAGACGGCGGGGCTCGACGCTTATCAGGGATTTTCTGACGCCGAACGCAGGATGGTTGCGCGGGGCAATGCAGAGGCGCTGTTTTCGCGATTGCGGCGCTGAAAACAAAGGACGCGGGATTGGCCTACACCTGAGTTTTCACACCCGCGCAGAAGCCTACGCCTTCAGTGTGTTCTGATTGATCGGCAGGCTGCGCACGCGCTGGCCCGTCGCCGCGAAGATGGCGTTGCACAGCGCCGGTATGACTGGCGGCAGCGCAGGTTCGCCAAGACCTGTTGGCGGATAGTCGGGCGTCAGGAAAAACACCTCGACCGGCGGCGCCTGATCCATCCGCAGCGGCTTGACGCTGTCAAAGCTCGCCTGTTGCACACGCCCTTTTTCAAGTGTGATCGCCTGACCGAGCGCCGCGCCGAGCCCGTCGAGCGCAGCGCCCTGCGCCTGATTGATCGCGCCCGTCGGATTGATGATCTGACTGCCGATATCGCCGACCACCCAGACGTGATCGAGCTTGATTTCGCCGGACGGTTTCACAGTGGCCTGCACAACCTCGGCGAAATAACCCAGATGGCTGTAATACATGGCCACGCCCTTGCCCGTGCGCGCGGGAAGCGACGTGCGGTCTTTCCAGTTCGAGACTTCAGCGACTTTCAGCAAGACATTGCGCATCCGCGCAGTGTTGAAATCGCGCAA
Organism: uncultured Hyphomicrobiales bacterium; assembly: GCA_903931945.1. Classification (GTDB taxonomy): domain Bacteria; phylum Pseudomonadota; class Alphaproteobacteria; order Rhizobiales; family Beijerinckiaceae; genus Terripilifer. Next base: position 8,230 of record CAIZEI010000128.1, on the reverse strand, counting down.
GGGGTCGGGCTTGCCGGTGGCGTTGACGAGAATTCTTGGCTCGCCCAGCACCGCCAGGCGAAATTCGATCGGGTCCTTGCCCGCCGCATGGGCGAGTTCATCGGTGAAGGACTGGAACACGAAACCCAGCGCATTCGAGCGCGGCGCCCGCATTGGGCCTGTCGGCACGCCAAATTCAATCATCGACTGGCCGAATTCGAGATGCGGCGCGAGACCTGCGGGGAATTCGACAGGCTCCATATTGGCCGAATTGGCGATTTTGCCGCCTTTGGAGAAGGTGACAAAATGATCCTTCAGGGCCAGCAGCGCGCCTTTGGCGTCAACTCCGCCTTTCAGGAAGTGGAATCCTGCCGGCCGGTAGAAATCATGCCGCATGTCGTCTTCGCGAGTCCACAGGAGCTTGACAGGTTTGCCAACCTGTCTGGCGATCCACGCGGCCTCAGCCATGAAATCGCTTTGCAGACGGCGACCGAATCCGCCGCCTCCGCGCGTCATATGGACGGCGACGTTTTTTTCAGTAATGCCAAGCGTCGTGGCGACCAGTTTCTGGCCCGGACCGGGATTCTGCGTCGGCGCCCAGAGCGCGATCTTGCCATTCTCGTAATGAGCGGTGCAGTTCTGCGGCTCAAGACCGATATGCGAGAGGAAGGGGTAGGAATAGGCGGCCTCCACCACATGCGCCGCGTCTTTAAGCGCTGCATCGGGGTCGCCGTCTTTCCTCAGAACGGTCGCCGGCGCGCCAGCGGCGAGCTTTTCGGCCTGCGTCGCAAATCCTGCGCTGGAGTTTTGGGCGAAGGGGCCTTCATCCCATTCGATCGCCAGCGACTTGCGCGCCTTGTTGGTCATCCACCAGCTTTTTCCGACAATAGCGACGCCATCGACCAGGCCGTCGGGCTCGCCTTTGGGGTTGGCTTCGCTGGCGCGCACGATGAAGGCGTCGATCACGCCGGGCAGAGCCTTGATCGCGTCAATATTGGCGCTTTTGAGCTTGCCGCCAAAAACCGGGCATTTCTCGAACACGGCATAGACCATGCCGGGCATCGTGACATCGATGCCAAACAGCGGCTGGCCGGTGACAATTTTTGGATTCTCGACGCCATGAATCGACGTTCCGATGATCGTGAAATCCTTCGGATCCTTCAGCCTCACTGTTGCGGGATCGGGCAGAGGCAGCGCGGCTGCTTTTGCGGCCAGCGCGCCATAGGTCAGCGAACGTCCGGACTTTGCGTGATGAACGACGCCGGCTTTCGTGCTGCATTCGCCCGCTGGCGCGACCCACTCGCGCGCCGCTGCCTCGATCATCATGTGGCGGGCGGTTGCGCCGACCTTGCGCAATGGAAAATAGTTCTCCGGCGTGGCGGTGCTGCCGCCCGCATGCTGTCGACCGAATTTGGCTTCATCGAGCGGCGCCTGTTCGATGCGCACCGCCGTCCACTCAACATCGAGCTCGTCGGCGATCAACATCGGCAGCATCGTTTTGATGCCCTGACCGATCTCCGGGTTTTTCGACATGATCGTCACCGCGCCGTCTTCGGCAATGCGGATGAACGCGTTGATAGCGGCGGGCGCGGACTCGGCATGAGCGGCTCGCGCGATGGGCGTCAGCGTCGCCTCAAGCATCAAGCCGCCGCCAGCGGCTGCGCCCAGTTTCAGAAACAGCCGGCGCGAGAGGTCGGGTTCGTTCGGTGCAACGGGTTTCAGCGATGAGAATGTCATGATCAGCGCGCCCCCGCCGGTTTCGCATCGGTTTGCGCGACATGTTTGATCGCGGCGCGAATGCGGGTGTAGCTGCAGCAACGGCAAACATTGCCGCTCATGGCTTCATCGATGTCGCGGTCGTTGGCTCCGGGCTTTTCGGTCAGCAGCGCCGTAGCGGACATGATCTGGCCGGCCTGGCAATAACCACATTGCGGCGTATCCATCTCCAGCCATGCCGCCTGCACTTTCTTGCCGACGGGATGGGCGGACATGCTTTCGATTGTTGCAACAGCGGCCTTCCCGATCGCCGATATTGGCACCGAACAGGACCGTACCGGCATGCCATCCAGATGCACCGTGCAGGCGCCGCAATAGCCGGCGCCGCAGCCAAACTTGCTGCCTTTCAATTCGAGTTCGTCGCGCAACACCCAGAGCAGGGGCGTGTCGCCGTCGACATCGACTGTTCGACTGGTTCCGTTGACAGCAATTGTAAAACTCATGTTTCGCCCCTGTCGCTGACCCGGCATTGGCTGACCGGCGCTTTGGGTGACGATGCGGCGTCGCGCGGAAAACGTCAACTGTTATGAAGGCGCTGTTGCGAAAGTTCGCGCTTTAAAGCAGAGCCCAGAAACAGGACGACGGCGAGCGGGAAATTCAGGCTTGGGGTCCAGAGAGGATTGCGTCAAGCGCAGGCGGTTTTCCAATGTTTTCGTTCGCCCCTGCCCATTGCATCCATTGTTGAATACGCGAATGCAAGACCGACCCGTTGAAGGCACAGGTCGGAGCTCTCTGCTTTGAGCCGTGCAAACGCTGTATTTTCCGTCTTTGAAACACAGTTCTCCTCTCGTTTTCGATTGGACTCCTTGAAATTGAAAGCGCTACGGCGCCGATGTGATCTGCGGCGGCGACCGTTTACAAGCGACAGGCGCAGGAAAATGGGCCGCCGGCGGCCCTGAAACGCCGGCAGCCTTGAGAGTTGCAAAAACAGGTCATTTGCGTCAAAATTTGTGCGTTCGCTATCCATGGAAACGCCCCTGTGAAAACAATCGTCCTGACCGTCCTTGCTTGCATTGTCGCGGCCGTGCTCGGCGGCGTCGCATTTATTTATTCGGGACTTTACGATGTCGCTGCGATTCATCCTGACAATCCCTTGGTGGCTTGGGCGCTTCACGAAACATCTGATCGCGCGGTGGGCGCTCGTTTGGGCGACATAGTGGTTCCCGATGGTTTGGATAAACCCGAAACAATCAAGGCCGGGGGCAAGCTGTTCGCCGAAAATTGTGTCGTCTGCCACGGCGGACCGGGTCTGAAACCAACGAATATTGCACAGGGACTGAATCCGACTCCCCCCAATTTGTACCGCGCAACGCGAAAGCCGCGCATGAACGAAATGTTCTGGTTCATCAAAAACGGCGTGAAAATGACCGCAATGCCAGGATTCGCGAAAGCGCTGCAGGATAGCGAGATTTGGGAGACTGCCGCCTTCCTCCGCACGGCGCCCGGCATGAAGCCCGAAGTCTTCACTGAAGCCACAGGCCTGAGCGCCACAGGGAAATAGTCGCGAGGCCTGACCGCGGAAACCTGGCCTAGGCGCCGAACCGCCGGATCAGGCGGCGCGGCTCTCCGCTTCGTTTCCTCGTTCGAGAAGTTCGATCAAGGCAGGAATGCTGGACTGCGGAATTGCCTGACTGAAAAGATACCCTTGCGCCACAGAGCAGCCGCTGCTGCGGAGCCGTTCCAGCTGTTCGCTGGTTTCGACGCCTTCGGCGGTCGTGGCGATTCCAAGGCTGACGCCAAGGTCGGTGATCGCCTTGATGATGGCGAGTGAGTTGGGCTTGGTCTGCAATTCCCGCACGAAAGAGCGATCGATCTTAATGCGATCGAACGGGAAGCTCTGGAGATAGCTAAGCGAGGAATATCCAGTGCCGAAATCATCCATGGCGATGGCGATGCCAAGGTCGCGGAATTCATGTAGAATCGAAAGAGTTTGCTCCGAGTTCGTCAACAAAACCGATTCTGTGATTTCAAGTTCGAGGCGGCGCGGCGGCAGTCCCGACGCCAGCAACGCAGCTTTGACATCCGCCACCAGCGTTTTGCTTTTGAATTGTACGGGGGAGAGATTCACCGCGACCTTGATCGGCTCACGCCAGGTTGCTGCCGCTTTGCAGGCCTCCTTCAGGACCCACAGCCCGATATCGTTGATCAGGCCGATTTCTTCGGCCAATGGAATAAAATTATCCGGCGACACCATTCCCCGCACCGGGTGTTGCCAACGCAACAGGGCCTCAAATCCGCCGACCGTATTCGTCTCCATGTCGATCAAGGGCTGGAAGTAGACCATGAATTCATTTTTTGACAGGGCGGCGCGTAAATCAAGTTCGAGCAGGCGCCGCGCCTGCATTCGGGCGTCCATTTCCTGTTCGAAAAATCGATGGGTTCCGCGTCCATCGGACTTTGCGCGGAACAGAGCCATATCGGCGCATTTCAGCAAATGATCAGCCTCGCTGCCATCGTGTGGCGCAAAGGCAATGCCGACGCTGGCGCCAATCACAACCTGATGGCCAGCGATTTCAAATGGCGCGGACAGACGTTCAATGATTCGGGCCGCCAGGATCGAGGCGTCGTCAAGGTTTTCCACGCCAGTCTGGACCACAGCGAATTCATCGCCGCCAAGTCGCGCAACCGTGTCGTTCTCGCGCAGGCATCCCCGCAATCGTCCAGCAACGGCGTTGAGCAATTTATCGCCGACGGGATGTCCCAGCGTATCGTTGACGGATTTGAAATGGTCGAGGTCGAGACATAGAACGGCGACCGAAACTCCCTGTTCGACCCGCATCAAGGCCTGTTCGAGTTCCTGTCGGAAGAGCACGCGATTTGGCAATTCTGTCAGCGTATCGTAGTGCGCCATGTGCGTGATTTGCGATTCTGTCGAAAGACGTTCCGTAATGTCTTCGTATGTCGCGACCCATCCGCCGTCCCGCATTGGAACCTGAGTGATCGAAATCACCCGCTCGTCCGTCAGATACAGGGAGAACATCGCTAGAGCCGCCGTTTCGAGCGCCGCCTGATGCTCTTTGAAAACATCAACGACCGATTCGTCCTGCAGTCGTCCGTGGGAGTGGATGATTTCGAGGACGTCCAAATAGGTCGCGCCCTTCACGAAGACATCCGGGGCAAGATCGAAAATCCGGACGAATCGATCGTTGAACAAGGCCAGGCGTCCGTTGGCGTCGTACATGCACAAGCCTTGCGACATATTCGCCAGGGCGATGTCGAATTGCATATTCCGGAGCGATATCTCGACATTCCGCTCTTTGAGCAACCGCGCCCCTTTGGCGATTTCGGCAATCATGGAATTGAATGCCGTCGCCAGCGCGCCAATTTCATCCCCGCGCTTGAGGAGGCTCTGATCGGCGATCGGGCAGGGGTCTCCAAGACGGGCGATGTGCGCCGCATGCGCCTGAAGGCGTTTTAATGGTCCAATCATGCCGTAATCGAGCATGACCATGACCAGGAGCATCGCCAGCAGACTGGCGACAGTCGCCGCGGCCGCATACTTGACTGTATTGGCGCGGATTGCGGCAAGAGCCAACTGGACATCCCAAGCGACTGCCATCGCGCCTGCGGGAGCCCCCCGGTCAAGGATTGGCATGCCGACGATCAGCAGGTTTCTCACATTTTTGACTGCGATCCTGTGGTTGCCCGCCGCCGTCTGCGCGAGATCAACCATTGTTCCGGTCAATTCATCGCGCAGGACGGGGACGACATTCCCCGCAAGGGACCGCCCCGAGACATCCAGAACGGTGAATGCCACTGCGGTCGCGTAATTATTGCCGCCGACGGCGATTCCCGCGCCATGTTCAACGGCCTCTTCCAGCGCGCGCATGTCTTTCGATTCAATTGCCCGCCGCGCTGGCGCCGTCAGAAGACTCGTCTGAGCCCGGAATATTTCCTCGACTTGTGCGTGTTCCTGTTGGAATTGGCTGAAAATCGTGAACGCGCAAATCGCCAAGATAGCCAGGCAGACCGTGATCACGAGCCGCTCGCGCATTCCGAAAATTACCTGAACCATATTGTCCCCACTGTTCCGGCAGTTTCATTGGCAATATGGGTTCAATTTTGATGTTGGTCCTTCGAACAGACTGGGAGTGAAAAAATAAATCAATTTGAACAACGCGATTTTTGCACAAAACTTTGTAAAAAGCTTTAATCATCGAGCCTAACAATAATTGAACGAATTTGTTCAAATGGGATGGACCTATTCTTTGGCTTTGCTATCTGGATGTCGCGTCCCTTTTGAACGCGAACACAGCGCGGTTTGGGGCAAAGGCTTTTCAGGCGCCAAATTGCACAGTCGGGATCATCGTGGACTCCGTTCCGCAGCCATTCAAACTCCCGAAACATGTCGCATCGCGATCGAGTGCGCGCTGACGCACAAAGTCCCTCAACCGATTGACGGCAGGGTCGATCAAGCTGCAGGAGGCATAGGCGACCTCGAGGCTTTCGGCAAAGGCGGCGGCGAGAATGGCGACATTATCGCAGAGGGTCAGGGACCGGAAAGCCAGGCTGACGTAACTGTGAGATAGATAAAGTGGAAAGGTTAAATCGCCGAGCTGGCGATCGATCGATTTCACGGATTGACCTTGCGCTGTGCTGAGCAGAATCATGACCGCCAGCAAGGAGAACAAAAGCATCAGCTGCGCGAAGACAGGTCGATCAAGCGCCAAACTTCAGCTCATGGGAGATCCTAGGCGAATTGCGCAAAAAATCCCGCCAGCGATAGCCCCGACTGGAGATTGGCCAGGCGATGGCCGCGCGCTGCGGAAACATAATGCGCGCAACCAAATGTGAAATATGGGACGAACTTGAACATCGCGGGCGCCTTGCCCATGAGCGCAAGCACAAAAGGCGATGAAGCGGGCAGGAATAGAATGATGCCCGCAGCGTTCATGCCGAGACCAGATCGCCAACGGCGCGCCATGAACCGCATCAACAACAGGGCTGCTGCGACAAAGCGATAGTATGTCATCTCGATCCGATGCGCTCAGGCGATAGGCAGGAAGTTGTACGAAACCGCGCGGTCGCCGAACGGCAGAAATCCGAAGAGGTTCAAAGCGATGTTTTTCGCGGTCAGGGCGGCGCCAGCGCCAGGCCTTGCGCAGTCCCGCGCGACCTGCAATACGCCGGCCCATCCGAAAACTGCGTAAAGGGCTATGGATATCAAAAGCGCAGCCAGGAATTGTGGAGCGATGCGCAAAAGCCGGTTGACGAGAAAAGGTCCGGGATTTCCTGCGTAAACAGAGCCAGCGGCTTCGTAGATCATGAAACCTGAAAGCGCGAAGAACACCAGCACGGCGTTGGCGCCAAATGCTTAGGGATTCGCCCAATCGCCCATTTCGATGGGCGCCGCGTTGGCGAATAAATTCGGACAGACCACAAGGACCGCGACAAGCAGGCGAAATCCACCGAACGGGCGATATCGGCTAAATGCTTGCATTTGAGGCATTTCCCATGCGACGTTCAAAGGAAAGTCCAGCTTCATTTCCATTTTGCCAAACGCATTCAGCCTGGATTTTATTCTCTCCGAATATCAGCAGAACCTGCTTTGACAGGCGCTGGCCAGCGGGCAGTTGGATACGCGCTCCCGTGGATGCAAAGTCGAGCATTTTCACATGTATGGTTGTCTCAGGGCCGTCGTTGACTTTGGCTCTCAAAGAGCATCGGGAGCGCGTTATGCTCCGGCGATTTGTCGTACTCATCTTGCCTTCCCCAATTATGAGAGGAGGACTTAGTATTTGACTCGTAGCGTATTTATTAAACTGATCATCAAAACAAGGCGGTATTCGACGAATTTGAGTCGTTTCGACGTTCGTGGCGTAAGAATTGGTGGGCGAAATTCCAGCCTCTCGCCCGTTCCAGGCCGCGTGGACGGATTTGATCAGGATAAATCCCGAAGCGAGTGCGAAGAAGGCCGCGTCGTTTCTGGCCGTCGTCTCGCAGCGTAGCGCAATGCGCTTGAACCGCTTGAGTTTACCGAACGCCTGCTCGATGCGGGCGCGAGTTTTGGAGAGATTTTTCGGGAAGAATTTTGGCCGGTTTCTTGTATTGGAGCAATGCGGAATGCTTGGGCGGACGCTTCGCGCTCGCGACGCTTCGCGATGTGATTTGACGTCATAGCTCTTGCCGGCGACTGCGGGCAGTTTGGTCTCCACGGGCCACGCGGTCATGGCTTTTGCGCCACCGCAAAGTCAAATCAAAGCGGCTTCACTGGCGCGCCTGGCGCTCGCCATTTCTTGTCTTGCCTGCACGGGACGCAATCAGGATTCCTGGCGCGGTTGAATGGGTCCGATCAAAATCCTCTTCTTCCTGACGCCCGAAGTTGGAATCTCCTTCGCCACCGGCGTAAACTCCCGTTGCGCCCGCAATGAGGAGGAGACTGTCAACGGCGGAGCAAAAATGTGCCGGATGGCGGCGTAAAAGTGTACCAGTCCGGTTGAGAGAAAGGGGCCCTAAAGCCCCGGTGAGTTGTCTT
>CAIZEI010000127.1 GCA_903931945.1 uncultured Hyphomicrobiales bacterium | reverse complement strand
TGAACGAGGATGGGAAGCGGGGGGACGCCGCTATAGCCACCTTTTGAATCCGGGAACAGGCTGGCCGATTCAGGGGCTTGCATCGGTGACTGTCGCGGCAGAGACGTGTCTGGCGGCGGGGATGATGTCCACGATCGCCATGCTCAAAGGAGACGAGGGAGCCGCCTGGCTCGAGAAGAAAACCGCCAGATGCGTCCATGTCGACGCGTCGGGAAATCTCGGTGGTTCGCTCATTCGCAGAGGGCAGCCGGCCCAGGATTCGCGATCAGGCTCCCGAGGAATTCGTCGAACGGAACTGCGCCATCAAACCGGTCATGCCAGAGACGAACGCAGGCCTGGAAACCGAGCCTGAATTGGTGGGATCGAGGGCGGCGAAAACTTGGCTCGCGCCCATGGCCTTGAAGCCCGCAGCTGGATTCATGGTTTGAAACGCCTGCGTGAACTGCGCTTGATTTATGACGCCAGAGCCGGAGGTGTCGATCTGGTCGAAGAGGTTCGCCATTTTTGGCGCGGCCGGCATCTTCGCGCTCGCGCCGGTCATTGCGTGCGGCGCGTAGCTCCCGCGCGTTCGCCGATTCTGTTTAAAGAACGGCGCGCATTCGCGCTTGCAACGGGTTTGATATTACGCCGCCAGCAACCGCTGCACCTCGTTCACGAGGTCGCGCAAGTGGAAGGGCTTTGAGAGGATCTTCGCGTCCTTGGGGGCTGCGTTGTCAGGGTTCAGGGCGACCGCTGCAAAACCGGTGATGAACATGACCTTGATATCCGGGTCGAGTTCGGTCGCGCGCCGCGCCAGCTCAATGCCATCCATCTCGGGCATGACAATATCAGTCAAAAGCAGTTCGAAAGGTTCTTCGCGCAGCCGATTGTAGGCTGACAGGCCGTTATCGAACGAGGACACGTCATAACCGGCGTTTTGCAACGCTTTCACCAGAAAACGGCGCATGTCGTTGTCGTCTTCCGCGAGCAGGATCTTGGTCGAAAGCGGAGTGGCTTCGTTCATGTTCGCCTCAAAATACGGTTACAAAATCGATCATTCAGGTTTTGACAATGTTTGTCCACTGTCGCCGCTGTCATATCATCGTGACCGGCTGGAATCTGAACTATCGATTCCCTGTCGCCGAATCCAGCTGTATATGGCCCCGGCGATGGTAAACAGGCCGTGAAGACCAGGGCGGTCTGACTCTGAAAATTAAGTTTTTCGATCGGGTAGCGCGATCGCGCCGGATTTGCAGCGGCGATGGACACGCGCCGCGCGCCGTTGCACATTAGGGGCGCTCCAGCCAGGCAGAGAATCGATGCGCAGGAATAGCCATTCAGATGGACAGGCGGATCCCAGCGGCGCCTCCCGTGAAAGCGACCTGTTCGCCCCTGCGTTCGATGTTCTGGAGCCGAAGGCGCTGACCTCGCCGCTGGTGTTTTCGTCCCCGCATTCCGGACATCATTATCCTGCGGCGTTTCTCAGCTTATCGCGTCTGGATGCGTTGACGTTGCGACGCTCCGAAGACGCCTACGTCGATGATCTCTTCAAGGCAGCGCTGACCTATGGCGCGCCGCTGCTGCGCGCGCGTTTTCCGCGCGCCTGGCTCGATGTCAACCGCGAGCCTTTTGAACTTGACCCCAGAATGTTCGACGGGCGTCTGCCGCCGTTTGCCAATACGCGCTCCATTCGCGTCGCCGGCGGCCTTGGCACGATCGCACGAGTGGTCGGCGACGGACAGGAAATCTACGCTGGACGATTGCCAGTGGCCGATGCGCTGGAGCGGGTCGAGACGCTGTACAAGCCCTATCACGCGGCGCTGCTCGGCTTGCTCACCCGCGCACATGATCATTTTGGCCTGGCTGTTCTGCTGGATTGCCATTCGATGCCGTCAACGGCTTCGAAGGTCGCGAGCGCGGCGGACAGCGTCATGGCGGATATTGTGCTGGGGGATCGTCACGGCGCGAGCTGCGCCCCCTGGCTCATCGATATTGCCGAAAATTATATTGCAGGGCTTGGCTATTGTGTGCGGCGCAACAAGCCCTATGCCGGAGGATTTATCACCGAAACCTACGGCAATCCGACCGTCGGCTGGCACGCCTTGCAAATCGAGATCAACAGGGCGCTCTACATGGACGAGAAAACGATGGAGCGCAGCCCGATTTATCCGCGCTTGCGCCACGACCTGTGCGGGCTCGTCAAAACGCTGAGCGAAGCGGCGGCCCTGTCGCCGGATCAGCGCGCGGCGGCAGAATAGCGCCAAACTTCTCCTGAAACGAAAGGAGGCCGCTCGTTTGCACAAGCGGCCCCAAGTCAAGGGAGGAAACGCCCTATGAGGGCGATGCGACCGGCAAAGCCAGTCAACAGTTCGTATATTGACTATTGCGACAGATAGGTCAAGGGATCTGACCAAAAAAACACAAAAAAATGAATTTATTTAGCCTCGGCTCTACCGCGCGGCCAAAAGAAAGGAGGCCGCTCGTTTGCACAAGCGGCCCCAAGTCAAGGGAGGAAACGCC
>CAIZEI010000126.1 GCA_903931945.1 uncultured Hyphomicrobiales bacterium | reverse complement strand
TAACGATCCAGAGCCTGCAACAGGGCGGGCGTATCGATCGCGCCCATCGCGGACACTGCGACATGCACTGCGCCGGTGCCCGGTATAAAATCATTCAGAAGATCGCCCGATATCGTCACACTCGTTCCCGGCGGGATGTCGCGCACGCTGCGACGGTAAAGTTCGGCGGCGCCCGGCCCGATGTTCAAATTGAAGCTTTGTGTGGCGTTGACGCCCGCTCCGGTAAGGGCCAAATCGAGCCTTGCCGCCCCCACGCCCGCCGCCGTCACGGGCACGCTGATTTCGCTCTTGCCATTGACGGCAAGACGCACGTTGCGCCGCAAGGACTCGGCTGCGATGGTGAGCGGACCGTGCACGTCCAGATCGAGACGGTAATCGCCCGCAGGCGCCTCAACATTGGCGATGGACAGATGCAAGCGCGAGCTATCGCCGAGCGACAGGAAACGCGGCAGCGTCGCCTGCACGACCACCGGATCACGCACGATGACTTCGCCTGTCGCCTGCCCGGTGCGGGTTTTCGACCAGGCGACAGCCATCAGGCGCATCGCGCCATTGAAGGCCGGAATATCGAAAGTGACCTGGGCCACGCCGTCGGCGCCCACTTTCACCAGACCCGAATAGCGCGACAGCGGCTCCTGCGTGGGTTTGGCGCCGGGCAGGGTCGCGCCGCCATCGCCGCCCGAGCGGATCGCGCCGCGCGCCCCCTGCATCCCGTCAATCAAATAGCCATAGACATCGCGCACTTCAGTTCCAAGCACACGCTGTCCGAAGAAATATTTCGTCGGGTCCGGCGCTTCGTAATGCGTGAGATTGAGGATGCCGATATCCACCGCCGCCAAAGTGACATAGGCCTCTTCGCCCGGCGCAAGGCCGCCGACGCGCACAGGTATCGACAACGGTCTGCGCGGTTCGATTTTGGTGGGCGCATCAATCGAGACATTCAACTTATGCGCGTCCGAATCAATATTGAACCATGCGAGCCCAAGCGCGCGACCCGGCATCCGCTTTGCCGCCTGATCCAGCGGACGATGCGCAATGGCGACCGCATAAGCGCCGGGACCCCATGCGGCCTTGACCGGCACGCGGATGGTGTTGTCGCCTGTTTTCACATCGAATGTCTGGATGCCTTCGAGCTTGCCGCTCATAATCGCGAGCGTCGCCTTGCCTGCAAAACGCGAGACCACGCTGACATTCATCGTCTCGCCATCGCGATAACCCGTTTTATCCAGAGTCACCTGAAGGAGATCGGGCGTTTCGGCGGTGGCGTCGCCCGACCAGCCGACTTCAAACGTCAGGGATGTCGGCGCGAGCGATCCATCGTCAGAACGGATATCCAGACGATGCGTCCCCCAGCCGACTGTCGCGGCGATCTTCGCGGCGTCCGTTGCGCCGGCGTCGAGCTTCCCGTCGGCGATGCGGCGCGCATTTTTGACCCGCTCAAAGCCCCAGCGTCCATCCGTTCGATACCATTGGTAATCGTTGGCGACGCGATAGAGCGACCATTGCAAATTCTTTTTTGCGACCCGCGCGCCGCCTGGCGTGAGCGCCACGACATCGAAGGACGCCGAAGCGCCTTCGGACAGATCGTCGAAGTTCTTTTTCACGGCGATCAGACCGCTGTCGCCGCGCACGGGCAGCGTTACAACGCGCTCAACCGCCCGCCCGCCCGTCTCGCCGACACGAAGAATAATTTGCGCTTCCAGAGGCCTTGGCGCCTTGGCGTCAGGGATCGGGACATCGATCGAAGCCTTGCCCGCGCTGTCGGTGGTTTCAACGCCGTCAATGTCATTTTTGACCGCCTCGAACTCCTCGTCCTGCAAGCCTGCGACATAGCCGGGCAAATCGGGGACGGCTCCATCCTCGACCGCGCGCAGCGTCACCTCGCCGGTGACTTCAAGACCTGCGCCGGGGGCGCCATAGAGATATTTCGATTCGACGTCGATCTTGGTCGGCTGGTTCAGACGCGCCTGCGCGTCGCCCGGTTTCAGCGTGACATCAAGGCGTTCGGGAACATAGTCCTCGACGAGAAAATTCGTCTCGCCGAGCGGGGCGCCTTTGGGATCGGCATAGACCTGAATGCGCCATGTGCCGGTGGCCACCCCCGGCAACAGATCGATGGACCAGGCGCGTCCGCCAAGCCCCTGATCCCCCACGCTGGCGCGTTTATATTCAACGCCATCGGGGCGCTTGACGACAAAAGTCAGCGGCACGCTGGCCGCGGCGGCGCCATGCGAATCGCGCAGGACGGCTGACACATTCACTGTTTCGCCCGAACGGTAGACGCCGCGTTCGGCGTAAATAAAGGCGTCGAGCGCTTTGGGGGCGTCGCGGCCCTTGACGCCACGATCTGTGAGATCGAATGCGCTGGCCTGGAGATCGAGGAAATTGTAATCGCCGCTGGCGTCGCCCGCGACCACCAGACCCGGCGCCATGCCGCCCAGTCCTCGCGCGAGCCCGGCGTCGAAGGCGATAGAACCATCGACGCCCGTGGTTTTGGTCGCCAGCACTTCATTGTTGCGCGCGACCAGCCGCACCTCGACGCCGGCCAGCGGCTCGGCGCTGGCCAGCGACCGCGTCAGAACGTGAACGGCATCATTGCCTGAAAAAGCCGTCAAACCGATGTCGGAGACAACGAACCATTGTGTGGCGACCATGCCATAATCGCTGGAATCGTCGTCCGTTCCGCCAGAATTGTCATCGTCAGAGCTCTTGTTCGCTCTGGCTGGCGCCGGCAGGCCAGCGGTGACTGCAACGTCGCCAGCGCGCGCCACCAGCACATAGACCCCGGGCTCGAGCTTCGGGATGGCCTCCGTCACCGGGAAGGCGGTTATAGCGTCCTTGTTGAGTTCCGATGTCACATTGAGCGAACCGCTCCACACCTTGACGCCGGTTTCATTGACCAGCTTGCGGGCCTGCCAGGCGCCGATCGAAGCCAGAAAATCACTGGAATGCACTGCCTGCAACAGATTGCGATCGCCAACGCGCAATACATCGACCATGACTTTGGGCGTGTTGACCGAAATCAGCGGAACGCCTTCCTGACCGACGCGGGGAAGCACGTAATTCTTGCCCGTGAAACGCACCTGTGGCGAACGGTCGCGCACATAAATTTCAAAATCAGCGTTTTTCAGCAGGTTTTCGCCAATGGCGGAGGGCAACCCCTGCCGCAGGACAATCGCGTAGCGCTGCCCGTGCTCGAGACCATCGACGCAGAGCTGCTGATCCTCCACCGCAATCGCGGTTTTCGCGCCGCCGGACACCGCGACGAATGGCGAAAAATCGACATTGTGCGCAAGCGACTCGGAAAACGGGAAACAGACGCGCGGCGAAGCCGAATCGCTATCGACCTGTTCCTGCCCGACGTGAAATCCATGATTCTGCCTGAGATCGTCATAGACGGCGCGGATGTTGGGCGCGTCATTGCGATCGAGGCTGGCGCGATAGGCGTTGAGCGCCGGGCGCCAGTTTTCCTGTTTGACCTGCAACTGACCAAGATAGGCGAGCGCCCGCGCCTCATCGGGCTTTGCATTCGCCCTGAGATAGCCGCCATAGGCGGCGGCGAGCGCATCCCTGCGCAGCGCGCTGGCGTCCTCGGCGGCAGGAGCCTCGGCGGCGGCCTGGGCGGCGGCCGCATAGATCAGCCAGACGTTGAAGTCCTTCGGCGATTTGGTCGTTGCTGCTGCAAACAGGGCCAGCGCTTCGTCAAGTTTATTCGCACGTGTGAGATTGTTCGCATCGCGGATAAGATCCGCTGCGGATTTTGCGCCTGCCAGTTTGGCGTTGTCCTTGCGCAACCGCTCCTCCAGCCGCGTGAAATCGCTGGCGAGGGATTCAACTGCGAAGGATTTTTGCGGTTGCGGCGCCGGCGTTTGCGTTTGCGCGCGCGCCATCCCGGTCAATATAAAAAGGGAAAACAAAACAAGCAGGGCGTTGCGCATTGTGCGCTCCTGGTTTGCGCTGGACATGCGCTGACGGGGCGATTGCAGATTGCCACGATTGCGCCGGAATGAGAATATCAATTATCGTCGCGGCGCGTGTGACAACATCGCCTCAAGCTGCGATAGGTGATAGATCCGTCCGATCGGGAGTCAAAAATGCGCAGGCTCGGTTTCATCGCGGTCTGGCTCACGTTTGCGCCTGCGCTTGTCAGCGTTGCGCAAACGCAAAATCCACCGCCTCCAGTTGCGGGTGAAGCCGATCCGGCTTTTGGCGCGACGAAAGCCGCATTTGACGCCTTGCCCGAAGCCGCCCGCCGCGCCATTCAGGACGCGCTGATCTGGACCGGCGACTATAAAGGCGTTGTCGATGGCGGGTTTGGACGCGCAACGGCGGCCGCTCTTTCGGCCTATGCAAGACGCGCCAATCTTACAGCCGATGGCGCGCTCGCGACAAAGCCTGTTGCGGACCTCATCGCCAGCGCCGTCGCCGCCAGAAATGCGGTCGGCTTCGGGTTGCTGCGCGATGCCCGAACGGGCGCTTCGCTCGGCTTGCCGCTGAAAATCCTGACCAAACGGACCGACGGAAAGTCGGGCTCGCGCTGGACGTCAGCCGACGGCGCGATCGGCGCTGAAACGGCCATGTCAAAAGAAAGCGATGGCGATCTGCCCTCGCTGTTCGACAAGCTGAAAGACACAACTCCCGCGCGGCGCGTGACCTACCGGATTTTGCGCCCCGATTTTCTGGTGGTCAGCGGCGTTGCTGCCGGAAAGGCGTTTTATACGCGCATGACGCGGGGCGCGGCGGACGGCGGTCCGGAAATTCGAAGCTTCACCCTGACATATCCGGCTGGCGCAAAGGCCATGGAAAACATGTCGATTGCGATTGCCAACGCTTTTGACGCCTTCCCCGGCGCGCCGCCGCCCGCTGCGACTGCGGCTGCGCCATCCGCTGGCGCGCCTGTCGCCAGCGCTCCTGCAGCCCCCTCGCGCCGCCCGGTCCTCGCGGCGACCGCTGTCGATCTTGGCGGCGGCCATGCAGTGTCCGCAGTTGGCGATTGCGACACACCGCAGATCGGTGGGCGCGCGGCAAAACTGGCGCGGCGCGATGAAAAATCCGGTCTTGCGCTGTTCGATGTCGTTGGCTTGCCGGGGCCGCGTCTGGCCGCAACGGCGGGCGCGCCGGACGAGCGGCAGGAGGCGCTTGCGCTCTATCATGCGGCGACTATCGGCAGTTCATCGCAAGTTGTGCTCGCGCCAGGCGAGATCCTCATGTCGCACGGCGCGGCGCGCGCGCTGGCCCCGCTGGAGGAAACCGCAATCGGAGCGCCTGTCTTCGATCGTGGCGGGGCGCTGCTGGGGTTTGTCGGGCCGCGCAACGCGCCTGTGCGGGTCGCTGGCGTCGTTCCACAAACGGCATGGCCCCTGATCCCCGCGAGCGCCCTTGCGACTCTGGGCGCCGCCTTGTCCGCGCCGGGCGCAGCCCCGCCACAGCATCCCGCCGCTGCGGATATTGCGGCGGTCGTCGGCCCTGCGGTTCTGCCGGTGGTGTGCATGCGCTGAGACCGACCGCTGCGCCGCCTTGAATGCGCATTCGATAGATATTAACTCATTTGCGGGAGTTCCCATGGAATAGTCCGCGCGATATCCGGACGTGGCCCGGACCGGACGGATCGATGGACGACACAGACCCGCACAACCCTTTCGAGAACGCGTCCGAAAGGCTGGCGAATGCGCTGGCCCGCCGTCAGCGGCTGATCCATATCGTCGCGACGATTTTCAGCCTGTCGATCCTTGTATTGTCGATCGTGACGCTGGTGCGCACCTTCGCCTCTGTTCACTGGTGGGATCTGCGGATCGCGCTTGAGGCGACCGGCTGGGACCAGATCGCGATCGCCGGCCTCTGCACCGCAATTTCCTATCTCGCGCTCACCGGATATGATGCGCTGGCGCTGCGGCAGTTGAAATTGCGCGTGCCTTTCGGACGCACGGCGCTCGCCTCATTCACCTCCTACGCCATTTCCTTCACGCTTGGCTTTCCGCTGATCACCGGCGGCACCGTGCGTTACTGGATCTATTCGCAGGCGGGGCTGACAGCGGGCAAGGTCGCCAGCCTAACCCTAGTCGCGGGCATTACCTTCTGGCTTGGCATGGCTCTGGTGATCGGCTTTTCGCTGCTGATCGACCCGGCTGGCGTCGCCGACATTAACCATCTGAAAATCTGGGTCAACGCCATCATCGGCGCGCTGGTTCTGGCGGCGATCGGGTGCTGGCTCTATTGGGTGTCGCGCGGTCGCCGCCGCATCCGCGTGCAGGGCATGAGCCTCGAATTGCCGGGCTTCGGACTGACTGTGGGCCAGATGGCCCTGGGGGTGATCGACCTCTGCGCTGCGGCGGGAACGCTGCGCGCATTGCTGCCGCCCGGCCTCGCGACAAGCTATCTGGATTTTGCCGCGACCTACGCCTTTGCATGCCTTCTGGGCATCGCCTCCAACGCGCCCGGCGGCATCGGCGCGTTTGAAATGACCATGCTCAACTCGGTGCCGGCGCCCTCGCCCGAAGGGATGATCGCCTCGCTGCTGATGTTCCGGGCGATCTATTATCTGATCCCCTTTGTGCTGGCGATGGCCTTGCTCGGCGCGCACGAAATCATGCGGCGCTGGCCGTCCCTGCGGGAGGACATGAACCGCGACGGGGAGAGTTGACGGAGGCCCCCCGCGCTGCCCGTTTTCACGGGCGCGTCAGGGGTTAAATCACTTCCCCCAGACCTCTTTGGCCACATCGACGACGAGTTTCAGCTTCGCCCATTGCTCGTCCTCGGCGAGCGTATTGCCCTCTTCGGTTGAGGCAAAGCCGCATTGCGGCGACAGGCAGAGCTGGTCGAGGGACGCGTATTTCGTCGCTTCCTCAATGCGGCGCATCAATGCGTCGCGCGTTTCCAGCGTTCCCGTCTTCGAGGTGACGAGGCCCAAAATCACCGTCTTGCCCTTCGGCAGGAAGCGCAGTGGCTCAAAACCACCCGAGCGCTCATTGTCCCATTCAAGGAAATAACCGTCGATATTGAGCTTGTTGAACATCAGATCGGCGATGGGCTCATAGCCGCCCGATGAAATGAACGTCGAGCGGAAATTGCCGCGGCAGACGTGCATGGTGGCGACAAGATCGGCGGGCTTTCCGGCCAGCGCCGCATTGATCATGCCAACATAGATATCGCCCTGCTTCGTCGGATCGTCGCCGCGCGCCGCGAGCATTTCGCGCTGTTTGGGATCGCAGAGATAGGCAAAGCTGCAATCGTCGATTTGCAGATAGCGGCAGCCGGCGTCGTAAAAGCCGCCGATCGCCTGCTTATAGGCCTGTCCGAGATCGTGATAGAACCCGTCCATCGTAGGATAGGCCACTGTGTCGATCATCTTGCGCCCGCCGCGATAGTGCAGCATCGAGGGGCTGGGGATCGACTGTTTCGGGGTCTTTTTGGCGCAACTCGCCAGAAAGCGGAAATGGTCGATATGCGGATGCGCTTTTGAACCGAGTTTTCCGGTGACGCGCGGCGCCTGCGCCTTGGTCTGGACGCCGGTGAACTGGATGCCCTGTTCAACCTCGATCATTTCGACGCCATCAAGCGCGCCGATAAAATCCATATGCCACCAGGAACGGCGAAATTCGCCGTCGGTGATCGCTTCAAGCCCGACGGCCTCCTGCTTTTCAACGATTTTCCGGATCTCGACATCTTCGACTTTTTTCAAATCGGACTGCGAAATCTCGCCGGCTGCAAATTGCTCGCGCGCGCGCTTCAGGGGAGCGGTGCGCAAAAGGGAGCCAACATGGTCGGCGCGAAACGGGGGCGTGGTTCTCATCATGGCGTGGTTCCTCCGGCGCGCCCCTTTCGGACGAGCCGGAAGCCCTTACAACATTTGGCCCGCGGAACGCCAGCGGCAGAATGAAGGCGCAGGAAAAAAGGCGCGGGGTCGGCGACCTCGCCCGTCCATTGCCTAAAGCGGCGAACCGGCGCACATACCAGACAATGCTGAGCTCTGATTTTTTCGAACCGCTGCGGCGCGAACGACGCCTTGCGCCTCTGTTGCTGATGATCGCCCTGATCATGATGGGCAATGGCGTGGTCTCGCCGATCCTGTCGATCTATGCGCAGACCTTTGGCGTCGCCAGCACGCTTGTGGGCATGTTGATCACAATCTACGGAATCGGACGGTTGATGGCGAACCTTCCCGCCGGCATCCTGTCGCAAAGGATCGGGAGGCGGCCCATGCTGTTTATCGGGCCGCTGATCGTTGCGGGCTCGTCCGCCGCTGCGGCCCTGACGGGCGATTTCAACTGGCTGCTGCTGTGGCGGCTGATTCAGGGCGTTGGTTCGGGCATTTATATGACGGCCTCGCTCGCCGCCATCGCCGATATCAGCCCGCCCGCGCATCGGGTTGGCAATATGGCGCTGTATCAGGCCGCCTTGCAGGGCGGCGCCATGATAGGGCCGGCCTTTGGCGGTTATATCGCGGCGCTGTTTGGCTATGCAGCCCCGTTCTGGGCGCTGATGGTTGTGGGACTGCTGGCCTCGCTGACCGCGCTCGCCTCGTTCGAGGATACATTGAGCAAGGCGGAAATCGCCCGCCCGCTCCCCTCCTCGGTCAGTAAACGGGGGATGATGACCATCCCGTTTACCGCCGTTTGCATTCTGACCGGCGTAATTTTCTTTTCGCGTGTGGTCAGTCTGTACCAACTGGTGCCCCAGCTCGCCGCCGAGCGGCTGCATCTCAGCGTTGGCGTGATCGGCGCTGCGCTGACTTTTTGCGGCGCTGTGAATTTCCTGATCCTGCCGGTGTCGCCCTGGACGATCCAGCGCTTTGGCGCGCGCGGCGTCGTCGGTGGCTCGACATTTCTCACAATCTGCGGGTTGCTGATGCTCTACGCCGCCGATTCCCAGATCATGTTCTGGGCGGCGATCCTTGTTTTTGGCATTGGCGGCGGCATTTCCTATCCCGCCATATCGGCTTTCACAGTGGGTTGCCTGCCGCGCGAGCGCTATGGCGCAGGCATGGGGATGCAGCGCACTTTTGGCGATGCGGGCTTCGTGTTCGGCCCGGTGATCGCCGGCGCGCTCGACGATTTCACCGGCTCGCATACCGCCGATATCATGCTCAATTGCCTGATGCTGGGGCTGGCGACGACGGTTTTCATTGTTGCAACCGCCAGCGGACGGACACGTTAGGCGTCAGGCGCCGAAAAGGGACGCGACTTTCTTGATGCGCGTTGACAACCGGTGGCGTCCCTGTTCGCGGTCAACGACGCCCTGATCGGTCACCCAGTTCATCTGGATGGTCCGGCGCGGCCCCTCAAAGGGATAATGCCCATGCCATGAGTTTTCAGAGCGACGGAAGACCAGCAGCGTGCCGCCGTTTGGCGATATTTCGGCGGCGTAATCCTCAAGATTTGTTGGCGAACGCAGAACGCGCAGGCGCCCGCCTGATTTTTCCCAGCCTTCATTCATGTAAAGCAGGACAGTGATGATCTTGGACTTCGTATCGGTGTGGATCTCGCCGTCTTTTTCGCGCGTGAACCCCCGCACCGTATACATGGCGGGACGACCGGTGAGATCGACCCCGAACTTGCGTTCGATGCTTTCGCGGAATTTCGGGCCATCAAGTTCCGCCATGGCTGCGGCGAAATGTCCCGCGATGGTCAGTTCGGACGGCGGATGCGAGCCCGGGCCGGGCACTTTGGGAAAGTCGGCCGAAACCTCCGCAAAGCGTTCAGGGCGTATGAAGTTCTCGACGGCAATGAAATCATAGGGATCGCGAACCAGCGGCGCGGTCGCAAGAGCTTCGTAGTCGAAATAGGCCATCTCAGGATCGTCTCAAGTGAGAGCGCAGTCTAGAACAATGCGGCGCGGCGCGCCAGCGCTCCCGGTTCCCGACCCGTTCAAAAAAATGATCGGATCTTCACAATTGTGGTTGCGCGGCGCTGCGTTTCATGTCCCTATTTTGCAACTGAACAATTGCAGAATTCGTCATGGCGTCGCGTTCCCGAATTTTGAGACAATATTGCGTCCTGATGGCGGTTGCCCTGCTGGACAGCGCCGGAGCCGCGCAGGCGGGCGCCTGGGCGCAGCGCAAGGGCGCGACGCAGGTGATCGCAACATCCCAGTTTTCAGATTCGACCCGCGCCTTTGACCTGAATGGCAGGCTCGTTCCTGTTGTCGCCTGGCGCAAATTCGAGCTGGGCGTTCATATTGAATACGGATTGAGTCCAACCGTGACATTGCTGGCTTCGCCGGTTCTCGAAGATGTATCGATCAAGGGATTTGCGCCTGGCGCCTATAGGGGACTTGAGTCGCTGGAAGTTGGAGCGCGGATTGAAATGGCGCGCCTTGGCGAAGTGGTTTTTGCCGCGCAGGCGCTGGGCAAAATCCCCGGCGCCACGAACCGGTCCAATACCGCGCTTGCTGGCGCGACAGCCTGTGAAGCGGAAGCCCGTTTGCTTGCCGGCTATTCCTTCACGCTTTGGGATCGCCCAGCGTTCGCGGATGGTGAGATCGCCTGGCGCGCGCGCAATGGCGGCAATCCCGGCGAAGCGCGTCTCGAACTGACGATTGGCGTTCATCTCACAGAACAAGCGCAATTGCTGATGCAATCTTTCAATGCGGCTACGACAGGGCGCGGATCCCCCTCCTATCCCGATGAACGCTGGTCAAAACTGCAACCAAGCCTGGTCTATGAAATTGCCAGGGGCCTGTCCCTGCAGGCCGGCGCTTTCATCACGCTCGCCGCCGTCAACGCGCGGCGAGAACAAGGCGCACTGCTCGCGGTATGGAAGACGTTTTAAGCCTATTCAACCTTGCTCAAGGCAGCGCCGTCGGGCGCGCGCTGGTACACGGCCGCAACGCTGGCTTCGGCGGTGTTGTGGCCCTGAATGCGTGTCATGAATTCGGCCTTTGTCAGATTGCGAGGCAACACGCCCGGCGCAAGATCGAGCGCATAAACATAGAACAGGAAATGATGCGCCTTGGCCCCAGGCTCCGCGCAGGGGCCGTGATAGCCGCCATCCCTGCCAGTGTCGCCCGGCGCAAATCCCTCTTTGGCGCCGCGCGCGATTCCGCTGGCCGAAGCGGCAATATCGTAGACGATCCAGTGGTTGCCGCCGCGACCGCTGGCCGCGTCAGGATCGTCCATGATGACAGCAAAGCTTTTCGTGTCGGAGGGTGCGCCGGACCAGGCTATGGCGGGCGCGATATTCTTGCCGCCGCAGGTCCATGGCCCGCGCGGACTTGTCCCGCCCGAGGCATTGTCGCTGGACAGAATTCCATTGTCGGGAAAGTCAGGCGACCATGCGCGGAAGAGATCGGGATGGTCGACGGCGCCGGCGCCGGACGCAGCCAGAACGGTCGCGAACGCAAGCAGGACAGCTAACCCCAGGCGCGATCCGATCATCATTCCCCTCCCCGTTCCTGTATTCGCCGAAATCTCGCAGAAGCCCGGGCTCTTGCCAAGCTGCATTTGCCGCTGCGGGCGACTTGTGTATGAGTCCCGACGGCCATCGTTCCGGGGGAGGATGCTGAATGGGCGCAGACAGTTCGGCGATACGATATCTTCTCGACAGCTATCTTGACTGGTCGCGGGCCGAAGGGCCGCCCTTGTACGAAGGCGCCTTCTTCGACGCCGCGACTGCGCAATTGAGGCCCTGGCCGCGGCTTGGAGAGGGTGTTGCAGCGGGCTTTGCGCATCTGGCGGGGCGCGGCGATTTTCTTGGGCTGCAGGCGATCGAAATCGCGCAGGGCGGAGCAACACGACCCGGTAGCCATCTTTTCGATGAGATTTATTTTGTTCTGTCGGGGCGCGGCGAATTGCGCGTCGAGGGCGAGGCGCCGGTCGCCTTTGCTCGGCGCGCTTTGTTCTCGCCCCCGGTCAATCGCCCCTTTTCGCTTGCCGCGACCTCGTCCGGCGAGGCGACGCGCGTGGTGTGCGTTAATAACCTGCCGTTCCAGATGAACTTTTTTCGCGAGGCAAGATTTCTGTTCGACAATCCGTATCCGCCCGCAGCGACGGATATCGTGACCCATTTTATCAGCGATCTCGACAAAATTACGTTGCAGCCGAGCCCCGCGCGCGGGCCGGGCTACGCCAGCGCCGACCTCGCGATGGGGCAGAATTCGCTGAACGCGCATATCGGCGCGCTCCCTGCCGGCGCCTATGCCAAAGCGCGCCGGCATGGGCCAGGCGCGCATATCCTGCCGTTTTCCGGCGAAGGCTATAGTCTCGTTTACACCGAGGATGGGCGGGAGTTTGAGCGCCTGAACTGGCGACCGGGTCTGGTCCTCGCGCCCGCCGATGACCGGTTTATCCAGCATTTTAATGTTGGCGCTGCGCCTGCGCGGATTCTGTCGCTGTCGCTTGGCAATCGCCAGCGGCCCCTGCTGGCGCGCAGGCAGACGCGGTTTGCCAACGCCGACCTTTCCATAGATGCGGGGGGAACCCTGCTGGATTTTGCGCAGCAACCCGCCGCAGTTCATCCGATGTTCGAAGATGAGTTGCGGCGCAAGGGACTGAAATCGCACATGGGGTCGCCGGCATGACAGGATTGCTTTCACCCGATCCCTATCTTGACTGGGCGGGGCGCGAGGGGCCGCCCATCCATGAGGATTTCGGCGTCGATCTGATGACGGCCGAAACCGGGCCCTGGCCGCGTCTTGGCGATGGTTGCAAGGGCGCCTTCATTCATCTGAAAGGCTGCGGGGACTGGATGCGGGTGTTTTTGATGGACCTGCCGCCGGGCCAGAAATCCGCGCCGCAAAAGCACATATATGACGAAGTGTTTTATGTTCTGTCAGGTCATGGCAGCGTCGTGGTCGAGATTGGCGGGGCAAGGCATACGTTCGAATTCGGGCCGCGCTCGATGTTCGCGCCGCCGCTCAACGCGCGCTATCAGATCTTCAATGGCTCCGGGCGCGAAAAGGCCCTGCTCGCCTCGTCCAACGATCTCAGATTGATCATGAACATCAATGCGCGCGAGGATTTCATTTTTGACAATCCCTTTGTCTTTGCCGATCGCGAGGGATCGAAGGGCTTTTACGCAGGCGAAGGCGAGATGACTTCGGTGCGGCCCGGACGCGTGATGTGGGAGACGAATTTCGTCGCCGATCTCGGCTCATTCGAACTGAAGCCCTGGGAGGCCCGTGGCGCCGGCTCCAACAACATGCAATTTCTCCTGGGCGAAGGCTCAATGGGCGCGCATGTCTCGGAAATGCCGGTTGGCGCCTACAAGAAGGGCCACCGCCATGGACCGGGCTTGCACATATTCTTCATCACGGGCGCAGGCTATTCGCTGCTCTGGTACAACGGGGAAACAGATTTCCGCCGCGTTGACTGGAAATACGGGATGTGTTTTGCGCCGCCCGATGAAATGTTCCATCAGCATTTTGGCTCGAGCAGCGTTCCTGCGCGCTATCTGGCGCTGGGTTTTGGCACCAAGCGATATCCGATCGTCTGGGAGCGCCGGGCGGGCTCTGAAAGCCGGCGTACAGATGTCAGCATCAAGGAAGGCGGCGCGCAGATCGAATACGCCGATCAGGATCCGCGCTTTCACAAGATGTGGCTCGAGGAAATCGCGCGCAATGGCGTGACATCCGCCATGGGGCATATCTTCGATGAAAAAGGGATTTAGCGGCCCGTACTTCGACCGGCGCGCTCATCATAAAACAAAAACGGCGGCCCGGAGGCCGCCGATTTCATGTCCGGGTTCGGAAAATTACTCTGCAGCCATGCGCGACACCGGCGCAGCTTCCAGCACTTTCTTGTCGACATGCTCTTCAAAGGGCACGAAGTTTTTGGCGAAGCGCTTGACGAGGTCGTTGGCGACCGCCGCAAATTCGGATTTCGAGACCCAGGTCTTCACCGGCTCGAGAATGTGCGGTTCGACGCCCGGCACCGATGTCGGCACTGCGAGGCCGAAATAGGGGTCGGTGCGGAAGGTCGCGGCATTCAGCGAGCCGTCCAGAGCCGCAGTCAGCAGGCGGCGCGTGACGCGGATCGGCATCCGCCGGCCAACGCCGGCCTTGCCGCCCGTCCAGCCGGTGTTCAGCAACCAGCAATCGACATGATGCTTGGCCATCAGTTCGCGCAACAGCTCGCCATAAACAGAAGCGTGACGCGGCAGGAAAGGATGACCGAAGCAGGTCGAGAATGTCGCTTCGGGCTCGGTAACGCCCTTCACTGTGCCTGCCACAACGGCGGTGTAGCCGGACAGGAAGTGGTACATCGCCTGCGCCGGGTCGAGCTTGGCGATCGGCGGCAATACGCCAAACGCGTCGCAGGTCAGCATGATGATGTTTTTCGGGTGGCCGCCGCGACCGGTCTCCGACGCGTTCGAGATGAAGTCGATCGGATAGGCGATGCGGGTGTTTTCTGTCTTCGAATCATTGTCGAAATCAGGCTTGCGGGTGACCGGATCGAGCACCACGTTTTCCATGACCGTGCCGAAACGCTCGCTGGTCGCGAAAATTTCCGGTTCGGCTTCGCGCGACAGCTTGATCGCCTTGGCGTAGCAGCCGCCCTCGAAATTGAACACGCCTTCCTTGCCCCAGCCATGCTCGTCGTCGCCGATCAGGATGCGGTTCGGGTCCTGCGAAAGCGTGGTCTTGCCGGTGCCTGACAGGCCAAAGAAGATCGCGGTGTCGGAGCCATCCTTGGCGATATTGGCCGAGCAGTGCATCGGCATCACGCCATGGGCGGGCAGCTTCCAGTTGAGGAAGGTGAACACCGATTTCTTCATTTCGCCAGCGTAGCTCGAATTGGCGATCAGAACGATCTTTCTCGTCAGATCAAGAGCAATAACGGTGTCGGTGCGGCAGCCGTGACGCTTGGGATCGGCCTTGAACGTGGGCAGATCAATAATTGTCATATCCGCTACAAAATTCGCGATATCTTCGTGCGGAGGACGAATGAGCAGGTTGCGGATAAACAGCGAGTGCCATGCGAGTTCGCAAATGACCCGGGTCTTGACGCGTAGCGCGGGGTCAGCGCCGCCGTAGAGGTCCTGCACGAAAAGGTCCTTGCCAGCCGTGTGGGCCAGCATATCCTGCAACAGGACTTCGAAATGTTCAGGCGTCATGGCCTGGTTGATGCCCCACCAGACATCCTTTTCGACATTTGCGTCGCGAACGGTAAACTTGTCCTTGGGCGAACGACCGGTGTGCACGCCGGTTTCGGAGACAATCGCGCCGCCGGTGGCCAGCACCGCTTCCTTGCGGCTCAGCGATTGCTCGTACAGCGCGGGCGCTTCGAGGTTATAGGCGACGCTCGCCGCTTTGCTTATGCCAAACTTCTCTACCCCGAAGGCAGAGTTGAACACTCCGGTCTGCTTCATATGCTGGCTCCGAAAAATTCGCGCTTGTTATCGCGAGGCGCTGCTGTTTCCTCCTCGCGCATCTGGCTTGGGCAGGGCGTGAGTCGCGCGTGTCTAGCTGGTGATCGCGCGCAGGGCAAGGGATGACGACGTTTGTTTGACGAACGGTTAAGCCCCGGTTTTTCCTTTAAAATCGCATAATTTGCAAAATATCGTTTCACACCCGGGCCCGCGCGTCGGCGGCCAGTTCAACAAGGATATCGCGCAAATCGCCCGGGCCGGCGATTCGCCGGGGAAAGGCGATGCGCGTTATCAGGTCGCCGGCAGCCAGATCGAGGCCTTCAGGGTCGAGGCCCGTGGCGCGCCAGCGGCCTTCCGGCTCGCCCGCCAGCCGGGTCGCGTAAAGCGCAAGCGCAGCTGTGTGGTCGGCGTTCATATGCTCGAGCGCGCCCTCCTCGGCGGCAAGCAGCCCCTCGGCCCCCTCCAGCGAGGTCAGGAATTCGACCGCTGAGAAATCCGCCGCCTTGGCGAAGCCGCCATTCAGATGCGCCCCGGTCAACTCCAGCCTCCAGAACGCGAAATCGCCAAAGTCTGCATAAAGCGCCGATTTCGGATTGCGCCGCAGAAACCGGGCTTTCAGCCGGGCGCGGACCTCGGGCGCAGATTGCTTGACCGCCCGCCCGATCAGCGTCACCCGGGGATGGGCCAGCGGATCGCCCTTGCCAGCCTGCGCCAGCAGGATCGAGGCGCGGGGATCGGCGTCGAGGTTTTTGGTATGGGTCGATAATTGCGAGAGAAGCAGAATGGGCGTCCCGTCGTAATCGGTGGCGAGCGTTGAAAGCGTTGCAACGGGAAATCCGCTGATGCGGTCAATCGTGCAGAGCGAACCGACCTTGATCGCGCGCCCGAGCCGCCGCGCCTCGCCCAGCGCATCGTAGCCGGCGGGCGGACCCGGCAAAGGACGCTCGGCCGGCGCGCCTGAATCGTTTCCCGTCATGAACCCTCCCGCAGATTTGAAATACGTCCGCCCTATACACCAAAGGCCCGAACGCGGGGAGCCCTGAATCGGGAACCGTCAGAGCGTCGCGGCGCCGGCGCGTTTCGACGCCCCCTGCCGCAACAGCCGTGAGCGAATCGGCGGGCAAGCCATTATGCAAAAATCGTTGTGGAGTTTGTTCCCGAGTGAACGCGTGAACGTTGAGCAACCCGGCCGAATTTTCCACTGCGGTTGTTGCCCACTGACTTTTTCTCGCAACATTCATCCGGATGTCACATCCCTGACCTAGATGCGACAGATCAACGAATTTGACGGGAATCAAAAATGACTCCGCTGCACGGCGCGCAACTCGTTCAACGCGCAACTGTCTCCGGGCTCGGCGATGCTGTGCATCACAACAGGCCGCTGTCGCGCGAAGGCATCCTGGAGCGGCTGTTCACTTTAGCTTTCCGCGGTCTGGTCTATCCCCAGATTTGGGAAGACCCTGTTGTTGATATGGAAGCGTTGGCGCTGAAGCCCGAAGATCGCGTGATGACAATTGCATCCGGCGGCTGCAACGCGCTGAGCTATCTGGTCGCCAACCCCGAAGGCGTGACCGCCGTCGATTTGAATGGCGCGCATGTCGCCCTTAACAAACTCAAAATTATCGCCGCGCAGCATTTGCCGGATTACGAAAGTTTCCGCCGGTTCTTCGGCAACGCCGACGATCCTGCCAACGTCGTCGCCTATGATTCGTTGCTGCGCCCCGCGCTTGATCGGGCTTCGCAAGAATACTGGGATGCGCGCGGCCTGACCGGCCGCCGCCGTATCGAGATGTTCGCCCATGGCTTCTACCGACATGGCCTGCTAGGGCGCTTCATCACGATGAGCCATTGGCTCGGGCGACTTTATGGCGTCGATCCCGCCATCATGTTGACTGCGCGATCTCACGCCGAACAGCGCGAACTCTTTGAACGTCACATCTCTCCGCTGTTCCAGCGCCCGTCGTTGCGCTGGATTCTGCGTCAGCCCGCCTCGCTCTACGGGTTGGGCATTCCCCCCGCCCAATATCGCGCGCTGGCGCAGGACGACGAGGCTGGAATCGGGGCGGTTCTGCGCCGCCGCATGGAAAAACTCTGCTGCGATTTCGATTTCAAATCGAATTACTTCGCCTGGCAGGCTTTTGGCCAGCAATACGAGCCGGTGGAAGGCGCTTCGACGCCGCCCTATCTTGAACGTGATCATTTTGAGAACATTCGCGCGCGCGCCAACCGCGTGAATGTGATTCACGGCTCTATGACTGCCGTTCTGCGGGACATGCCGGCTGGCGCGCTTGACGCCTATGTGCTTCTGGATGCGCAGGACTGGATGGACGATGTCGATCTTGCAAACATCTGGTCTGAAATCACCCGCACAGCGCGGGCCGGCGCCCGCGTGATCTTCCGCACCGCAGCCGATGAGCGGCTGTTGCCCGGACGCATTCCGGACAGTCTCCTGAACGCGTGGAGCTATGACGAAACCCGATCGCGCGAATTTGGCGCACGCGATCGTTCGTCAATCTACGGTGCGTTCCATCTATATACGCTGAGGTGAACGCCGTGACAGGAATAGCCGCAATCCATATGGATCGCATGTACCGCCATCAGCGGCACATCTATGACGCAAGCCGCAAATTTTATCTGTTGGGTCGCGATTCGCTGATCAGGGAGATGCAGCCCCCGACATGTGGCAGCGTGCTGGAAATCGGCTGCGGCAC
>CAIZEI010000125.1 GCA_903931945.1 uncultured Hyphomicrobiales bacterium | reverse complement strand
GGCCACGGCAACGCCGGCAAACGGCCGGGCTACTGGATCGATTTTCTCGATGTGCCGCTGGTGCATCTGATCGAGCCGATGTTTCTGGAATTCTGGGATGGCTTGCAGCCCGTCGAACAGGCCACACGCGAGAGCGAATTTGTGTTCACGCTGGAGGACAGTCTGGCGCGGCTGGCGCACGCTGCGCCGGACGAATATGGCCGGGTGCGAATCCAGCTGGGACAAGCCAATATGCCCACGATGGGCCTGTGGATGAACAGATTCGCAGCGGGCGGTTGGACGAAACCGCTGCGTTCGACAGAAAATCAGGTGTTCGCAGTCGTGTCAGGTTCTGGCGAAAGCCGCATCGGCGACAAGCATTTCCACTGGCGCAAGGGCGATGTCGTGGTGGCGCCAACCTGGAGCAACGTGTCGCACCGGGCGCAGGAGGACTCCGTCGTGTTCAGCGTCTCCGACGATGTCACGCAGGGCAAGCTTGGCTTCCTGAAGGTTGAAATCCCGCAGTGATTGTGGACGCGAATTCATTTGACCGGTCCAAAGCGCCTTCGCTAAGGGATGCGCGCTGGCGCCACGCCAGCGGACCGGAATTCCATTGATGCTGAAAGCTCAGCTTTTGCGCCTCCATCGCTGGGTGGCGCTGGTTTTTGCACTGCCCGTGCTTGTCGTTGTCGCAACCGGGTTGATTCTGTCGTTCGAGCCAATCGTTGAGGCGTCGTCGGTGACGCCCGGTTCGGTTTCTGCGGAGAAACTCACGGGCGCGCTTGCGAAATTCGATCCGCAGGGCAGGGCGCGTGGATTTTCTGTCGATCCGCGTCTCGGGATCATGACCTTGCAGGGCGTTGGCGAGGACGGGTCCACCGATGTGAGCCTCGTGAGCGGCGAAGAAGTCGATGTCGAAAGCGCCTTGTCGGACCTGTTCTCGACAGCGCGGAGCCTTCATCAGCGCCTGATTTTCAGGATGCGCTGGCTGGTGACAGCAAGCGCTTTCGCCATGCTGGTTCTGGCGACGATCGGCGTTTTCATGGGGTTTTCGCGCTTGCGCAACAATTTTTCGGGCTGGCACAAGGCCGTGGCGTGGGGGCTGTTCCCGCTTGTTGTTCTCAGTCCGCTGACGGGCCTGTTTCTGGCGTTCAATGTCGGCATTGGCGGACCGGCGGGCGTTCCGGGCAGCGGACGGGGGCAGGCGCGTGCGCCGCAAATGCCCATCGCCGAAGCCGCGCAGCTTGCGGTCGCGGCGGTCGATCCGGCGACAATCCTGTCGCTAGGCGTGCGCGGCGGGCGGATGATCGCACGGGTCGCCGAGCATGGCGAGGTCGCCTCCTATATTGTTTCGAAATCCGGCATGGTTCGCCAGCCTGCAAACTGGCCGCGAACGCTGCATGTTGGCGCGGGACTTTGGACGGGACTGTTGAACGTTGTCGCCTCCTTCGCCATCCTGGTCCTGCTTTGCACAGGTGTCACAATCTGGGCCCGACGGGAATGGCGGATTCGCAACCGGCGGCGCGCCACGGTCAGCAAGGCAGCGGCGGTGGCCTGAGATGCGCCGCAAAAATGTCTGCCTTGCGAGGCGTGCGGCTGCCTGAAATTTGGTCGCATTGACCGATGCGAGGCTGTTCTGGATCAAAGCACGACCCGTTCGCCCGTTCCTTGCTCGTTTTAAAGTGGTATGCGGCTTGCGTTACATCAGCGCATAGAGCATTCACTCATCAGAACAGGGGGCTATCGGTGTCGCAATCTCAGTCGCAGTCGCAATCGAAGTACTTCGATGAGATGGGACCGGGCGGTTCGCCGCGCGCAGTCTATGGGCGAGTCGCCAAATGGCTCGCTGACGCGCCCGACGACCTTCTCGATTCCCGTCGTCAGCAGGCTGAACTGATGTTCCGGCGGATGGGCATTACCTTTGCCGTCTATGGCGACAATGAATCGACCGAGCGGCTGATCCCGTTCGACATTGTGCCGCGCATATTAGGGCAGTCCGAGTGGGCGCGGCTGGAGGCCGGGCTGATTCAGCGTGTCCAGGCGCTGAATATGTTTCTGGCGGACATCTATGGCAAAGCCGATATCTTGCGCGCCGGCATTGTGCCTTCCGATTTGATCTACAGGAACGCAGCCTTTCGTCCCGAAATGGTGGGCACGCCGGTGCCGCATAACGTCTATGTGCAGATCGCCGGCATCGATATCGTCCGGGTGGACGATCGGGATTTTTATGTGCTCGAAGACAATGTCCGCACGCCGTCGGGGGTTTCCTACATGCTGGAAAATCGCGAGGCGATGATGCGGCTGCTGCCGGATCTCTTCGCTGCCCATGGCGTGGCGCCGGTCGACGCATATCCCAACGAGCTGTTGGCCTGCCTGAAATCGCTGGCGCCGCGCGGGGTGGGAAATGATCCTGTGATCGCTGTGCTTACGCCAGGCCAGTACAATTCGGCCTATTATGAGCACTCCTTTCTCGCCGACAAGCTTGGCGTTGAACTGGTGGAAGGGCGCGACCTGCTGGTCCGCGACGATATCGTCTATATGCGCACGACGCAGGGGCCCAAACGCGTCGATGTCATCTATCGCCGGGTCGACGACGATTTTCTCGATCCGCTTGCATTTCGGCCTGATTCCACCCTTGGCGTGCCTGGCTTGATGAATGCCTATCAAGCCGGCAACGTGACGCTCGCCAACGCCGTTGGCACAGGCGTCGCCGATGACAAGGCGATCTACACCTATATGCCTGAAATTATCCGATTTTATCTCGGAGCGGATGCATTGCTGAAAAATGTGCCGACCTGGCGTTGCCGCGAACCGGACGCGCTGAAATATGCGCTGGAGCATCTGCCGGAGCTTGTGGTCAAGGAAGTCAATGGCTCCGGGGGCTACGGGATGCTTGTGGGGCCACATGCGAGCAAGGCGGAAATTGAGGTTTTTGCGCGTAAACTGGCGCACGATCCCTCAAACTTCATTGCGCAACCCACCCTTTCTCTGTCGACCTGCCCGACGGCGACCGCAACCGGCGTGGCGCCCCGACATGTCGATCTCAGGCCCTTCGTACTGACGGGCGCGTCGGGCTCGCGCGTTGTGCCGGGCGGCCTCACGCGCGTTGCTCTGAAAGAAGGCTCTCTGGTGGTCAATTCGAGCCAGGGCGGCGGAACAAAAGACACATGGGTGATCGATGATTCCAGACTGGGTGGAGTGTAGTCATGCTTGCCCGCACCGCTGACAATCTCTACTGGCTCGCCCGCTATATGGAGCGGGCCGACTATATCGCCCGCATCGTCAATACAACGCGTAGGCTCGCGGCTTTGCCATCCGTCCATGAAGCCGAGCGCGCCGAATGGCAGAGCGCGTTGCTGTCCGCAGGCGCTGCGCAACTCTATGCGGAGGCGCGCGGAGCTGTGACGCCTGCATCCGTGATCGATTTTCTTGTTTTCGATCCGGCCAATCCCTCATCCATTGTCAATTGCATCGAGAGCGGTCGCACCAATGCGCGCGCCGTGCGCACGGCGTTGACGGCGGAGACATGGGACACGATCAATTCGGGTTGGCTCGAGTTGACGAAATTGCTGCAAATGAATTCGAGCGCGCGATCCGATTCGGACACGCTGGGCGCCATCCTCGATCTGGCGATGAAGCTGTCGCTTGACGTCGATGGCTCCTGTTACCGGACGATGTTGCGCAACGACGCTTACTGGTTCGGTCGTCTCGGACTCTATCTGGAACGCGCCGACAACACAGCGCGCATTCTGGACGTCAAATATAATATCCTGTTGCCAGAAACGGAGGTCGTCGGAGGCACGCTCGACTACTTTCAATGGACAGCGATACTGCGCGCTGTATCGGCGCTGACAGCCTATAACTGGGTTTATCGCGACAGCGTCAAACCCTGGCTGATCGCCGACCTCCTGATCCTGCGTCCGGAAATGCCGCGTTCGCTGATTTCCTGTTATGATAATATGCAGCGCTTCCTTGACGCGATCGCCAGGGCTTACGGACGTCAGGGCGCTTCGCAGCGACTGGGCCGACAGGTTTTGACCCGGCTTGAAAACACCAGCATAAATCAGGTGTTTTCAGAAGGACTGCATGAGTTTATCACCGGCTTCATCGACGACAACAACCGTCTTGGCGCTGAAATCGTCGAACAATATCTTCTTCAATGAGCCGTGATGCGCATCCGTATTTCTCATCGAACCACCTATGAATATGAAGCCCCCCCGCGTGTGGTCACGCAGGTGCTGCGGCTGACGCCCCGCAATCATGAGGGGCAGCGCGTTTCGTCATGGCGCATCGATATCGATGTCGACTGCGCACTGCGCGCTTCCGAGGACTCGTTCGGCAATTTCACGCATTCGTTCTCCGCCGCCGGGCCGTTGAACAGGCTGACCGTCACCGTCGAGGGTGAAGTGGAAACGTTCGATTGCGCAGGCGTTGTGCGCGGAACCAGCGAGCGGTTCCCGCCGGAATTGTTTTTGCGGCCGACGCCATTGACAACCGCGAACCAGGCCATGCGTAAGCTCGCAGTTGAAATCGCGGCGCAAGAGCCGGAAGAGTTGGGTCGATTGCATGCGCTGATGGGCCATATTCACACACATATGGCTTTTGACGTGAGCGCGACGAGTTCCGGGACGACAGCGGCGCAGGCTTTTGCGCTTGGACGCGGCGTTTGTCAGGACTACGCGCATATCTTTATATCTTGCGCGCGTCTGATGGACGTTCCGGCGCGCTATGTCAGCGGATATTTTGTGCATCTTGACGGCCCGGTCGAGCAGGAAGCGGGTCACGGCTGGGCGGAAGCCTTCATTCCCGATCTTGGCTGGGTCGGATTTGATCCGCTCAACGATATCTGCCCGATCGAAAGCCATGTTTGTGTGGCGCGTGGAGTCGATTATCTCAGCGCGGCGCCTGTGCGCGGCGCCAGAACCGGCGGCGATGGCGAGGCCATGACCGTTAAATTGCAGATTTCCAAAATCTAGAACCGCCCTCGTTCTTGCGCGTTTATTGACATGCCGGGCCCACGCCATGCGTGCGAGGCGCAACCGCAGGCTGCGTCGACGGCGTTGCAAATCGGGAGTAAGACGACCGTAGCCAAACTGGAGGAAACGCTATGAAAGTTGTCGATGCAATCGCAGAAATTCTGAAACGCGAGGGCGTGACGACGCTGTTTGGTTATCCTGTTAATCCTCTGTTTGAAGGCGCAGCGAAGGCTGGCATCAAGCCCGTTGTCGTGCGGCAGGAACGCATCGGCGTCCATATGGCTGATGCGATGTCTCGCATGACAAGCGGCCAGCAAATTGGCGTGTTTTGTATGCAACACGGGCCAGGCGCGGAAAATACGCTTGGCGCCATTGCGCAGGCGTTCAGCGAATCTGTGCCGATTCTGGTGATTCCGGGCGGCTATGATCGCAGGCTCGCGCATGTCGAGCCGAATTTTTCTGCGCCAAAGTCCATGGGAACCTATGTCAAATCCGTCGAGCAGTTGACCTCCGGCGCTGATATTGCGGCCGTGTTTCGCCGCGCGTTTACGCAATTGCGGAACGGGCGCGGCGGACCTTGCGTGGTGGAAATTCCGCGCGATGTCTGGAATGAGGATGTTCCGGCCGACTTCGATTACACGCCTGTCGTTGCAACGCGCTATGGGCCAGACCCCAAGGCGGTGGCGGACGCGGCAAAACTGCTCGCCAGCGCGCGCAAACCGGTCATCTACGCGGGACAGGGCGTGCATTACGCGCGGGCCTGGCCGCAACTTCGCGCGCTCGCCGAACTGCTGGCGGCGCCAGTCTGCACTTCGCTTGAAGGCAAAAGCGCTTTTCCCGAAAATCATCCGCTGGCGCTGGGCTCGGGCGGCGCCGCAATGCCGCGCGCCGTGCGCGAATTCCTCGACGAGGCCGACGTGATTTTTGGCGTCGGGTGCTCGTTTTCCGAAACGGCGTTTGGCGTGAAAATGCCCAAGGGCAAAGCGATCGTCCATGCGACGCTCGACCCCAAGCACCTCAATAAGGATATTGAAGCCAGGATCGGGTTGATTGGCGACGCCGCGCTGACGCTGGAGGCTCTGGCTGCGGCGTTGACGGACCATATTCCATCGCCACGCGACAGCAAGCCTGTGGCGGCGGCGATTGCTTCTGTGCGCGAGCCGTGGCTCAGGGAATGGCAGGGCAAGCTGACATCGGACGAGGTTCCGATGACGCCGTATCGCGTGATTCACGATCTCATGAAGACGGTCGATGTGGCGAACTCGGTGATCACCCATGATGCGGGATCGCCGCGCGATCAGCTTTCGCCATTCTGGGTTTCAACCACGCCGCTCAGCTACATCGGCTGGGGCAAAACCACGCAGCTTGGCTACGGTCTCGGACTCGCTATGGGAGCGAAACTTGTGCATCCTGAAAAGCTCTGCATCAATGTCTGGGGCGATGCGGCGATCGGGTTTGTCGGCATGGATTTCGAAACCGCCGCACGTTACAGGATCCCGATCCTGTCGATTCTGTTCAATAATTTCTCGATGGCCTGCGAACTCGACATCATGCCAGAATCCACGGAGCGCTATCGTGCGACAGATATTTCCGGCAACTACGCGGAGCTTGCGCGCGCCCTTGGCTGCCACGGCGAGCGGATCACGATGGTTGAAGATATCATCCCTGCGATCGAACGCGGCATCGAACTCACGCGGCAGGGCAAGCCCGTCTTGCTTGAGTTCATCACCAGCCTTGAAAAGGCTCAATCGCGCATGACGCCGCGCGTTTGAAACGCCCGGCGTCGTGACGCGCCAACTCAGTCCATCGGTTCCAGTTTGATGATCGCCGCGCCCTCGTTATTGCCGACCCAGAAGGTTGGTTTTGGCGAGGAATTATCGACATAGACGCGCCGGATATTGGTCTGTCGCGGCAGCGGATATTCAACCGCCGCGCCGGTTTTCGTATCGATGCGCACAATTCTGTCGGCTTCCATGCCTGCGGTCCATAGATCGCCGGTTTTGTCGAGCACCGCGTCATAGGGCGCCGTATTCGGCGTCGGCATGGGGAATTCCTTGACCTCGCCGGTTTTGGTGTCGAGAATTCCCGCGTGATCGCCGGTAAACTCGCCGAAGGCGAGTTTGCCGTCCTCGGTCAAATGGCCGCGGCGTGGGCGCGATTTCGCCGTCGGCGTCTTGAACATGGTGGTTTCGAGCGTCTTGGCGTCGATTCGACCAATGGCCTCGCCGGAGAAGTCGTTTATGAAAAGATTGTTGTCCTTGTCGGCGTTGATGCCATATGCGCTGTGACGCTCGCCTTTCGGCATTTTCTCGAAGGGGTCGATGCTTTCGTAGGAGCCATCTTTGGTGTCGATGCGGAAGATGCGGTCCGAGCCAACGTCCGTCGCCCAGACCTTGCCATCCACGCTGCGGGCCGAGGCGGACATCATCGCCTGCTGGGTCGAATTGGTGATGCGATCGGCGGGCACCGGATAGGCTTTGGTCTCCCCTGTCTTGCGATCGAAACTGACGACGCCGGCCTGATACATCAACGACAGCCAGAACAGTCCCTTGTCGTCGCGATCAAGGTTGAGGCCGCCCTGCGGGTAGTTTTCGCGCAGCAGGGGATAGGGATGGTCCACGGTCTTGCCCGTTTTCGGATCGAGCTCGCCAATGATTTGCGAGCCAAAATCGGAGTAAAACACATGGCCGTCCGATGGGTCGACGATCACATCGTGCGGCATGGTGGTCTGCTTGGGCAGATCATATTCGGTGATGAAAACCTTCGTTCCCCTGCCTTTAACGCGCGGCAGGGTTTTGAGGTCGTAGCTCCACTTGGGTTGTTCGCTCAGATTGATTGAGGCGAGCCAGGACGCGAATTTTTCCGCGCCTGCTCCAAACCGCGCGTCGGCGCTGGTCTCGGCAACGCGGATTTGCGGGCGGAGCGGGAATGAATTGTTCGCATATTGCGCCATGCGCGTCATGGTTGCGAGAAACTCGTCCTTGTCATGCGTCGAGGACACGATTCGCTGCAACGTGTGGCAATTCGTGCAACCGTAGAGCTGCTTTTTCTGCTCCGGCGTCCCGGGAATGCTCGCGAGCCATTCCGCGTTGCTCATTTGCGCCGCGATGTTTTTGGCCTTGCGCAATTTGAGATCGGCGGCGGCAGGCTTGTCCACAGCCACTTCGGCGGTCGCTGCGCCATCAAGTTCATAACCGATCGCGCGGATTTTCAGCGCGTATGAGCCGGCCTCAAGTCGTCCTGCGGGAAAGGCGTATTCGCCCTTGTCGTTGCTCACCACGCTGTAGGTGATCGTCGAACCCGCGCGTTTGGCGGAAACGACGACGCCTTCCATCGCGGATTCATCGGCGGAGATGATCTTGCCCGACAGGGGCGCCTGCTGCGCCAGCGCCGATTGCGCGAATGCCAGCGCCAAAGCGCTTGTTGTCAACATTAAAACATGAGATTTCAGCATCTGTTCCTCCACGCGCGGATGACCACCGCGATCCCTTGGGGTCACTGTAGCGCCGGATACGGCGGCGCTGCAAGTCGCCGCTCAGGGCGTTTTTGGGCCATTCAAACCGATTTCCGCAATGAGGGAATCGATCAGCGCCCATGCGCGCTTCAACTGTGCGGCGTCAGTCAACCGTCCCCCGACGATTGATTTTCCGGTTCCCCCGAACGAGACCTCGCGACCCCTGGCGATGCGCGACAGGGTTGATAGGAACATCTTGTGCAAATCGGCCTGCGCACGCGCGCCGCCCAGCGGGCTTTCAGAGGTTGTGAAAATCGCGACAGGCTTTTCCACCAGAATCGAGGCGTAGCCGGGCCGCGAAACCCAATCGATTGCGTTCTTGATAACGCCCGACATGCCGTGATTGTATTCCGGGCTCAACACGATCAATCCGTCGGCGGCGACGATTTTTTCACGCAGCGCGCTGACCGGCGGCGGGGGATCATGGTCGAAATCCTGATTGTAGATGGGCACGGAATCGAGCGCGAAGATGGTGATCTCGATGCCCTCGGGCGCGGTGTCGCGCAACGTTTCAAGGATGGCTTTGGAGACCGAGGCGCGGCGAATGCTGCCGGGCAGCGCGAGGAGGCGGAAGGTTTCGGTTGGCTCTGTCATCATTAGTCCAGGGCTGAATGGGGGCCACCCTCTCCCATAGGGAGAGGGTGGTTGCGAAGCAACCGGGTGCGGGGTTAGTGTTTGCGATCAATAGAAAATAACGGGCGGAATGGCTATTAAAATGCGACAATCTGAACTCCTCACCCCGGGCCTTCGGCCCGACCCGCTCCCTGCCGGAGGGGGGGCGCGAATGGCGTTCTTCGCCGCCGCTTTGTTCGCCTTTTCCTTGCCTGCACACGCCCAGACGCCGGACTGGATGATCGCCGAAAAACTTGACGCGGCCAAAGCGGAGGGCGTCGTCACGGTATATTCCTCGGTGAATGAAGGCGAAGCCCTGCCGGTCTGGAAGATTTTCGAGGAGGCAACGGGCGTCAAGGTGCAGTTTGTCCGGGGTTCGGATGTCGCCATCAATTCACGCATCGCAATTGAAGGGCGCGCCGCACAGAAAAGCTGGGATATCGTTGTCACCACGTCGGTGAGCCAGAATCCGCCGCAATTGCTAACCCAATTCGATTTGCCCGAGGCAAAAAATCTGCTGCCGATCGCTGTCTCGAAAGACCATCGCTGGTATGGCCATTCCATCAATTACAACGCGCCCTCCTACAATACGAAGCTGGTTGATAAATCTGACCTGCCAACATCGTTCGAGGATTTCGCGACGCGGACAAAATGGCGCGGGCGTGTCGCCATCGATGGAACCGATACGCAATGGCTGGCCGGAATATTCCAGTTCTACGGCGAGGAGAAAGCCCGCAGGATTGTGGGCGATCTCGTGCGCGGGCTTGATCCGGTTATCGCCGATGGACATCTGGCGCTCGCGCGGCAGGTTGCGGCCGGCGAATATGCGCTGACGCTCAACAATTTCATCAACCTTACCTACAGCGTGCAGATGAATGGCGGCCCGACGGATGTGTTTGCGCTCGATCCTGTGTCCGCCCATGTCGCCATGGTCGGCATGAGCGCCTTTGCGCCGCACCCCAACGCAGCGCTGCTGGCGGCGAATTTCGCCATCGGGCGCGATGCGCAGCAGCATTCGGCGACTTTCGGAAGATTGCCGGTGCGCGCCGACGTGACGCCTAACCCGCCCGATGCGCTGACCCGGATTACAGGTAAAACGATCGTTCCAACCCTGTTTGGCCCCGAAGACGACCGCAAGTGGAAGAAGCTTTTTGACGAATTGTTGCGGGGGCGATGAGGGGCATGGCCAAGGCTCAGGCTCAGACGCGCCGCCGCGTCGTTGCAGTGGAACAACCAATGCTTTGAGCTCGTTCCCTCGATATGCAGGCCGGTCCCGTC
Organism: uncultured Hyphomicrobiales bacterium; assembly: GCA_903931945.1. GTDB lineage: Bacteria > Pseudomonadota > Alphaproteobacteria > Rhizobiales > Beijerinckiaceae > Terripilifer. The sequence goes on along the minus strand of CAIZEI010000125.1, from coordinate 491 downwards.
GCTGCCGATGACTCTGCCGGCGCGAAGCATAGCCTTCGCCTTATCCGCCCCGATCTTGAACGGCGCGTTCGCGCGAATGAACATGTTTTTGTCAAAGCGATTGCGAAGCAATCGTCTGGACGCCGCCGGGGCGTGCGCTCTCGCGTGTTTCTTCCTTGCCGGTCGAAGGAGGCTTGCACGAGGTGCGCGACGATTGGTTCGACCGCTGAAGCCACAATATCAGCTCCATCAGCTCTTCGAGGCTCAACCGTGGAATTCACGGCGTTCCATTCCGTCATGGATTCAGAGACTGGAGTCCGTGGCAAGAGGGGCGGGCAAAGGCCGACTTTGCTGCGAAGTTCATCCGAAAAAAGGCCGTTGACATCCTCGATCGCAACGGCAAGCAGGGAAACTTGCGTAGCGATGTCAATGACTTGGCGAACGAACAGAAATCAGGGAGATTTGCGGAAGCGAATATCGCCCCGATCAAATCGCCGGCGCCGATTACGGCG
>CAIZEI010000124.1 GCA_903931945.1 uncultured Hyphomicrobiales bacterium | reverse complement strand
TGGCTGTCGCAAAAAAATGCATTTGATTCCAATTGCATCGCCATTCGCACAACACATGATCAAACGCATGCCGCGCCGGATTTCCGCCACAGTTGAGTAAGGAATCATTAACCCTTACCGGCGCCTCTTACCGCCGAAATTGCTGCGGTTGCGCTGCTACCGACAATGATTGCCAAACAGGCAACACAACCCTATATAAGCGGCATTCGAGATTTAGCCGGCCTTGCCGTTTCGGTCCTTACGGGCCTTTCCCCAAGAACTCGCAAAAATCCGGATATGAGGCCCACGTGAATGGTTTACGTGGGGCATAGACGCAAACTGCGTTTTCCAAAGGAGGCCACTATGGCCACAGGTACCGTTAAGTTCTTCAACAGCCAAAAAGGCTTCGGCTTCATCGTGCAGGACGGCGGCGGACCGGATGTGTTCGTTCACATCTCGGCTGTCGAGCGCGCTGGCATGAGCAACCTCAACGAAGGCCAGAAGCTTTCGTTCGACGTGCAGGCCGATCCGCGCAGCGGCAAGTCCGCTGCCGCGAACCTTCAGGCCGTTTGAGCTGACACCACTGGAGAAACCCCGCGCTTGCGCGGGGTTTTTTCTTTTTGTAACTGGGCGCCGAACATTGATCCCGTCGTTCCGGGGCGCACGCGCTAGCGTGCTTCGCAGAATCCAGGAACGACGAAAACGAGCAGGACGTCTCCGATGGCAAAGAAACCAGGCACCAACCCCAAAGGCGAATTCGTGTTCTTCGACGTCATCTATGAAGATGGCTCGCAGCGCTCGAACCGGCGCGTGCCGGCCGAGATCCTCGGGGGCCTCGACAAAGACGAACCGGCGCGCGGCTTCATCATCGAGCAGGACCGCGAGATCGCGGAAAAATCCGGCCGCTCGCCGCTCGAGATTCAAAGCATTACCCGCGTCGGCGCCAAGCCGGACAAGGCGATGAAGGTCCGGTAGTTTTTTCCGGTCATTCCGGGGCGCGCGCCCTCGCTCGCCTAAAATGCGCGCCAGCCCGCCTGCGGCGCGCGAACCCGGAATCCAGAGACGCGTCCGCAATTTTCCGCTGGATTCCGGGTCCGCCGCTGCGCGGCGTCCCGGAATGACATCGAAGGTTCGCCTCACTCCCCACCCCTCTCCGCCATCGCCTCGCGCAACGCGCGCTGGACTTGCGACATGATATCCGCGACGCGGCGGCCATTCCGCTCGGGCGGCGGCAAATTGCTGCAACGGATATTCGGCGCGGCGCAGACGTGATGCCGGCGGCAGCGCCGTACCGGGCAGGTGCGCCATGTCTGCCTGCGCTCGCCGATGAGCCGGTAGATTCGCCGCGCCAATTCATTGCGAAACTCATCGATGTCGAGCGGCACGGGATCGTCATCGGGCTCCAGCGGACTCGATGATTCATTCGATTTGGCGTTATGCGCTTTCGGCGCATTGGCTTGCGGCGTGTTCGAGGGCCGCTTGTTCGAGGTTCGCATCGCGCTTCCTCCGAAAAATGACAGTGGTCTGCCCCCTGAGAAGTGGTCCTCCCTGATGT
>CAIZEI010000123.1 GCA_903931945.1 uncultured Hyphomicrobiales bacterium | reverse complement strand
CGTGATCCTCAAATCCCCATAGATCGCCGCCGCGCCATCGGCCCCCGACCGGACCGCGATTTCGTGCCTTGGCGCTTCTCGGACGCACGGCCAGGCGCGCCCGCCCGCAGCCGTAGCGAGGGCGTCCGAGAAACCTGCACACGAGCGGACGAAACCGGTGGAAAACTCTCGCCGGTTTTCATGTCGGCGATCCCCCAGAAACCGGCCCACCACAGAACTTTCAGCCCGGGAAGCTTACAAAAGACGCGTTTCCCCCATCTTCAGACGCCGCCGGGCGGTCTCCAAGCGAGGTCGCCGTGTCGCTGAAGCGCCATTCGCGACTTTTTGCGTTGCGCCATTCGCGCCATATTTTCGTTGCGCCAAGCGCGCTACGATGCGTTCCAGATGGCGGAGGTGGCCATTCCAAGAAATGTCTTCGCCGATATCCTGCGCATCACTGCGGGATTGAGGCCGCCACCCATCACATCAACGGAGTAGTGCGTTGGGGGCGCGCGTGTCTGATCGAAAACGACGGGAAAGGTGCGTCTCGATGACGAAATACACCATGCCATTGAGCCCTCGGCCCCGATTTGGTCCGCCCAGACGCTTTTCCTACCGGCAAATCGGCTCGCCGATCTTGTCAACAAGCGCAATCGGGTCAAATTTGGCCTGGTTGTTCAGTCCCGTCATGTGGTGATACGTTTGATCGCTCATGGAGGGAGGCCATATGGGACAGGTTCTTCACGGGAGCGCCACGACGACAGAGGCAATTCGTCGGGCAATCCAAGCGAGTCAAGCGAGCGTGAGGGCGCTCGCCCAGCGTCACGGCATCAGCCCGACGACGGTTCAAAAATGGCGGAAGCGGCAAACTGTTACAGACGCCAGAATGGGCCCCCGCGAGATCCGTTCGACGATCCTGACACCGGAAGAGGAAGCAATCATCGTGGCGTTTCGACGCCATACGCTTCTTCCCCTCGACGATTGCCTTTATTCACTGCAAGCGACGATCCCACGCTTGACCCGTTCAAGTCTGCATCGCTGTTTCCAGCGGCACGGCATCGCGCGGCTTGCTGATACCGATGGCGATAAGCCAAAGCGATTGCGTTTCAAGACCTGCCCGATCGGCTATTTCCACATCGACATTGCGGAAGTGCATACGGAGGAAGGGCGGGTCTAATTATGGAAATGTCGGTTTTAGGTCACATTTCTGACCTCTTGTGCCACGAGTTGCAGGAGAATCTATGCCCGCCCCCGCTTCCGACGATGCCGACTTCGAGCGAATACCGTTTAATTCCAGTTGCCCCAATTGCGCGATTTCTGAGGCGCAACCATTCGCAAAAATTGGGGCAATCTATTGCATTTCACTGCGTGAACAACCCGAACGCGCTGCAAAGGCGATCGCACATTTCCACGCGATCGGTCTCTGTCAAGCCGTGATAATGTACCGGCCCAAGCGCCGCCGTTTCGTCACGATGGCAATATGGCGCTCTCACCGTTCATTGGCGCTCCACGCAGGTCGCCATGGCCACACGACGATCCTGGTGTTCGAGGATGACGTTTCAATCGACGCCCCTTTATCGGTCATAAAGGCGCGCATCGCCGAATCATTAGACCGAATACCTCGGGATTGGTGGGGATTGTTCCTGGGCCATTTCCCCTTCCAGGCCTATCCCGTCGCCCCCGGCCTTCTCCGGGCGCGTTCAGGTTGCTTGCATGCCTATATTGCCAATGAGCCACTTTTGCGCTGGTTTCGGCAGACGGAGCCCATGGATCCTGCCGTTTCCGTAAGTTGGCTTGGCGATGCCGTTGACTCGGCGATATCAAACTTACCGGGAATGTACGCGCTTACACCGATGTTAGCTACGCAGAGACGAAATACTGACGTTAACAACATTCGCCCCGACACGGCTGCGGACCGCCGGGGAGGCTTCAGCTGGGCGTTGTGGCGAGGATGGCGTGACCGGATGCTTGTCTATAGTTTGATGCGAATGGGCGCGTTTGTTGTGACGCTGATCGCGCCATTTCATCGTGCGACGCTCGAGCGATTTCGCTTGCGACTAGACCGAAATCAATTCGAAGCGCGTCTAGTGCGGGGATCAGGACTTTTCGACGACGTTTGGTATCTCAACAAATATCCCGATATCGCAGATGCCGAAGTTCATCCACTTGCTCACTACATGAGGTCGGGAGCTTTAGAGGGTAGATGGCCAAACCCTTATTTCGATTCCGGATACTACTTCGCTACTCATCCGGAATTGCGACGGCTAAAGATCAACCCGCTTGTTCACTACATCACACGCGGGGCCCATGAAGGCTCTAATCCGAATCCGGGATTTGATTCTGCCGCCTACCTCGAATTCAATCGAGATACTGCACATGCCGGGCTCAATCCGCTGGCGCAATACTTAGCGAGGAACACGGCAAAATCGTGAGTATTCAAAAATCTGGCGGCAAAGGAATCCTGATCGTTCACTATACATCTGACCGAACATGGCGCGTGAATTTAAGTTACCGCAGTCGCTCGGTAGATAGCGGTTGAAACGACGTTCAGGGTCATTCAGCGACAAGAGCGGGCGAAAATGCATGCCGCCCACCGTGTTCGTGATACGTCGATCAGCGGTCATGCCGCCGCCGTGGTTCGGTAAATCGCCGCTGGCGACACCCCATAGGATGGCGCAAGGTCGCCGACAGAGTCTCCGTCCTTGCGTCTGCGCCGCGCTTCCTGCGTCTGCGCTGTCGTCATTTCAGGCGGTCGCCCCACGTGCTGGCCGCGCAATTTGGCGCGGGCGCGGCTTTCGGCGGCGCCAGTGCGTGACATGCGCGCCCAATTGAAAGCAATGTCGATTTTCATTGAATCGATGGCCGGACGTGGACGGAATGAGCTGGACAGCTTGACGCCACAAATACCAACGGCGTCCTTGCGGACGCCGTGGCTTACGTCTCCCTTTCGGGCAACGGACATCCTTGCGGCGCCGCGACGAAGATATAGGGCAAACAGCTCTATGATTCAATCGAAAATGGAATGGGAAGCCATTTCACCACGCGCGCAAGGACATTATTGAAGTCCGCGACAGGCAAAACGGGGATTTTGCCCGAAAATTGCGAAAGGCGGCTGGGCGCGACGGTCAGCGCGCCGGCCAGGGCGGCGGCCAAACACAGGCGGGGGAGCAGGGAGGTATTCATCAAGGCCTCTGGAGCGCTGGGGTTGGGCCGGGCTGGCGAACCATCCGGACGTGTCGGGGCCACATATATAGCGCTGGTCGCTGTTTGTCGCGGGCTTTGCCGGGAGTTGGGTGCGGGGCGGGTGAGTTTTGGGGGTCGGAGGGACGAGCGCTATCGTCGGTATGGGCAGGTCTTACGATCAAGCCAGTGGGACACCATATGGACAACAGCACGTTAAGGCGCTAGCAACCGTCGTGTGAGACTTTGCCTAGCTTGCGACCTTTAGGGGATGCGTTTTGGACAGCTGGCTACCTATCGGCAATGAACATGCCGTCGATATCATGGCTGTTCGGGTGATATTCTCGGACCCACTGACGGACCTTTCATACCGGAATTATGTCAAAACGGTCGAGGATTGCTGTTTCGCCAGCGGCCTGCGCAGCCGCCACTTTGCCGCCAGCCCCGTCGTGACCTTTGGCCCAAACGGACCAATCGCAGGCGGCGAACATTCTCACAGCCGAATTTACAATTCTGTTTCGAGTAACGAGCCGAATCCAACCGTCGCCGCGAAGGTGGTCGAGCAAGTTCAAATCGACCAAGTCGGCGCCATTTTCCGCACGTGGATTTATGGAGGCTGGGCTCTCCAAAAAGCCAGGATCGCAGAGCTGCTGACACCCGGCCTAGATGCCGTTTCCGGCATCGTTGGCCTCGCTTCCGTACGGCTCGAGTATGCCAACCAATTTCGAATGAACGAGGATCTTGACGCGCATCCATTGAAGGACCTGTTCAGAGACAATTCTCCGTGGCTGTCGCCGAATGCGTTGAATTTCAAAGATATGTGGCACTGCCATACCGGTGCAATGACTCAATTAGATTCAGACAAAAAAGCCGTCGAACTCGTGAATATTGATCGCATTGATATTCCAAGCTCGATTGGCACTGCTGCTGTTCGTCGAGTTTTGAACATACTCGCTGGCGTTGAAGAGAGAACCCCACCTTCTCCGGGTTCCGACACCCCGGATGCTCAACTCGACGCTCTGGCGGCGTTGCCGCGGCTACATGATCGCGTTAAGAATTTGCTCGCCGAGGTTTTGTCCGATTCGATGATAGAGAAAATTAAGCTCTGGAGGGCTGCGGAATGACTGTCTCATCCGTGCTTACGAACTCTCGAAAGGCGGCGCAAGTTCGCCCTCCGGAAATTGACTGCACTGCGCGCCATAGCTTGTTATCGGAAATGGACTTTCACGTTATCGATGGCGGCGGCGACCTCAATTTATTCAAGCAAGGCTATTTGGCTTCCTTGTGGACAACTGGGCCGGCGAGCGGTTGGAACTGCCAGCGTGACTACCCACAGAGGGAAATCCATGTTCCCAGAACACTGCATTGGGTGCCGGTCGCGTATCAGCAGATCGCGCCCGATAAGAAATTGACAGATTTTGTCAAAATTTTTGAAAAAATGAATTATTGCGATGATAATATAATTTCATCATACGATATATATTCACCAAATTATTATAAATTTATTGTTGACGGTGCCGAAAATATTGGCGAACAGGTTGCTGTTGACGATCCGGAACTCAAGGCTCTTGGTCCAGATTTGATATTTGCGCTGCGGGAATTCGGCGATCTTGAGGCTGGCTGGGATGGTGAGCAAGCACTGAAGCCATCAGCCGCCTCGATTGACGACGCCGCGAAGTTTTTGACGATGGCGCCATCGTTGTGGGGACGCGTCTCCCCCTATCCTCACGTTGATGGAACAATTCTGCTGGAACTTGATGGCGGGGCAAGCGGTGCCATCGAATTTTGCGGGGATGGTCATTTTATCGTCGCGGTAGCGACGCTCCCTCCGGCCCGGACGCCGCTCGGTACTGAAAATGTTCGGCGTGTCGTTGAAGCACTCGCTGAATAGGGAGTTGCCTGTGGAATGCGAAGCTTGCCGATTGAGCTTCAAAAAGTTTGATCAATTAAAAGAACGTGTTTCCGAGATAGATCGCCTGCACCCGAATTGCGGGTGCCAAAGTACATCCGTAAGTCAGTTTTCGCCTGGAGTCGTATCAGACGATGAGGTGCTGATTCGGTTAGTCATCGCGCCAATTCACGGCACGAGTGCGCCGAAGCCTGCTGCGCTTCAAACCGCCGAGACGCACGGGCTGTCCGTCTTCCGCAAAAAATATGTGTCTGACACCGAATTAAGGAAGCGGGCAGAAGAGCTTGTATCAAACGCAAGAGAAGGTAGACCAAAAAGTCCAGAATCGGCAGGACTGATGAGTGTAATTGAAATGTATGCCGGAATAATTAGGAGCTGCTCCGTCCCTGTTGAAAGCACGCCAAGTTTCTGTGTTTATGACACTGCAGAGCATGACATACCGTCGCATGCGGAAGCTTTTCAACGCATGCATGACGTTCAAATTGCAATTAAATCGTTGCGAAGAACGGCTTTGTTTAATTTGGTTAAATCCGGTTTTGTGCCGGTGTCCGAATACCGCCAAGGCTTATTAGCTGATTTAGCGCCCTCCACTTGAACTCACGCGATGCGGCCCTCAACTTCGTATAAGTGGACAAGCGCTCCCCGCAGCTTGTTGCGGGCTTTGCCGCCACTTGCCGCTTCGCAACCTCTCGGCTACCAAGAAATCCAGTTTGAGCTTGAATGGCCGGCGTCCTGCGCTTGCCATATGTCCATTCTTTCGGGGGAACGCCATGCCGTTGGTCGATCAGGTGCGCCGTGTTGTGACGTCGGTGGATGCAAGCGGCAAGGCCGTCGTGCTTTTTGACAGCGACGCCCCCAATAAAAAGGTTCGGCCGGGGCGTGGCACGGTCTCGCGGCTGCTGTGGACCACCCGCGAGACCCCAGCCGATATTGCTGGCCCCGAGGATCGCGGCAATGCCGAGGTTGCGGTTGCGCCGCCGGTGGGCGGCTCGATTTTCCGGGTCATCGACATTCCGCCGACGCCCAAAGAGGTGAACGACCTGCCCAACGACTGGCTGCACAAGCAACATGTGGGGTCGATCCCCAAGCGGCATCTGCCGCCCACGCACCCGCTGATGCACGCCACGCGCTCGATCGATTACGCGATCATCATGTCGGGCGAAATCGACATGCTGCTCGATGATAGCGAGGTGCATTTCAAGGCGGGCGATGTGCTGATCCAGCAGGGGACCAACCACGCCTGGGTCAATCGCGGAACCGAACCCTGCCGCATCGCCTTTGTGCTGATTGATTCGCAGGAGCCGTGAACGCCCTCACGGCTGCACAACCGCCTCGACAATGTCGTAGCCAAGGGCAGGGTTGAAACCTTCCTTCACTTCGTAACTCGCGGTCAATTTTTGTCCGACCCTGAATTGCGTGCGGTCGGCGATCCCCTCGATATTGGTGTCAGTGCCGACGCGCAGGCGCACTTCGTTGCCGCCGCCGGTGTCAATCGCAAAGAATCGCCCCTCCTCCGCGATGCGGGTGATGGTTCCGCTGGCGTCCCTGACGACGGTCGGGATGATCAGCGGCCCCTGCCCAAGCAATTCGCGATAGATGGTTTCGGCCATCCATTCGAAATGCGAGCCGCGATCCCAGCCCTGATATTTGTTCATGTTGAATTGTTTGATGACCTCGGGCAGGGGCGTCCCCTTGTCGATCATGAGGCGCACCTTTTGCCGGGCCAGCAGCAGATAGTCGATCATGTTTTCAAGTATGCCGATGCCGCCGATCGGGCCATGCGCGGGGACGACGATTTTCGGGTTCAAAGCCATATAGGCTTCGGTCTGTTTCAGCAGGCCCCAGGTTGTGCCATGGCTGTAATCGGGCCGTATGTCGGGATGCCGCGTATTATACCCTGCAATGGCGGCGTGCATGACGCCGCTTTCAGGCAGCCAGACCGCGACATCGCCAATGTTATAGGGGTCGTCGACATAGATGAGTTCGATATGCTTGCCGCCGAGACTGAGCGTCATGCGATCGGGAAAACTCATCGCCATATCGGCGGGCGCGAGACCCGCCAGCGCCGCAGTGCGCTCGGGGAAACGCTTGCGCCACGATTTGATCTGATAGGGTTTCATGGCAGCCAGATCCTTGCGGACCTTGTCCTGCACGATCAGCGTGGCGGGCGGCGCAAAATAAGGGGCGCCGCCGATGTGGTCGCCATGGTTCTGGCTGATGACGATATAGCGAACGGGTTGATCGGTGACGCTTTTTATTTTTGCCGCGAAGTCGCGCGTGTCGGGTTGATTGTTGCCGGTGTCGACGATGACCACGCCCTGGCTGGTGACGATCGCCATCGCGTTGGCGTCGTTTTTCTTGCCGACATAGGCGTAGACATCATCCGCCAGTTTAACGAATTCGGCCGTGTCGCCCGTGATCGCCAGCGCGAGGCGCATGGACGGAAACATCGCCAGCGCAATAAGGGCGAATGAAATGCAAAGCTTACGCATAGTCCCCCCGGATGATTTTGTTTCAGGACAATGCGCCGACGGCCCTGTTGAGGCAAGCTGAAAGGCGGCGATAAAGTAAACGTTGACGGCATTGCACTCTTGGTGAAAACTTTGAAAGTCTGGGTTCGCCCGGAAGGGCGTGCTCGTTTCGCACTTCAGCGAGGCGGTCATGGACAGTGCTGTTGAAGCGTTTTTGCGCGGCGTCGTGGTGCGCGGGAATTTGGAAGTTGAGCTTGCGTCCGGCAAGACGTTGAAACTGGGCGACGGTTCGGGGCCATTGGCTGGCCTGCGGTTCGCCACTCAGACTGCGCAATGGCGCCTGCTGGCAAACCCTGAACTGACATTCGGCGAGCTCTATATGGACGGGCTTCTGACCGTTACGCGTGGCCAATTGTATGACGCCGCGCTGATCATCGCCGACAATGTTCTGAACGAAACGAAGTCCACGTGGCTCAAGGCGTTCCGGGCGCTCCGGCGGCCGCTTTGGCGACTGAAGCCGCGCAATTCTTTGCGCCGTTCGCAACGCAATGTGGCGCATCATTACGATATCGATTCGCGTTTGTACGAATTGTTTCTGGATGCGGACCGGCAATATTCCTGCGCCTATTTCGAAGAGCCCGGCGCCACGCTTGAAGCCGCGCAATTGGCGAAGAAACGACACATAGCCGCGAAATTGCGGCTCGAGCCCGGCCAGAGCGTGCTTGACATTGGTTGTGGCTGGGGCGGGCTTGGACTTTACCTCGCCCGACACTGCGGGGTGTCTGTCACGGGCGTCACACTGTCGCGCGAACAACTGGCGATTGCGCAAGGGCGCGCACGCGACGCTGCGCTTGCGGGCCAGCTCGATTTCCGTTTCCAGGACTATCGGACAATCAACGAGAGCTTTGATCGCATCGTTTCGGTTGGCATGTTCGAACATGTCGGTCGCGCCTATTTCGACGCCTACTTCCAGCTCATCGCGCGCGCGCTGAGAGATGACGGCGTCGCGTTGGTCCACACGATCGGCAATCCACGCACGCCGCGCGAGACGAGCCCCTGGATCGACAAGTATATTTTCCCCGGTGGCTATCTGCCCACCCTGTCCGAAATCATGCCGGCGGTGGAGCGGGCGGGGCTCATGGTTTCAGATATTGAAATTCTCCGCATTCACTATGCTGAAACATTGAAGGCCTGGCGCGAGCGATTCCAGGCGCGGCGCGTCGAGGCTGCAGCGCTTTACGATGAGCGCTTCTGCCGCATGTGGGAGTTCTACCTTGCAGGAAGCGAGGCCTCTTTCCGAACCGGCGATTGCGTCGTGTTTCAATTGCAATTGTGCAAGCGTGCGGGCGCCGTTCCGCTGACGCGCGATTATATCGCGCAGACAGAAGACGAGTTGCGCAAGCGCGACACAAGGCCTCGGTCCCTGCGTCTTGCCGGAGAATGAGCAAGGACCCGGTTGCGCGCGCGCGTTATCTTTTTGTCCGGCGCGCCAGCGCTTCGCTCGCCCAGATCTCCCAGTTGCGATCGATGCCTTCGCTTGCGCCTTTTGCACGCCGGGGCGGGTTGCGTTCGCTTTCGTGGTCGCCCAGATAGGTGATCGGTCCACCGCCTGAAATCATGATCGCCTGAGAGGTCAGCCTTGCTGCGACTTCGGTGAAGATGGCGAGATAGACTGCTTCCTTCAGGCTCGCGCCCGCGACTGTGTCGCCATGGCCGCGCATCAGCGCAACCGGGCGGTCGCCAAGCGCTTTTGCCAGCGCGGCGCCTTTGGCGCTTGACGTCACAAGCAGATTGGGCGCATCGGGGAAATCGTCGCGCAAGTCGAAATTGGGAACGCCTCCGCACAGGAAAGCGCCGGTCTGCGACACCGGGCGGAACGGTGTCTTGACGACGCCAAACGGGACTACCGCAGGCGAGTGGCTATGCACGACGCCGTGCACATCCGGGCGTGCGCGAAAAACCTCCGCGTGGATATAAAGCTCCTGAAATACGGGCTTGTCCTGCGGCCCGCCTGTGGGCTTGCCATCAAGATCGAATTCCATGATGTCGGCGGCTTCAACCATGGACGGCGCGCGCGCCCGGGACAGGAAGAACCTTTCGGGATTGGCGGGGTTGCGGACGCTGACATGGCCAAAACCATCCACTACGCCCTGATCGTAAAGAATATGATTGGCGGTGACGAGGTCGGCGATCAGATCAGGCGGACCAATCTGCGCGCGGACGGTTGAGGCAAACGCGCCGATCGCCATGACGACGGGCGACACCGATTGCAGGATGCAGGCGCAGATGGTCATGCGGGACATGGCAGTTCCTCCGGATGCTATGGTTTGCTGCCAGCCCATGGCGAGCTCGTGATGTCGAACACCACCGTATCGGGGCCGCGAAACTTGATTTCGGCGTGGCGACCGGGCGGCGTTCCATCCTTGCCATCAATGCATTCGAGGCCCTGATCCTCAAGCATTGCAATCCAGGATGTGGCGTCCTCGACGACAACGCCGAAATGGTGCAGGCCGGTGTAGTCGAGCCCCTTGTTCAACTGGTCCCAGCGAAATTTCAGGATCGCGATATTGATCGCGCCGTCGCTGAGAAAAACGCCGGACGGGCGCGGCGCTTCCTTGCTGAGATCGGGGTCGATGTGGTGGCGCGAAATCTCGGTCCAGCCAAAGGTCTTTTTGTAAAACTCCGCCGCGCGACCGGGATGATCGCTGGCGATGGCGATATGTTTGATCGGGTGCATGGGGTCCTTCCAGCTTTTTGGGAGCAGTGCGATCAGTGGGCTTTACGTCCGCGCGCGGCATTGGCGTGCGCCCTCGCATCCACTCGCCCGCCTGAATCGATTTTCACACGCGCGCGCAACGCGGCTTTCAGGTCATCGCGCGTTGCCGCATCGACGTCGGCCAGCGCGGCGCGCGTGCTTGATGACATAATGCTGATGTCCCAGAACTGCTCAAAGCTTTCGAACACGCGATGCGTTGGAAAAACGCGGGTCTCAAGATCCACGAGACCGGCGCATTCCCACAGATCGCGCATGCGTTCGAGCCGGGATGCTTCGACGCTTGGCGGCAAGACCACCTTGATTCCGTGTGCGCGCATTTCCGTTTGCAGGGCGGCGGTTGGAAAACCTTCGCCCAGGACATCCCACGCATAGGCGGCCACGACGCCACCGGGCCGCGTGACGCGGACCATTTCCGCAACGCCCTTTGCCGGGTCCGGCACGAAGAAGATCACCAGCGCCATGATGGCCAGATCGAATGAATCGTCGGGCCAGGGCAGAGGATAGGCGCCGCCCTGAACGAATGCGGTCTGTTTGCCGGCAAACCTCTTTCGCGCGTAATCAAGTTGTTCGTTCGAGGGGTCGACGCCATCAAGGCGCGCGGGCGCGCAACGATCAAACACAAGCTGCGAGAAAGCGCCTGTGCCACAGCCGATATCGGCCCAGCGCAGGCCTGCGGCGGGATTCAGCCAGTCAATGAATAACCCGCCGACGCTTCGGCTCCAGACGCCCATCATTTTTTCGTAGGAATCGCCGTCGTCAAAAACGATGGGTCGATCGTTCATACACGCCTCCCGAAGAATACGGCGAGTGTCTATTGGGGTTGGCGCGGCGTCAAGGCGGGTGCATCATTTCATTTCGTCAGGTCTTCACGACCGCGCAACAAATGAATGACGCCGGAAAAATCCGATCCGCCTTCGCCCCAGGCGTTGTGCATTGCGTAGATTTGCGCAGCTGTCGCGCCCATCGGCGTGGTCGCGCCGACCGATATTGCCGCCTCCTGCGCGAGTTTCAAATCCTTCAGCATCAGCGCCGAGGCGAAGCCCGGCTTGTAGCCATTGCTGGACGGCGCGGCGGGAACCGGACCCGGCACCGGGCAATAGCTCGTGGTGGACCAGGATTGTCCTGACGACGTCGAGACAACATCGAACAAAGCCTGATGCGAAAGGCCGAGCTTTTCGCCCAGCACAAAGGCTTCTGCGGTTGCAATCATCGTTGCGCCCAGAATCATGTTGTTGCAGACTTTCGCGGCCTGTCCGGCGCCAGCGCCGCCACAATGAACGATGCGTTTGCCCATGTTTTCGAGCGCAGGTCTGGCGGCTGCAAAGGCCGCATCGTCCCCGCCGCACATGAATGTCAACGTGCCCGCCGTTGCGCCGCCAACGCCGCCGGACACCGGCGCGTCGAGTGATAGCGCGCCATGCAGCGCTGCGAGCCCATGCGCCTTGCGTGCGGAGTCCACGTCGATGGTCGAAGAATCGATCATCACAGCGCCTTTTTTCACATGCGGCAGAAGATCGCTCCACACCGCAAGCACATGCTTTCCCGCAGGCAACATGGTGACGATGACATCGGCGCCTTCCACAGCGGCGGCGGCTGTCGCAACGATGGCCAGGCCCGATTTTGCAGCAGCCACGCGCGCGCTGTCCGCAAGATCGAAACCGCAAACCTTGTGGCCGGCTTTTACAAGATTGGCGGCCATCGGGCCGCCCATATTGCCGAGACCTATGAAGGCTATGGTTGTCATATCTTCCTCCCTATTTCGGGAATCGCCCGCTGCGCACCGGCAGACGCCCGGCGATTTCTGCGCCCGCATCCGCCGGCAGATTGCGGAAACTGAACACTGAAATGCACGACAGCGCGCCAATCACAAGGAAGGCGGCGGAAAAACTGTGTAACGGCAGGCGGGCCTCGCCATTCGACGTCCAGTGCAGCACAGAGGCCGATATCGCGATGCCAAGGCTCAGCGAGAGGCGTTGGGCCATCTGCTGAAAGCTGGTTGCCTGGCTCATCAGCGGTCCCTCGATGTCGGCAAAACCCAATGTGCCGAGGGCAGTGAATTGCAGCGAGCGGAAGACGCCGCCGAAAAAGATGATACCCATCATCACGGCCTTTGGCGTATCAGGCGTGAAGAATGCGCAAAGGCTGAGGAAGAAACTCGCGATCAGCGTGTTCCAGATCAGCACCTGCCGAAACCCCCAGCGGCGCAGGATGGTTCTGGCCATCGAGCGCATTCCGAACGAGCCTGCTGCGGACACAAAGGTAATCGCGCCCGATTGCAGCGGCGTGTAGCCAAACCCCTGCTGCATCATCAGCGGCAGCAAAAAGGGCGTCGCGCCGACGCCAAAGCGAAACAACGTGCCGCCGGTGATCGAAATGCGAAACGTCGGAAACTTCAACATCACAAGATCGAGAATGGGATTATCGACCCTCTTTGCATGCAGCACATACAAAACCGATGCGATGAGGCCGGCGACAAATACGCCCGCCGACACCGGATCGATCTGGTCATGCGTGGTCAGCGCGTCGAGGCCGAACAGCGTGCCGCACAGGCCAAAACTCGACAGGAAAAAGCCCGCCCAGTCGAACCGCTTCTGGTCGGGCTCGCGGATATCCTCGATGAAAATCGAGCACAGCACGACGCCGATGATTGCAATTGGAACATTGAACCAGAATATCCAGCGCCACGAGGCGTAGGTGATGATGAATCCGCTGAGGACAGGCGCAATGATCGGGCCGACGAGCGCGGGCATGCCCATCAGCGCCATCGCGGAAATCAGTTCGGATTTCGGCACCGAACGCACCAGGATCAGGCGCCCGACCGGCACCATCAGCGCGCCGCCGGCGCCCTGCACGATGCGCGCGGCCAGCAGCTCCTCAAAACTGTTGGCCATGCCGCAGGAAATCGACGCCAGAATGAAAATGATCATCGCGAGGCGAAAGATGGTGCGGGCGCCAAAGCGGTCTGCAACCCAGCCGCTGACCGGCAGAAAGGCGGCGAGCGAGAGCATGTAGGAGGTGATCGCCAGATGCAGGCGCAACGGGGTTTCGCCCAGCGAGTCGGCGATGGCGGGCAGCGCGGTCGCCAGCGCCGTCGAGTCAAGATTCTGCATGAACAGCGCGCAGGCGACGATGAGCGGAACGATCACGCGGCGCGACACGGCCAATGCGGCGGTCTCCTGGATTCGGGGTTTGCTGGCCCTGTCCTACAGAATGGGGCAGGGCCGGTCTAGGGGGCGGGGAGCCGCGTCCGATGTCCGCCAACGCGTCTTATCATTCCCGACCGCGCGGGAATGATACCCCTCACACTCCGCAGGCGCCCCCCACCCTAAAACCTCAGTGGCGGTGCTTGATCAACTGCTGCTCGACGCGGTCGAGCGTCTGCATGGCGCGCAGCGCGTCTTCGACCGAAGAATTCGGCGCGCGGTTTTCCTGGATCGCCTTGATGAATTCGCGGTCCTGATTTTCAAACCCGTTGCCGGAGACATCGACGCCCGTGGTGTCGATCTTCTCGCCATTGGCCCGCTCGAGATTGTCGTAAAAGGCGATATAGGTGCCGTTGTCGCAGATATAGCGATAGGGCGAGCCGATCGGGCCATCGTTGTTGAAGGAGGTCGACAGCGTGCAGATCGCGCCGTTTTTCGCCTTCATGATGATCGCCAGATCCATCGCAATGCCAAGCTCGGGGTGGTGCGGGCCTTCGACGCCGTAAATCTGCTCGGGCACATCGCCGGTCTGGTAGATGAACATATCCACGGTATGGCAGGCGTGATGCCACAGGAGGTGATCAACCCACGAGCGCGGCGCGCCAAGGGCGTTCATGTTCTTGCGGCGGAAAAAGTAGGTGTGCGCCTGAATCTGTTGCAGGTGCAGGCGGCCCGCCTTGATGCCCTGATGAATCCACTGGTGGCCGGGGTTGAAGCGGCGGACATGGCCCGCCATGGCGGTCAGGCCCGTTTCCTTCTGCAATTTCACGAGGCTTTCGGCGTCTTTCAGGGAATCCGTCATCGGGATCTCGATCAGCACATGCTTGCCCGCTTTCATGCAGGCGGCGGCCTGATCGTGATGCATCTGCGTTGGCGAGGTCAGGATGACGGCGTCCACGTCCTTGCGCGTGATGGCGGCGTTGAAATCGGTGGTGTGGAAGGGCACGCCATACTCCTTGGCGGTCTTTTCCGTGCCTTCGGCGGTGCGGCTCTGGATGGCGGTGACTTCCATACCGGGAATGGCCTTCAAAGCCTTGAGATGCGCGACGCCCATGGCGCCATTGCCGACGATGCAGAATTTCATGTGGGTCCTCGTTGCCGGGTTGGAGAAGCTGAATTGCTGGCGCGGCGATAGCATGACAGGGCAAAAGGGGGAAGACGGGAATGTTTGGGGGCGGGGCTCGGGAAAAACTGCGAAAGCATTCGAAAGGCAATTCCATCTATATTTCGCTTACCCGAATGCGCCACGCATTAAAGCTGAAACGCAGCAGCTGATCGGTGCATAAATTGCCAACTCCGACCTTCAATATTTGAGCGCATTTGCGATTTTGGAGGGCTTGGGTGCAAAAAAGAGAGGACAACAAACCCTGTGCGAGGCGTTCGAAGGCGTCTCGGCGACGACGGTCGGCGTAGGTCCGCCTCGTCTGCAATGATCTGGCCTTTGCTCGCGTTTGGTGTTAGTTTTACGCCATGATTAATCTTTCACAAGAGACAGAAGCGCTTGCCGCGCGGCTGGCAGCCGCTCACCGGTTATCCGTCGAGGGCGCCATTCGGCAAGCGCTGGAAGCGCAGGCGCGAGCGGCAAGTATTTCCGAGCAGCCGCGCAGGCCACGGGATCAATCCGCTGAGGCGGTGGCCGCGCGGCGTACGCGCACCGATCGACTTGTGGCGGAGCTTGCGGCCATGCCTGTCCTTGATCCGCGCGCGCCGGGCGAGATCATGGACGATCTCAACGCCCTGTGATCGTGGTCGATAGCTCGGCCCTTCTCGCTGTCTTTTTCGATGAACCGGAAAAGCAGTCCTTCCAGGACGTTATTGACGGCGACGAACGCTGCGTTATTTCAGCGGTCAATGTTCACGAGACCGCGTGCGTTTTACGTGGCCGTCTCGGGGCTGGCGCGGTGACGCGGTTTTGGCAATGGCTCAGTGACAATCAGATCGAAATTGTTGCATTCGACGAGGCGCAGGTGCGTATTGCCGCTGTTGCCTTTGATCGCTACGGGAAGAAGATCGATCCAAAGGCGAGCCTCAATCTTGCCGATTGTGCAGCTTATGCATTGGCAATGAGCATGAATGCCCCGCTCCTGTTCAAGGGCGATGATTTTCCTCAAACAGATGTGCAGCGAGCGTTTTGACGCTTTGCAGTTTTTGGCTTTTGCAGATCTCCCCGCTCAACCCTATCCCACTCTCAATCGCGCAAAATGCACGGCGGCCATCGACAGCACAATCATGGCAAAGGCCTGGTGCAGCAGTCCGGACCAGACCGGAACAGCGAGCAGCAGCGTCAGAATCCCCAGACCCGCCTGCGTCAGAACCAGCCCCGCGATGGCGAGGGATCGCCTTGCGGCGGCGGTTCCCGGCGCCTGGCGGCGTGCGCGCCACAGATGCCAGAGCGCGAGCGCCATCAGCGCATAGGCGGTCATGCGGTGGTCGAATTGCACAGTCGTGATGTTTTCAAAAAAATTCCGCCACCAGGGTTCGAGACGCGTGAGGTCTTGCCCCGGCGGGATGAAGCGCCCGTCCATCAGCGGCCAGGTGTTGTAGGTTTTGCCGGCGCGCGAGCCCGCGACAAAAGCCCCGAGGCAAATCTGCGCCAGCGTCAGCAGCAGCAGGGCGGCGGCGCCGCCGCGCAGGTTTGCCGCCTTGGGGTCCGCCGGTTTGGGTTTCAGGCCTATGGCAAGATAAATCGTGGCGACCAGCGTCACGCTCGCCAGCAGCAGATGCAGAGCCAGCATTTGCGGCGCAACCTCGACGCGCCCGACGAGGCCCGAGGCGACCATCCACCAGCCCACCGCGCCCTGAAGGCCGACGAGCGCCACCAGCGCCAGCAGGCGGATTTTCAGCGCGCCGGTCAGCTTGCCGGCGATCCAGAACCAGGCCAGAGGCAGCGCGAGCGCCAGACCGACCACACGGCCCAGCAGGCGGTGGCTCCACTCCCACGCATAAATGGCCTTGAAGCCGGACAGCGACATATCCGGAAAAAGCTTCGCAAATTGCGGAATTTGTTTGTATTTTTCGAACTCCGCCAGCCAGTCGGCCTGGGTGAGCGGGGGCAGGGCGCCGGACACCGGACGCCATTCGGTGATGGACAGCCCGGCTTCGAGCAGGCGCGTGGCGCCGCCGACCAGCACCATAGCGAATACGAGCGCGGCGATGCTCCAAAGCCAGATACGGAGCGCAGTTGTTTGAGCAGGGTCGATTGCGGCGCGTTGAGTGGCGGTCATGGTCTCGCAACTGACGTGGTTGACTTATGGCGGCGCAGTCATATGACCCACCGCAGGGCCCGTCCACTGGCGCAATGCCGCACCCGGGGGCTCACGAGGACTTCCATGCCGCCCCGCACACGCAAGTTTATTGGCGCCGCCGCCATGATTGCTTTTGTCGTGGTCTACGCGCTTGCCGCCATGACGCTGGCGCAAACGCGTCCCGTGCAGGATGCCAATGGCGGCGTTCAGGCGGTCATTTACGCCATTCTTGGCATGGGTTGGGTGTTGCCCATGTTGCCGCTGATCAAATGGATGGAAGGCGGACGCAGGGCATAAGCGGCAAGGCGCAATCCGGTGGATTGCTGGCGCTGATTTTGTGTTGTAGGAACAAAAAGAATTTGAATTATTCGGCTGGATCGCCTCCAGTATCTTGCCGATAATGGTCGCTTGAAACGGAAGCAGCGTCTATGCATGGGTGGCTTTATTGGTCGGTTTTAGGCGTTTTGATTGTCGTGGCGGCCTATTTTTTTTATCGGGGCGTCCGGTCCCCAGTCAGTCCAATGTCAATCGTCACTCTGGCCTGGCGCGTCGCCATTGACTGCTGCCGCGTGCAGCGCCGCGCCATCTTCGGAATTTCATTTTTCATAGTCCTGGGGGCAGGGCTGCAGTTTTTCTTTGTCAATTTTCCGATTTTCCCGGAATTCGATCTGCTGATCGCGAGTATCTTCTGGCAGGCCTTTATGGCGGGCGCGGTCGCGGCGGTTGTCGTGCCGGTCCATTTTTTTGTGATTCAGACCGTTCTGCGCCTGCGAGGCCCTGGCGAAGCTCCGCCGATCCGCCCCATCATGTTGCGCGCTTTTGGAGTGGGGCTGGCAATCTGGTTCCTTACCTATGGGCTCGGCGTCGGAATCAGGTTGGCAACCTTCGTTGTTCCTGTCGAGAGGCGCATTGACGCATTCTATTTCCTCTCAATCCTTGCATTCTTCTTGACGACGCTGCTGGCGCTGGTTCGGCCCGCGCTGTCGATGGGTTTGCACAATCCTGTCCGGCAGAGCGTTGTTTTCGCCGCCCGTCACGCGCTGGCGCTTTTTGCGATGGTCGGCGTAATGCTTATTCCCCCGGCGGCGCTCGGGCTCGCTGTTCACAATTTAACGCCCCTGTTCATCGGTCGGGGAACGCTCGGCTACCTGACGGACACTGTGATCATGTCTCTTTTCACCATCTTCCAGACTCTGGCTGTCGAGGTGG
This sequence comes from uncultured Hyphomicrobiales bacterium, assembly GCA_903931945.1. Taxonomy (GTDB): domain Bacteria; phylum Pseudomonadota; class Alphaproteobacteria; order Rhizobiales; family Beijerinckiaceae; genus Terripilifer. The sequence continues at coordinate 25,970 of CAIZEI010000123.1, read as the reverse complement.
CGACTGTCCTTTTCCTCCGCCGCGCGATCACCGCAACTTCGGCGCAAAAGGGCGAGGGCGCCAGTATCGATCGGCAATTCAGCGCTGTGCAGGCGACCGGTTGAGCGTCGATATGACCAGCGTTGCAAGCGATTCATCGACAGTGGCCGGACGGGCCGGCAAAGGCGTAGCCGCATCCGCCGTAGCGTTTTGGCTGATTGCGTTCACATTCCTTGAAATTTTCTTCGTCAAGAACGTCTCGCTGCCCCAGCTTGTCGAGAGTTTTTCGACCCATGGCGTTATCGCCATCACACTACTGTTCTCTGCGCTTGAATTCCTGGAACTCTATCTGCTGTGGAAACTGTTCCGCCAGGCCACGCCAATGGCCGATTTCAGCCTGTTTGAATCGATTGTGATGCTTGGCGTGGCCGGCGCTGCGATGTTGGCGCTACGGGACCATCCGCAACTCGTCGCCAATCTGTTCCCGCTATATTTTCTGGCTCGATTCTGGCGCAGTCCCGGCTATCGTATTTTTGCAATGGCTTTGTTGGCGTTTGCCGCGCAATATCTGGTGAATTCGGGACCTTTTTCGATCATCCATTCCATGGTCGGGTAATTCGACCAGCGCGCCGTCAGCGCCATCCTGAACGCCTTTGGCGCAGGGGTTCATGGAAATGGCAACGTGGTCATCAATCAATCCACGAATTTTGGCATCGATATCATGGAAGGCTGCGCTTCCACGGCGCTGGCGGCATCGACTGTGCCCGGCTTTTTCATATCTGTTTTGGGTTTGCGGGGTCGTTTTCGCGCGACAGACGCGGCATTTTTGGCACTGCTGCTGGTTTCGACTTTCGTCCTCAACTGGGCCCGGTTGTGCCCTATGGTTTTCAGTCGGGAGAATTGCGAATACTGGCACAATGGGGATGGGACGGCCGTCGTTTCGTTGGCGCTCGGACTCATGGTGATTGGTATCGCCTGGCTGGCGGCGCATTATCATGCCCAACCCAGGGCGGCGGCATGACGCGTGCATTTCATGTCGCGGCAGCTCTTCTTGTGCTTGTTGTGATCTGGCTCCGGACCGTCAACCCGCAAAACGAGCCGGCCCCACCCTGGGATATGCCGCCTTTGCTCAAACCACTCCTGGCGGAGGCGGGTCTGAGCTATGTCAGTGAAAAATCGATTTCCGGGGAGGGGACTGCATTTATCTATCGCTCGCAGGGATGCGGGGGCGAGATTTTCCTGATCCTTTATCCTGACGCTTCGCGCATTCCTGTGGGAATGTCCGCGGCGTTGAAGGAGCAGTTCGGCCCGGTTGAATTCGTTCATGATCGGGATATCGTTGCAGGTATGGAGAAGACCGATATCGGACCGCGCATCGTCTGGCGGCAAATTCTCGTGGGACTGCATTTGCGCGGCTCGGACGCGTGGAATGGGGCGGCGATTGCGCTGGCGACGCCTAAAGGGTGCGCGCCGCCGCAGGTCGCATGGCGCAAGCTGCCCATCCTGAACAAACCAACCGGAGCAACCCCGCCAACGCGTCCGTCAGGCGGCGATCCGTCGTCCGCGGTTCCAGAGCCAGAAGGGCGCCCCGGTCAGCAATAATTCGAGATAGGCGCGTTCCTGATAATCGCCGTTGACGGATAACCTGGGCAATGCCGTCAGGCGCCCCGCGTGGGCGTCAAAAATCATCCCCTTGCGGGTCGTCACGGCTGTGTCAAAGCCCAGTTCGGCGGCGACCGCAAATTCTCTCGGGCTCGCCGAGGTGGGATCGCCCACGGGGAAGGCGAAATGGCGGACGGGTTGACCCAGCCGCGCTTCGATCGCATCGCGGCTGGCGGCCATCTCCTGTCGCGCCGGCGCGTCCCCGAGTTTCGCAAGGCGCGGGTGGGTCACCGTATGGGCGCCAATGGTGCAAAGGGGATGGGTCGCAAGTTTTGCAATCTCCTCCCAGTTCATGCAGAGACCGCGCGTCAGCGCTGCGCCATCGATCCTGGCAAGGGCGGCAATCCTGGCGATTTCGTCAAGCAGGCGCGCTTCAGATCCTGCGCGCAAATTCCAGTAAATCGCCAGAAAAGCCGCCATTTTCTCGTCCGCCGCGCTGGCGGGCAGAGTTTGACCTGCAAAGGGGACACTGTCGAGCGCGCGAATGGCGTTCTCAAGTTCGACCCACCACAGGCGAGCGGTTCCATCGGCAAATCCGGTTGCAATATAGATTGTGAAGGGCGCGCCATATTTCTCCAGCACCGGAATTGCGTGGACCAGATTGTCGCGATAGCCATCGTCGAACGTGAGCGCGGCGAACGGTTTTTCGTTGGGCTGGCGCAGCCGGGCGGGAATCTCTCCCAGTGGAACAATATCAAATCCTCGACCGTGCAGAGCGGCAATCGTTTCGTCGAGAAACTCCGGCGTAATCTCAAGACCGCGATTGGGCGTAAAGACGCCGCCGGCCCACGGACGGATATGGTGGAACATCAAAATGGCGCCGCGGCCCTGTGTGAACGGCTGCGCCAGCCGCGGGAGGCCGCTCGCTCCAAGCGCCTTGAGCCCGGCGCCCAGGGCCCGCGACCGAAAGCCCTTTTTAACCACGTCTGTCATGATCTTCGTTCCACAGCGTAACCGCGCCCCTCCCGGAGGGCGCCCGATCACAAATTATTGTAGTCTTTGAATGCAAATTTTTTCTTCCAGTTACAACGCCAGAGGCGGAATGTGTCGTCACGCATACTAACGTCCGAAACATCGCTGGAACGCCTTCCGATCCCATCGGATTGGAAAGAGCCTTCAGAGTCGCGCATTGATGAGCATTCTTCGCGGTCGCCGGCGCCCTTGTCGTGTGAAAGCGCTTTGGCTCAGGCCCGCCCGGTCGTGCGGCGCGATGGAAAGACGCGTTCGATTGGCCGGATCGATGTGCTGGAAAATCCGGCGCTTGCGCTGAAGCGTTGGGAAACGCTCGAAACGCTGTGTCCTGGCGCATTCTATCAGTCGCGCGCGTTCGCGCTGCCCTGGCTGGCGGCTTACGCCAAATCGTTCAGCATCGCGCCGATGCTGGTGATTGCGCATAATTCGGCTGGCGAGCCTGTCGCCTTCCTGCCCTTTGGCGTGAGGCGGCGTGGCATATTCAGCGTTGCTGAATTTCTCGGCGGCAAGGATTCCAACGCCAATATGGGATTGTTCCGGCCTGGCGTGGCGTTCGAGCCTGACGACCTGATTTCACTGCTGAAGGCGTCGGCGGCAAAATCGCGTTTCAAACCCGATCTGTTCTTGCTCACCAATCAGCCCTCGGTTTGGGAAGGCGCCCCGAATCCGCTGGACATTTTTCCGCATCAGGGCAGCGCCAGCTACCTTCATGGCGGGGCGCTTGGCGCCGATCCGCAGGCATTCATGAAAGAGCGGCTGTCCAAAGACACCGCCAAAAAATTGCGCGCCAAGCGGCGCAAGCTTGAAGCGACGGGCGACCTCACACACGTGACGGCTGCCGATCCAGCGATGAGGCGAAAGATTATTGTGGCCTTTTTTGAACAGAAGCTGGCGCGATTCCGGGAAAAGCACATCGGCAGCATATTTGAGACCCCGCAGGCGCGGGAGTTTCTCGAGACCGCGCATGCTTTGGAATGGCACGCGCTGATGCTGAATGAGCGGATACTGGCGACCTATGGCGGGGCGGCGCATCGCGGGCGTCTGCAATTGATGGTGAATTCATTCGACGCGGACCCCGAAATTGCCCGCTCAAGCCCCGGCGACCTGCTGCTCCAGTCGATCCTCGAACAGAAATGCGCGCAGGGTCTGGCCTCTTTCGATCTTGGTATCGGCGAGGCCCGGTATAAGGAAAGCTGGTGCAACGAATCCGTCGCCATGTTCGATTCCATCCTGCCAGCGACGCGTTTGGGACGGTTTTACGCCGCCGTTGAAAGCAGCCGTTTGGGAGCCAAGCGCTGGGTCAAGCAAAGCGACTGGGCGATGCCTTTTGCGATGCGGCTGCTGGGCCGAAAATAGGGCATCCCTGGCAATTTCGCGCGCCGGCATTGCTTTCCCACCCCTCGCCGTTATAGTCCGCGCGAAATTGCGCCCTTGCCGGGGCGCGGTGCTTCGCCCGGAGTTCTGCTGGAATGAATTTTATTACCCCCGCCTATGCCCAGACCGCCGGCGGTATGCCCGATCTGGTCATGCAATTCGCGCCATTCGCGATCATCCTGCTGATCATGTATTTTCTGATTTTGCGCCCGCAGCAAAAGCGGCAGCAGGCGCATCTTGATCTGATCAAGAATCTCCGCCGCGGCGACACTGTGGTCGCGGCGGGTGGAATCGTTGGAAAAATCAGTCGCACCATTGACGACAGCGAGGTCGAGGTGGAGATCGCGCCAAACGTCAAAATTCGGCTTCTGCGCACAGGCGTCGCCGAAGTTCGCGCCAAGGGCGAACCAGTTAAGGAATAGCTCTGGCGCCGCCTGAAACTTCGCGCAATCTTTCACGAGAACCATTGAATGCTTCGCTTTGCCCGCTGGAAAGTCGCCTCTATCCTGGCCATGACGCTGGCTGCGCTGCTGGTTATCGTGCCGAGCTTCTGGACCAGGGAAACGTTCGACGCGGTGGTCAAATCCGCGCCGAAATTCCTGCCGATCGAGCAGGTTGTGCTCGGGCTTGATCTGCAAGGCGGCGCGCATCTGCTGTATCAGGTGGATTCCGGCGATGTGACGAAAACGCAGGTCAGCAACCTGCGCGACGATGTCCGGCGCATCATGCGCGAGGAAAGCATCAGGCTTGCTGGCGGCATTGGCGTGGACCGGGACGGGCGCACCGTTCTGGTGCATATTCCTGTGGCCGCCGACCGCGCCAAAGCATTGGTCAAGTTGCGCCAGCTGGTGCAGCCGGCGGCCGGTTCGACCAGTTCGCTGCTGGGTGTAGCCGGGGCGCCGAGCGCCGACATTGCCGAGGGGCCTGACGGACTGGTCAAGCTCACGGTCACCGACGCCAGCGTGAACGAAAAAATCCGGCGTTCGGTTGAGCAGACGATTGAAGTGCTCAACCGCCGCGTCAATGCGCTTGGCACGACCGAACCCAATATCCAGCGCGTCGGCGACGACCGCGTGCTGGTCGAAGTGCCGGGATTGCAGGACACCGAGCGCCTGAAAGGGATCGTCGGAACGACGGCAAAGCTGGAGTTTCGCCTCGTCGCGCAGCCCGGCGCCGACCCGGCAGATGTCGAGACTTTGACTGAATTCGACAAAAACAATGCCCCCATCGCCAATTACCCTGTGGAAAAACAGGTGATGGTGCAGGGCGAAGACCTCACCGATGCGCAGCCGGGCTTTGACCAGCGCACGTCGCAGCCTGTCGTCAATTTCAAATTCAACATTCGGGGGGGCCAGAAATTTGGCGAAGTCACGAGCGCCAATGTGGGAAAGCCGTTCGCCATCGTGCTCGACAACAAGGTGATTTCGGCGCCAGTGATTCAGGGGCCGATTACGGGCGGCTCCGGCCAGATTTCAGGGAATTTCACGGTTGAACAGGCCAACAACCTGTCGATTCTGCTGCGCGCGGGCGCCTTGCCCGCCAAGCTGACAATTGTTGAGGAGCGCACCGTCGGGCCGGGCCTGGGTCAGGACTCCATCGACGCTGGCAAAAAGGCCGCCATTGTCGGCGCAGTGCTGGTAGTTTGCTATATGCTGATTACGTACGGCGTGTTCGGCGTTTTTGCCGACCTTGCGCTGTTTGTGCACATCGCGCTGATATTCGCCTCGCTGGTCTTGCTGCGCGCCACGCTGACTCTGCCGGGCATTGCGGGTATCGTTCTGACGATCGGCATGGCAGTGGATTCCAACGTTCTGATCTACGAGCGCATTCGCGAGGAATCGAGGGCTGGCCGCTCGATCGTGTCTGCGCTCGACGCCGGATTTACCCGCGCTTTTGGCACCATCGTCGATTCCAACGCCACGATGATGGTGGCTGCGGTCATCCTTTACTTTCTGGGCTCCGGCCCGGTGCGCGGATTTGCCGTGTCGCTGGGTCTTGGCATTATCACCACCATTGTGACAGCGGTGACGATGACGCGTATGATGATCGCGCTGTGGTATCGCTGGGCGCGTCCCAAGACGCTGCCGATCTGAGGAGGCGGGAATGAATGTTGTCGCCAGGAACTGGAATGACGAGCAACCGCAAAGCGATGCGGAAGCGCAAGTCGGAAAATATCACCGCATCGGTCCGGACGGTGAAGTCTACAAGATGACCGGGGTTGGCCAGACCCTGCCGGATGGCGACCGATTGATGCGAATCATCCTGCCAAAGACGGGCGAAGGTGTCGATTACCGATCGAGCCATGTTCTGACCGATCCATTGGAGGCCTGATGTTTGCGGTGGCTTTCGATCTTCCGGTCGGCGACACCGACCGCCACCATCCCAAGGGGTCTCCGCAGGCTTGTTCGGATATTCGCAAAATTCTTGAAAGTTACGAATTCACTGGGGTTCAGGGCAGTCTGCACGTCTGCAAATCCGAGGATCTGGCGCGCCTGTTTCAGGCCATCCAGGCGTTGAAATCGCTGCCCTGCTTCCCGTCTTCCGTTCGCGATATCAGGGCGTTCCGGGTCGAGCAATGGTCGGATTTCACCCAAATCGTTAAAACCTGACCCAAGCCTGCATAGTTGGACAACAGACATGAAACTCCTGCGCCTCGCGCCAGAAAACACCAAATTCGGCTTCATGCGTTTCCGGCGCTGGAGCTACCCGTTCTCGGCGGTCATGTCGATCTTTTCAGTCGTCATGTTCCTGAGCGTCGGCATGAATTTTGGCATCGACTTTGCCGGCGGCACGCTGATGGAACTGCGCGCCAAGACCGGCAACGCCGATGTTTCAGCGTTGCGCGGCATTGGCGACAAATTGAACCTCGGCGAGGTCGAGGTGCAGGCCTTTGGCAACAACACCGATGTGACGATGCGCGTGCGCGTGCAACCGGGCGGCGATTCGGCGCAACAGGCGGCGGTCGACAAGGTGAAGGCCGCCGTTGGCGGCGATTATGAATTCCGTCGGGTCGAGGTTGTGGGCCCGCGCGTCTCGGGCGAACTTGTGCAATCGGGAACGCTCGGCGTTGTGCTGTCGATTGTCGCGGTGCTGAGCTATCTCTGGTTCCGCTTTGAATGGCAGTTTGCGGTTGGCGCTGTCATTGCGACAATGCATGATCTTCTGCTGACAGTCGGGTTTTTCTCGGTCACCCAGCTTGAGTTCAACACAACATCCATCGCGGCGATTTTGACGATTGTCGGCTATTCCCTGAATGAAACCGTCGTCGTGCTCGACCGCATCCGCGAGATGATGCGCAAATACAAGCGCATGCCGATCGCCGACATGATCGACCTCTCGGTCAATGCGGTGTTGCCGCGCACGATCATGACCGCGACGACGGTGTTTCTGGCGCTGTTGTCGCTGGTGATTTTCGGCGGCCATGTCATCCAGTCCTTTTCCATCGCGATGCTGTGGGGCCTGTTTGTGGCGACCTATTCATCTGTGTTCATCTGTTCGCCGATCCTGATCTATCTGGGCGTGCGCACCGATGCGCAGCGCGCCGAAGGCGATGCGCCTGCGCCCAAAGGCGCTGCCAAGGCGCGGGCGTAATCTCCGCAAAAACGGCGCGCCGGGTGTCTTGCGTCTGGCGGAATTCCCTGCAGAATGGCGCTAACAATGCGTCAGACCACATGGCGCGCGCCGGAGGGAAGCCATGTTTCATTTCGCCAGTCGTAACAGCCGTTTTGCGCTCGTCGCAGCCGCGAGCCTTCTTGCCGGATTGCCAGCTCTGGCTGGCGACATCACCGCCGAATGGGGCAGCGTTAAACTTCCGCCCGCGCCTGAACTCAGGCCTGTGACTGTCGATCCTGCCACGACGGCGCTGCTGGTGCTCGATCTTATGAAGGCCAATTGCGGCGCGCGTCCGCGCTGTGCGGCCATGCTGCCGGACGTCAAGAAGCTGATCGACGCCGCGCGCGCCCACAATATGCTGGTGGTCTATAATCTGACCGGGCAGAATCCGAAATTCGAGGATATGGCTGATCCCTCGATTGTGCCGCACGCAGGCGAATTCCTGATCAAGAACGGTCGCGGCGCGAACAAATTCTATGGGTCCGACCTTGAAGCGGGGCTCGCCGCCCATGGCGTCAAAACTGTGATCGTCACCGGCACATCGGCGCAGGGAGCAGTCGCTGGCACCAGTCAGGGCGCGACGGAACGCGGCTACAAAGCCATCGTTCCGGTCGACGGTATGGCGTCAGAAGACGCGTTCAACGAACTCTATGCAACATGGCACCTTGCAAAGGGCGGGCCCACGGCGCTGGTCGAGAACGTGACTGTGACACGCGGCGATTTGATCAGGTTCGGGAATTGAACTGTTCGTCTGCGCGCGATGCCGCTATAATCGCGCCATGCCACAAACGCCAGCAACACTGTATGAAGGTTTTTTGCCCGGCCAGCATGTGATCGAGGCCTATGGAGCGGGCGGGTTCCGTTTCGCGGATATGTCGCACCGCGGCTCCATTCTGGCGCTGCCAGAGGGCGTTCGCGCCTGGGCGCCGGTCGCGCCTGCGGAAATTACGCCTGCGTCACTTGCCGATCTTTTTGCGGGCGATCCCGGAACCGTCGAATTGCTGATGATCGGCATGGGCGCCGCGCCATTTCCGCTTCCTGAGGCGACGCGCATGGCTTTGCGCGAGAACAATATCAGGTTCGATTTTATGGCGACAGGATCAGCGGTTTCGACTTACAATATCTTGCTGGGCGAACGCCGTCGCGTCGCTGGCGCGTTTTTGGCGACCCTTTGATCGACGATATTCCAGACCCGAGACTTGGCGAGGCCTATGCGCATTGCGAAAAATTGCTGCGCGCGGGCGACTGCGATCGCTGGCTGAGCTGCCTGTTTGCGCCTGCCTCCGCGCGACCGCATTTGCACGCGCTGTTTGCGTTCAGTCTCGATGTCGCGCGCGTGCGGGATATTGTTTCAGATCCGATGCCCGGCGAAATCCGGTTCCAGTGGTGGCGCGACGCCCTGGAAGGGGAGGGGCGCGGCGATATCGCCGCCCATCCCGTCGCTTCAGCATTGTTGAATACCGTCAATGTCTGCAAGCTCCCGCGTGCGGCTCTCACCAATCTTGTCGATGCGCGGACATTCGATCTCTACGATGATCCGATGCCCGGCTTGCGTCAGTTCGATGGCTATTGCGGCGAAACCTCATCCGCATTGATCCGGATGGCGAGCCTGATTCTCAACCGGGGCGAAGACCCCGGCGGGATCGACGCGGCAGGCCATGGCGGCATCGCCTATGCCATCGCCGGGTTGTTGCGGGCCTTGCCATGGCACGCTGCGCGGGGCCAATGCTACCTTCCCCTCGAAGTGTTGAAACGGCATGGCGCCGTGCGCGAGGATGCTGTGATCGGAAAAGCCTCGCCAGCTTTATTGGCTGCGCTTGGCGGAATGCGGGCCATTGCGCGCCAGCATCTGGCGGCGGCCCGCGTTGATTTCAAGTGCATAGCGCCTGCCGCGCGCGCAGCTTTTCTGCCGCTCGCGCTGGTGGAGCCCTACCTCAGGCGGATGGAAACCCGGGCCTATCAGCCATTCCAGACGATGATCGAAATCCCGCAATGGCGCCGCCAGTGGATTTTGTGGCGGAATGCGCGGTGATAGCGTGCGGGCTTAATCCCGCGTATTTGATGGGGCGTGTCGAAGAATCGACAAAAAGGCTGATTATAATTGCATTAAATGTGTCGTAACGCGCTTGACATACGTATATTGTCCACCCAATATATCACTTTATAAATATGCTGGGTGGCATTTTATTCGATGACAGTTCCGTCCCCGAATGGCCAGGGAGCCAATCCTCATGGGCCCTTTCTCAGAGTCGAGTCGCCAACTCAAACGAAAGCTGATGCAGCCACGCAATCAACGACAAACGAGATTTGGGGCCGCGCCGCACGCGGAAGCAACATTCCCTCAGTCAAGGCCTACCGAAATCATCTTCCTGGCCTTCGACGTGGCGTCGAATTTGCTTCTTTTGTTGCGCCGCACAAGGGCGGTGGCACGCCATTCGAGGCCAAGTGGTATTATCCAAATACGCCCGGCGTTCGCGGTCATCAATCAGCCAGCGATACCTTCGCCGTCATTGACGCAGCCTGGGTGATAAACAGGCAGCCATGAATAATTTCTGAAAGGTTGGACTACATGCCTGAACTCGAGAATGTCAGACAGGTCGACGAAATCGATCGGGATTTGACCCCGCAGGCCATTATCAACATGGCGATTGAAAAGGTTGTCAGCCGGGGCGGACAATTGGTGAAAGGTAAAGACGAACTCGACTGCTATCGTGGCGCCTCGTTCGAGATGAATGGTCAAGTTTTCGCGATTCGCCGTTACAAGGGACATCCTAGGGGGACGTCAACGATTTATCTTGATCCCAGGATCGGTGATGTCAATGAAATCACGACCCGGATTTCCAATATCCTGACAACATTCGATATCCCTGAGAGCGCCCTGCATTGGCAGCGCAAGGACAATCCAGAATTGTAATTTCGAGCCAACCGACTTCTTTCAATTGATATCGCGCGTGGCCGATGCGAATTGAGTTCTACCCTCCGCGCCCATGTCCTCAACCCACGCCGCCATATCCGCCATCGCCCTTGCTGTGATCGCCCGGCGTTTCATGGCGGCTTTTTCCGGTCCGCGCAGGCGTTTGCCCTCCGGCGATTTCACTGCTTCGGTCAGGGGCGGAAACAGCCCGAAATTGACATTCATGGGCTGGAAGGATTTGGGGCCGGCATCGATGGTTTCGATGTGCCCGCCCGTAATATGCCCCATCAGGGCGCCAATGGCGGTGGTCGCCGGGGGCGGGGCAAACGCCTGGCCCAGCCGTTCGGCGGCGGCGATCCGTCCCGCCATCAGGCCTATCGCGGCGCTTTCCACATAGCCCTCGCAACCCGTCATCTGACCGGCAAACCGGATGCGTGGATCGCTTTTCAGGCGGAGCAGGGGATCGAGGACCTTTGGCGAATTCAGATAGGTATTGCGGTGCAGCCCGCCGAGCCGCGCGAATTCAGCTTTTTCAAGCCCCGGAATGGTCCGGAAGATACGGACCTGATCGCTGTGTTTGAGCTTCGTCTGGAAGCCCACCATATTGTACAGCGTTCCGAGTTTGTTATCCTGCCGCAGTTGCACGATCGCATAGGCCTTTTTGTCCGGCGCATGGACATTGGTCAGGCCCACCGGTTTCATCGGCCCGTGCCGCAACGTTTCGGGGCCGCGTTCGGCCATGATTTCGATGGGCAGGCAACCATCGAAATAGGGCACATGTTCCCATTCCTTGAAGCTGGTTTTCTCACCCGCGAGCAGGGCTTCGATAAAGGCGGCGTATTGCTCGCGGTCGAGTGGGCAGTTCAGATAGTCGCGGCCATCGCCGCCTGGTCCGACCTTGTCATAGCGCGACTGGAACCAGGCTTTGTTCATGTCAATCGTGTCGCGATGGACGATCGGCGCGATGGCGTCAAAAAAGGACAGCGCGTCCTCGCCAGTCAAAGTCGCGATTTTCGCCGCAAGGCCATCCGAGGTGAGTGGACCTGTGGCGAGAATGTAGATGCCATGGGGGTCTGCGGGGATTACCAGAAACTCTTCGCGCACGATGGCGATCAAGGGCTCAGCTTCCATGGCCTGCGTGACAGCCGCGGCAAAACCCTCGCGATCGACCGCCAGCGCGCCGCCGGCGGGCACTTGATGGCGATCCGCGCAGGCGATGATCAGCGAGCCCAGACGCCGCATCTCATGATGCATGAGCCCCACAGCATTGGTTGTGGCTTCGTCGGACCGGAACGAGTTCGAGCAGACCAGCTCCGCCAGCGCGTCGGATTGATGCGCCTGCGTGCGCCGGTGAGGCCGCATTTCGTGCAGCACAACGGCAACGCCCGCCCGCGCCAGCTGCCAGGCGGCTTCGCAACCGGCAAGCCCTCCGCCCACAACATGGACGGACAGGGAGGCTGGATTGGCTGTGTTCATCCTGAAACGGGCTCCTGAGCGATGTCGCATTAGCGCCGGAGCGTGGGAGATTGCAATTGGCCGACAGCCATTGACTTTGCGGGGCGGCTGCGCTGCTGTCAGGCTACTCGCACAGAACCAGGTACTTTACACCGGAACACAAAGAAACGCCCGCCGGGGGAGGGGCCGGCGGGCGCTTCGTGACGCGGACGGGAGACTGGGGGGAGTTATTCCCAATTCCGCGCCTAACTGTGTTCGACCATTCAAGATAGGCGAAAATATGTTTCGACCGGATTAAAGGCCCGCGCTTTCCCTAGCGATCGTCTCAATGTCGTAACGGCTGATGCCGAGGTCGTGGAGTTCCCGATCTGAGAGCTGCTCGAGTTCGCGGACAGCCGAGCGATAGCGGCGCCAGGCGCTGACCCTTTCGGTTATGAATTTGAATGACATAGGACTTTCCCGTTTCGGCGGGCGGCAAACAAACCGCCTTGATGCAACGCAATATATAGGATCGCGCCGCACAATGAAGGGGGCTGGGGCTTTGTCAGCCATGCAAATTGCGCATGGCTATTTCAGTTTTTGGGTTAAGAAAGCGTTGTCTTGCATCGGTCGTTGGAGATGTGACGCCCCAGCCAGCGGCTAATTCCGCAGATTCTGTGTTGCGGCGCGAAATTCGTTTGACGTTGTCCGGCGCGGGGGGCATGAGACAGCTTTGCTGCGAAATCGGAAAATGGCCCTGTCAATCCTCACTTCACAGACTTTGGCGGGCGCCGGACGAAGTCCCAACACATTTTTCCAATCGCCCATGGCTTTGGCGCTTCTCGCGCAGGCGGCGATCTGGACGCTCGGACCGGCATTGCTTGTTGGCAATCTGCATGGCGACACGCTTGAGGCGGCCTATTGGGGCCGCGACTGGGCGCTCGGCTATTCCAAACATCCGCCGGTCACGACCTGGGCGATCGATCTGGTCTTGCGGTCTGGCGCGCCACCCCTGCTTGGCTTGATGGCGCTATCGCAGCTCACCGTTGCGGTCGCAGCCTGGTATTTATGGCGCAGCGTCCGGCTGTTCGGTTCGCCAGAAACGGCCTCGCTCGCGGTTCTGATGTATCTGGCGTCTCCCGCTGCAACTTTTTATGCGGTGCAGATCAATCACAATTCCATGCTGTCGCCATTTCTGGCTGCATCGGCCTATTATGGCCTGCGCTATCTCGATGAACAGCGCTGGGGCGATGCATTGGCGCTGGGCGTGTCGGCAGGACTGGCGCTGTGGACCAAATATGAGATTTTCTTTCTGCTGGCGACACTGGCGTTTCTGGCGGTCTGTGTTCCGCGCTTTCGGGCGGCCTATGGAAACCCTGCAAGCTATGCGAGCGCCGGGGTTTTTCTGGTGGTTGTCGCGCCGCATCTCTGGTGGTTGTCGCAGCATGGCTGGACGAGCGTGTTTTACGCTGTCGACGCCAACAAGGTGCGGGATATCCCGGGACTTGAAGCCTCCGGGCAAAATCTGGTCACCGGCGTGTTTGCCTTGTGCGTCGCGCCGGCGTTGATGCTGCTGGCGACGAACCACATTCGGGCGTCCGACGAATTTGCGCGCGTGCGGGAGCGACCCTGGGTTGCCACGGCGCTCGGTTTTGGGCCGCCGCTGGTGCTCGTGATCGGCGCCATCCTGACCTATAAAATCATCAAACCTTTGTGGCTGCAGCCCTTTTGCGTGACAACCGCAGGCGGACTGGCGCTTTTGTTCCCTGCCGGAGGACAAGGGCAGGGACTGTCCGAGCGCGTGTCGGCGCGGATTTCGATCGCGATGTCGGGGATCGTGTTTGTCGGGTTTGTGGTCTATCTTGTCATCGCCGGGGCGATCGATCAGCCGCTTTGGGCCTTTTCCGCCCATACAAAACCCCTCGCGGCTGCGACGCAAAGCCTGTGGGATCGCAACGGGAGCGGACCGCTGCGATGTGTCGTCATCGACGACCGCAAAATCGGCCCGTCGGGCGTATTATGGTTGAAATCGCGGCCCGATTATCTGGATTTCTCGACGCCGAACTGGTCCTTTCCCAACCAGATCGTCGCCTGCCGCAAAACCGGCGGCGTCGCAATATTGGTGGAAAAATCACCCATTCTCGATCATTTCAATCCGGCCTGCATTGGCGAGCGGCAAAAATTCGATGTGGCGATGATGCCGGGGCAGGGCTCGGTCAGGGTGCCCGCCGAGCTTGTTTACATCGCGCCCGAGGGCGCAGGCGGGACCTGCGCGAAGTGAGTCCCGGAATGTTCGGGCGCAAAAATTTGCGCGCGCGCGCCGGCATCGAGGATCCGGAGTTCGCCCGACGCGAGGTCGCCGGGTAGCGACAGACCGCCGATCTTGATGCGCCTGAGCGTCGTCACGTGATTGCCGAGAGCTGCGAACATGCGCCTGACCTGATGATAGCGTCCCTCGGTGATGGTCAAAGACGCTTCCTGGGGCGTCAGAATTTCCAGATGCGCCGGGGCGAGCGGCTTGTCCTCGCCCTCCAGCATGAGTGCGCCGGAGGCGAAAACGCCGGTTTCATCCCCCCGCAAGGGGCGGGCGAGGCCGGCGATATAGGTTTTGGCGATCTTCGCGCGCGGCGAAATGACTTTATGCAAAAACGCGCCATCGTCGGTCAGCAACAGCAGGCCGGATGTGTCCTTGTCGAGCCGGCCAATGGTTGAAATCGGGGGATCTCGGTATTGCCAGCGGTCCGGCAACAGGCTGTAAACAAGCGGTCCGGATTCCTTGTGCGAACAGGTGACGCCTTCGGGTTTGTTGAGCATCAGCGCGAGGCCGGGCAGGGGATCGAGCGGTTCTGCGTCGATCTGCAACCGCGCCGCAAATTCGGCGCTGAGTGGAACGCGTTGCTCGATATCACGCAATTCAGCGCCATCGAGCGTGATGCGACGGTAGCGCGCCATGTTCTGCACCTCGCGGCGCGAACCATAGCCAAGATTGGCAAGCAACCTGTCGAGCCGGATTTGCTGGGGCTTGCTCACTTGCGCGCCTGAAAAATCTTGTAGCCGTTGGTTTCCGCAACCACGCTCGCATGCCGGAACAGGGGTTTCAGAATGGCCTCATAGGGCAAATGCCGGTTGGCGGTCAGCCAGCAAACGCCGCCTGTCCGCAGGCTTGCGGCTGCGCGGCGAATAAAGCTTTGACCGAGCGCCTGATTCTCGACGCCGCCTTCATGAAAGGGTGGATTCATCACGACGAAATCAAGACCCGCCAGCGTGTCGGCTTTCAGAACATCGGCCCATTGAAAGCGGGCTCTGGGATCCACGATATTACGTTTGGCCATGTCGATGGCGCGGCGATCGATATCAAGCAGCGCAAGGCTGACGACAGAGGACGAACGCAGGACGTCCCGCGCGAGCGCGCCAATGCCGCAGCCAAAATCGGCGCCAGCGCCCGATAGCGCCGGCAGGTGATGCAGCAATGCGGCGCTGCCGGGGTCGATCCTGTCCCAGCTGAACACGCCAGGTTGCGACCACAGACCGAGGTTTTGCAAAAACCTTGGGCCGCCCTCCTCGATCAGTGTTGCAATGGCTGCGGGATCGCCGCCGCCTTTGGCGACGCAAAGTCGATGATGCCGCCGCGCGGTCTCAAGGTAAGGGCAGCCCAGCGCTGTCAGATCGCCCGCGATGCGGGCGCCGCCTTTGTCCTTGGGCGCGAGCGCCATAAACGGCGCGCCCGGCGCCAGACGGCGCAACGCCTGCGCCAGAGCATAGCGCCGTTCCAGTGTGCCGGGCGGCGCCAGCATCGCCAGACTCTCGAGCGAAGCCTCCGGCAGCGCCGCAAGGTCAGCGGCTCCGGGGACCAAGGGCGAGAATTGCATCGCGGTCGCGCTGACCTCGACAAGATCGGGCGGCGGAGCGCCATAGATATTCACAAATTCCATTCTGATCACAGCCATTCCATCTGCGCGTGTGCAGCAGGCTGGACTCTATTGCGCAATCCGGGCGTCCACGCAAAAGCGCGCTTTGCGACCTGCGATCATTCCTCGCCCGATCCTTCCCAGGCGTGGTCGGTAATGTCGAAGACAACGCCGTCGGGGCCGCGATATTTGGTTTCGGCCTGCCCGCCCGGAGGGGCCTGATAGGGCACGCGTTCGAGGCCCATGTCTTCAAATTTCCGCATCCAGGCCTCGGTATCGTCAACGACGACGCCAAAATGATGCAGGCCCAGATAATCAAGACCCTTGCCGAGCTGGTCGTCAGCGAATTTCAGAATGGCGATATTGATCTGCCCGTCTGTCAGGAACGCGCCTGAAGGCCGTTTCGCCACGTCCGGGTTGGCCGGGTCCATGCCGAATCGACGCATTTCCCTGAAGCCGAACGTCTTGACATAGAAATCGGCGGCCTTGCCCGGATGGTCGCTGGCGATGGCGATATGTCGGATTCGCATGGTGTCGTCTCCCATTTTGATGCGCTTTGCAGTATGCCGCGAACATGCCCCTGTCCGCGAGGCTTGGCAATCGCCCGTCTGGTGCGCGGGCGCAGCGTCAGCTAATGTCTAGTCGAACCTGGTTTCTGGAGGAAACATGCGTCTTTTTCCCTGCGCCTGCTGCGCGCCCGCCGATCTTGGCTCCGGCGGCAAGGCCTTGCCAAAATCCGGCGGCCCCGTCGCGCGCGAAATCTGCGAGGATATTGCGACCGCCAGCCGAATCTGCGCCGATCAGGGCGTATTCGACGCATTCGGGCACCTGTCGGTTCGCCATCCCAACGCGCCTGACCGCTTCTTGATGTCGCGTTCGCGCGCGCCGGCGCTGGTCGAGGCGGACGACATCATGGAGTTCGATCTCGATGGTGAGGCGGTCGATCCGCAGGGACGCAGCGGTTTTCTGGAGCGCTTCATCCATGGCGAGATTTTCCGCGCGCGGCCTGATGTCATGTCGGTTGTGCATTCACACTCGCCGTCGGTCGTGCCCTTCAGCCTCGTGCCGAACCAGATGCGCGCCATGTATCACAACGCGGCTTTCATCGCGCAGGGCGTGCCGGTGTTCGATATTCGCGAAAAATATGGCGCGACAGATATGCTCGTCGGCAATTCGGACAAGGGCCGGGAACTGGCAAAAGTTTTGGGCGACAAGCCGGTCTGCCTGATGCGCGCGCATGGCTCGGTCGCGGTTGGCCCGAGCCTGCAACATGCTGTTTTCCGCGCGGTCTATACCGAGAGCAATGCGCGCATGCAGATCCAGGCGACGATCATTTCGGGCGGCGCGCCGCTGGCGGCTCTCGACGCCGAAGAGGGGCGATTGGCCGATGCGGTGAACCTCAACGTCACGGGGCGTCCGTGGGAGTTGTGGAAGATGCGGGTGGGGCGGTAAAGGGTTGCTGGATCAGGGCGTCGGGGGAGCTTCAGATGCGCAACATGCTGATGATTTTCGCGGGTCTTGCCGTGCTGGCGGGCTCGGGATTCGCCAGCGCGGATGAACATATCAATCCGCAGAAATGCCTTGCGCGACTGCATTTTCATCATCAAAAGGTCTACCCGCGCTCGGTTGTCATGGAGACCTCCGGCAATCCGGTTTCGCAAGTAACCATGACTGTTTGTTTTGCATCCCGTGAGCGCAGGATCGCGGATATGGTCGTGCATGGAACGGTGTTCGACAAACATGACCAGATGCTTCGGGCGGATGGTCAGGCGATGGGGATGCTCCCGAAAACGGTGCGACCCGGGCTTTTTCGACCACGTATGATTGAGACGTCGCAGTTCACAATCACCATTCCTCCGACGCCAGCCAGCGACATCAGCGACAATGCGCATGTCGCCTTCGAATGGACGCCCTGCCAGCAAGCGTCAGCCAGCGGCGCCTGCACGCCCGGCGTCAAGGAAACCGACAGTTTCATTATTCGTGCGCGCGTGTTTGCCGCGCCGATAAAATGACAAATGACAGACGCGCGCTTGCTTGCGCGCGAGAGAGATTGGAGATCAACCGCCATGTTGCCCGAAGCCCAGGCCCGCAAAGAACTCACCGACGCCATCCGGATGCTGGAGCGCGCCAATGTCGTCGATTACAACGGCCATTTCTCGGCCCGTGTCGGTGAAAACCGGCTGCTGATCAACTCGGGCGCGTCCGTGCGCGGGGCGCTGACGGAAGAAGACATCATCGCCATCGACCTGGATGGCCGGCCGCTCGATGGCAATGTTGCGCCGCCGCTCGAATTTCATCTGCATTCGGAGATTTATCGCGCGCGGCCCGAGGTCAACGCCTGCGTGCATACGCATCCCCGCTGGTCGACGTATCTCTCGATGACGGGTAACACATACAAACCCGTTTATGCGCAGGGCGTGCTGCTCGGCGATATCCCGCTGTTCGACAGCCCCAATTCCATCAACACCAAACCCATGGGCGAAAAGCTGGCGGCGGCGCTGGGTTCGCGCCCCTCGATCCTGTTAAAATCGCATGGCGTGACGGTGGTTGGCGCCGATGTCGTCGAGGCTTTCACGCTAGCTGTCTATCTCGAAGAAAACGCCGAGCGGCAATATATGGCGAGCCAGTTGGGAACGCCCTATGTGTTCTCCGAGGAAGAACAGGCGCTGTGTCGCGAGAAGCTCTGGACGAAAAACCTGTTCAAGAAAACATGGGATCATTACAGGTCGAAACTGTAGGGGTGCAGGGGGCGGGGCCCCCGACCCGCCCTATTTTGTCTTGCCGTTGATCACGTCATAGACGTTGCAGGCGATGCCCGTGGCCTCATAGCCATCCCCGCCCGTCGCCTGCGCAATCGCGAACATCTGGCTGGCGAGACTGACGAAGGGCATAGGGACCTCCATCTCGCGCGCCATATCAAGCCCGAAGCCCACATCCTTGGGCATCCAGGATTTGCGCGGCTTGTAATTGCCGCTCACGACGATTTCCATGATGCGCCGCGTCGCGACAGAATCCTGCTGCGAGTTCTTGAGAATGGTCTGGAAGGTGGCTTCATCGAGCCCGCCTTTCTTCAGCCACCAGCCAACTTCGACGAGGCTCATGTGCTGGACGGCGGCCAGCATCGCCATGGCGTTTTTGACGAGCTTGGCGTTGCCGAGTTCGCCGACATGCAGAATCGATTTGCCCATAGCCTGGAAGATCGGCTGATGCTCGTCGAACAAGGCCTTCGAGCCTGAAATCCAGAGCGCCAGTTGACCGGCGGCTGCGACTTCCTCGACGCCGCCGGCGGCCGCATCGACTGTCGTCCAGCCCTTTCTGGCGAGATCGTCGGCGACGTCGACGATGGTCTCCTTGTCGATGCTGCTGAAATCGATCCACAGCCTGGCGCCGGAGGTCGCTTCGACGAGGCCGCCCTTGCCGAGGCCGACGGCCCTGACGGCGTCATTGTTCGGCAACATGGATAGCACAAGCTCGCAGGATTCGGCGATGGCTTTTGGCGAGTCCAGGAACTGTGCGCCCTGGCCCTCCAGTCCCCGGGTCTGCGCGCGATTGAGATCGGTCACGACCAGGCGATAGCCGGCCTTGATCAGATTAGCCGCCATGCCGCTGCCCATTCCGCCGGCGCCGATGAAACCCAGGGTCTTCATCCCAAACACTCCCTCAATCGTTGTCTTGCCATCCCATGCCATGGGGCGAGGGATGACCTTGTTTCCCGAGGTAGCGCGCGCGTCAAGGCCCAATCCGTCTTCGTCGGGGCGATGTCGGTCAGCGATCGTTGCGAGCGTGGGGCGGGCGTCCGCCGGCGGCGCACACATCCGGCAAGCCCGCGGCTATCCTGGCTGGCCTTCGCCTCATCCGACAGGCAATCTGGCCACATCGGGCCCATCGTCGAGCTGCATGTCGAAAACGGTCAGCAGCATGGCGGTGGAAGCGTAGTTGCCCATCAGCGCCACCAGATCCACCAGACCCCTGGAGCCAAATCGTTTGTGCGCGCGCGCATAGGTTTTCGATGTCACCTTGCGTTTGCCGAAAGCCTCGCGCGCCAGCGTGATGATGATCTGGTCGGTGTCGTCCAGCCCGGTGACGCGCTTGTGGTGCTTTATGACATCAATGACTTTTGCCGGCACGCCGACGCTGAGGGCTTCGGGCTCATGCGCCGCCCATTCGAACCGGCTGTCGCACATGCGCGCTGTAATCAGAATCGCGGTTTCGCGGATGCGCGGGGATTCGGGCGCCTCAAAGCGCAGATAGCGCCCGACGGGTCGCGTCAGATGCGACAGCGCGGGGCTGTGCAGGCCGATGCCGCCGGGTCCCTTGAGGCCTCGTATCGTTCCGCCCTTGGGGTCCGTGTGGGCGTCGAACGTTTTCTTGCCAGCGTCATCCAGCGCTTCGCGCTTGACGAGCGGCAGACGGCAACGCGATTCCGGATCGATATCGGCAGGCAGCATGTGTTCCTCCACAATCATGGTTGGAAAAAACAATGCCTCAGATTGTCGCCTCGATCAACTCGCGCATTTCGCGCGTGACGTCCGGATCGATGTTGAACCATGCGCGCCAGGCGGGCCGGGCCTGATGCAGCAACATCCCGAGACCATTGACGGTGCGGTGGCCGCGCGCCGCCGCCGCTTCGAGCAGCGGCGTTTTGCCGGGAATATAGATCACGTCCGCGACGATGGCGGTGGAAGGCAGCGCGTCGAGTTTCAGATCGAGCGCGGGATAATGCACCATGCCCTGACTGGTTGTATTGACCAGCAGCGAGGCGCCGGCGAGCGCGGCATGGCGCTCCTCCCAGCCGAGCACAGTGATCGGGCCTCCGATGTCGGCGGCCAAAGCCTGCGCGCGGCCCTTTGTGCGGTTGATGAGGCGGATTTCGCGGGCGCCGCGCTGGTTCAGCGCATAAACGACCGCTCGCGCTGCGCCGCCCGCGCCAATGATCGTCGCCGGGCCCGCCTCCGCCCGCCAGTCCGGGCAGGCCTCCAGCAGGCCCTCGGCGAATCCATAGGCATCGTTGTTGCAGCCTGACAGCGAGCCGTCCGCACGCACCGTCACGCAAGAAATGGCGCCGATCTTTTTGGCGGTGTCATCGACATCGTCGACGATCCGCATCGCGGTTTCCTTGTGCGGGATCGTCAGATTGCACCCGGCAAAGCCAAGCGCGGGCAAGGCGCGCAGCGCTTTTTCGAGGCCATCGGGCGCGATGGCCAGAGGGACGTAATGGCCTTTGAGCCGATGTTTCTCGAACCAGTAATTGTGCAGCATCGGCGAGCGCGAATGCATCACCGGCCAGCCCATAACGCCGGCGAGCAAAAATTTTTCAGGATGGTCGGACATAAACGAACTCAAATCCAGTGCGGAGCGGGCTTCTTTACGGCAAACATGGCTGCTATGTCGATTCGACCATCGGCGAGCTGGTCGCACGCGTTTGACAGGAAGCAAGGATATGGCGGAAAAATTTCATCAGGCGCCCGCCAGACGCGCGCCGCCAGCGAGCCCGCCCAACTCGGCGATATACATCGGCAACAGCTTTTTTTATTATAACAACGGCGTCAATCACCATGTGACGGCCCTGCTGGCGGAGGCCGCGCCTGCGCACATGTGGCGCTCGACGCTGGTGGCGATTTCGGGCGCGGGCCTCGACTGGCACGATGTGGAGAGCTACTTCCGGCCCGGCGCGATTGGCGCGTTCTCCTTTGATCCACAAAACAACGTGGTCTTCAACACGCCCGATCGCCTTTTCGATGTCGCGGTGATGATGGATGGAAGCCAGGGCCCGATTCATCCCGCGCTCCGGCGCGGGTTTTTCGACCACTGCCAAAAGCATTGCGACACCGCGCGCAGACATGGCGCAAGGCCCATTCTGGCGATGTCCTGGGCCTATGCCGACAGGCCCGAAATGACGGAGGAACTAGCTGCCGCCTACGCGCAGGCGGGCGCAGAAAACGATTGCGCGGTCATCCCCATCGGATCGGGGTTTGCGCGCGCGCTGACGGAGCGGCCGGACCTCGTTCTGCACGCGCCGGACAGACGCCACCCCTCTCTGGAGGGGACCTATCTGATGGCGGCGATGATCTATGCGGCGCTGTTTGGCGCATCGCCTTTGGAACTGACCTATGCTGCGGGCCTTGATGAGGCGACCGCCAGGTTTTTGCGTGAGGTCGCGTGGGCGGCGAACGGATTGGCTGATGAGCCTATTTAACGCTCGTTTTCAATAGTTTGCTGATACTTTCAGTTATGGATATGAGTTCGAACAGTTTCCGGCTGAATAACCAGTCATGATGCTCGTCGCCGATATCCACAAGGCCGGTCCGCGCATTTTTATTGCGTTCCGTTATGTCGATCAAAATGCGTCCATCAGGCGCGATCAATTCACCGATATCTTCAGACCACTGCACTTTCGATGCGTTTTTCCGAACATCGTCAAGGATACAATAAAGTCGTTTCGGTGTGCACACGAGCCATGTTTGCTGATTTTGAGTGGCAAAAATCAGCAATGACGAAGCGGCGGCGGGCTCGGTTCCATCCGCGCTGTATTTCTTCGAATCTTTGATCCTGCTCTTGATTTCCGAACCGCTCTCGAATGTCCGCAATGCGGAGGGGGTCGTGCGGAGCGCCTCCGATAGAAAGAAAGTCATTTCACGGGCCTTCCTCTTCATCCCTGCCGATCTGATTATCCGGCTGCGGCAACGGCGTCGTTCTGATTGACGCAGCTGTACCATTCATCAGTGTGATCAACCTAACATAAACCACCTGCCACGTCAGCCCGGTAATCAACGCCGATTGCACGTTCAACTGTAGAATATTGAAAACGGTCGCGAGCACGGCTACGATGAAGGCGGCGAGCACGCCAAGTACAACCGCGACCCAAAATCTGAAGTCGATCGGCGTGGGATTCAGATTTTCTGTTGCACGGCTCGGACCATGACGTCGGATATAGTTCTGGATAAGGTCCAGTAAAACGAAACAAACAAACCCGATTGCGGCGACATTTCCAAAGGCCAGCACTTCCCAGATATGCCCCTCATTAAAGGGAGTCGGATTTGGTTTATGGCCAGCCTGCGGCAACTCGAAGCAGAACCAAAGCAAAAACTGAAGCCACGAAATCATTTTTCAGGCTCATCCATTTTGTTAAAAATCGCACTTGCGACGATATTTTATATAAAAATAAAAGCAACGGCCTGACATCAAATTTTGTTCTTCGTCAGTATTCCGGGCAATCCGTCCAACCGTGCGCGCACTCAATCCTCGATCGCATGTTTGGCCCGCGCCATGGCTTCAGCCTGAAACCCCAGCGTATCGCCCACGAGTTTTTGCAGGTAATCGCCGGGCGCTGCGCCCAGATCGATGTTCATCTGTTTTGCGTCCGCCTGAAACTCGGGGTCGGCAAATGTGTCCATAAACGCCTGCCGCAGCGCAGCGATCCTGTCCTGAGGCAGACCGGGCGGCGCAGCAAAAGGGCGGCCCATTTCAGGTCCCGCCGCCAGAAAGCGGAAGGCCGAACGATCGAGTTCGGTGGGACCCAGTTCCGTCAGCGTGGGGACATCGGGCAGTTCTGGCGAACGCTCGAGACCATATTGCACCAGAATCTGGATTTTGCGATCGCGCACCCAGTCGGCATTATCGACTTTCAAGCCATTCCAGGGTTTGGACGTTCCCTCGATTTCGCCGCGCTCCATGGCGAGGTTGGCTTCAGTCGTGCCGTTGTAGCCGGTCACAACATGGAATTTCGTTCCGACGATCGTGTTGAGCAATTTGAGATAGGTCGCGCCCGACGAGCCGCCCGTTGGCGAACCCATGACGGTCTCGCGGCGTTTGGCGTCTTCGATGGTTTTGGTTGGCGAGAGATGCCAGGTGTAGGTGGCCTCGACGGCGGGCGCCGCGCGGCCGATCCAGTTGAACGCCCGCGCATCGTAGCGCAGCGAATTCAGCGCCATCGCCTGCTGCAGCGCAAGCTGCGGCGGCAGGATCGCGATCGCCGTTCCATCGTGCGGCGCGAGGGTTGCGAGCCATTGCACGGCGGCAAATCCGCTCGCGCCGGGCATGACGCGCGCGACAATTTGCGGATGGCCGGGAAGATGGGCGCCGAGATGACGCTGGAACAGACGCCCATAGAGATCGAAACTGCCGCCAGCGCCGCCGCCGATCACAAGGTCAATGGGATGGTCGCGATAGAAGCTTTCGGGCGTTTGCGCCGACGCCAGATTTGATGCGAAGGCATGCGCCAGTATCACCGCACAGGCCCCGAAGCCGCGCATTCCGTTTCCCTCACACGACAGGCCCGTTTTCTCTGCGGGTCGCGGCGAACTTGCACTGCAAGACCGTCAGGGTCAAGAATGCATTCGGGAGGCGATATGAGCGGCATGACGATCACAGGCTATCTTCTGGCGTTGGCCGCCGGATGCGCGTCCTGCGCTGCGCAGGCGCAGGACGTCGAGCCGTTTCGCGGCAAAACCGTCACACTTTATATCGGCACGGGCGCTGGCGGCGGCTATGACGCCTATGGACGGTTGATCGCGCGCCATATTGGGCGTTTCTTGCCGGGCGCTCCGAGCGTTGTTGCGCAAAATATGCCGGGCGCATCGAGCCTGTTGCTGGCGAATTTTCTCTACGCCAAGGCGCCCCGCGACGGACTGGCGATCGGCGTCATCAATCAGGCGATGCCGATCGAACAATATCTCGGCAGCGAAGGCGTCGCCTATGACGCGCGAAAATTCAACTGGATCGGGCGGATGAGTTCAGCGGTTGAAACGGGAATCGTCTGGCATAGCTCGCCCGTCCAGCGGATCGAGGATGCGTTTTCGCAACAGGTCATCGTCGGCGGCACGGGCCCCACGTCGTCCACCGTTTTTATTCCGAACCTTCTGAACAATCTGGCCGGGACGAAATTCAAGGTCATTTCCGGATTTAATGGCACCAATGAAATTGGCCTCGCCATGGAGCGCGGCGAGATTGAGGGCTCCGGCACGCCGCTGGAAAGCCTGAAAAGCTATCGCGCGAACTGGATGCGCGAGGGCAAAATCCGCGTGCTGGTGCTGTGGTCGGCGCAGCGCGAACCCGAATTGCCTGATGTGCCGAGCATGGTGGAGCTCGGCAAGACCGAACAGAGCCGCAAGATTTTGCAGCTTTACGCCAGCGCCGACGATATCGGTCGTTCGTTGCTGGCCCCGCCCGGCCTGCCGGGCGAGCGCGTGGCGCAATTGCGGCGGGCCTTCGACAGCGCGGTGCGCGACCCGCAATTGCTGGCGGACGCAGCGCGCGAGGGGCTGGAAGTCAAGCCGCTGGGCGGCGCCGATTTGCAAAAAATGGTTGAAGGCGTACTGGCGCTGCCCGTAGCGATGGCCCCGGCGGCGAAAGCCGCGCGGGAGTAGGGGCATTGACGGATCCGACGTCTAAAGCGCGAAGCCCATTCACTCCGTCACGATCTTGAGTTTTACCCCGCCATTATAGCCATAAACATCATGCAGAATTGCAAGCACTTCTTGCGCGATCTTCAGGTCGTCGAACCCTTCGGAAGCGTAACTCTTCCAGTAGTTTGGCGCACGCCCGGGATCGCCAAATCCGGCCCTGTGCAAAATTTCCACGCGCTCGTGCGTGAGCACCGCGGCGAG
This sequence comes from uncultured Hyphomicrobiales bacterium, assembly GCA_903931945.1. Lineage (GTDB taxonomy): Bacteria > Pseudomonadota > Alphaproteobacteria > Rhizobiales > Beijerinckiaceae > Terripilifer. The sequence goes on along the minus strand of CAIZEI010000123.1, from coordinate 510 downwards.
CGCCGGCCAACTCTCGGCAGATTGCGCTTCACAATAGATCGCCGAAGGCAAAAGTTCTGGCATACATTGAACGTAGCCAATGCCAGCATCGAAGACGACAAATACATGGCGCGCGCTGTTGATTCGCAATCGCTGGATTTCCGCAGCTACCGCGGGTCCCTGGATAGCAACCAATGCTTCCGCAGTGTCGCTGGCTGGTCCGGCGCCCTGTGTCGGGTTGGCGATAATGGCGCAGGTGCGCAGTGCCGTAGCCTTCATGGCAGGGTCGTCATTGACCGAACCTGCACGGTTTTGCGAAGGGCCGTTCCGAGGCGGACACGGTTGATCGATCACCCATTTCGTCTCGATTTCCAGGTTGGCAGGTTGGACCTCATAGCCCTCCACGAGCGCTGTCAAAATATCTGCGGCAACTTCGCTCGCCGGAGCGTCGGCAGAAAACGCCTGCACATAATTGCCAAAGCTTTTCGAGATGCGCCAGCCAAGCGATTCCAGACGGCCCTCGCGTTCAGG
>CAIZEI010000122.1 GCA_903931945.1 uncultured Hyphomicrobiales bacterium | reverse complement strand
CGTGATCCTCAAATCCCCATAGATCGCCGCCGCGCCATCGGCCCCCGACCGGACCGCGATTTCGTGCCTTGGCGCTTCTCGGACGCACGGCCAGGCGCGCCCGCCCGCAGCCGTAGCGAGGGCGTCCGAGAAACCTGCACATAGCACATAACCGGACTCATGCAGTGCAACAAACGATACGATTATTCGATCAGGTCCGTGGCTGCTACAAGAAGGGTTTGGGGCACGGTAAGGCCAAGCATCTTCGCGGTTCTCAGATTGATGGCGAGTTCAAATTTCGCCGGTTGCATCACCGGAAGGTTACCGGGCTTTTCGCCTTTGAATATCTTCCCGGCGTAGGTCCCGGCAACGCGAAAGGCTTCCGGCTCATTCGCGCCGTAGCTCATCAGGCCGCCAATTTCGACGCTTTCGCGCGCCAGATAAATGGCTGGAATTGCAAATCGTGCGGCCAACGAAACGATCTTTTGACGCAAATTATTAAATAGAGAGCCCGTGCCAACAAACAGCGCGTCCACATGCAATTTCGAGAACCGCTCAAACGCGGAATCGATTTCCGCATCGCCTCCCGCAACCGTGATGTCGCCGCCGTCGTAGCGCCGCCTGAGATCGGCCAGCACAGCTGCGTCCGGCTTCGGCAGCCGCTCGAATGGCTTGCGGTGCGCTTTCGAGCCAATGGGTTGTTTCATATGCGGTCCCGATGGAGTGCGTGTGGCAGGGTCGCGGGCCGCCTCCCCTCCCCGTTTTCACGAGGAGGGCAGTTCGCACCGCAGCCGCAGATCGAACACAATTTTGCCACATCGATTGAACCCCGGTTAACGATGGGGTAACGTCTATATATCCAGCGCATTCATTACTTGTGGCCGCGGAACTGGGGTTGCCCTGATTTCTGCCAGCTTCGAGTGATCCCGTGAGAGCGCGCTTTCCATACCTGACATGTTTGTGCCTGACCCTTGGGGCTCTGGTTTTGATGCAATCACGGGCGTCGGCGCAGACCTTTAATTTCACATTTTCGGGCGGCGGCGCCACCATATCGGCCGGAACAGTGCTCGTGTCGGCGGGCAATATCACATCCATCAGCGGAACGGCGTCAGGTCTGACTGGCGCAGGCATTGGCGATGGAGCCTTTATATTTAACACGAGTTTGTTTACCGGGACGTTTTCCTATACCAGTCCCGCAAATTATTCAGTTGATGTATTCACAAATTCTGGATCGGCGCCGTACAACGAATTTTTCTTGAGCAATGGAAGCTCGCAGGTAAATAAAACCAACGGTGGCAGCCAGACCATCTTCTTTGGCTCTTCGACATTTTCTAACGCCGCCGCCTCGCCTGCCCCCGTCCCTGGCGCGGGAACTCTATCTTGGCTTGTGATGGGGTTCGGTATTGCTATCGTTCGCCGCAAGGCCATTTCGGCGGTGTTGCGATCGGCCTATTCGCGGATCGCCGGACGCGCGTCCGCCTGAGTCAAGTCTCAGACCCTTTTTGGTTTGACCGCTCCCGCCGCCCTTGCTCATTGTGGGGCAAAGCGACGATGGGTCACGAAGCGACATGGCGGCGGAAATCGCTCGCCGCTTTTCATGTCGGCGACACCCCCGAAAGCGGACGTCAGGCGAAGCCGCCTGTCGAACAAGACTTTCGGGAATTTTTGTCGCCCCGTGGGTCCAACCAATCGCCGACCGGATAGGATTTGAACTTCTTCTTGTCCGGCTTATCACTAGCAACCTCCGGCTGCCTGGAAACGCTGTGGCGTTGCAGACAGCGACGCAGTCTTGAGAGGGTCTGGCGTGCGATCGTGGCCTGCCGGGAATAGAAGCAATCGTCGAAGGGAAGCAGCGTGTCCTCCGGAATGCAATGACAATCGCCTCTTCCTCACCTGACAAGACTGTCGCCTTCGGCTGTTTCGGACCGGTTGGCAAATCGGCGAGCAAGCCGCGCTTCTTCCACTGTCTCATGGTCTTCTGGTTGATCCGGTAGCGCCCGGGCCGGCGCGGCGCCTGTAAAAAAACCGCAGCGAACCACGATGGCGATCGGCGCACAGCACGACACGGGCAAGGTTGGGCCGGGAACACTCCCGGCCAGCGCCGCCAGTTCGGCGCAAGGCGGCATTTCTATTGCTGCCGCTCCTGGCCCAAGGGTAAGCGCTGACAATGGGGGCCATGCGCCAGAGGCCCGACGCCCGCACGCTCCCGGGCGGCGGGCTCCAATACATCATCCTCATGAACGTGGATCCAGGGCAAGCTCCGCGCATGCCAAAGCAGCGATTCAAGAGTTCCTGATTGCGGAGGTCGAACATTCCTCTCACTGTCAGAGGCCCGCCGTCCAAAGTCGCTATTGGCGGCGGGCTCCCCTCTCGCCTCGTTCAATAGAGTCGCATGACTTCGATATTTCAATGTCAAGTCCGAGGCGGTGGCGTTGCGCAAGTCCAGCGACTCCAATAAATCCGCCGCGGTTGATCGATCACTGATACCAAGGGCGCTTCGGATTGACCGATGGTCAAACCGAAGCATTCGGCGCGTCAGCGCCGGCGCGCGTTCGCGCTTGCCAACGGCGATGTGTCAAGTCACATCGCCGTTGGTATGAGTCTGGCGGCGATTGCTTGCGCGAGATTTTCCGAAGATCGGCAATGGTCGAATGCGTGATTCCATTCGGATTGATAGAATCATCGGCTGGAATCGTCATCTCGTCTCATGATCCGCGCACCGGCGCCGGAGACATTCCATTGCGGGGTAAAGGCCGTCGTTTTGCTTTTCCCGACGCATTCGCCATCGGCGACTCCAGCTTCACATAACCCATATCTGCGCATGTCAACCTCGCCATCCCGAATGGGCTTTCGAGGAGGACGGACATGGCGCGCGTCGATTTCCCATGTGCGTCGATCGTGCATCCCGGCGCTTTTACAGAGGAATGCTCATCGGCGTTCGCCCATGCGCTGGGCCTGGCGAGCCATTTGAAGTCGAATTTGACCCTCCTGAAGGTGAGGAAGGAAACAGACCCCTCATCGTCTTGCCAGCGCGAACTCCAGCAAGCCGACGCCATGCTCGACAAATGGCGCGCAGTCCACATAGGTTCGCGTCACTCGCTCTGGAGCAACCAAGGCCCATTCGACATGCAGGCCGTGAGCATTTCCGCTCGCAACGCCCGCTCCGGCGTTTTGACCTATCTGGAAAGCCATGGCCACGATCTCGTTGTTCTGGCCAACCACACTCATAAAGGGTTCTCGCGCTGGCTCGAAGTCACGACAGAACAAAGCGTCCTGCGTCAGTCGATGCTGGCTTGCCTGTTTATTCGCGATGGCGCGCACGGCTTTATCGATCACAACACCGGGGCGGCTTCCCTGAACACCATTTTGCTCCCGATCGATTCAATTCTGACCTGCGAGCCGGCGCTGCGCCGCATTGAAAGTCTGGCTCTCTCGCTGACTCTCGGCGTGCGCATCATCGTTCTGCACATTGGCGACGATAAATTTATCCCGCCTGATCCCGGCGCCAATGCTCACGACTGGCCAATCGTCGTTCAAAATGGACCCGTGGTGGCGACAATCCTGAGAGTCGCGCAGGAATTGAAGGTTGATTTGATCGCCATGCCGACAGCGGGTCGCCACGGCTTGCGAGGAGCCATTCGTGGCAGCACGACGGCGCAAATCCTTGATGATGGCCAATGGCCCCTGCTGTCGCTTCCCGTAGGCTGAACTCGCGCCGCCGCCGCGCGATCGATGCGCGTCAGAACATCGGAAGGTTCAAAACCAGCCACGAGACGCCAGCGCCAGCCGCCATGCCAAGCACGATAAGCCCGGAATAGAATGGCATGGACGCGACAGCGCGAGGCGCCACGGCGCGTCGGCTATGTTGCTTGCGACGACCAAAAAACGCCTGTGATTGCAGGCGAACATGAAATCTTGCCAAGGGCCGATCCCCAGTTGAGGTCTGGCAAGATTGACCATGCGGCTTGCGCCAGGCTCACCGCGGTTGATCGCGGTCCTGTCATCGTCTCATGAAACGTCGCTTGCGCTTGCAAAGCCCGCTGCAAGACGTCCAAACCAACCGGCGGTTCGGCGCAAATCAATGCGAACGCCCCCGGATCACGCGCCAGCCTGTCGCCACCGGCATAAAATCTTGCCGGTGCCCGGATCGCGTTCCCACCGGCAATGCATGCGCCGCATGGCGCGGCGCTCCTTGTGTGCGCCGGGATCGACATCGCCATTCGACTGCGGTTGCGGGATTGTCACGGAAGCTGGAAATGTCATGATGCGTCTCCTCGGCCAGACGAGGCCGAACAATTCGGCCCGGCGCGCGCCGATCCCTTCGGGAGCCGCGCGCCAGCGAAAATTACGGGCAGAAAATGAACGAGGCCCTGTTGACGTAACGTCGCGCCACAGTGGTTCCACCATGCAAAATGGAATCGCAGTCAATCGCGAGTTAATCGCGCGCGCGTGGTCCTGGCAAAGAGCGCAGGGGACGCCAACAGGAGCGAGCGCTTGCTGCCATTTGTGACCTGAGCTAACCCGCCTTTGGCGGCGATGCCTTCAGCTTCGCACGCGCCCGGACTGATAGGCGGGGAGCCTGGCTTGTCCGTTACGCGCCGGCAGCCGACTTCGCGTCGTCGCGCGGGGCTCTTTGATCTTGGCAATCAACACGTCAAAGGTATCGCCGACACAAAAAGCCGGCGGGCGTTTTTCACCTCGTTCGTTCCAGTCTGACCCGTTGCCGGCTCCAGGGCTATTGTAAAAAAAAAGGCGATGTCGCGACTGACGCTTCAGAGACAAGGCCGCCGCGCCAGCGCCCCGGCATGTCCAAAGCTGAGGGTATCGGCGACATAGACGGGGACGCCCCACGGCGATTCTGAAACCGTGGGGCGGGAACGTCACCCACGATTTTCGGGGCGTGTCAGTCCCGCGCAAGTCCTGCCGCGTATCGGCACAGCAAGTGACCGGCGTAGGCGGCTGACATCGGGACATCGGTCACAGGGTCGCCGTCAACCCCCGCAGGTTGGCGGCGGCCCTCAGCGCCGCAATTGGCGGCCCGGCAGGACGGCCGAATCTGATTTGCTGCGTCCCGGGAACCGTGACAGCGGAATTCGATTCAAATTCGCTGCAAGGCGCTCAAGCTGACGCGCCGCTTCTGGCCCGGGATTTGATCTGTCGGGTCCAAGGGAGCCGCATCCCGCCCTCAACTGTCCCGGATCGGGACAACAGTGGCGGGACATGCCCCGAAGAGGCGACATGACGAACCAGCTCATTCCGTTTCCGAACAAGCAGACCCGCTCCCAGATGGGGCCGTGGATCAACGAAAGCTTTGGCCTGCCCGAGTTCACGGCGCGCCGGAAAGTTGAACCCGTCGGATTGCGCGCGATCTGCAACGATCGACCTTTGCGCGTCGATCTAATGGACTGGCAGGACGCGTCCGACCTGACAGTCGAATGGGAAAACCTCGTTTCACGCGCGATGGAGCCCAACGTTTTTCTGGAGCCGGGTTTTGCGCTGACAGCGGCGCAGCATTTCCCGGCGGCGCTCCGCCCATCTTTTCTTGTCGTTTCGGATGCTGCGCGACCGACCGCGGCCGACCGCATTATCGGCGTATGCGCGCTTGACGTCGCTGGCGGATTCCGCCCCCTGACCAAGGGCTGGCTCCCCAAACAGGCGGCGCTCGGCACGCCGTTGCTGGACGCAGGTCAAGGCGTTGAGGCCATCGATCTGATTCTCGCCTGGTTTGAACGCGAACAGCCCTCGACAGTCGGGCTGCTCTTGCCGACGCTGGCGGACGATGGCCCGACAGCTACGCTGCTGCGCGAACGCGCTTCGGCAAAATCGCTCGACATTCGCATTGTCGAAATGGGCGAGCGCGCTATCCTGTTTGGCGGCGGCGATGTCGAGACGATGCTGCACAAGGCGATGTCCACCAAGCATATCAAAGAAATCAGGCGGTTACGGCGGCGGTTGTCGGAACTCGGCGAACTTGTCTACGCCAGTGTTTCCAAACCCGCCGACATCAGGATGGCGGTGGAATCCTTTTTGACGCTCGAAGCCAGTGGCTGGAAAGGTGGGCGAGGCACCGCCTTGCTGTGCGACCCATCGACCGCCGCATTCGTGCGCACCATGACGCGCCGGCTTTCGGCTGAGGGCAAATGCCACGTTGATTCGCTCGAACTGGATGGCGTTCCCGTCGCGATGGGCATTGTGTTGAGCAGCGGGAAAAACTCCTTCCTCTGGAAGATCGCCTATGATGAATCCAAATCCGCATACTCGCCGGGGGTGCAATTCACGATTGAATTTACACGCCGGCGGACGCTCGACAAAGGCATTATCGTGACCGATTCCTGCGCTATTCCGGACCATCCGATGATCGACAGACTGCGGCCGGACAAGTTGCCGATCGCCGATATCGCATTTTCGGTCTCGCCCGCTGCAACAAAAGGCTTCGACAAAGCCTTCAGGCGTGAAATGCTCCGGCGTAAATTGCGCGCCTACGCCAAGCGCGCCTATTATGCCGCGACAGGCCGCAAGGCCAGCTGAACGCAACTTAACCATGTTTCCTAACAAATGCTTAACGCCAGTCGCAGCTCACATCGATAAATGCTATAGGTCCCGCCTGTAAGGCTGATCGGACCCGGCAGGGCATGATTTTTTCAGGCTCGGGCGGCGCGGGCGGGCCACCGGAGTGCATGAGATGAAGCCAGCAGTAATACTCGTGGGCGCCGACAAGGGGGGCGTCGGCAAGACGACAGTGTCCCGGGTTCTCCTCGATTACCTTGCCGCCAACAATGTGGTTGCGCGCGCGTTCGATACTGAATCGCCGCGCGGCACGCTGAAACGTTTCCATCCCGGCCTGACCGATATCGTGGACGTCACGCATACGGCCGACCAGATGAAAATCATTGACACGCTGACAAGCGCGGGCGCCAAGGTTTCAGTGATTGACGTGCGCGCCGGACAGCTTGGCGCGACGCTCGCGGCGCTGAAGGAAATCGGCTTTCTGGACGCTGCGCGCGAGGGGCAGTTCACTTTCGTGGTGTTCCATATTCTGGGTTCGTCCATCTCCTCGCTTGATGAAATCGCCGAGACGGCCCCCTATGTCTCGGACGCAAATTATTTCCTTGTGAAGAATTTCATCAACGACACGACTTTTTTCGAGTGGGACCCGGCGACATACGCTTCCTATTTCAAGAAGATCAAACACGCCGGCGATGTGACCATCCCCAAGCTCAATGAAATGGCCTACGAGCAGGTCGAGCTGGCCGGGGTCCCATTCCGGACCTTCGTCGACAACCAGACGGCCGAGGGCGACACGGCGAAATATTCTTTCGTGTTGCGCGGGTATGTCCGCACCTGGTTGCGCAATATTTCAGCCGAGTTTGACCGCGTCGGTCTGCTGGCGTTGCTCGGTTCCAAGCCCGTGAAACGATAGGTCGGGACCTCAAGATCAGAACGGGGCTGGCCATGGGCAGCCAAACCTACGTGTATATCGTGTGCTCGCCGCGCGGACGCGTAGGAGTGACGACCGCCGCGCGTCTGTTGGGCGATTATTTTCTGTCGCGGCGCAGAAACTTTATCGGCTTCGATACGGACCCGCACGAATCCCCGTTTGCCCTCCGCTTTCCGCAGCAGGCGAAGGTTGCGGATCTGGCTTCGGTCAAGGGGCAGATTGCGCTGTTCGACCGGTTGCTTGTTTCGGACGAAACGCCGAAAGTGGTCGATCTGTGGGCGCGCTCCTGGAAGGGCTTTTTCAATATGGTGCGCGAGATCGGATTTCTGGAAGAAGCCCGTCGGCAAGGCGTTACGCCCATTTTTCTATTGGCCGTGGACAATTCCAATGAATGCCTTGATGCTGTAACAGGCCTGTTGGCGCAATGGCCTGATCTCAATCTGGCGCTGGTGCGCAACCGCGGCGCTGCGGGCCAGGATGACGGCGACGCGAGCAGCGACCGTTTCCCGCCGTTGCGCGATTTTGAAATTCCCGCGCTTGACCCGGTGGTCGCTCACGCCATGGAGCGCGCGGATGTCTCGCTGTCTCGATTCTTGCTGGCGCCCCCAAGCGATATGTCGATTGTGGTGAAATCGGCCTTGCGGACCTGGCTGTCGCAAGTTTTCGCACAGATTCAAAGTTTTGAATTGCGGATGGCGCTCGGCGGGTAGGGAAAGTGGCGGGTCGACTCAGGCGGTTCCGTCTGCGACAACAATCGCCGGCTCTGATGGCTGTGGCTGGCTTGCCTTGCCAAGCGCTACATAAAGCCACGGAATCGCCGGTTCGCAATTCCACGGCTGAAGGCAAGGCGCAACTCTTCTCTCGCCGAAAGAATCAGAACTTTCGCGCCTAGGGGAATCCCCCATGAGTCAGGACGCCGCGCCGTTGGTATAATACCAACGGCGATGTGACTTGACACATCGCCGTTGGCAAGCGCGAACGCGCGCCGGCGCTGACGCGCCGAATGCTTCGGTTTGACCATCGGTCAAT
>CAIZEI010000121.1 GCA_903931945.1 uncultured Hyphomicrobiales bacterium | reverse complement strand
GTTCAGGCGTCAATACGAGTTTCAGCGAAGGTTGCAGTAAAGCGCCGGCAGCCTCGCATCGCAATTCTCCACCCGGCATACGTCGGCATTGCACATACTTGTTGCCATCCCAGAACGTCGCGTATCCGACGCGGCCGTCGCGCACCAATATAGTGATGTTTTGCAATGCCTCTTCGATTCTCTGGCTCGCCACCGTTGACGGTGTCTGCGCAAAAGCAGCGCGTTGAAATCCAGCGAACATGCTCAGGAGAGCTGCGACAATAGCCGCCAATTTCCCTTGGCTCATAATTTAACGCTCCAAATATCTTCTGGTCGATAAAATAATTTTTTTTACGATGTAAGCCCATAACGAAGAGATTTTGATTTAAGCAGCATTGAGAAGTTGCTGTTTATAACAATTTATCGTAGCCTCTTGGACAGAAACATATTCAGAGTTTAGCAGCCTGTAAAGTTTCAAAAATCAGCATTGCATAAAGTCGCCGCGTCTCGTTTCAGGGCCAACGTGTAATTCCATATATCCCGCGCGTTGAAAAACAGATATCCTCGCGCAAAACCTGGGGGGAGCGCATGTTATCACGTCGGGATGTGTTATTGACTGCGGGGGCCGCAGCGTTGATTTCAACGCCGTCCCGGGCCGCCGACTATCCCACGCGCCCTGTCCATATCGTCAATCCCACAGCGCCCGGCGGCTCCTCGGACGTGCTTGCCCGGCTGTTCGGCGAGGTGCTTGGCGATCGGCTCGGGCAGACATTTATCGTCGACGACCGGCCCGGCGCGGGCAGCAACATCGCCGCCGATATTGTCCATCGCGCGCCCGCCGATGGCTATACATTGTTCGCGATTTCCAAGGGCGCCGTGCTGTCGAACCTGCTTTACGATCATCTGGATTTTGATTTCGCGCGCGATTTCGTTCCCGTGGCGCCGTTTGGCGTCGCGCCGCTGGTGATGCTCGTTCATCCCTCCGTTCCGGCAAAAACGCTGGCCGAATTCATCGCCTACTGCAAAGCCAATCCCGGCAAGATCAATTATGGCTCGGCTGGCAATGGCTCCGATCCGCATCTGGCTGGCGAATTGTTCAAGCAGTTGGCTGGCGTCGAGATGACGCATGTGCCCTATCGCGGCGGGGCGCTGGCCTTCACCGATTTGCTCGCCGGCAGCGTGCAACTGATGTTCAGCAATCTGCCGTCCGCCGATTATCAGAAAGATGGCAGGTTGCGCGGCCTTGCGGTGTCGACGCTCAAGCGCTCGCCCGCCTATCCCGATCTTCCGGCTGTCGCCGAATTCGTTCCGGGCTACGACAATGGCGTGTGGTTTGGCCTTGCCGCGCCGACGGGCACGCCGCCTGAGGTTATCGCCAGGCTCAACGCGACCATGAGCGCATCGCTCAAAGATCCAAAATTGCTTCAGGGCCTGAAGGTGCTCAACGCCGAGCCCATGCCCATGACCTCAGCCGAATTTGGCGAGGTCTTCAAACAGGAACTTGTCCGTTGGGGCAAGGTCATCGCAGCCGCGCATATCAAGCCGGAATAATCGCATTCGCAATCAGGGAACAGACCTATGGCGAAAATGACGCCGCGTCGTATCGATATCCATCACCACTTCCTGCCCCGCGCCTATATGGTCGAAGAGCAGGAGCGCATTGCCGGCTATACGCACGGCGGCGCCAACAAGGAAAAACTGCTGGGCTGGACTCCGGAACTCGCAATCGAGGTTATGGACCAGCATTGCATTGCCTGCGCCATCGGTTCGGTATCGACGCCGGGCGTGTGGTTCGGCGACATCCGGGCGGCGCGGCGCCTGTCGCGCGACTGGAACGAATGCGCCGCTCGCGCAGTGCATGATCATCCCGGACGTTTCGGTTTTTTCGCCGTTGTCGCGCCGCCTGACACCGAGGGCGCGCTGAAAGAAATCGAATATGCGCTCGAGACGCTGAAGGCCGACGGTATCGGCCTGCTCTCGAATTACGATGGCAAATCGCTCGGCGATCCCGCCTTTGCGCCTGTTTTCGAAGAGCTCAATCGCCGCAAATGCGTGGTCTATGTGCATCCCTCGATGCATCAATGCACGGCGACGCTCATTCCCGGCCTGATTCCGCAAGGGATCGAATTTCCCCTCGACACCACGCGCACGATAACAAGTCTGGTATTGAATGGAACGCTCGCGCGCTGTCCGGATGTGAAATTCATCTTCTCGCTTGGCGGCGGGGCGTTGCCGTTTCTCGCCGCGCGTATCGCCCATGTCGGCGAGTACAACGCCGGTTTTCGCGCCAATAACCCCAACGGCATTGAACACGAATTGAAGCGGCTCTATTGCGACACGGCGTCGGCCAGCAGCGCGCCGCAACTGGCCGCGATGCTGCAATTCTTCCCGAAATCGCACATTCTTTACGGCAGCGACTACCCCTTCGTGCAACCCGGCCATGGCATCCATGAGCTCGACGACTATCCGCTGACAGTCTCCATGCGCGCGGCTATCGACCACGAAAACGCGCTGGCGCTGCTGCCGCGGCTGAAGGAGACGGGAATTGCAGCAAAAACATAACATTGCCGAATTCTCCGCCCGTTTTATCGTCGTCCTGTGGCTGGTTTCCAACGTGTCGGCAGGTGGGATTCGCAATGGCGACAGGCGCAGATCGCCCCTCGGTCATTCCTCTATGGTGAGAAAATCCCGCCGGTGCTATGCTGCGAGGGTCGCGTACCCGCCGCTGACGGTCGGTCCGGCGTTTCAAACAGGAGCCAGTCCATGTCCAGCTCAAACATTTTTCGGGCGGCGCTGGCAGCGCTCGTCCTCTCATGCGTCGGAGGCGTATCGGCCCGCGCGGATGACGGTTCGATCACCCTGACGATTTTCAAAGCCGGGTTCGTGATTGGCGGCTCGGTCGGAGACGGAACGTTATTCTTCCACGGTCGACGTTACGCATTGTCGATCGGCGGCCTGAGCTACGGATTGACGTTCGGCGGCTCCAAAACGGTTCTGCGCGGACGCGTTCGCAACATTGTCCGAGCCGGGGACGTCGAGGGCGTCTATGGCGCGGGCAGCGCCGGAGCGGCCATCGTGCGGGGCCCCGAGGCTGTGGTGCTTGTCAACCAGAAAGGCGCTGTGCTCGAAGTCTCCGGCATTCAGAAGGGCCTCATCCTGAACCTCGATCTGAACGGCATGGGGCTTTCGCTGCGGTAAGGCGCCGCACCACCGCCTGTCTCCGCCGTGCGTCGGGAAGGGAGGCGATCCGGCTGAAGATTCGTTCCCGGTTTGCATCTGCGCCGCCAGAGGTTAGACAGGCGTCAAATTTTTGATGCGCCGCGTGCGGGAGCTGTCTTGACTGCCGATCCAACCCACACCGCCACGCCCGTCGGCAAGATTTCGTTGCTCGATCTCTTCACCGGTTTTCTGATGATCGGGCTGATGGGGTTTGGCGGCATTGCCGTGAGCGCTCAATATGTCATTGTCGAACGCCGGAAATGGCTGACATCAAAGGAATTTGTCGAACTTTTCGGAGTCTGCTCCATTTTACCCGGCGGCAATTTCCTTAATGCGTCGGTGATGATCGGCGATCGGAATCAGGGGCCGCTGGGGTCGGTGACCTGCGTGGGCGCCCTTCTGGTGGCGCCGCTGCTGATCCTGCTGGGCATCGCCATGGTTTACGACAAATATTCCTATCTGCCGGATGTCCGCGCCGCGACGGCGGGCGGCGCGGCGGCTGCGGCGGGGCTGATTTTCGGCACGGGGGCGCGGCTCGCCAAAGGGATTTCGCCGAGCATCGCCTCGCTTGTTGCTGGCATGGCGACGTTCGGGGTTGTCGGAGTGGCGCGCTGGCCGATGTGGGTTGTGGTCGTGTGCGTCGCGCCGCTCGCCATCGGCTGGGCGCTTTATAACGGTCGGCGCGCATGAGCGATCAGGTCTGGGCGCTTTTCACAGCTTTTTCGACGGTCTCGCTGTTCGCGATTGGCGGGGCGAGCGCGTTGATTCCCGAGTTCCACCGCCAGATCGTAGAAAATTATCACCTGATGGACGACAAGGGGTTCGCCCATTCAGTCGTCCTGTCGCAACTCGCGCCCGGCCCGAACATGCTGATTGTCAGTTTCATCGGCTGGCAGGCAGGAGGGTTGGCCGGGCTCCTCGTGTCCACATTCGCCATTGTCGTGCCGCCAAGTATGCTGGCGTTTACGGTCGGCCGGCTCATGGAGGGGCGCAAGGAAGCGCTCTGGGTCAGGGCCGTCAAAACCAGCCTTGCGCCGATTGTTGTGGGCCTGACGCTGGCGTCGGGAACCGTGACGGCGCGCGCGGCGGATCACGATTTTGTCGCTTTTGCGCTGACGGCGGGGTCGGCGGCGTTCATGATCGCCTTCAGGCGCAACCCGCTCTGGGTGATTGCAGCCGGGGCGAGCGTAGGCGTGGTTGCATACCATATGGGCATTATGCCTATCGCATAGTCCATTTGGACGTTATGCCCATCGCATAATTCCGTTTCGTGGCTTGCACGCCGGTGTGCGCTGCGATAGTCCTCCCCCAGCCTTTGTTCCGAGGCCCGGCTGCGCGTCGCCCGGGACCGTGACCGGGGCGCCACGCCAAGCTGGACGCTCGATATGCCTGCGCTTCTCGAATCCTATCTGCCGCTTGTAATTTTCATGGCCATCTCTGGCGGACTGGCCGGCGCGCTGACGATTGCGCCCTTCATTCTGGCCTTCAAGGCGCCGGACCCTGAAAAACTGGCCGCCTATGAATGCGGGTTCAACGCTTTTGACGACGCCCGCATGAAATTCGACGTGCGATTCTATCTTGTGTCGCTGCTGTTCATCATTTTTGACCTGGAGGTCGCCTTCCTGTTTCCGTGGGCTGTGGCGTTCAAGGACATCGGCGTCTTCGGCTTCTGGTCGATGATGCTGTTTCTGGCGGTGCTGACCGTCGGCTTTATCTACGAGTGGAACAAAGGAGCCCTCGAATGGGACTGACCGACCCCCTCGTTGCGCGGCCATTGGTCGCGCCTGCGCCGCGCGGGATCATCGATCCTGCAACCGGCCAGCCGATCGGCGCAAACGATCCCTATTTCCTCGGGCTGAACGACCAGCTTGCTGACAAGGGCTTTATTGTCACGGCGACGGACGACCTCATCAACTGGGCGCGGACGGGCTCGCTGATGTGGATGACGTTCGGTCTGGCCTGCTGCGCCGTCGAGATGATGCAGATGTCGATGCCGCGCTATGACGCCGAGCGATTCGGTTTTGCCCCACGCGCCTCGCCGCGCCAGTCCGACGTGATGATCGTTGCAGGCACGCTGACCAATAAAATGGCGCCGGCGCTTCGCAAGGTCTATGACCAGATGCCGGAGCCGCGCTATGTGATTTCCATGGGCTCATGCGCCAATGGCGGTGGCTATTATCATTACAGCTACAGCGTGGTGCGTGGTTGCGACCGGATCGTGCCGGTCGACATCTATGTGCCGGGATGTCCCCCAACGGCAGAAGCTCTGCTCTACGGCGTGCTGCTGTTGCAGAAGAAAATTCGCCGTTTGGGCACGATCGAGCGCTAGGGAAAGCCTTGGACATGGATGACGCGCTGAACGCCCTTGCAACGAATATCGCCGCTGCGCTGCCCGGCGCGGCAGCGTCGGTTGCGTTTGGCGATTTAAACGTAACCGTTGACGCGGCCAATATCATCGCCGCGTTGACCTTTCTGCGCGATGACCCGGCCTGCAGGTTCAATTGTTTCATCGACATTACGGCGGTGGACTATCCTGCGCGTGAAAAACGCTTCGAGGTGGTCTATCACCTTTTGTCCGCCGCGCTGAACCATCGCGTGCGCGTGAAGGCGCCGCTCGGCGATGGCGAGGCGATTGCCTCGGCGGTCGAACTCTTTCCAGCAGCGAACTGGTTTGAGCGCGAGGTCTACGATTTGTTTGGCGTGCTGTTTACAGGCCACCCCGATTTGAGACGGATTCTGACCGATTACGGGTTTGACGGACATCCCCTGCGCAAGGATTTCCCCATGACCGGGTTTGTCGAGGTGCGTTACGACGACCTTGAGAAGCGTGTCGTCTATGAGCCGGTGAAACTCAATCAGGAATATCGCCAGTTTGATTTTCTGTCGCCCTGGGAAGGGACTGAGTATGTCATTCCGGGCGATGAGAAGGCGAAGTAGGCAGTAGGCAGTAGGCAGTAGGATCAGTATTGGAGGTTCGGTGGGCCTGAGCGAAGTACGGTCATATCGCGACCTCAAAGTTTGGCAGGACGCGATGAACCTTGCTGAAGGATGTTATCTGCTGACCAGAGATTTTCCCAAGGATGAAATGTACGGTATGACGTCTCAGATGCGTAGATCGGCGGTGTCCGTAGCCGCCAACATTGCCGAAGGCTATGGGCGCGACAGCACGGGGTCCTATGTGAACTTTTTACGAACGGCGCAGGGTTCTTTGAAAGAACTGGAAACACACCTGATGCTTGCCGATCGAGTGAAATTGGCGGGTTCGGAGTCAATGAAGCCGTGGCTTGATCTTTGCGATTCAGCCGGTCGAATGCTGCGATCCCTAATTCGTAATCTGCAATCGCACCACGACAGGCAAAGCAAATGATCGCATCCCTGCCGACTGCCTACTGCCTATTGCCTGCTGCATTTTCACAGGCGTGCGCCAAGGTTTTGCTATGACCTCCCAACCTTCCACCCGCAACTTCTCCATCAATTTCGGCCCGCAACACCCCGCAGCGCATGGTGTGTTGCGCCTCGTCCTTGAGTTGGATGGGGAGATTGTCGAAAGAGTCGACCCGCATATCGGCCTCCT
>CAIZEI010000120.1 GCA_903931945.1 uncultured Hyphomicrobiales bacterium | reverse complement strand
TTCGAGGCGACGATCGTGTGGCGTTGAAACACCTCCTCAAGGAACTCGAAGTTGAGGGCGTTGTCGAGAGACGCGGCAAAACATTGATCAAGGCTGGCGCATTGCCGCCTGTCGTGGTCGCCAATATCGCCGGGCGCGACCGGGATGGCGACCTTATCGCGGAACCCGCCGAATGGGACCCCGCGATGCAAGGGCCTGCGCCCAAAATAGCGGTGTGGACGCCGCGCAAGCCCCGCCCGGGAGAACCCATCCCCGGTATTGGCGACCGCGTGCTGATGCGTGTCGAACCTGGCAGGGAGCTTGAGACTGGCGAGCCCCCCTTCTCGGGCCGGGTTATCAAGATCCTGCCGAAGGCGAAATCCCGCATTCTGGGCGTGTTTTACGCAACGCCGGATGGCGGCGGCAGGCTGGCGCCCGTCGACAAGAAATCGCGCGACCGCGAGATTGCGATTTCGCCAGACGAGCGAGGCGATGCCGTCGATGGCGATCTGGTGTCAGTGGATGTCGCCGAACGATCACGCGGCGCGCCCAGAGCCAAAGTGCGGGAGCGGTTGGGTTCGGTCAAAAGCGAGGCCGCGATCAGCCTGATTGCCTTGAAAACACACGGCATTCCCGTTGACTTCGGCGATTCGACGCTCGCCGAAGCCGCTGCCGCAAAGCCGCTGACATTGAAGGGCCGCGAGGACTGGCGCGCCATGCCGCTCGTCACCATCGACCCCGCCGATGCGCGCGACCACGATGACGCCGTTTACGCCGAAACCGACATCGATCCGAAGAATGAAGACGGTTTCGTCCTCATCGTCGCGATTGCCGATGTCGCGGCATATGTGCGGCCCGGCTCCAGCCTCGACCGGGAGGCGCTCGACCGGGGCAATTCAGTGTATTTTCCGGGCCGCGTTGTCCCCATGCTGCCCGAGCGGATTTCCAACGATTTATGTTCGCTGATTCCCCATGCCGACCGCCCGGCTATCGCCGTGCGCATGGCGATCGGGGCGGACGGGCGCAAGCGCCGGCATTCCTTCCACCGGATTATGATGCGATCAGCTGCAAAGCTTGCCTATGCGCAGGCGCAGTCGGCCATCGATGGCGCTCCGGACGAAATCACGGAGCCGCTGCTCGCGCCCGTGTTGCGCCCGCTCTGGGGCGCTTACAGCGCGCTGAAACGCGAGCGCGAACATCGCTCGCCGCTGGATCTCGAATTGCCCGAACGCAAACTCCTGCTGAAACCCGACGGCGCGATTGACCGCGTGATCATCCCGCCGCGCCTTGATGCGCATCGGCTGATCGAGGAATTCATGATCCTTGCCAACGTTGCAGCTGCCGAAACTCTGGAAGAGAAGCGCCAGCAACTCATTTATCGCGCCCATGATGCGCCGACGACCGAAAAAATACACGCGCTCGCGGAATTTCTCTCCAGCCTCGATATCAAGATCACGCGTGGCCAGCCGATGAAGACCAGGAATTTTAATGGCATTCTGGTTGCGGCCAGAGGCGCAGAGCACGAGACCGCGGTTAATGAAACGATTTTGCGAACGCAGGCGCAGGCGGAATATACATCCGAGAACTACGGGCATTTCGGACTTAATTTGCGTCGCTATGCGCATTTCACCTCGCCCATCCGTCGTTACGCCGACCTGATTGTGCATCGCGCCTTGATCCGCGCGCTCGATATGGGCGCCGATGGACTGCCCGATATGGCGCCCGATGAACTTGCAAACATCGCGGTGCGCATTTCCGCCGCCGAACGCCGCGCCATGGCCGCCGAACGCGAGACGAACGACCGGCTCATTGCAACTTTTCTTGCGGACCGGATTGGCGCTGTTTTTCCGGGACGCATTGGCGGCGTGACCCGCGCCGGACTTTTCGTCAAATTGAGTGAAACCGGCGCAGACGGGTTCGTTCCAGCCGCGACTCTCGGGCTCGATTACTATCGCTATGATGAAGCCTTGCGCGCGCTGATCGGCAGCCGGACTGGCGAGACCTACCGGATTGGCGACACGGTCGAAGTCAAACTGGTGGAGGCCGCGCCGATGGCCGGCGCGCTGCGCTTTGAAATGGTCAGCAGCGGAAGCGGAGCGCCAAAGTCCCGAAAATTTGGCAGACGCGACACATTGCCCAATGGTAAGAAACCCGCCATTCCTCCAAAAGGCAAGTCCATGGGGCGAGGTAAGAAGAGATGACGCTGACCGCCGATACGACAATCTCCATCGCCAATCGCGACAAGTGGCAGGCTTTACGACGCGGTTTCATGGGCCGTTGCCCGCGATGCAACGAAGGCCGTATTTTTTACGCCTATCTGAAAGTGAATGACGCCTGCCCCCGGTGTGGCGAGGAATTTCACCACCACCGCGCGGACGATGCGCCGCCCTATTTCACGATTCTGGTGGTCGGTCATATTGTTGGCGCCAGCATGCTGTTCGTTGAAGAGACGAACGACGATTTGCCGATCTGGATTCACATGGCCATCTGGCCGGCGATGGTGGTCATTCTCAGCCTCACGCTGCTGCCGCGTTTTAAGGGCGCGCTGATCGGGCTGCAATGGGCGCTGGGGATGCACGGTTTCGACCGCGCCGCGCCGACGTCGACTGCATGAGTTCAGCCCTGCCTTACCCGCAGGATTTTGCGGCTGAACTCACGCGCGATCTCTGGGCGCGCATCATGGCGGGGGAATTCACTGGCGCCCGTCCGCGCATGGCTGCAACGCTGATGATCGTGGACCGCACCGGGGTCCAGCCTCGCGTGTTGATGGGCAAGCGCAACCAGAGCCATAAATTCATGCCGGGGCGATTTGTCTTTCCTGGCGGCAGGGTCGAACCCGGCGATCGCCGGATGAGCGCTGCGGGGGCGCTCAACAGCGCAACCGAGCTGAAACTCATGGCCTGCTTGCGCCGGCCCTCGCCGCAGGCGGCGCGCGCCCTGGCTCTGGCAGCGATCCGAGAAACCTTTGAGGAAACCGGATTGTTGATCGGCGTGGCTGATTGTGGGGCTCCGGAAAATCCGCCCGAGGGCGCATGGACTGAATTTGCCGCACAAAATATGTTTCCGGCGCTCGACGACGTGCATTTCATCGGTCGCGCCATTACACCTCCGCGCAACAGACTGCGGTTCGACACTTTTTTCCTTTGCGTTGAAGCCGGCGCCATCGCCGGGACGGTGGAGGGCAAGGTCGGAGCGTCCATGGAACTGGTCGCACTCGACTGGCCCACGATTCCTGAAGCGCTCGATATGGGCGCCGTCCCGATCACCAAAGTGATGCTGCGCGAACTGGCGAACCGGCTCGCCGGGGGACTCAACCCGCATGCGCCAACGCCGGTTTATACGACCGGACGCAAGGGCTGGGAGCGGCGGGAGATTTGACGCCAATGGGTCGCGCAGGCCGAAAGGCGAGGAATGGCGCCGCGCTCCCTTGACTTCCGGGCGGTCCTCCGTATTTTGCGCGGCAATCCTGCCGGAGCGGATTGTCCGCTGTCCGGCTATCGCCCGTGAGGGTTACTTTTCGCCCTCCGGGGCCCGCAACAGGACCAGACCATGGCCAAAGTCGCCAACATCAAGATCAAGCTTCTGTCGACTGCCGACACCGGCTTTTTTTACGTGACGTCGAAGAACGCCCGCACCAAGACCGAAAAGCTGGCGATGAAGAAATACGATCCCGTCGCGCGCAAGCACGTCGAGTTCAAGGAAACCAAGATCAAGTAGGCGATACCGGCGCAAGCTGCGTCCGGTCGATCTCTCTCTGCCGCGAGTTTGGCCGGAACCCAAGGTTTCGGCTTTTTTCGTCGCTCTCGTCGATCCTGGCGCGCATATGCAACCGGGATTGCGAGGAGGCGCAGGGCCTCGTGTTGAGCGCGCAGGTCAGCGTCAGCGATTTTGCGCACATCGGCAAAAACACCTCGAATTCTGCACCTGATTTGTTATACTGCTCGCATGAATCCATTGCATCGCAATCCCCCCGGCGCCGGGCCTCACTCTGTTGCGACCGTGCGCGACCATTCTCATTGCGCGCATGATCCGGCGCGAGCCGGACAGGGGGCAGGGCTGCGACTGACCGAATCGCGCCAGCGCATTCTCGATGAACTCTGCGCTGCGGGTCGCCCCGTCGGCGCCTATGAGATGATCGATATTCTGGCCGCTGGCACAGGCAAACGGCCTGCGCCCATTTCCGTCTATCGGGCGCTTGATTTTCTCGTCGAAAGCGGACTGGTGCACCGGCTCGCCTCGCGCAATGCGTTTCTCGCCTGTGCGCATGGCCATGATGACAGCCAGCCGGTCGTGTTTCTGATCTGCGATGACTGCGGCTCTGTCTCCGAAGCGACCTCGGAGGGTATCGATCGCAGCCTCGCGGTTCTGGCCAAAGACAGTGGATTTCTGCGGCGAACGCAAATGATCGAGGTTGCAGGCCATTGCGCAGCCTGCCAGGCCGCGTAATAAAAATCGCGCGCCCGTTTGCGGAGCGCGCGATTCCTGCGTCTGATCCTGTCAGTTACGCAACCTTGCGGGGCTCGACGTCGACAGTGCGGGGGCTGCCGATTTCGATCCGGCGCGGTTTGCGCGCCTCGGGCACTTCGTGCACGAGGTCGATGTGCAGCAACCCGTTGCTCAGGTCGGCTCCCGTTACCTGGACATGCTCGGCAAGCTGGAACCTGCGCTCGAATGCGCGGGCGGCGATGCCCTGATGCAAAATCTCGGTCTTCGGCGCGTTGTCGTTTTCCGCTGGCTTGGTCTCGCTCGCGCCGCGGATCAACAGGCTGTTGTCACGGGTTTCGATGCTGAGGTCGGATTCAGCAAAACCTGCGACAGCAATAGTGATTCGATAGGCGTTTTCGCCCGTGCGCTCGATATTATAGGGTGGATAGGATGGCGCCTGCCCGGGACCTGAATACTGATCGAGCAATGAGAAGAGCCGGTCAAATCCGACAGTGGTGCGATAGAGTGGCGAAAGATCGTAGTTACGCATGGTATGTCCTCCTGAGAAGCGACACGACGCCCGGCCCCCAAAGGCGGGGCGCCGTCAAATTGCGCGTCCACAATGGCCCGCGCAGCTCACAAGTTGGGAAGCGGGCCTGGTTTCCGCAAGGGGGGAGCGGTGGAAAAACACGCGCAATCAGCTTCGCTCAAATCCGGCGGCGCCGCGCCCATCGCCCGGGAGCCCCGACCTCTCTCTGGCCCCTCAGGTTGGCCGGGAGGCGCAGGGTCCTTTCAGTTGCTATGATTCCTGCTGCGCAGTCGTTGCCTTGGCGATGCGCCAACGATCAACTCGAATGGTATGGTTGGGGGAACGCCATTGAACAGGGAAGCGCGGCGCGGTTTGAAGGCGCAGTTCGGCTTTGCCACGCAAAAGGGCCGCCGTCCCGATAATCAGGACTATGTCGGAGCCTGTACAGGCAACGCGGCGCGCGGGATTGCAGCGGTGGTTGCCGATGGCGTCGGCGGGCACAAGGGGGGGCGCGAAGCGGCGGAAACAGCAGTGCGTTCGTTTCTGGACGCCTATTACGCGCTGCCCGAAACGCTCGGCGTTCAGCGCGCCGCCTCGCGGGCGCTCGATGCGGTCAACCAGTGGATTCACGCGCAGGGCCATGCCGACCCCAACCTGACAGGCATGAGCTGCACATTTTCATGCCTGATTCTGTCTCGTCGGAGCGGGCATATTCTGCATGTCGGCGACAGCCGGATTTATCGACTGAGCGGCGGGCGTCTGGATTGCCTGACGACTGATCACGTTGCCGGGCGCGGTGAACTCTCTCATGTCCTGCAGCGCGCGGTCGGCTTTGAGGCTTCGGTCAAGGTCGATCATTCCGCTATAGGCCTGCGCCAGCACGACCGCTTCCTGCTGTGCAGCGATGGCGTGCATGGTTCATTGAGCCAGGCCCGCATGAGGTCGCTACTGGACGCGCGCGGCGCGCCGGAGGACTCCGCGCGCGAAATTGTCGAGGCGGCGCTCGCGGCAGGCAGTTCGGATAATGCGACAGCGCTGGTGGCCGATATCCTCGAATTACCGCCCGCTGATCAGGACGAACTGAGCCATGTTTTTGAGGCCCTGCCAATTCCCCCTTTGCCCGAGCCCGGCGACGTGGTCGATGGCTTCAGGCTCGGAGAGGTGATTTCGGACGGGCGATACAGCCGCCTTTTCCACGCCATTGCGCTCGATGCAGGACGGCCCCTGGCGCTCAAGTTTCCACATCCCCGCGTCGCGTCTGAAAACTCCTACCGCCTTGCTTTTACCCGTGAAGCCTGGGTGGCGGCGCAGGTGCGCAGCCCCTTTATCGGGGAAATTCTTGAACTGCCGCCAGGTCGCCAGACGCGCCTTTATTCAGTCATGCCATTTTATGAAGGCCTGACGCTGGAACAGCGCCTGAAAAGATCGCCCATCAGTTTAACCGAGGGCGTAGCGATCGCAGTCAAAATGGCCCGAGCGATCGATCTTTTGCATCGCGCTGGCATTATCCATCGCGATATCAAGCCTGACAACGTGATTCTGACCGAAGATGGCGGTCTGCGGTTGATCGACCTTGGCGTGGCGCGCGCGCCACGGATCGAGGATTTTCCGCCGGCCGATATCCCTGGCACGCCAAGCTACATGGCGCCCGAACTGTTTCAGGGACAGCCAGGGGCTGAAGCTTCGGACCTCTACGCGCTCGGCGTCACGCTCTATCGCATGTTCAGCGGCGCCTATCCCTACGGTGAGATCGAGCCCTTCATGACGCCGCGCTTTGGCAAATACGCCGCTTTGTCGCGCGCCCGTCCCGACTTGCCCGTCTGGCTTGACGCTGCGATTGCGCGGGCTGTCGCCGTCGATCCCCAGCAGCGCTATGGCGATGTTATTGAGTTTGCGCATGAGCTCGAACAGGGAGCGGCGCTTGGCAATCCCCGCATGGCGCCAACGCGCTCATTCTATCAGCGCAATCCTCTGCGTTTCTGGCAAATCGCGGCGCTGGTTCTGGCCCTGTTGCTGCTGACTTTGCTGATCCGCGATTTTGGCGGCCTGGGTTTGCGCAAATAGGCGAGCCGCCTTGTGCACTGTTGCAGCCTCTCTGGCGGCCTTGCGCCATCATTTGGGCTGTCATCGCGGTGGAATGGCTGATCAAGAGGCTTCATGCTATGGGGTGGGATGCTTCAACTCTCCATTCCCGTCCGCGCGGTCGCAGCGCTCGGCGTTCTCGCTGCTGCAACGCCTGGGCTGGCCAAAGCGCCGCTCTATCAATGGGTGCAATATACGTCCACGGGTCTGGAAGCGCGGGCGATCGTCGAGCCGGAAAGCCTGTGCCCGGCGCTTGTTATCGACAACAAACAGACCGGCATGACAGCGCGGTCTGAGCCTGGCCCCAATTATCCCATTCGCGTCTGCTTTGCTTCTGTGCCATTGTCGGCGAAAATCGCCAGTCTTGCAGGCAAGGCCTTACCGCTGCCCAAACCGCATCCAGAGCGCATTCTTCTCGTTGGCGATACGGGTTGCCGCATCTCCTCAGGAGCCGTGCAGGATTGTAATGATCGCGAGGCATGGCCTTTTGCCAAAGGTTCGGCGCTCGAAGCAGGTCTCAAACCGGACCTTGTCATACACCTCGGCGATTTTGACTATCGCGAGGCGCCCTGTCCGCTGAACAATCTGGGCTGCGTCGGGTCGCCCTTCGGCGATAAATGGCCGGTCTGGCGACAGGACTTTTTTGAGCCTGCGCGCCCCTTGCTTGAATCCACTCCGTTTATTTTTGTGCGCGGGAATCATGAGGAATGCGACCGGGGCGGCAAGGGCTGGAGCCGGACACTCGATCCCTATCCTTCAGTCTCGGCCGACGGCTGCCTGAGTCTTGGCGAGCCCTTCGCCATCGATCTTGGCGGCCCAAAACTCGTCGTCATGGATGTCGCCAGCGCGCCGGAATTGCGGGCCTCCCCCCGGCTTGTCGATGTCTATCGCAAGCAATTCCGCAATGTTGCAAGGCTGGCGCCCTCAGGGCCGGTCTGGCTGGCGCTCCATCGGCCTATCTGGGCTTCAGGCGTTTATATCCTTGGCCTCAATATAGGCGATAATAAAACACTGGCGGAAGCCGGGCGCAACGACATCCCCGCGAATGTGGACGCTTTGCTATCCGGTCATATCCACACGTTCCAGATCATGTCCTACAAGGAGGACTTGCCGATCCAGATCGTTTCAGGCAATGGCGGGGACGAATTGCATACAAGCGCGCCGTCAGACCCCGTGGGGATGGTCATCGATGGCGTCACAGTTACCGTTGGCTCTGCCGCACCCGGGATCTTTGGATTTGCCATGCTGGACCGTGAGCCTGGCGGCTGGCGAGTCACAAACTACGATATGAATGCACAGCCTCGTAACATTTGCCATATGAACGGGCGCAAGCTGATTTGCGATCTTCGCGTCGAAGCAAAAACCAAATAGAGAAAACAATGAGCCTGACGGTCCCGGATACAAAGCCCCCGAGCCGCGCCCGAGCGCGGGCTGCAGGCCCCAGAAACATCATCGATGTGAGTTTGCTTGATAGCGATATCGACCAGCTGGCTGTGACTTTTCGGGGGGCGCCTGTTGAGATGCGCACGGCCGCCGTCGAACGATTCCGCAGTGCGCTCGACACTGGTCGTCTAAAAGCGCGCGCCTGGCTGGAAGCGGATGGACGCGGCCTCGATTGCGCGATCCAGATTTCGCGTCTCGAAGATGAAATCATTCGCGCCATCTATCGCTATGTGACACTTTATGTTTATGCGGCGGTCAATCCTTCGTCCGCAGAACGGCTTTGCGTGGCGGCGGTCGGCGGTTATGGACGTGGAACGCTGGCGCCAGGCTCGGACATCGATCTCCTGTTTCTGTTGCCCTATAAGCAGACCGCGTGGGGTGAGAGCGTTATCGAGGCAATGCTCTATATTCTGTGGGATCTTAAGCAGAAGGTCGGCCATTCCACCCGCAGCGTCGACGAATGTCTGCGGCAAGCGCGCGAAGATATTACCGTGCGCACGGCGCTTCTCGAATCGCGGTTGATACTCGGCGATGAAACGCTGTTTGCCGAAATGCGCAGTCGTTTTGACAAAGAGATTGTCCGCTCTACAGCGCGCGAATTTGCCGCAGCAAAACTTGCCGAACGCGACGCAAGGGTCAAGCGGGCAGGCAGTTCGCGCTATCTTGTCGAACCCAATGTCAAGGAGAGCAAGGGCGGCCTGCGCGACCTGAACACGCTGTTCTGGATCGCAAAATATGTCTATCGCGTGCGGGAGGCCTCCGAGCTTGTCACGGCCGGGTTGTTCACGGCTCGCGAATTGCAATTGTTCGAACGTTGCGAGGAATTCTTGTGGCGGGTGCGTTGCCATTTGCATTTCATCACCAACCGCGCCGAGGACAGGCTGTCTTTCGATCAGCAGCGCACAGTGGCGATCCGGCTTGGCTATGTCACGCGCGCCGGAATGAGCGATGTCGAACGCTTTATGAAACACTATTTTCTGATCGCCAAGGATGTTGGCGATCTCACAGCCATTGTCTGCGCAGCGCTGGAGGAAAAACAAGCTAAACCAAAAGCTGCGCTCAACCGGTTCATCGGTAGCCTGCGTCGTCCGAAATCGAAAATCGTCGAGCCAGGTTTTTCGGAAGAGTTCGGTCGCGTAACCGTGACGAATGACGATGTGTTCAACAGCGATCCCGTCAATCTCATCCGGCTGTTCTGGCTCGCCAATCATCATCAACTCGCTATTCATCCCGATGCGACCCGGCTGGTGACGCGCTCACTCAAGAAGGTCGATGCGAAACTACGCAGCAATACGATGGCAAATCGGTTGTTTCTTGAAATTCTGGTCTCGCGGGACCAACCCGACACCGTGCTTCGACTGATGAACGAGGCCGGCGTTCTAGGTCGTTTCATTCCCGATTTCGGCAAGATCGTGGCGATGATGCAGTTCAATATGTATCATCATTACACAGTCGATGAGCATCTGCTCAACGCTCTTGGCGTGTTGGCGGCCATTGAAGCAGGCCAACTGAAGGACGACTTGCCGCTGTGCGCCGAATTGCTGGCGGCGATTTCTGGACGTACGGCGCTATATGTGGCGTTGTTCCTGCACGATATCGCAAAAGGCCGGCAAGAGGATCACTCCATTGCCGGGGCGCGCGTTGCGCGTGAATTGTGCCCGCGCCTGGGACTCGACGAAGCGGAAACTGAAACCGTCGCTTGGCTCGTCGAAAATCATCTCGTAATGTCCGACACCGCACAGAGCCGCGATCTGGCCGATCCGCACACCATTCGCACGTTTGCGGCGCGCGTGCAGACGCTGGAGCGTTTGCGGCTGCTGCTGCTGCTGACGGCTTGCGACATCCGCGCGGTGGGGCCGGGCGTCTGGAATGGCTGGAAAGGCCAACTCCTTCGCACACTCTACTGGGAGACCGAAGTGGTGCTCGCGGGCGGCCACTCCACGATCAATCGCGACGCCAAAGTTGCAGCTGCGAAGAAAGAATTGCGCTCAGCGCTGGGGACATGGTCAGACCTTGACTTCGATGCATATGCGGCGAGGCATTATCCCGCCTACTGGCTCCGCGCCGATCTCAAGAGCAAGGTTGCGCATGCCCAGTTGCTGCGCATCGCTGACATCGAGGTCAAATCCCTGATGACCGAGGTCTCTACGGATTCCTTTCGCGGCGTCACCGAACTGACGGTCGTCGCGCCCGATCATACGCGGCTGCTGTCGATCATCGCAGGCGCCTGCGCGGCGGCAGGCGCGAATATTGTCGACGCCCAGATTTTCACAACAACCGACGGTCTGGCGCTCGATACAATCGCGATCAATCGCGGCTTTGACCGCGATGAAGATGAAATAAGGCGCGGTCAGCGCGTCGCCGAGACGATCGAGAAGACCCTGCGAGGCCAGATGCGACTCGGGGAAGCAGTGGCAGCCCGCAGCGCCACAGGATCGCAGACGGCGAGTACGTTCAATATCCCGCCTGAAGCAATGATCGATAATTCCCTGTCAAACCTCTATACAGTCATCCAGATTTCCGGTCTCGACAGATCAGGGCTGTTGTTTGATCTTACAACGGCGCTATCGGATCTCAACCTCAACATTGGATCGGCGCATATTGTGACATTTGGCGAAAAAGCAGTCGATGTTTTCTATGTCACGGACCTCACAGGCGCAAAAATCCTGTCGCCTCAGCGGCAGGATATCATTCGCAAGCGCATGCTGAATGTGCTCAATACGCCTGATTCCGTGATTGCCCCGCGGAAGCGGCGCGCCAACGCAGAAACCGCCAAAGGGTGACCCGCGATCCAGGACGCAAAGTCCGTTGCGGCGCAGACTGTCTTGATTTATCCACGCCGCCGCCCGATATGCCGGGTAGAAGCAGATGGGACCCAGCACGATGAATGACACCGAACATCCCGCCGAAGAACTCAGGGACACACAGCCGGAACCTCTCGCCGAGCCCGACCCCTTTGCGGTTCTGGAAGCGCTCAACGCCGAGAACGCTTCGCTTAAGGACAAAGCGTTGCGGACATTGGCGGAGATGGAAAATCTGCGGCGACGCACGGAACGCGAAATTTCTGACGCCAAACTTTATGGCGTCACGTCCATGGCGCGTGACATGCTGACCTTTGCGGACAATCTCCACCGGGCGATCGAAAGCCTCGGCGAAGAAGCCCGCGATGAGGCTTCCGCGCCGCTGAAGGCCTTCATTGAGGGAATTGAGCTGACCGAACGCGATTTCCAGTCCCGGCTGGCTCGTCATGGCGTCAAAAAGCTTGATCCAAAGGGACAGAAGTTCGATCCGAATATGCATGAGGCGCTGTTCGAAATCCCCGATCCGAGTGTCCCGAACGGCACAGTCCGGGAAGTGGTCGAGGATGGCTATTCGATTGGCGAGCGCTGCCTGCGCCCGGCCAAAGTGGGTGTCGCGCGCGGCGGCCCGAAGGCCTGAGTTTTGACCGGGCCGCTGTCGCTCGCGCCGGGCGTTGTCCTTTGGAAAACGCTGCTCGCGCGGGCCGGCCAGGAATCTATGGCTGCCGATATAGAGAGCGTGATCCGGCAGGCGCCGCTGTTCACCCCGCGTATGCCCCAGACGTTAAAGCCCTTTTCCGTGCGGATGAGCAATTGCGGCGAACTTGGCTGGATCTCTGACGCTCGTGGCTATCGTTACGAGCGAACGCATCCTGATACGGGGCGTCCGTGGCCCGCAATCCCGGACTCCATTTTGTCTATCTGGCGCCGGGTGGCGAACACCGCCGCTCAGCCTGAGGCCTGTCTGGTGAACTTTTACGATCCAGTCGCCCGCATGGGCCTGCACCAGGATCGTGACGAAGCCGATCTTGCCGCTCCCATCGTCTCGATATCCCTCGGGGACTCCGGCCGGTTCCGGTTTGGCCGGTCCGTGCGGGGCGGCAAAACACAGTCGGTTTTGCTGGAGTCGGGGGACGTCATGGTTTTTGGCGGCCCGGCCCGACTGATGTTTCATGGCGTCGATAAAATCCTGCCGGGCAGTTCGACCCTGCTACCTGAAGGAGGCCGGATCAATCTCACACTGCGGCGGGTATCGGGGCCCGGAAAGCAAAGCCCTCACGGATCGAGCGGCGAATCCCAATAGAGATAATCGAGCCAGCTTTCGTGCAGATAGTTCGGCGGGAAGAGGCGCCCGTTCCGGTGGAGGTCGACGACCGACGGCTGGAACGGCTTGTGCGCGGGGAACATCTGGGCCTCGCGCGGCATTTTGTCGCTTTTGCGCAAATTGCAGGGCGAGCAGGCCGCAACGACGTTTTCCCATGTCGTCAGGCCACCCTTGGAGCGCGGGACGACGTGGTCGAAAGTCAGCTCATCCTTTGAGCCACAGTACTGGCAGGCGAACCGGTCGCGCAGGAAAACGTTAAACCGTGTGAAAGCGGGCTGGCGCGATGGCTTGATATAGTTCTTCAGCGAGACGACTGACGGCAGTTGCATCTCGAAACTAGGGCTGCGGATACATCTATCATAATGCGAAACGATATTGACGCGATCGAGAAAGACCGCCTTGATCGTATCCTGCCAGGACCACAGGGACAGCGGATAGTAACTCAGCGGCCGAAAGTCGGCGTTGAGCACGAGCGCCGGACACGCTTCCGGCGACACCGGTGGCTGGACGTGAAGAGTCAATCTCCCACACCTCGTTCGCCAATCGCCCCGGCCAAATCGGAGCCTGCGCCTATAATCTATATGCGGTATGACAGGCTTGTGAAGGCCGGAACACCAAAATTCCAACATTTCCCATGCCAAGCACGCATGACGCCGCGGTTTCGCTCACGACGATTTTCGAATGCCACCGATCGAAAAGGCTCCCGAAATAAAGTTCAATTGATAAATTGAAATAGTCGTTTCGATTGATGTGATGAATGAATAACAAATGTGGCAATTTAAACACATCCTATTGAACTCCAAAAATAGGAGCTGGCGGCATAGAGTGGTCGTTGCGTGGGGCGTTGACGAGTTGCGTTTTGCTTTTGCTGCTGCCCCGCTGCAAAGGCGCGCGAGACGGCGTCGTCGATGCCGCGCTCGACAAGGAGCTTTATGAAGCCGACACATAAGCGGAGCGACAGCTCCGGTCTTGCGGGTTTCAGCCGCCTATCACAACTTGCGCAAGGCCACAGATTCGATCCGGTGGCGTTGATCTTTTGACAGCATGAGGCTTGCGCGTGCGCGCGTCGGCAAAATGTTTTCGTGCAGATTCTTCAGATTGATGCGCGTCCAGATCGATTGAGCCGTGACGCGGGCTTCATCGTCGCTCAATGAGGCGTAGCGGTGAAAATACGATTGGGGATTGCGAAACGCCGTGCCGCGCAGACGCATAAAGCGGTCGATATACCAAGCTTCGAGCATCGCCTCATCGGCGTGCAGATAGATCGAGAAATCGAAAAAATCCGAGACAAAGGGGATTTCCTTGCCGGGCTTGTTGGGCAGCAGCACATTCAACCCTTCGACAATTAAAATATCGGGCCGGTCGATGACGATTTCCTGCCCGGGCACGACATCGTAGACAAGGTGCGAATAGACCGGCGCACGCACATTGCGTTCGCCCGCCTTGACCGCAGCCAGGAAGGCGAGCAACGCCGCGCCGTCATAGCTCTCCGGAAAGCCTTTGCGTTCCATGAGACCTTCGCGTGACAAAATGACGTTCGGCAACAAAAAGCCATCGGTTGTCACCAGCTCAACCTTGGGCGTGTTGGGCCAACGCGATAGCAGCGCCTTCAGCACGCGCGCCGTCGTCGATTTGCCAACGGCGACCGACCCAGCAAGACCTATAATATAGGGCGTTTTGCCATCCTCGGCGCCGAGAAACCGTTGCGTTGCTTTATAGAGCCCTTGCGTCGCGGCGACATAGAGCGCGAGCAGGCGCGACAAAGGCAGATAGATGGCCACAACTTCTTCAATGGAAATGGGGTCGTTGATCGATTGCAATTTCAATAGATCGTCGAGCGTCAGCGTGAGCGGCGTATCGGCGCGCAGCGCAGCCCATTCGGCGCGGGTGAACTGGCGGTAGGGCGACAGGTCGGCGCTTGTGCGCTCGCTTGTCACGTCCCGTGAAACCGTCTCATTCATCAAGGCTCTCCGCCCGCCGGAAACCGGGCAATCCTGATATTTATGACAATTTAATCGGGATGCGGGAAGCGTTTTATCAGTCCTTAGGACGAGCCGCTTTTTCCGCATGGCCGGATTGCTGTGTGCGGGCTTCAAGCTCGGCCATCACATCGGAAAGCTCCGCGCCGCTGGCCCGCAGCAACACCATCAGATGGAAAATCACGTCGCCGGCCTCCTTGATCAGGGCTTTCCGGTCTTTTTCGACAGCCGCGACGATGGCTTCGACAGATTCCTCGCCGAATTTGCGTGCACAATGGGCCACGCCCCTGTCGAGCAGCGATTTGGTATAGGATTTTTCAGCCGTCGAAACGGCGCGACTGGCGATGACCGCGGCCAGATCGTCAAGTGTGAAAGCCATGGCGCACCCCTTCAATCCAGCCGCATCGGCAGGCCGCGGGCGGCCATATAGTCTTTTGCCTGACGTATCGTGAACTCGCCAAAGTGAAATATGGACGCGGCCAGAACCGCCGTCGCATGGCCATCCCTTGCGCCCGCGACCAGATGATCGAGCGTTCCGACGCCGCCAGAAGCGATCAGTGGCACAGCGACAGCGTCCGCAACCGCCCGCGTCAACGCGATGTCGAAACCTGATCTGGTGCCGTCGCGGTCCATTGAGGTGAGGAGAATTTCTCCTGCGCCAAGAGCAACCACCTCGCGGGCGTAGTCCACCGCATCAAGCCCGGTGCGATTGCGCCCGCCATGGGTGAACAGCTCCCATTTGCCAGGCGCGACCTGCTTGGCGTCGATGCCGACCACAATGCACTGGCTGCCGAACTTTTCCGCCGCCTCGCGCACAAATTCCCGCCGCGCGACTGCGGCGGTGAGGATTGAAACCTTGTCTGCGCCTGCCAGCAAGAGCTTGCGGATATCGTCGGTGGTTCGAATGCCGCCGCCAACGGTCAGCGGCATGAAACAGGCTTCCGCAGTTCTGCTCACAACATCAAAAATGGTATCGCGGTTCTCGTGGCTGGCTGTGATGTCAAGAAAACACAATTCATCCGCGCCTGCCCTGTCATAGGCGATGGCGCATTCGACGGGATCGCCAGCGTCGCGCAGATTGACAAAGTTGACGCCCTTGACGACGCGGCCGTCTTTTACGTCGAGGCAGGGGATAACGCGGAGTTTAAGCATTTCGCTTCCCCCCCGCCGCCCTGATCAGCGCCAGCGCTGCGGCTGGATCGATGCGGCCATCATACAATGCGCGGCCTGCAATCGCCCCCGCCAGTTTCCGGCGCTCGGGTTTCAGCAATTCTCGGACATCGTCAATGGAGGCAAAGCCGCCCGACGCGATAACGGGAATATCAACAGCTTCAGCCAGGGCCATCGTCGCATCAAGGTTAAGACCCGCCAGCACGCCGTCGCGCGCGATATCTGTATAGATAATCGCCGCAACGCCGGCGTCTTCAAAGCGCTTGCCAAGCTCCGCCGCGGTGAGCTGGGAGACCTCCGCCCAGCCTTCGACGGCGACAAGTCCGTTGCGCGCATCAATGCCGACGGCGACGCGCCCGGGATTAAGCCGCGCAGCCTCGCGCACAAGGCTGGGGTCGCGAACTGCGGCGGTGCCGATAATGACGCGCGAGACGCCGCGCGCGAGCCAGCCTTCGATGGTCGCCATGTCGCGAATGCCGCCGCCAAGCTGCAGGGGGATCTTGCAGGCGGCGAGAATCGCGCTCACCGCCTCTGCATTGACGGGCTTGCCGGCAAACGCGCCATCGAGATCGACCACATGCAGATATTCGAACCCCTGCGCGACAAAGGTCTGCGCCTGTGCGGCGGGGTCGTCGTTAAACACAGTCGCCTGATTCATGTCGCCGCGCACAAGACGCACGCACTGGCCCTGTTTCAGATCGATCGCTGGAAAAAGAATCACGGACGCCACCTCAGGAAATTGGCGATCAGGGCGAGCCCCAGTTTCTGACTTTTTTCAGGATGAAATTGCGTTCCCGCAATATTATCGCGACCGACAAGCGCGGCGACCTCGCCGCCATATTCGACTGTCGCGATGATGTGGGCGGGATTATCGGGAATGAAATGGTAGGAATGCACGAAATAGGCGTGCAATCCATTTTCGCCGGTTGCAACTCCGTCAAGCAGGGGATGCGAGCGCCGCGCGAGCAGATTGTTCCAGCCCATATGCGGGATTTTCAGCGCGGGATCGGCGGGCTTCAGCGCAACGACATCGCCGGCAATCCAGCCAAGCCCGGCGGTCTCGCCATGTTCGAGCCCGCGCGCGGCCAACAATTGCATCCCGACGCAAATGCCGAGAAACGGCTTGCCACCGGCGATGACCGCCTCGTTCAGCGCCTCGTTCATCCCGGCAATCGAATCAAGCCCGCGCTTGCAGTCGGCAAACGCGCCGACGCCCGGCAACACGATGCGGTCTGCGCGGCGCACGGCGTCAGGGTCGCTGGTTAGCGTGATTTTGCCCCCAATCCCTGCGTTCGCAGCGGCAAGCTCAAACGCCTTGCGCGCGGAATGCAGATTGCCGGAGCCATAGTCGATTAACGCGACGCTCAAATCGGGCTCCCCGAGGATGGAAACAGACTGCCAACGTCATTGGCCGGAGGCGTGAATGGCCCCCCGATCTCGCGTCTGGCCGGGCTGGCCGTGTCTTCTGATCGGCTGAAATACGCCCGTTCTGCGTCTTCAACGGTCACGCCGCTAACGACATCAAGGCATCCAAAGCCCCGGCGTTCGAGCGCAGCGCGGCGCAGATTGTTGGCCTCAAGACCGGTCAGGCCAGCCAGGATGAAGCCCGAGATTTCGACCAGCGGTAGGGGCAGCCGAAGCCGCGCTGCGGCCAGAGCCAGAATTCCGAACGCAAGCAGCCAAAGGACCAGTCCGACCCAGGCGCGCGCCCAGGCCAGCCAGATCGGCCCCAGTATGAAGGCGGCTCGCGAAAAAGCCTCGGGCACAAAGATTGTGGCGGCCTCATCGTCGCCGCCTTGCGACGCCGGGCGTGCGTGCACTGTGTAAACAGTCATTCCGGTCAACCTGCGAGTGTGCCCTTGGTAGAGGGGATTTCGCCCGCCCGTCTCGGATCGATGGCGACGCCCGCCCGCAACGCACGGGCCAGACCCTTGAAACAGGACTCGGCGATATGATGGTCGTTTTCGCCGTAAAGCGTCTCGACATGCAGAGTGATGCCGGCGTTCATGGCGAAGGCCTGGAAGAATTCACGCACCAGCTGGGTATCGAAAACACCAATTTTGGCAGTGTGGAAAGCGACTTTGAACACCAGAAACGGGCGTCCGGAAATATCCAGCGCGACGCGAGTCAGGGTCTCGTCCATCGGCAAGAACGCCTCGGCGTAGCGGGTGACGCCTTTCAGGTCGCCCAGCGCCTTGCGCACCGCCTGCCCCAGCGCAATTCCGGTGTCCTCAACCGTGTGATGCTGGTCGATATGCAGGTCGCCTTCGGCCTTGATCGCAAGGTCGATCAACCCGTGGCGCGCGACCTGATCGAGCATGTGGTCAAAAAAGCCGATGCCGGTCGTAATGTCGGATTTGCCAGTCCCGTCAAGGTTGACCTCGACCCGGATACTGGTTTCCCTGGTCTTGCGCTCTATGATGGCTGTTCGCATGTTTCGCTCGCCGGTGATGTCCGCGACCTGTAGCAAGTCCGCCCCGGCTTTTCCACCCTTGCAATCGGCGCCCCAGCGCCATAGATCGCGAAGAACCGCCAGCGGGTCCCGCCAGCGTATGTCAAGGGCTTCGCAGTATGGACTGGCACGGCACAACAATCCTGATGGTGCGCAAAAAGGGCGAAGTCGTCATGGGCGGCGATGGTCAGGTGAGCCTCGGCCAGACCGTCATCAAGGCCAACGCCAAAAAAGTCAGGCGGATCGGCGGCGGCAAGGTGATTGCGGGATTTGCCGGCGCAACGGCGGATGCGTTCACTTTATTTGAGCGGCTGGAGGCCAAGCTTGAGCAATATCCGGGTCAACTGGCCCGCGCCTGCGTCGAACTCGCCAAGGACTGGCGTACGGATCGCTATTTGCGGCGGCTGGAGGCGATGATGCTGGTCGCTGACCGGCAAACCGGCCTTGTCCTGACTGGCACAGGCGATGTGCTGGAGCCGCAGGCTACCGAGCACGGCAGCGCCATGGCGATCGGCTCGGGCGGCAATTACGCGCTTTCGGCGGCCCGCGCCCTGCTGCCGATGGAGGTCGGCGCTGAGGATATCGTGCGGCGCTCGATGGCGATTGCGGCTGATATTTGTGTTTACACCAACGGCAATCTGGTGATCGAGACCATCGCCGAAAACGATTGAACAATAGCCGGCCTGTCTCCTGGAAACATTCAATGACAAACTTTTCTCCCCGTGAAATTGTATCCGAACTCGATCGCTTCATCGTTGGACAGAAAGACGCCAAACGCGCTGTGGCGATCGCCTTGCGGAACCGCTGGCGTCGCTTGCAACTGACTGGCACGATGCGCGAGGAGGTTTTGCCAAAAAATATTTTGATGATTGGCCCGACAGGCTGCGGCAAGACCGAGATTTCCCGCCGTCTCGCCAAGCTCGCCAATGCCCCGTTTCTGAAAGTCGAGGCCACCCGTTTTACCGAAGTGGGCTATGTCGGCCGCGACGTCGAGCAGATCATCCGCGACCTCCTTGAAATCGCATTGGGGCTGGTGAAAGCCGACAAGCGGCGCGATGTCTCTGCGCGGGCGGAGCTTGCCGCTGAAGAACGGCTGCTGGATGCGCTGGTTGGCGCGACGGCGTCAGCGACAACGCGGGACAGTTTCCGCAAAAAGCTGCGCGCAGGCGAACTTGAGGACAAGGACGTCGAAATCGAGGTCGCCTCCAGCCCCGCCGCGCCCTCGTTCGAACTGCCTAATATGCCGGGCGGCTCGGTGACGGCGATTTCGCTTGGCGATCTCTTTGGCAAAGCCATGGGCGGGCGCACAAAGCCGCGCAAAATGCCGGTGGCCGAAGCGCGCGCGCCGCTGCTTGCCGATGAAAGCGAAAAGCTGCTCGATCAGGAACAGATCACGCGCGAAGCCATTTATCTCACGGAAAACAAGGGAATCGTTTTTCTCGATGAGATTGACAAAATCTGCGCCAGCGAGCGACGCGGCGGCGCCGATATTTCCCGCGAGGGCGTGCAGCGCGACCTTTTGCCCCTGATTGAGGGAACCACGGTTTCCACCAAACACGGACAGGTGAAAACCGACCACATCCTGTTCATCGCGTCAGGCGCGTTCCATGTCGCCAAGCCATCCGACCTGCTGCCCGAGTTGCAGGGACGTCTGCCGATCCGCGTGGAACTGGCGCCGCTGGGCGAAGATGATTTTCGCCATATTCTCACCGATACCGAGGCGAGCCTCATCAAGCAATATGCAGCCCTGATGGCGACCGAGGGGGTCGATCTCGAATTCAATGCGAGCGCGATTGCGGCGATTGCCAAAATCGCCGCAGAGGTCAACGCGTCAATTGAAAATATCGGCGCCCGCAGATTGCACACGATCCTTGAGCGGGTGCTCGACGATGTCAGCTTTTCGGTGCCTGACCGCTCCGGCGAGACGGTCGAGATCGACGCCGCCTATGTGGAAAAACACATCGGCGATCTCGCGCGCAACAACGACCTCAGCCGGTTTATTCTGTAGTGGAATTAATCCCCGCTTTCGCCGCGCAACCGCCTGATCACCCGAAAGACATCGGCGCCGGTCAGAGCCGGGGCGGGCGCGCCAGCTTCATGCGCAGGCGGGGTGACGCCCGGCGGGCGCACAATATTGGCGAAACGCATTCGCATGGGCGTCGGGATCGCTTCGCCAAAAGCAATCGCTTCCCGATCGGCAAGCGACGATAGAAACGACACAATACTGCCCGAGGATTCTGCCAGCGCCGAGCGGATGATCGCCTTGTCGGCCTCGTTGGGCAGGCGCATGACAAACATGGTCGAGCATTGCGACACGACGGTCGGATCGAGTTCCGAGGGGCGTTGGGTAACGACGCCGAGCGACACGCCATATTTGCGGCCTTCCTTGGCGATGCGGCCGATGGCTGTGCGCGTCGGGCC
Source organism: uncultured Hyphomicrobiales bacterium (assembly GCA_903931945.1). Classification (GTDB taxonomy): domain Bacteria; phylum Pseudomonadota; class Alphaproteobacteria; order Rhizobiales; family Beijerinckiaceae; genus Terripilifer. The sequence goes on along the minus strand of CAIZEI010000120.1, from coordinate 8,118 downwards.
GAACCCGAGCGAGGAATCTTTTGGAATATAGCGGTGCGCTTCTTCGCAAATCACCGCAATTTGATAACCGCCGCCACCCCACAGCGAGATATCAAAGGCCATGCGGGCGAGCACAGACACCACTGAATTGACGACCTCGTTTGGCAGGCCCGCCAATTGCACCACAGTCACCGGCTTGTCGTCGGTCGGGATACGGAAAATCTTGGAAATCACCCTGGCCATATTGTCCTCGATCATGGCCTTTCCGAACATGAAGCGGTAGCGGGGATCGCGCGCGAGCGCTTCAAGCCGGTTTTTCATCGCCCGCATGACTGGCAGGGGATAGGTCTGATCGAGCTTGCCCATCCAGCCGTCCAGAACCTGGATAGCGTCTGCAATCCGGTAGGGCACGGGCGTATCGGCGCTGATATTGCCTGTTTCGGGCGTCGCAGGCCGGCGCACAGCTGACAACGCATTTGACGGCGCACTCGTTTGAGCGCTCGAAAAACGCGTTTTGGCGCTTTTGATTAAATCGTAAAGCGCATCGGTCTCATCGGTTGAAGGTTTCCGACCGGAGAAAATGATCTCAACCATTTCCTCGAATTTGAACATCCAGAACGGCAGTTCGAGCGAGTCGGAGTCCAGGACAATGGATGTGTCAGGGAAGTGGCTGGCGAATTCATTGTGCGGATCGATGATCAGAACGCGCTGGTTTGAGCGCGCCGCCAGGATTTTCTGGATCAGCATGCAGACCGTCGTGGTCTTGCCGACGCCCGTTGAGCCGATGACCGCGAAGTGGCGGCTGACAAGTTCCTCCACGCTGACTTTGGCGGGAATCCGGTCGTCCTGCGAGAGTTTGCCGATTTCGATGCCGACGCGCCCATTGAATGCGTATATCGAAGCCAGATCCGTCGCCCGGATCCGATGCGCTATCGCGCCCAGCCGCGGATAGGCCTGAATGCCTCTGTAGAAACGCGGCTTTCCCTCCGGGTCGTCAAGCACGACGCCATTGAGTTCGACTTTGATCAGGACGTTGTTTGTGGCGCCGGAGGCCCATGCCTTATCCGGGGCGGTCATTTAGCAGACGACGCCGACCAGTCGTGCGCCGTCATGCTGGATGGAGATCAAATGCCCAACCGACCACTGATCGTTGGAGCTATCGACGGTGATATCGGTCGCGATCAGCCCGTGCATGCCGTTAAGTGAAATCAGATGACCAAGAACGCGGGATTTTGTCGGATCGCGGAGATGACGACCGGTTTCCTCAATATTCAGCGGCTGCCTGACTTCAATATTCATGTTCTGACCTCAACGCTTGCGCCAGTTTAAATGCATTTGTCCTTATGCGTCACAATATGGTTCGATTTAGTAAAGGTTCCGTTAGACCAGCCGCTCAAGAGCCTGTTCGTCTGGCGCTTGCCTGACTGGCCAAGGGTTGGGATAAGGGGTCGTCTCCATCGATCGGGAACGATTTCCTCATGCCTTCTTTTCCGCCCCGCGTTTTTTCCGGCGTTCAGCCAACCGGGAATTTACACCTTGGCAACTATCTTGGCGCCATCAAAAAATTTGTCGCGCTCCAGGCAACCCATGAATGCATCTATTGCGTCGTCGATATGCATGCGATCACCGTGCCGCTCCCGCCCGCTGACCTGCGCGCCAATATCCGCGAGGTCACAGCCGCCTTCATCGCGGCTGGAATCGATCCCAAAAAGCATATCGTATTCAACCAAAGTCAGGTCGCCGAACACGCCGAACTCGCCTGGGTGTTCAATTGTGTCGCTCGGATGGGCTGGCTCAACCGGATGACCCAGTTCAAGGACAAGGCCGGCAAGAACAGCGAGAATGTTTCGGTAGGCCTGTTCGCCTATCCCGCGTTGATGGCGGCGGATATTCTTGTCTATCGCGCGACGCATGTGCCAGTCGGCGAGGACCAGAAGCAACATCTTGAACTGTCGCGCGACATTGCCCAGAAATTCAACAATGATTTTGCCGACTCCATTGCGGCTTGTGGGCATGGCGAGGCGTTTTTTCCGCTGCCCGAGCCCTTGATTCAGGGGCCGGCGACGCGTGTCATGAGTCTGCGCGACGGTTCGAAGAAAATGTCGAAATCGGACGCCTCGGATTATTCACGGCTCAATCTGTCCGACGATCGCGACACGATCGCGCAGAAGATCCGCAAGGCGAAAACCGATGCCGAACCACTTCCGTCCGAACTTGCCGGGCTTGCCGGTCGCCCGGAAGCGGACAATCTCGTCGGTATTTTTGCGGCCCTCGCTGGAGAGTCGAAAGCCGAGGTTCTGAACCGCTTTGGCGGTCAGAATTTTTCCGGCTTCAAGGCGGCGCTGGTCGATGTGGCTGTCGATGCGCTTGACCCCATCGGCGCGGAAATGAAACAGTTGCTGAAGGATTCCGGACATCTGGAAGCCATCCTCAACGATGGCGCGGCGCGCGCGCGTGAAATCGCAGCGCCCGTAATGACAGCGGTGAAAGACATTCTGGGATTTGTGCGATAGCGCACCCGCGCCGCCGATTTCACCGGGCGGCGCGGCGCGTTCCTATTTCAACTGATCGGCGATCTTGGCGATGCCAGCCTTGCCGCAGTCTTCCTCCTGCTGGCCGCCATTGGGCGCGCCACTCAGGCCAACCGAACCGATCGTTTCTTCGCCGAGTTTGATCGGCACGCCGCCCTGCTGTGTGATGACATCGGTCAGCATCCGCTGGCCGGCCGTGTTGGAATTCTCCGTGCGCTTGGCCCATTCGGCCGAGGTGCGTCCGAAGGTGAGCGCCGTATAGGCCTTGCGACGGGCGAGCTCTATATTGCTGGGTTGGGCGCCGTCGCCTTGCAGAAACACTTTCATTCGGCCGGCGCGATCAAGCACCGCAACCGACACCCGGTCGGTGCAGGCTGCCAGCGCGGTTTCAGCGATTGTCATCGCCATGTGAATTGAAACATCATGTTCGGTCAGGACCTCCGCGCTTGCTGTGGCAGGTAGCAAGAAACATCCAGAGGCGAAGAGCGCGGCGGCGATGCGATGGGTCATGGTTGGTCCTCCCGGTATTGTTTTTTGGCCGGATCGCGCGCGGCGACCGGGTTTGCCTGAAACGCCTGAACTCTAGCAGCGGCATCGCATTTGCGGAAGCGCGGGTCGTCATTGCAAGATTTGATTTTGGCGCCGGGCAGGTGTTGTATCTGGCGTAATAGCAGGCGCTACGTCAGAAATCGGGAGGACATGCGTGCAGCGATCCACCATCGCCATCGCCGGGTGCGAAATTGAAATGCACGAACAGGGCGCGGGAACCCCTACACTGTTCCTTCACGCGGGCAACGGCTTTCGGCCAGACGATCCCTATGTCGAGGCGCTCACTGCGGGCCGGCGGCTGATCTGTCCGTCGCACCCCGGGTTTGGCGAATCGGCGCTGCCCGACTGGCTCGACTGCATCGACGATATTGCGCATCTCTATCTTGAGTTGATGGATCGTCTGGGCCTGACGAAGGTCGATATTATCGGCTGTTCCATCGGCGGCTGGATCGCCGCAGACATGGCGACGAAATCCCCCGAGCGTTTCGGAAAAATGGTTCTTGTGGGTCCGGGGGGCGTCAAGACCGGCCCTGCGGACAGGCTCGACATTCCTGATATTTTTGTGCTGCCCGCAAACGAAGTCACGCGGCTCGGGTTCCATGATCCCGTCAAATGGGCGTTCGATCCGGGAAAACTCAGCGATGCCGAACTGGTCGTCGCGCTGCGCAATCGTGAAACTTTGGCCCTGCTCGTGTGGGAGCCCTATATGCACAATCCCAAACTGTTGCATCGTTTGCAACGCGTGACCTCGCCGACGCTGTTCATGCGCGGCGCCAGCGATGGACTGATCAGCGCCGCCTATCTTGAAAGATACGCCGCTCTGGTGAAGGGCGCTTCCATCGTCACGATTCCGGAGGCCGGGCACATGCCGCATTTCGAGCAACCCGCTGCATTTGCCGCAGCAGCGCTGAAATTTCTCGATTATTGAAGTCAAACATACGCCCGCAGCCGGGCGCTGTTACCTTGCAAGGAGCACAGTATGCAAGCCTGGCATTTCAGCGAAACCGCCTATCCCTACCTGCCGCCCGCCGAAACCTATCCATCCATTCGCGTCAGCCTGCCCAATCGCAACTACGATCCGGTGAAAGGCGCCGAGCTTTACGATCGCTATTTGCAGGAATGGCAGATCGCGGATGAAGAGGGGCTGGAGGTCATGCTCAACGAGCACCACCAGACCGCGACCTGCGTGGACCCCGCCGCCCCGCTGATGCTGGCGGCGCTGGCGCGCCTGACGAGCCGCGCGCGGTTGCTGATTCTTGGCAATCCCGTCGCCAACCGTCGCCAGCCCGTGCGCGTCGCCGAAGAGATGGCGCTGATTGACGTGCTGTCAAAAGGTCGCCTGGAAGCAGGGTTTGTGCGCGGCGTGCCCTATGAAATCTCGCCAGCCAACAGCAATCCTGTGCGCATGGGCGAGCGTTTCTGGGAAGCTCTGGAACTGATCGTCAGGAGCTGGGAGGGGCACGATGGACCCTTCAGCCACGAAGGCCGCTTCTTTCATCATCGCAATATCAATATCTGGCCACGACCCTATCAGGCGCCGCATCCGCCGGTCTGGGTGTCAACGACCAGCCCGGGTGGCGCGGCGGAGGTTGGCGCGCGCGGCTTTATCCAGGCGACCTTCCTCACCGGCTATGAAGCGACCCGGAAGATTTACGATTCCTACCGCGCCGCCTGGCGCAAGGCGGGCCGGGGCCAGGATGTCCCGATCAACCGGCTTGCCTACGCCGCTCTGGTTTATGTCGGCGACACGGAAAAAGAGGCGCATGAGGGCGCGGAAAAACTGCTCTGGTACGTAACCGCCAACAAGGTCGCGCCACAATACGCCAATCCGCCGGGCTATTCGCCGGTGCAGGCCAATCTGGCGATGCTGCGCGGCGCTGTGCATCCGCTGAGCTCTTTTGCCAAAGGCGCCAGTGTGGAAGCCGCCATCCGTTCGGGTTTCATGTTCGCCGGCACGCCCGATCAGGTGTTCCACCAGATCAAGCGGCATTATGACTATGTCGGCGGATATGGCCATCTTCTGAACATGGGGCAGGCGGGGTTCCTTGAACACGACGACACCGTCAAAGGCATTCGCAATTTTGCGCGCGAGGTCTATCCCCGCCTGAAAGAGGCGTTTCCGGGGACCGCGATTTCCGGCTTTCCCACCGAGGTTCCGCCAGAGCCGCCCGAAGCCCATGTGCTGCGCTCGACCACGACGCTGCGTTCGGACGGGCCGCTGATGCCCGCACTCGGCGGCGGCGTAAGCGCCCGCGAACCCTTTTCAGTTTCCCAGTTTGGCGAGGGCGAAACCAGGGCGTGATGAACGAAAGGTCGGAAACAAGAGCAAAGGACACCCAGGCGCTTGTCACTAACCCGGCATATTCATGACGGCCATCCATTTGGTCTATTTTTCCGGGGCGCCAGATTTCGCGCGCGGTTCCTCGTCCAGCTTTCTTGCCGTCTGAAGAACCATACTGGTGTGAACGCGCTCGAGGGATAACGCCGAGCGAGGGGAAGAAGATGATCGCTGGACACGGCGGCGCGGCGCATCTTGTTTCCCAAGGATCGAACCAGACAACAAAATCATGCAGGAAATCAGGGTTTACGCCGCGTCCGACAGGCAAATATCAGGCCCTTCGTGATTCGGACGCTTTAGCGGTCGCTTACATTTGCGGCTATCAATACGAACAATAGCGAGAGGCCGGCGCAAAATAAGAATAACCACCAATTAAAAAGATATATGCCAAGCCATATTATGATTGTCGCGGATACTATACTCAGAAATTCAATTTTTAAACGAAATGTTGGGCGTCGGATGTTCGATGGATTTTGGCAACGAATCGTAGACACTCGCTGCGATCTTTGCTGGATCAATTGAACTATGCGCATCTCAACGCTCCCGCCTACTCGGTATCCCACTCAAGAGCGTGAGTTTGGACTCAGGCCCTTTCGCAAACGCGCCCGCACTGATGTGCGGAATGCTCCTGATCGGCCAAAGCTTAATCAGGAAAATACTTGTTGTCAGATACAAACAATACTTCTATGAACACTCCATATATTTGAATAAATTTATTAAATCATCTCCTGTATAGAATACCCGATATTCTGTAGTATTTCCGACGCGCGCCAGGACGTCCTTGCGTAAGGAAACAGGGAGGCCGCTAACGACATCGAGCGTGCCGTCCCACGCAATGTGCCAGGGGTTGCCGTCCCAATCTTTTGGCGTCGCATTGTGAAACCAAAACTCTGAATCCCGTCGCACCCTGACGCCGGGAATTTCCAGAGCTGTCGTGGCGGCTGAAATAAAGGTTCCGCGCAGGCACGAACCGCTTGTGAATTCGCTATGCATTTCTTTGCGAACGGCCGCGACTTTTCCACCGTTGCGCCAGGGACTCGGAGAGATATGAGCTAGCGTCGGCGCTTGCTGGGCAAATGCATTGGTTCTATTTTCGCAATTTGATAAAGCAAAAATACTGCAAACGAACACGAACCTGCAACCTATAGAACTCAAAAAACAACGCTGGGTCGTCGGCCTCTCAATTCGTTTGACCACAATCATCAATACACTCCGGCCAACGCAACCACACAATACAATTTATGAGTCGATAAATAGCCGGGTACGGAATTTACGAATCATTAATATTCGTATTCTACAGACAATAATATTTGTCAAACTGATTATTTTCGGAAATTCTATTATTATCAAACGACAAATTACTTGACCGTTGCGACCCAGTCGCATCTGGCAACCTGCATCATCCCGAAATGTCACAAGGTCGCCCTCTTTAAGCCACGCTTGGGCGTCCTTATATAGCGGGTCTGGTGGCTGGCGTTTCGTGGCCGCCATGACGACGCCCCGGACGGGGGTCTCAGGAGGGTTTGATGGCATCTGCATTCCCGATGATTGCCGCCGAGGGTGGCCTGTCCCGATATATGAGTGAAATCCGTCGGTTCCCGATGCTGGACCCGGCCGAGGAATATATGCTCGCCAAGCGTTGGCGCGAGCATGGCGACCGAGACGCCGCCTCCAAACTTGTCACATCGCATCTGCGTCTGGTGGCGAAAATCGCGATGGGCTATCGCGGTTACGGTTTGCCGATCGGCGAGGTGATTTCCGAGGGAAATATCGGCCTGATGCAGGCCGTGAAGCGGTTTGAACCGGAAAAAGGGTTCAAACTCGCGACTTACGCGATGTGGTGGATCCGCGCCTCAATTCAGGAATATATCCTGCGGTCGTGGTCGTTGGTGAAAATGGGCACGACAGCCAACCAGAAGAAGCTGTTTTTCAATCTCCGCAAAGCGAAAAGCCAGATTTCGGCTTTCGAGGACGGCGACCTGAAGCCCGATCAGGTCAAAAGCATCGCCACAAAACTGGGCGTGCATGAGCAGGAAGTGATTGATATGAATCGTCGCCTGTCCGGCGACGCATCGCTGAACGCTCCGATTCGGCAGACGGGCGAGGGTGCGGGCGAATGGCAGGACTGGCTGGTCGATGAGACCGCCAGTCAGGAAAACCTGCTGGTGGACCGGCAAGAATCAGAGAACCGGATCGGCGCCCTGCGTCAGGCGTTAACCGTTCTCAATGAGCGGGAGCGCCGCATATTTGAAGCCCGGCGACTGCGCGACGAACCGTCGACGCTGGAAGACCTCTCGACCGAATTTGGCGTGTCGCGGGAACGGGTCCGGCAAATTGAGGTGCGCGCTTTCGAAAAGGTGCAGCAGGCTGTGAAAAGCGGCGTTGCGCGGATGGAGGCTTTGCCTGCGCCGACGCGACCGGCCTTGCCGCCTGCCTGACGAGGTCGCCAGCGCGGACCTTCGGCCAATCCTTAGTCCCCGCAGAGGAAACAGAACCGCACATTCGCGCCAGTTCGTAGGCGCGTATCGGGCGCGATCTGGTTCGTCCCCGGAAGGGTCCGGTTGACGCCATCGACTGTCCCCGCCACGCTGCCAGGCTGATTGTGATCGTTGGTGGCCTGCCATTTGACCCCGTAATACCAACGGCGATGCGTCTTGACACATCGCCGTTGGCAAGCGCGAACGCGCGCCGGCGCTGACGCGCCGAATGCTTCGGTTTGAC
>CAIZEI010000119.1 GCA_903931945.1 uncultured Hyphomicrobiales bacterium | reverse complement strand
GGCGATGTGACTTGACACATCGCCGTTGGCAAGCGCGAACGCGCGCCGGCGCTGACGCGCCGAATGCTTCGGTTTGACCATCGGTCAATCCGAAGCGCCCTTGGTATTACGGAGCCTCCCCGTCGCGAAGCGCGAATTGAGCGGTTCGTCTACACAACGCGAAAGGCCCCGGGCCACCCACTTCGCGGATTCAGGCATGCCCAAATATGCCACCTGTCGCTGTTGCAAGCGCTGAAACAACCTGCGCAAGCCGGACATGCAAATCATTCACCGATCCTCGATCACCCGAGTCTCTGCGCCGCTCCGGTTGTTGACTCCAACCCGCTGTCCAACACCGCTTGAGCCCAATAAATTGAGGCTCGTTGGCATTCCTGATTCTTCAGTACGATCAGGAAATGGCTTGACGATTGTCAGGCTTCGATGATCACTTTCAAAGCGCGCGTTCTGGCGGCATTCCCGAACGTTTCGTAAGCATCGAGAATTCGATCGAGCTTGAAGCGATGCGTGATCAGAAGCTTCGGATCGATCTTGTGGGACTCCAGACTCTTGAGCAGCATCGGTGTGCTGACCGTATCGACCAATCGTGTCGTGATGGTGATATTTCGATCCCAAAGCTGTTCCAGATGCAGGTCCACCTTCGATCCGTGTACGCCAATGTTCGCAATCACGCCACCCGGAGCAATGATCTGTTGGCATATCTCAAATGTCGCGGGAATGCCGACTGCCTCGACGGCAGTATCGACGCCACGACCGGCTGTTTTGGCCAGAATTGTCTCCCTGGCCTTTCCATCGGAGCTGTTAACAGTCGCCGTCGCGCCGAAGCGTCGGGCGACTTCAAGTCTATTGTTATCGAGATCCACCATGATGATTTCGGCGGGCGCATAAAACTGCGCGGTCAGCAACGCGGCCAACCCGATCGGACCGGCGCCGACGATCGCCACGACATTGCCGGGTTGAACCTTTCCATTCAGGACTCCGCATTCAAATCCGGTCGGCAATATGTCGCTCAACATCACGAGCGCTTCTTCGTCTACGCCTTCAGGAATGCGATAAAGACTTGTATCGGCATGGGGCGTGCGGACAAACTCGGCTTGAGTTCCATCAATTCTGTTGCCAAGAATCCAGCCCCCGGTCGTGCAATGTGAATACATTTGTCGACGGCAGTAAGCGCATTTGCCACAGGCGCTGACGCAGGAAATCAGAACACGATCGCCCGGCTTGAAGGCGGTGACCGCCGCGCCTACCGAGTCGACAACGCCGACACCCTCGTGACCAAGAATGCGCCCAGGCGCGCAGGTCGCAACATCTCCCTTGAGGATGTGAAGGTCGGTCCCGCAAATGGTTGTTTTGGTGATTTTGACGATCGCGTCCGAAGCCATTTTGATCACCGGCTTTGGCCGGTCTTCCAGGGCTTTTTCCCCTGGACCGAGATAGACAAGAGCTTTCATATGCATATCCCGATGTTATCGATTAAGCGCCGACAAACGCCAGTTTCCCGCACCCGGACCCGTTGCGACTCCAAATGACGGCGAACCAATCTGGCCTGGCGGGACAAGGCGTCAAACAAACTCGCGACGATAGAGTCGGAAAATACCCAGGCGCGCCTGGTCACATTTTGGCGGTGGCCTCGCGAGCGACTTTGCAAACGCGCAGAGTAAGTAAATGCCGACGCTGTCCGCACCCTCCATGGTTCGAATAAACGTGTTTGACCGTCATTTCATTGCCTCCGGGTGTTGAATTGATCAATCACGCCAACGTCATTCACATGACTGGCGTTGATCGTCGGGATTCGGCCTGCTCGAATCCATTTCGGAACCTGCAAGGTCATGATGCGCCGAAATGCAATATCGTTGGGAATTCAGGATGCAGGGCAGCGAATCAATCTGGAGCGAGACGGCGGCCTGGGTCGAAGCCATCGGCGCGATCGCCGCTGTCATCGGCGCCGGATGGGTCGCCGCAAGCGAATCACGGGCGACACGAAGGCGCGAAGAGCGCGCGGAGGCCGCTGCGATCCGCAGGGAAGAGCGAGCAGCGCTTGCCACAAGAACCGCAGCGTTTAATCTTGCCATAATGGCTGCGACGCAGATTCACAATCTTCATATCATGCTGAAGGAAGAGGCCTGGAGGGGACGGATTGCGAGAGTCTCCCCCAGTCGCGCCCTCCGAACGACCGAGCGTATGCTGACATCGTTTCCGATCCAATCGCTCGGAGACGCCCCCGCCATGGTTGAGTTTTCGCGATTTCCAGTGTCGCTTGCGATAGCCGGCGAAGTTTACGCCAATCTTGAGACAGCGGTGCGTGCGGCGCCCGAAGCTGACAGAGCCGCCCTGTTTGAAGCCTCCAACAAGCAAATGGAGCGGTTGGACAATTCTACCAAACTTGAACTGAGCGCGCTCAGAAAGTCGTTGAAGCTTGAGGGGTCCAAAAAGGACGACGTAGCTCCAGCTCAAACCTGAAGCGAGACATTTCGCATCCGGCGCGTCGATAACGATGGTTTGAAGGCGAATTTGTGGCTAGCCAATTCGTGGCGCGGCGACCGTGACCGTGCGCCCTCGTGTTACGACCGGACTCCTGCAACGCCGATCTGCGGCGCATTACGCGAGATCGAATGACAAAACAGGGTGCGGCAGTCCCTGATGGCACAACGAACAGCGACTCCGGCTATTTCATTCTGGATGGCAACTTGATTGTTTCGCCGTCGATGACAAACTTGCCATTGCCGCGATGGTGCATCGTGCGGGGAAGTGTCTTTGAGCGGTCGATCCATGCTTTGACGACTTCGCATATGAAGATGTTGTATTTGGTCGTCAGTTTGGTGTCGATGACCTTGCATTCGAGGTTGGCGTAACACTCCTCGATGAGCGGCGCCTGCACACACGCCGCGGCGGACGGCGTGAGCCCAAATTTTTTGAATTTGTCGATACTTCGCCCCGAGATGTTCCCGCAACCCACCACCTTTTTAGCCAGGTCCACCGTCGGAATATTGATCACAAATTCTCTGGTTCTCCGCACAGCTTCGAATGAGTAGCCCCGGTTGCTAATGACACAAGCCAGAATCGGCAGTTCGAAATCGACCATCATGTGCCACGACATGGTCATGATATTGGTCCGCTCGCCGCTGCTGGTCGAAACCAGCACGACAGGCCCTGGCTCGAGCAGACGATAAACCAGGGATAGAGGCAGCGTAGACTTCGCCATCGACTTCATTTTGCTGTGGTCCATCGCCTCACCGTTGTTCAGTCCCAATGCGTTCTCAGCGTTCAGGCGCAGGCAAACGCAAGACGTTCGAAATCAGGGCGGCGGAGCTCAGCGACAGCGTCAGTCCGCCTATAACAGGACTGAGAATGCTAATCGCTTGCCAGAGCAAACGACATGCCCGGAAATCACTCAGCTTGATGTCCGGGAGAGCGACCGCAGCGCAACCCGGCGCATACCAACGAAATCGTCAGTCGTATTGTGGCTTGAGTATTTTCCGAGGCTGTCCCCGCACGCGGATGGCTGCCAGTTATCTCCCGGTTTTACAAATGTCCGTCAAGCAACTTTGCTGAACAATGATTTGTTTGGCCCCGTTCTCGTTAACGCAGGAAACATTCGCCGTGATCAAAACCCACACTGTCGCCGTTCTTGTTGGCAGCCTGCGCCGGGATTCGCTGAATCTCAAAATCGCGAAGGCGGCGATGGAGCTCGCACCGACGGGGCTTGCATTTGAAGTCGTCGAGATTCGAGGACTGCCGCTTTACAATCAGGATGACGACGCCGATTCCCCGGATTCGTGGAAAGCATTCCGCAACAAAATAAAGGCGTTCGACGCCGTGCTTTTCGTTACGCCGGAGCACAATCGTTCTGTCCCGGCGGCCTTGAAAAATGCGCTCGATGTCGGATCTCGTCCATACGGCGAGAGTGTCTGGAGCGGCAAGCCCGGCGCTGTCATCAGCGGTTCGCCAGGCGGGATTGGAGGCTTTGGCGCCAATCATCACCTGCGGCAATCCCTTGTTTTTCTGAACGTGCCGACCATGGCGCAGCCAGAGGCGTATATAGGGGGAGCCGATAAGATCATTGATGATCGCGGGCGGGTTTCCAACGAGGGCAGCCGTCAATTCCTGCAGAAATTCATGCAGGCGTTCAGCCATTGGGTTCTGGCAAATCTTAAATCGTAGGACCCCTCGCGCGTCCATGGTCTTCGCAAGGAGTGAGCGGCATGTCCGATATCAGGTCAATCGACGATAGTCCGCAAATCAATACCGAGAAGGTGTGCTTTATCGCCTCGAAAGCGCGCGAACTGCTTGCCGAGGACGTGGGCGTTGCGACCGACGCGTCCAATCCGACGGACGATGGATCGCTCGCCATATTGACTGACAACGCCTTCGCTACAATCAGACTTGAATTGGTGGAATTCATTTCGGGCCTGGACGTCGATGAGGCATGTGAACTTGTCGCTCTCGTGTGGCTGGGACGTGGCGACTTCGATGCTGGCGAGTGGCCGGCGGCCGTAAACGCCGCGCGCGACCGGCGCGATACGCCGACGTATCGCTATCTGCTCGGGATTCCGCTTCTGCCAGAATATCTGGAGAACGGGCTCGAGCTCTTTGGAGAATCCTGCAGGGATTGTGCGTTTTGATCGAAGGTTCCCGTGACGGGATTCGTGCATACTGAAGTTACGCTTCCATTCGGTCTACCGGCTGCTGAAATTCAGAATGGCCCGCCCGATGCGACGATGCAAGGCAGGCCTGCAATGTTCTTCAATCGGGACATTTGCATTGCATCGTTTGGAACGAAACAAACTGTCATTGCGATTATGGGAATCAGCCAGGCTATCGATGTTGCGCCTCGCCCACAATCGCCATCAACTCCGCGATGAGGACAGCCCGAAGCCTGTCGCATTGTGTAGACGACCCGCCCCGTATCGCCCCCCGCTACGGGGCGGTGTCGTAATCGGAACCCGCGTCCCCAAAGGTCATGCGCACGTGCCGATGCATGTCTCCAGGGCTCCTTGCAACAACTTAGAGTTTCGGCGTTGACCTGTCGTCAATCCAAAGAAATTCGCGCACCGGTGGGAGGGCGCAGTCGCACTCGTCAAAGGACATGGGTCAGGGCTCATGTTCTTTTGTATGAGACGAGACTATGCCGCTTTGGCCTTACCCCAATGAAGGGTTGAGCGCATGCCGCGATAGCGCAGGATGGAACTTTGGATCGTCGCGCATTGCAGAGTTCCAGCGTTTGGTAAAATACGCTCTCTCCCGGGCGTATTTTTTTGACGGTTGCGCATACATGCCGCGTGTCGCGGATTCGTAATGAAACAAAACGCTCTCAGGCGTATAAATGTTGGCGAACCCTTTTTCCGCCAGCCGCAGACATAGATCGATGTCGTTGAGATCGACAGGCAGATTTACGGCGTCGAAACCTCCGACAGATTGAAATTTGGATTTGGCGACAGCCAGACAAGCGCCGGTAACTGCCGAGACCTCGCGCACGACGCTGATTTGGTCGAGATATCCGCGGTCGGCGGGATGAGCGCCACCGAAGATATGGTCAGCGCGGCCAAAAAGGCCCACGACAACGCCCGCATGCTGCAAGCTGCCCGACTTGAATAGCAATTTTGGCCCGACAGCGCCAATTTTCTCTTGCGAGGTGAGATCGAGAAGCGGTGCGAGCCAATTTTGGCTGATGACTTCGGTATCGTTGTTGAGGAAAACATACGTGTCGCCACTGGCGATCTCCGCGCCGTCATTGCATAATTGCGAAAAGTTGAACGGGATGGGGCGTCGCAGAATTCTGAAGCGCCCATCGCATTCCAACTGCTTGAGATAGGCTGTCGTTTTTTCTTCCACACTGCCATTATCGACGACAATGACTTCAAAAGGCTCGTCAGCAGAGTTTGCAACGATGCTGTTGACGCAAGCGATGAGCAACTCAACCTTGTCGCGAATCGGGATAATGATGGATGTTGTGCGCCCACTGCCGGCGGATGCCGAAACGGCGACGTTTTTTTGCGGCAATGCTTGAACAGGGCCGGTTGCCCGCGAGAGCAGAATGCGGCGTATATGGCCAATCCTGACATCGTCCTGCGCAACGATTTGATCCAGCGATGTATCCGGATTGGCAAGGCTTGCAGCGGTCGCATGACTTTTCAGCAGCAACCCTGCACGGGCGAAAACGGCGGCGCCCACGTAGTCGGTTTGCGACTGGAAGACCGGGCTCCAGTCAGGTTTCAAGCGGGGCGATCGATACACGCCGTCACGATCCCGAATATCCTCGTCGCCATAAAACAGGTTGAGCTCTGGATGATCGACTGCAAACTCAGCGAGAATGGGAAGCGCGCTTGCTGGCGTCTCATCCTGAAGCCTGCGCCGACCGATGAGCGCGTCGCTCCGAAGCCCCGCAGCGAGCGTTCCCGCAGCCCCCTCCCCATCGGCCAGGATCAGCCTGCCATTCTCCTGGGCCGTTTGCAGCGCAGGTGAAAAGGCTATGACCTCGCGTGTCACAAGGGCGATGGACCAGTTTGGATAGGGTTGCGCCTCAAGCGCGCCCAGTATTTTTTCGAGCGCGCTCGCGCTGTCGCTCCTGACGGCGATTGCCAGCCGGATATGCGGCGCGGCGCTCCAATCGATTCGGGGAGCGTCAATACCGTCCCTCTCAAAGGGTCGGAGCCTGTGGCGTCGCCAGGAATCATAACTGACGAGCCGTTCGTGGCAGACCGCATAGCTCAACTGTTCGATGGCTTCCGGGCCCATACCGCGCGCGCGGGCGATCAGCGAGGCGGCGACCCGCAGCAAGCTCCCCCGAACGGCTCTGGAAATCAGACTGGCGTTTGGCAGTATTTCAAACGAGTCGATGGCAAAGCCAAAGACGCCTGCGCGCGCCACGGGCGAAATGAGCGCCTTGCCCGCGCCATGTGGCACATAGCCATACCAGACCCCCCGACCGTGTAGCGCGCCCGGCAGATATTGGTCAGGCGACCCCGCCTCAGGGTTCCATCGAAGCACGGGCCGGATAAGGGGGTCGAGAAAACGCGATCGATAGGTCACCCGAATCCATCGCCCTTCAGGCAGCGGCGCTGCTGTTTGCAAATGCAACCACGGTTCTGCGGACAGCGCGTTGAACAGAAGGCCTGTTCGCTCCACATCCCTGAAGGGTTCAAGAGTAAGAATTGTCGCGCCTTCTGATATTGCTGCGCCGGTCCGGGCAGTATCGTTCAATTGCATTTGGCGCCCGCATGCTTGATCGACAAAATAGATATGCGAGCCCGAATCGTCAATTGCGCGTTGCCGCGCGGGGAGCGCCCGCCTGTTCGATGGCGGCACGGTTCCAACCCGCAATTTCGACTTGATCACGGGTTAGCGATACCATTTTGCGGGCGATGGCTTGAGTTGACGATGCACGCTGGACATGCGATTCACCCTTCCGCTAGAACCCGCCCCGCCGGGGTGTTGAGGCAATTCAGTTCATGAGCACGCCGGCCCGCGATACGAACCAGGCTTCGGTAACGCTCAAGGCGCTCGCCGGCCCTGCAGGTGGAGCGCTGTCGCTGCTGGCCAGAACCAGAACGGTCGTTGCGCAGCGCTTTCGGCAAATGCTGGCGCCTGCGCCGACTCCCGCTCGGGAGTTTTCAGCCGGCCATACTACTGCGGGGTCATGGGTCGGTCGGGCGCTTCTGTTCAGTTTTATAGCCATGGTCATGGCGCCGACACTGACGGCATCGCTATATTATGGCTTCCTCGCATCGAACGAATATGTTTCCGAGACTCGCTTGACTGTACGGGCGGCCAGCGAAGACAAGCAATCAGGTCCGGACTCTTTAGCCGTGTTCTCAAAGCTTGGTCTGGGCGGCAACAAGGCCACAGTCCAGGATTCGTATCTTGTGCTGAATTATTTGAAAAGCCGCAGCGTCGTTGAAGACATCGGCGGCGATGAGTATATGGAGCAGAAGTTTTCGCATTCGGGAATCGACTGGTTTTCTCGGTTGCCGCGTGGCAGACCTATAGAAGAGGTCTGGAAATACTGGACCTATCACGTTAGCCCGGTGATCGACGCACTATCCGGGATCGTCACCGTGAAAGTCTACGCCTTCAGCCCGGAAGATGCTCAGGAAATCGCTATCAAAATTCTGGATTTGAGCGAACGTCTGGTCAATAGGGTTTCGGAACGCAGTCGGGCTGCGGCGGTGAAGGAAGCGGAAGCTGAAGTGGAACGTGCGGAGCATGAGCTTGTCGCGACGCGTTCCGATCTGCAATCTTTCCGTAATCAGTCCCTGACCATCGACCCTGTGGCGAAAGCGGCCTCCATCGGCGAAATGATGGGAAAGTTGCTTGTCCAGCGCAGCGAAATCGAAAACCAGATACTGACTTTCTCCGGCGCCTTGTCGGCAAATTCGCCGACTGTCCGCAACCAGAAGAACCAACTCGATGCTGTTGACCGGCAGATCGCGGAATTGAAAAAACAATTGACGTCAACCGGCGAAAATGACCGCCCTGTAGCGACTGAATTGTCCACGTTCGAACAACTGAAGCTGAAAGAACAGTTTTCGGAAAAGAAATATACAACAGCGGAGCTGTCATTGGATCGCGCGAAGCTGGATCTTGAAAAAACGAAACTATTCATCTCGCTTGTTGTCGAACCAGGACTTCCACAATATCCGTTGTTCCCCGAACGGGGGATTGACATTCTGCTGGTTTTTGCCGTTGGCTTTGTGAGCTGGGGGATTCTCAGCCTTATTTCCGCCAGCGTCCTGGATCATCTGATTTAAATGCAATTTTCAATTCGCAACATGAGCGCTAACTTGCGGGATCTTGATAGCGTGTCAGGCTCGCCGGCGCCCAGGGTCAGCGCGGCCTCTTTTCGTGGGATGGCCGATCAAACATGAGCTTTATCGAGCAGTCCAGCCAACCCACGGCCAGAATTCTGCAAGCCATGAAAGCGCAGGGGCGCATCGTCGGCGCACTCATGCTTCGCGATATGCGGACGCGTTTTGGCCGGAGCCAGTTGAGTTTTCTGCTGGCGCTGTTCTGGCCTTTGTCTCATATGCTGTCCCTTTTCCTGCCGTTCGTCTGGTTTTCCAAATATGTCCCGCTCGGAGGCAGTCCAAGCGTCTATATCGCCACGGGCATAGCGCCCTATATTCTGTGCATGTACCCTGCGCGTATGGTCTCAATGGCGATCACTGTGAACCATCCCCTTCTCATGTTCCCGATCGTGAAAACCACAGACCTGATTCTCGCCCGCATCGCCGTCGAGATTCTTGGCGCTCTCGTGGTGATCTCGATTTTCGTTTTTCTGCTGGTGGCCTTTGAAGTCGATATCCTGCCGCCGGACCCGGCCATCGCGGTTTCCGCCATCTTCATGTCGATCGTGCTGGGCGTGGCCCTTGGCGTGCTCAATGTGGTTGTCGTATCCATTTTCAAATTCTGGCAATTCATTTTCATGGCTGTCATGATTGTCATGTGGGTGACAGCTGGCTCGACGACGGTGCAATTTAACTATTCGGAACAGACAAAGTATCTTTTGTCCTTCAATCCGCTCCTGCATCTGGTGACGTGGATGCGCAGCGCCTACTATGGCGATTATTCTGCGATCCCACTCAGTAAGGCCTATGTCATGGGCGTATCGTTCGGGTCGCTGTTCCTCGGCTTTGCGGGCGATCGACTGCTGCGCGGGCGTGTTCTTCTCCAATGATCCATCTCAAAGACATTTTCAAATTCTACACGAGCCACGGGCATACCAAAATCGTACTCGACCATGTGTCGATGGATTTTCGTGGCGGCACGAACTATGGCATTCTGGGCATCAATGGAGCTGGCAAGTCGACACTGATGCGCATCATGGCCGGCACGGAAATGCCTAATGGAGGCAAGGTCAGGCGTACAGCGCGGATTTCATGGCCGCTGGGGTTTGCAGGCGGTCTGCATCCAAAAATGACCGGTCGTGAGAATGTCCAGTTTGTTGCGCGCATCTATGGGCACAATGCCAGACAGGTGCTCGATTTTGTTGAGGATTTTGCTGAAATCGGTGGTTATATCGATGTGCCGGTCGGAAAATATTCATCGGGCATGATGCAACGGCTGGCTTTCGGCCTGTCGATGGCGATTGAGTTTGAGGTCTATTTGATCGATGAGGTTACCGCAGTCGGCGACATCAGATTTCAACGGCGGTGTCACGAAGAATTCGAACGCCGACGCGCAAGAGCCGATATCATCATGGTCTCGCATGTTATTCCCACTTTGACCCAGTATTGCGATCGTGGCATTGTGCTCGCTCATGGCAAATTGCATACATTTTCGACAGTCGATGACGCTATTGAACTCTACAAGAAGCTAAATGAGTGACCCTGATGACAGGTCTGTTGCATGGGCTAGCGCCTCGTGGAGTTCCTCCCGCAGTCCCTGTTGAACTCGGAGCAGCGGGGTAAGCATGAGCCTCAGCCTTGAAAAGACCCGGGATGCCCCGATCATAGACGGGAATGCTCGCGCGCTGGCCATAGCCGCCGCGTTGCGTCGGGCTGCGCGCAAATCGAGTGCGCCGGTCAGCTTTGTTTCCGGCGGTGGTGGATTTCGCGCGCGCAAGGGCGACAGGATTTTCTGGCGGGCGCTTGTGGCGAGCGTCGTCATTGTTGTCGTGCTGCCATTTCTGGTTGCGACTGTTTATTTCGGCCTGATTGCTTCCGATCAATATGTAACTGAATTTCAGTTTTCGCTCCGTAACGGCGACTCCTCTCCACTCGACGCGCTGGCGGGGATAGGCGGCGTTGCCGCATCTCAGCAGAACATCGACTCGCAGGTTCTCATAAATTTCATTCCGAGCCGCTCCATGATGGAGAAGCTCGACGCCAAACTCAATTTGCGTCGGATCTATTCGCGCGAGGACGTGGACTGGTGGTCGCGTTTCAATAGCGCGAAGCCAATTGAGGATCTTGAAAAATATTGGTCATACCGGGTCGATGCCTGGGTCGATTCTGCTTCATCGATCGTCAATGTCAGGGTGCGCGCCTTCACGCCGGGAGATTCTTTGGCTCTCGCCAAAGCCATTGATGAGCTATGCGAACAATTGGTCAATAACCTGACCGCGCGCGCGCGGGAGGACGCGCTGAAAACCAGCAAGAACGAACTCGACCGGTCGGAAGCGGCGCTGATTGAGGCGACTCGCGCTATGGGCGATTTGCGCAACGCCGAAGGAACGCTCGACGCTGGCGCTACGGCAGTCGGAATCGAACGGATCATCGGGCAATTGCGCATGGAGCTTGCCCGCGAGCAGCAGCAGGGGGCTGTGTCCTCCAGAACGATGGCGCCGGATTCGCCGACCATGAAAATCGTCGCGGCTTCGGTCGAAAATCTTCGCAAGCAAATCGACTCCTATCAGTCGCAGATTGCGGGCGGAAACAATGGCGGCAAAGCGACGCTTGCTGACAGCATGAGCCGACTGGAAAATCAGGAAACGCTCCTGAAACTCGCGCAACAGCGTTACGCAACCGCCGCCGTGCAATTTGAGAGCGCGTTGATGGACGCTCAATCGCAGCACGCTTTCCTCGTCGATGTCGTTGCGCCCAGCATGCCGCAAAAGGCGCTCTATCCCAAACGCCTGTGGGGATGGTTTCTGGTTGTTTTTCCCGCGTTTGTGATCTGGTCTTTGCTGACAGGTCTCGCCTTTCTGGTGCGTGACAACAGAGCCCAGTAATTTTACTGGACCGCTAGGGCCCAATGCATTGGCGCGTGCGCACTTTCCAAAAGCGATGAGCCCTGACTCATCGCTTTTGGTATCAAGGATTAGCGAGCGCCGGCTATTTTGGCAGCAGCATATCGATCATCAATCTCACAAGCTCGATATAGCTTCGCGCCGCGAGATAGAGGAATGCGGCGGCGATGAGGCCCGCCGCCAGCCACCACCAGCTCGCTCCGGATAGCGAAGCGGTCAGTCCAGCGCCAGCGGGCAGCAACGAAACGGCCACTGCCAGCATATCGCCGTGCTTTTCAAGCAATCGAAGCGTCGGATAATCCTGCATGTCGATATCCAGAGTTCAGGGTTGCGCAGCGTCTTTCAGTAGCGGGCGCCAGAATGAAATTTCGGCCCGCAGAAAATCGTCAGCGCCAGAGCGGCTCGTCAAGTCGCCTGAGGGAATTTCCTGTCCGAGCCGGGCGGCCACGGCACGGAAATCGGGATCGTTGAGCGCTGCACGAAAACCAGCGTTGATCCGGTCGAGAACTGCGAGGGGCGTTTTGCGAGGCGCGAACAACGCGCTCCACACCTTGTAGTCGACGCCATGCAAGCCCTGCTCATCCAGAGTGGGGACATCAGGTTGAAAGGACGAGCGCGACACGCCGGTGACGCCAAATGTCCTGACCGTCCCCGAGCGCACCTGCGCTGCCGCCGTCACAACTGAATCGCACATAATATCGAGACGCCCGGAAACCAGATCCGTCATTGCAGGCCCCGTGCCCTTGTAAGAAACAAGCGTGAATTTTGCGCCAAGCGCTTTCATGATCATACGTGCGCAGAGATCGGAAGGGCCGCCTGGGCCTGTATTGCCCATCAGGATTTCAGGGCCTTGCGCTTTCAGATAAGTGAGAAACTCCTGAAAGTTTGAGGCGGGGAAATCCTTGCGCGCAAGCAGCATTGTGGTGGCAAAATTGGTTACGCCGATCGCTGCAAAATCGCGTGCGGGATCGTAGGAGAGATTTTCATAGAGCGCCGGACTGATCGCCAGCGAGATGTTGGTGTAGAGCAGCGTCCCGCCATCGGGCGGCGCCCGTGCGGCGCGAGCGGCGCCGATATTGCCGCCAGCGCCGCCGACATTCTCAACAATCCAAGTCGATTGGAGTTGACGGCCGATGGCGTCAGCAAGCGATCTCGCGCCGACATCTGTCGGACCTCCAGGCGCGAAGGGCGCAATAACGGTAACTTCGCGGCGAAATGCATCCTGGGCTGCGGCCGGAGCCGCCAGGGCTGTGGCCAGCCCGAAAAGCGCGGCCCTGGCCGATGCGCGACGCGAGCCGTTCATCGATTTGCGGCGATGTGCTCGCCCGCCACCAATCCAAGGATAAAGGATTTCGACAGGCCGCCGACATAACCGGCGCGAGGCCCGCCCTCCAGCCCGGCGACAGTTGTGCCCACAGCATAAAGGCCCTTGATCGGGGCGCCCGAAGCGTCAGTTGCCTGCGCGTTCGGCGTGATGATGACGCCGCCCATGGTGCCGGTGATGCCCGCACTCAGCGGAACAGCATAAAACGGGGCTTTGAGGATAGGCAGTGGCGGGTGTTTGCGCTGCGTGCGCGCAACCTTGAGCCCGCTAAAATCTCCACGCGCGATGCCCGCGTTGTGTCTGACGATGGTTTCAGCAAGCGCTGGGGCAGGCGCGCCAATCGCCGTTGCCAACGCATCCACCGTTGGCGCGGAAATAAGGTCGCCGCCGTTCGCAGTCATGGCGGGGTTACACGCGACAGTCTGCGAATATTTGGGTTCATTCGCCCATGCCTCAGCGTCCATGATGAGGAAGGCGCTCAGAGGATCCGGCAATCGCGCGATGGCGTTCGCCATGCAGACGCCGCCGAGCCCCTCGTCTGTGAAGCGCAAGCCATCCGGACCAACCAGAACGCTCAATTCGGCGATGGCGTCGAGATGCGGATAGGGCCATTGCCTGGGGTTGGTCATGGCGCTGCGATGATGCACATAGCCATAAAATTCGCCGAACCCGCCAACCCTGGCGCCCGCCGCCTCGGCCATTCGGATGCCGTCGCCTTTTGCGCCCGGGCCCACGCGCGCAAACACCCGGTCCGCGCGCGGCGTGATGTATTTTGCAATCATCTCGCGATTGGCGGCAAAACCGCCATCGGCGACTACAACGGCTTTGGCGTCAATGCGTTGCGTCTCGCCCTTACGCGTGACTTCGACGCCCACGCAGGCGCCTTTGTCCATGACAAGTTCAACAGCTTTTGCGCCGCGCCTCACTTCGCCGCCGCGCGCAACAATGAGTTCTTCCAGACGGCGCATCAATACATCGCCGCCGCGCCCTTCCCAGTCGAGGCCCGCCTGCAAACGGCGCGGCGGCGCGAGCACGCGCTGTCCCGGTTGATCCTTCTGCAACGCGCGATTGATGAAACGGGCGCCCTGAACTGACAACCATTCAATCGTGCGCTGACCGTTCCAGGCAATGACACGCGCGATGGCGGGGTCGGCCATCCCGGCGCTGCCTTGCATGATTGCAGCGTACAGGTCTTCGCGAGGCGACATGACGCCGATCCCCATCACATTGACAACGCCAGTGGTAAAACGCGAACTGCAGGGATAGCGATCGTCCTCCGATTGTTCGAGCACGAGCGCTGTGGCGCCGAGTTCCGACGCACGGCAAGCTGTCACAAGTCCCGAGAAGCCGCCGCCGATTGTAATCACGTCGAATGGCATAGCGTTTCCTCATACGTTCATTGCGCGCCCGAAAATGTTGACGGGGAGGCTACCAATGAGGCGCACAGCAGGCAACCGGTGGCGTGTCGAACAGCGGCTGGCGTATATATTTCGCATCCTCAATCGAAACGATATGCGGCTGAGTGTCAATAAACTTCGTCGCCTTGTCGCGATGCCCCTGTTGCTAGATTTTAAACGGGTCCACGAAGGCGCGCGCCAACGGCAGCCGTTCAGGGATCAGTTTTTGCTTGAAAGCAGTGTCTTCGAGAGCTCGAATGGTCGGCATATTCGCTTCCATGCCATAGGGTAGCGGATCGTCTCCGACGATAGCGGAGAGCGCCCTGTAGCGGCGGTCGGTCGCAGTATCAGCTTCGCCCGAATGCAACCGCTGGAGCCACTCGGTCTTGGCGCGCTCGAAGGCGTTGTAGAGGGAACGCGCGACCCAGGGATGTTCGGCGAGCACTGAATCCTTCACAACAATGGTCCCGTGCATAGGATAGATGCCGGTGCGGCGAAACCAGTTCGCCTCCAGTTCCTCGGCATTCGGGAACAGGTCAGGATATCCCTGCGATTCAACCTGCGACCAGCCGCCGGTTGGCGCGCCCGCACGGCCGATGCCCGCGTTGCCGTCAAATGCGGCAGCCAGTTCGCCGCGCTGGATCATGTCGACCAGCGACACGCCGTCCGGCGCATGCACGACATTCGCGGGAAGCTTCAGCCCCGTCACATGCTCCTCGTCATCGACGACCCAGGTGACCTTGCTCGAATCGAGACCGTATTCGTCGATCAGTATTCCCCGTGTCCACACGCCGGTTGTGACCGAATAGGCGCGTACGCCCACTTTGCGCCCCTCAAGGTCTTTTGGATGTTTGATGCCGGAATCGGGCCGAACCAGCAGTCCGCCATGATGAAACCTGCGAAACACGAATATCGGCAAGGCCACAAAAAGCGCGCCATGCGCACGGGCAATCAGATATGTCGTCGGGGCAAGTTCGCAAACATCGAACTCGACGTGGCGCACCATACGCCGGAAGGCGGCAATCTGCGGGTTGACACGAATGAATTCGGCTTCGACCCCTTCGATGGGGATTGAGCCGTTCAGCAACGCCTGGGTGTGCGGAAAGTCCGAGATCGCCAATGTGAGATGGATTTTCTTGGTCATGATGCTCTACCGGCTCAGGAAACGGGGGCAAATCTGCTTCTGCGATGGCGCTTGAAAATACAAGCCGCGTGTCGGACCTCGCGAGGCGCATTGTCGTTGCGGGTTCCGGCAAGCGCAGGACGCGTTAGCGTTGCTGGCGCGCGGCTCCGGCGGTTCGAAGGGCTGACCACGCGCCACTACAATGCTCCCATCGTCAGCGACGGAAGCGATTCGTGGTCGGGACAGACATTGCTCAGCGCAGGCTGGCGTTGATGCGCTCCAGGATTTCGACGCCCGGGCAAAGCTCGGCGGCGCCAAGCCGGTTGAGCGGCCCATCAACTGTGCCAAGCCGGTCGTGCAGGTCGTGCGAGTCCTCTTCGCAATAAAGCAGCCCGGTCACAATTTCGCCCGCCGCGTTATGGCGGTGAATCGCCGATAGCGCAGTGGCGCGGTCGGTGACATCGTGGCTCGCGTCGAGCTTGCGCAGCCGGATCGAGCCGCCATCGTGCAGGCGCACCGTCCGGGATTCGCCGGGCTCGTAATCGGCGGTGATCGGCGCGCGACCGGTGATGACATCCAGCGTGTTGAGCGCGGCGTTGTGGGCGCGGACGTAGTCGAAGCTCTTGGTCGAGCCAGCGTGATTGTTGAAAGCGACGCAGGGCGAGATGCAATCGATGAACGCGGCGCCGCGGTGTTCGAACGCGCCCTTGATCAGCGGCACAAGCTGCGCCTTGTCGCCTGAAAAGGAGCGCCCAACATAGGTCGCGCCAAGCTGCAGCGCCATCGCCACCATGTCGATGGGCGAATCCGCGTTGGCGACACCCTTCTTGCTCTTCGATCCTTGATCGGCGGTGGCCGAGAACTGTCCCTTGGTGAGGCCATACACGCCATTGTTCTCGACGATATAGACCATGTTGACGCCGCGCCGGATGGCGTGAACGAATTGGCCGATGCCAATGGACGCGCTGTCCCCATCGCCGGACACGCCAAGATAGGTCAACTCGCGGTTTGCGAGGTTCGCGCCCGTGAGGACGCTGGGCATGCGCCCATGCACCGTGTTGAACCCGTGAGATTGGCCGAGGAAATAAGTTGGCGTTTTCGACGAGCACCCGATGCCCGAAAGCTTCGCGACGCGGTGCGGCGGTATCGAGAGTTCAAAGCAGGCGTGGATGATAGCGGCGGAGATGGAATCATGGCCGCAGCCCGCGCACAGCGTCGAGATCGCGCCTTCGTAATCCCTGTGGGTGAATCCCAGTTCATTGACCGGAATCGCCGGGTGATGAAATTTGGGCTTGGCGAGATAGCTCATGAGTCGACCTTTTCCCTGTGGCCCTGGGCGACGGGCCGCACAGCCCGGTCGATTGCCGCGCGGATAAAGCGGGCCGTGATCGGGTTGCCGTCGTAATGCAGAATGGGCGTCAAGCGCGCCGGATCAACGCCGCATTCGACCTGGATCAACGTGCGCAATTGCCCGTCGCGGTTTTGCTCAACCACGAGCACATGTTCATGCGCCTCGATGAAATCAAGCACAGCGCCACAGAATGGGAAGCCCCGCACGCGCAGCAGGTCGAGATCGATTCCATCCCGCCTTAGCAAATCAGCGGCCTCATGCATGGCGGGGCTCGTCGAGCCATAGTAAATAACGCCGACGCTCGCCTGGCGCGGCCCGCGCGTCTCAACCGGCGGCGGCACGAGCGATTTGGCCGTGTCAAACTTGCGCAGAAGGCGTTCCATATTCTCGATGTAGTCGGGGCCCTCCTCCGAATAGCGCGCAAACCGGTCCTTTGTTGTGCCACGGGTGAAATAGGCTCCGCGCCTGGGGTGCGTTGCGGGCAAGGTGCGGTAAGGAACGCCATCGCCGTCGACATCGAGATAGCGGCCGAACGTCTCGCCGGCCTCGAGCTGTTCTGCGGTCATGATCTTGCCACGGTCATAAGAGCGCTCGGAGTCCCATGTGAACGGCTTGCAGAGGCGATGGTTTGATCCGATGTCCAGATCGAGCATGACAAAGATCGTTGTCTGCAAGCGTTCGGCAAGATCGAAGGCCAGCGCGCCGAATTCGAAAGCCTCGTGCGGATCCTCGGGCAACAGCAATACGTGCTTGGTGTCGCCATGCGACGCGTAGGCGCACGAGAGAATATCCGCCTGCTGCGTGCGCGTCGGGATGCCGGTCGAAGGACCGCCGCGCTGCACGTCGAAAATAACGGCGGGAATTTCAGCGAAATACGACAGGCCGATGAATTCCTGCATCAGCGAAATGCCTGGCCCAGAGGTGGCCGTAAACGCGCGCGCGCCATTCCAGCCCGCCCCGACGACCATGCCAATGGACGCGAGCTCATCCTCCGCCTGCACGATGGCGACCTTTGTTTTGCCCGTCGCCTTGTCGGCCCGCAGCCGCTTGCAATAGGCCATGAATGACTCAGCGAGCGACGTGGAGGGAGTGATGGGATACCAGGCGCAGACCGTCGCTCCGCCATAGACCGCGCCGAGCGCGGCAGCGTCGTTGCCCTCGATGAATATGCGATCGCCGACATTGTCGGCGCGTTCGACGCGAATGCCAAGGGGGCAGGCGAAATGCTCCTTCGCATAGGCGTGACCAACGCGCAGCGCCTCGATATTGGGCGCGATCAGCTTGTCCTTGCCTTTGAATTGCTCGCTGATCAATTGCTCGGCGACAGTCAATTCGATATCGAGCAGGGCTGCGAGCGCGCCGACGTAGATGATGTTTTTGAACAATTGCCGCAGCCGCGGCTCCTTGTAGCGAGCATTGCAAATCTCGGTGAGCGGCATACCAATAATATTGATATCGTCGCGGAACTGGACTTTCGGGATGGGGCGCGAGGAATCGTAGAAAAGATAGCCATCGGGCTCAAGGGCGGCGATATCGTCTTGCCATGTTTGCGGATTCATGGCGACGAGCAGGTCAGTTCCGCCGCGCGCGCCAAGATGACCCTCGCCGCTGATACGCACCTCATACCAGGTCGGCAGGCCCTGAATATTCGAGGGAAAGATATTGCGCGGCGCCACCGGCACGCCCATGCGCATGACGCAGCGGGCAAACAACTGGTTGGCGCTGGCGGAACCCGATCCGTTCACATTCGCGAACCGGACAACGAATTCATTTATGCTTTCGATCGGCATCCGTCCCCCGCTTGTGTCGTGTCGAGCCTGAATTTGCGCATGTCCCACGCGCCCGTCGGGCAACGTTCGGCGCAAAATCCGCAATGCAGGCACAGGTCTTCGTCCTTCACCATGATCCGCTTTGTGGGAAGCTCGGCGGACACATAAAGATCTTGTGTGAGATTGTCCGATGGCGCCATCAGGCGCCCGCGCAATTCCGGCTCCTCGCCGTTGGGCGCGAATGTGATGCAATCTTCCGGACAAATATCTGCGCAGGCGTCGCATTCGATGCACAGTTTTTCCTCGAACACCGTCTGTACGTCACAATTGAGGCAGCGTTGGGCCTCTTTGAACGCGAGCTTGTCGTCATAGCCAAGCTCGACCTCGACGCGGATGTCCTTCAAAGCGATCGCGGCGTCCTTGTGCGGCACCTTGTAACGCAGATCGTTGGCGACGCCGTTGTCATACGTCCATTCGTGAATGCCCATCTTCTGGCTGACGAGATTCGTCAACGGCGAAGGGCGCTCGGCGATATTCTCGCCATGGCAATATTTATCGATGGAGACAGCCGCTTCGTGGCCATGCGCCACGGCCCATATGATGTTCTTGGGACCGAAGGCGGAATCGCCGCCAAAGAACACGCCAGGTATGCTGCATTGGAAGGTCGTTTCATCGACTTTGGGCATGCCCCAACGATCAAATTCCATTCCAAGATCGGTTTCAATCCAGGGGAACGCGTTTTCCTGGCCGACGGCAACCAGCACATCGTCGCATGCGATATGCTGATCGGGCTCGCCGGTTGGCACGAGATCGCGATGGCCCCTGGCGTCGCGCACAGCCTTCACCTTCTCGAAGATCACGCCCGTCAGGCGTCCGTTGTCGTGCGTGAATTCCTTCGGCACGAGCCAGTTGAGAATCGGGATGCCCTCGCTCTGCGCGTCCTCCTTTTCCCACGGCGACGCCTTCATTTCCTCGAAGCCCGAACGCACCACGACCTTCACGTCCTCACCGCCGAGGCGACGCGACGAGCGACAACAATCCATAGCCGTATTGCCACCACCGAGCACAATCACGCGCTTGCCGATTTTTGCAATATGTCCAAAACTGACGCTCGATAGCCAATCGATGCCAATGTGAATATTTGCGGCCGCTTCCCGTCGGCCAGGAATGTCCAGCTCGCGCCCGCGCGGGGCGCCTGTGCCGACGAACATCGCATCAAAACCCATGGCGAGCATTTCCCGCATGCTTTCGATGCGCTTTTGCCGCAGCTCGACGCCAAGCTCGAGGACATAGCCGACCTCCTCGTCGATAACAGACTCTGGCAGCCGGAACCTGGGAATTTGCGTCCGCATCATGCCGCCGCCGAAGGGGTCTTGATCGAATACCACGACCTCGTAGCCGAGCGGGGCAAGGTCACGCGCGACGGTGAGCGAGGCCGGACCCGCTCCGAGGCACGCGACGCGCTTGCCATTTCGCGCAGTCGGGCGCGGCAGCAGATGACGAATATCCTCTTTGTAATCGGCCGCGACGCGCTTCAGCCGGCATATAGCGACAGGCTGTTCCTCGACGCGTCCGCGGCGGCAGGCGGGCTCGCAGGGACGGTCGCATGTGCGCCCAAGAATACCTGGAAAGACATTCGATCTCCAGTTGATCATGTAGGCGTCGCCGTATCGCTCGGCCGCGATCAGCCGGATATACTCAGGCACCGGCGTGTGGGCAGGGCAAGCCCATTGGCAATCGACGACCTTGTGAAAGTAATCCGGATTGACCGTATTGGTTGGCTGCAAGAGACCTCCCTCGAGATTATTTCTGCATATCTTGGGCTACGATCGCCATTGCGGCGACGCTCCCCATTGTGTCAATCTTGATAAAATCTGTCAGATAACGCGGCGCGTCAAGCCAATATATTGTATTGAAAATGCTGCGCTGCCGCAAAACAAGGCTTTGACGGTTGGCGACTCCGCGTCAATCGAAGACATGCCCGACCCCGGCTTTCCTGGAATGACAAAATCGAAGATCGACCAGTGATCGTGGAGGTTGTTCTCGATGGCTGTTACGGTGAGCGCAATGCGACTCTGCGTTTTCAAGGCCTTCTGCTTCTTGCAGGTCCTCCGAAATCAGGGGCCGCCAATCCGCGCGATAAGGGGGATATCGAACCGCCGTCCCTGACGCATCGCGACAAAACGAAACGCAATGAGTTCTGGCAGGCGGTCGCGATCAATCCAGTCATCGCGCCATTCCTGCGGCCTTTGGGGATCGACAATTCCGAAATAAGAAATCTCGAATGATGAGATGTCCGCCAGCGCCAACGCTGCATTCATTTCGGCGCGCCGAGCGGCCCATGCAGATTCCACGCGGAAGACTTTCGACCAGATGTTGAGCGCACGTTTCCCTGCCGGCCCGTCGAGGCCGATCTCAACCTGTACAAGTCCGCCGCGTTGCGCCTCGCCCTCGCTCAGAGCGACAAACGCAAGACTCTCCCTACGACCCGTAAAGACCAGCCGAGCAACCTGTGACTCCACAGCGATTGCCGGATAGGCCCGCGAGACCCATTCAGAGAGAGAGCGCGCGGTCGCCTCAACCTCGCCGCGCGATTCATCGGCGCGGGTCGTCTCCCATGCGCGTCGTCCGATTCCCAATCCGCCAACAACTGCGCCCGTGATCAGAATCAGCAGCGTGAGCGCAATCAGCAATTCGAGCAGTGTGAAGCCGGCTTGACGCGCGCTGCGCGTCCTCATTGCGGGACTGCCGGACGAAAGATTTTTGCGGTCTCAAGCACAAACGGCGATCCGGCGCCTGCGCTCCTGCCCGGCCAAACCTCGACGCGGACCCAGAACAGCGGATTGTTCTGATCGACGCTGACGCGCGGCTCTATCGATTCCTCCCAGGCCATCCCATCGGCGGAAACGCCAGCTTTGCGGCCGGCAACCAAAGGCCCGGATACGCCAGCAAGGACAAGGCGCGATTGCGCAAAGCGCGAGGCCACAACCAGAAACTCGGCGCGGGAATCATTTTGCGCAGCGCCTGAAACGCCAGCCATTACTGCGCCAAGCATCACCGCGAGGATTGCAAGAGCGACAAGCGCTTCCACCAGGGTGAAGCCTCTGACCTCTGGCTTTAGTACGCGCATACCGCCTCGCCTGTGAACCAGCTGATCGTGATGGCGATGCTTTTGCCATGATTGCCAAGGTGAATTTCGCCACCCGATGACGCGCCGGAGGGAAAAAAGGCGAAACTCCCGTGTATGGCGTCCAGACGTCGGTCATCGGCAATGATCAGTTTAATGTCAGCGTCTGCCGGTAGCGCAGTCGATGGCCCAAACGATGATGCGTAGCGCCTGTGTTCAATATCAACGATCACGTCGGTTTCCTTATTTGTTGCAATGGCATGCGCGCGCGCGTTGCGCAGTGTCGAGCAGAGTTGATGCGCTGACGCCGCCAGCGTCAACGGACCATGTGACGGACGCAGCAGGGGAGCAGATATTGCGGCGGCCAGTCCGACAATGGCTAGCACAACGAGCATTTCCAGCAGGGTAAAGCCCTCTTTCGCCTTCCACCGTCCTGCCTTCGTCTGTCTCATTGTGTGGCCAGATCGTTGATACCCAGAACGGCGTTCATCACCGACAGGATGAGCCCTCCGACGATTGCTGCAATCAGAATAGTCAGAACAGGCGTTAAAAGACTCATGGCCTGTTCAACGCGCCGTTCGGTCTGGCGTTCGAACATCAGGGCGACGCGCAACAGCATGGTGTCAAGTTTGCCCGATTCTTCGCCGATGGCCACAACCTGCGACAGGACCGGCGGCAACACCGGGATGGCTGACAATGCCGAAGCGAGACTGTCGCGGCCGCGCACAGCTTCGCTCGCCGAGTCCAGGCTCGCACGAAGGAATGCATTGCCGATGACGCCACATGAAGCTTCCAGCGCCGCCATCATACGGACGCCGCTTCGCAACATCGTTCCCAGCGCACGCGCGAAGCGCGCCGCTTCATATTGGGCGATCATGGGACCGGCCAAAGGCACGCGAAATTTCAGCAGACCAAACGACTTCTGCGCCTCTGGAGACCCGCCTATCCAGCGCGCCATAGCGGCCATCGCAACAAAGATTCCAATGAGCAAGGCGACAATCCATTGCCAGGCATTTCCCAACGCGACGATGAAGGCGAGCCCGGCGGGCATTTCACGTCCGCTCTCGCTAAACATGGGCGCAACGGCCGGGACCAGCGACGTCAAAACAATTCCGGTGGAAACCGCCGCAAGAACAATAAGGAGAGATGGATATACAAGCGCGCTGCGCATACGTGCCCGCAGTTCCACCCGGCGTTCCAGCAGATCAGCGAGATCTGTCAGCGCACGGCCGATGTCGCCAGTAATCTCGCCAGCCCGGGTTATATTCAGATATTCGGCAGTGAAAATCTGCGGGCGGGCCGCCATGGCTTGCGATAGCGACGAACCCTCAAGCACGTTTTCAAGAACGCCAAGCGCGAGCGGCCTGATGGCTTTCGAACGCGATTGCTGTTCAAGAATACGCAACGCCCTGTCGACAGGAATACCGGCCTCTTCGAGTGTTGCAAACTCCCTGATGAAGTCCGCGAGTTCGGCCAGGTTTGGAGCGCCCGAGCTCAACCTGCGGCTCCAGCCTGCCTGGGCGCCGGCGGTTTTCGTCAATCGTATATCGAGGGGCGTCAGGCCCCGCGCCCGGAGAGCTTCCTCCGCCTTTTCAAGCGACGACGCTTCGATGTCTCCTGTGGCAAGATCGCCAACAGCTGTAAATCCCTGATAGTGGAACTCCGCCACGTCATTCCATCCGTGTCACGCGCAGGACCTCATCAATGCTGGTTTCACCACGCCATGCTTTAGCCATGCCATCATAATAAAGGCTTTGCATGCCATTTTTCCGCGCGGCTTCGTCGATGGCGGTTTCGGGCGCTGCTTCACAAATCAGCCTGTGAATATTTGTTTTGACGACAAGCAACTCAGCGATCGTGGAGCGCCCCGCATATCCGGTTTTACGACAGAGGGCGCAACCGCCAGCCTGCATCAGGCGCTGCGGATATTGCGCAAAGTCAGCATCGCAGAGCCGTTCCACCCATTGAGCGGCCGCAGTATGCGGTGTAGCGCAGTGTGTGCAGAGTCGGCGCACCAGCCGTTGCGCCAAGACGGCTTTCACCGTTGAGGCGATCAGGTAGCTTTCAACGCCCATATCCAGAAGACGGGTGATCGAGGCAGCCGCGCCATTGGTATGCAGCGTTGAAAGCACAAGATGGCCGGTCAGCGCCGATTGAATGGCGATGCCGGCGCTTTCCGCATCGCGAATTTCCCCGATCATCAGAATGTCAGGATCTTGACGAAGGATCGCGCGCAATGCGTGAGGAAAATCCAGCTTGATTGCTGGCTGCACCTGGACCTGGTTGACGCCGGCGAGTTGATATTCAATCGGGTCTTCAACGGTAAAAATCTTGACGTCAGGCTTATTCAGTTCGCGCAAGGCTGTGTAAAGCGATGTGGTCTTGCCGCTGCCTGTTGGCCCCGTCACCAGAATCACGCCATTAGGATTGCTCATGGCCTCCCGAAATGTTTTGACCAGAGCAGGATCGAAACCGAGAGCAGAAAATTCGAGTCTAATCCGACTGCGGTCCAGAATACGCATGACGATGCTTTCGCCATGGGCCGTTGGCAGCGTCGAGACCCGAAAGTCGATATCGACGCCGCGTACAGCGAGCTTGATGCGGCCATCCTGCGGCAGACGGCGCTCGCCGATGTCAAGACCGGACATAATCTTGACCCTTGACGCCACTACGGATTGGCGACCTCCTGCGTCTGAACCCATTTCCGCGCGGCGCGCCCGGCCTGAAAACATTGACTTACAAACTTTATCCCGACCTTTGTTTTTTAGAACCAGGCGGGCTTTTACGCCGCCTGCTCCTCCTGTCGAAAAAATTGAACCGCCTGTAACCATTGCGCCAGCTAAAGCTGAAATGGATGCCGCCGACCCCGGCGTCACACTCAACGCCGTCTATATCTCTGGCGCCCGCAAAAAAGCGCTGCTGATCGTGAAGGGGGCGGCGGACGGAAGTTGGCTCGGTGAAGGCGAGGGTATCGGCGATTGGCGACTGGTGTCCATTGAAGCGTTCAACGCGACAATCGCAAGCCACGGCAGAAATGTGACCCTGTTCCTGTTTCCAACGCCTCCCTGATATTTGCCGACTGGACAATAGCGCTTGCCTTCTGCATAAATGGTCAATGGTTCGCTTTCCAAGTAGCGGCGTTTGAGGGCGAGATTTTGTTGAAGAATTTTTCCGCCGTAGGCGTAGTTTTGCCAATTTTTTCAATCGTCTCGGGGTGTCAATCTACCGATGATCAGGTTGTCGCAGACTGGAGCCCTGCCAGGCTCGAACGTGTCGAGGCGCAGCCGCAAGGCGCCAGGAACGGCTCTTATCCAGCAGGGAATATCGAAACCCAACCGCTCCCCAAAACACAGGTTTTGATGGGCACAGGCCGGCTGGCCGGGGATGAAAAAGGCAACAAGAGTTTGAACGACGGAAACGATCCAGATGGCGTCACCTTGAACCTTGTCAATACGCCCATTGCACAGGCGGCCAAAATTGTGCTTGGAGAAATCAACGGATCAAATTTTATTATCGATCCGAAAGTGGACGGAAAAATCACGCTTCAAACAGCCCGGCCGACACGCAAAAAAAATGTTATTGAAATGTTCGAGGCCGCTCTTCGAGGCTCGAACGCCGCTTTGGTTCAGGCGGCAGGCGGTTATAGAATCGTACCGCTCGATCAGGCTGCATCTGCAGGCGCTCCTCTCAGAACCGGGAATGGGCAATCGGGAAGCACGAAGATCGGCGAGACTATAGAACTCCTACAATTGCGCTATGTTTCTGCTGCGGAAATGAAACGCGTTCTGGAGCCGATTGCGCCGCATGGCGCGATGCTCAGAGCTGACGAAGCGAGAAATCTGCTGACCCTGAGCGGGTCTCCGGAGGAACTTGCGTCCATCAAGGAAACAATCGATGTGTTTGACATCGACACCATGCGCGGAATGTCCTTTGCAATCGTTCCTGTGCGCAGCAATGATCCCGACGCGCTAGCAGATGATGTCAGGACTGTATTTGGGTCCGATAAGGATGGGCCAACAAACGGCGTCATTCGTTTCATCGGCAACAAGCGGTTACAGGCGATACTCGTGATCACATCGCAGCCACGCTATATCAGCCGGGCAGACGCCTGGATCAGGAAACTTGATAGCCGCGCAAGAGGCGGCGAAAAGCAGTTCTACACTTACGAGGTGCAGAATCGTCCTGCAAAAGAACTGGTTGCCGTGCTGGACTCGCTTCTCTCCTCCGATAGCGCTACTGGCGGCAGTCGAACAAATGCTGTCGCCCCACGCTCGCAGGCAACGGCTCTTTCGACGTCCGCAACGTCAGGCGCGACCGCAATCAGTGGCGCCGATCCTATGGCGGGAGTTGCAGGAAACGGGTCGCCTTTCGGCGGCCTGGGTGGCAATAGCGCCCAGTTCGCATCGCCGGGGAGTCAATCGTCGCCGTTGGAAAATAATATGGCGAGCGGCGGCGCAGGAACGGCCTCGACAAGTCTGGGCGGTGATCAGCGTATTAAAATTGCAGCGGATCAAGCCAAAAATGCATTGCTCATTATTGCTTCCCCCGAGGATTACAAACGCGTTCTGCGTATGATTGAGAGGCTCGACCTGTTGCCGAACCAGGTTCTGATTGAAGCCACCATTGCCGAAGTGACACTGACCGATGACATGCAGTTTGGCGTTCGCGCATTTCTTCAGCAGCGCGCTTCCAAGTTGACGAATACAAATGACGCCGGGGGATCGCTGGCGTCTGTCTTTCCCGGATTTTCCTATGTCCTGAAGGGCATGAACGCCCAACTGACGCTGAACGCCCTGAACTCAGTGACGCATGTCAATGTCATCTCGACGCCGTCTCTGACTGTGCTCGACAACAAAACAGCAACATTGCAAGTCGGCGATCAGGTTCCCATTACAACGCAATCGGCCGTCAGCGTTGCAACGACCGGCGCGCCAGTCGTGAATTCCGTGAGCTATCGCGACACAGGCGTCATATTGTCGATCACGCCTCATATCAATGAAAGCGGGCGCGTTTTGCTGGATCTTGAACAAGAAGTTTCGAGCGTCGCGCAAACGACAAGTTCCAACATCAACTCCCCGACAATCCAGCAACGTAAAGTGAAAACATCGGTTGTGCTGAACGATGCCGAGGCGCTGGCGCTTGGCGGCTTACGGCAGGACCATCGTTCGGTATCTCGCGATCAGGTCCCGCTGTTTGGCGATATTCCGCTGTTGGGGGCCGCCTTCAGAAGTAAGGATGATAGCGCAACCCAAACCGAATTGGTCATTCTTATTACCCCGCATGTTATTCGCTCATTGTCCGAAGCGCGCGGCGTCACAGATGAGTTCCGTGAAAAACTGCGCCACATGCAACCCACGGCGCGCCTTGGTTCCAAAACTTTCGAGCAGTCATTTCACCGAATTCTCGATTGATGTCGTTTCAGCATTGAGGCAGGGCCCCTGCGCCTTGTCCGCCGAGGGCGCGCAATGTATCCAGAAACCTCGGAACGCCGCGTCTTGTTTCCTTGATCAGATATTTCTCAACCGCAGGGGATTGCACATCGACAAGGCGTTCGCGCACGCTGGATTGTCCTCCAGGCGAAAGCACGTCGACATGAACCATCAGGACGCCGCTCGCCCCCGACGCCAGAAAGGCCAAAGGAAATTTCTGATGATTGCGGTCGATCTGATTTGGCCAGGGATGTTCGATGAGGGACACGACCACTGCGGGCTCAATGCCGCTCAGGGCTGCGAATAACGCCGGGGGAGCGGTTTCCGGATTGATGCCGGGACGGCCTGCGTATGTTGTCACGAGGGGAAGCAAAAGTCGAAACAAACGCGCGTCAAATCCTATGACCTGATCCAGTTCCAGACTAGTCTGAAACAATGCATGCTTGGGCCCATAGAGCAGTCCGGCGGCGCGGTAGGCCTCGTCGTCCATCTGCGTTTGACGATTGGCCGCAGAACGGAAGATGGCGATATTCCGCGCCAGCGTCCCGGCGCGTGAACGCTCCAGACCGACGCCCTGCAGCAACAATGCGAGCAGTGGCTGTGTCGCCGCGTTGATATCAACCTTGCCGCCTTCGTCTTCGATCGCAATCGCGGCGAGGCTACCCTCTGGCATCGAGCAATACAGGGGTTCGCCGGTGTAGCGCGGCGTGCTTTCGCTTGCCTGAGCGAACCGCGCGACTGAAGCCAGAGCCAATGCAATGGCGCCGTCGGCGAGCGCATCTGACTGGATCGCGCGCACAATATTGACGCTCGATTGGACGCGTTCGCGCGCCGCCGCCACAAACGCAAGCGCCAGCACGCTGATCACGCCGATCCCCCAGATCACAATAATCAGGGCAAAACCGCTATCACGTCTGTTCTCGGGTCGAACCATACGAATGGGATTGAACACTGCGTCACCCTCGCTCAGAACGCGCATAGCGGATAAATGCGACTCGTAGCGAATTCTGACGCCTGATCGAATCAGGCGCAATCGCGATTCGACCGGGCGGCGCCAATCATCATAAAATCAGTTCCGTGGAACATGTGAAAGCTGTGATGATGGCGCGCAAAAGCAATTGCCGCTTGCCGGACCAAGGCGCGCTTCATCGAATCTTTAAGCGTAAAAATCAACGCCGGGAGTCGCCGCCATTCCGTCCGGGCGGATGCCCGGAACAATTGAACAGGCCATCGCGTTCGCTTGCCACATCCAGGCAAGCTGGCTTTATTCTCATCGAAATGCTGGTTGTCCTGGCGATTATCGGGCTCATCGTCGGTCTGGTTGGTCCGCGCGTGCTCGGCTATCTCTCGGAGTCGTAGGTCAAGACGGCCCGAATTCAGATCGAATCCTTTTCGGCCGCGCTGGATTTGTTTTTTCTCGACAACGGACCTTATCCCAGCAGCTCGGAAGGCATGTCGGCATTGGTGCAAAAACCGGCAAACGCCAGTTCCTGGAATGGCCCCTATCTCAAGGGCAATGCGGCGCCTAAAGACCCATGGGGCAATCCTGACGTCTATCATTCCCCAAGTCAGTACGGACCCTATGATATTTCTTCGCTTGGACCAGACGCGCGCGAAGGGGCCAGCAACGTGACCAGTTGGTCGCAGTAGCCTGGAGACTTTTCATGCTTGGGGTTCAGGACGACACATGTACGCGTGCCTGAACCCGCAATTGCATTCGCTATCCCAGGCGGAACTCTCGACCAAATTAGCGGAGCCCAGCGTGGTTTGCCTTAAACCAGTCAATGGCTCGGTGAGGTTATAGGAGGGCGCCGCGTCCGACACCCACATAACGGAACCATTGCTCGGCGCCGCCGCCCGCATTGCGCGCTTCGAGCACGAGATCAGGCCCGTCGCTCCAGCGCACCACCGTGTCAAACTGCGG
>CAIZEI010000118.1 GCA_903931945.1 uncultured Hyphomicrobiales bacterium | reverse complement strand
GGGAGGCGGCGAGTTCGGCGAAAAGCATTTGTTCGTCGGTCCTTTGGACTTCCCAACCGGACGCCTGAAAAAAGCACGCGACCATATCGATGCCCAGTACATGGGCATCGCCGCCGACCCGGACGCATCCACGACGAAAATCGCCGAGGTCTCGCGGCGCTGCTTGAATCGCTTGATACGGAAGTCCTCTGGCTGGACGATGACGCGAGTTGTCGCGCCTTCCTTCTCGTATGTGCGTCGCAACCGTTGCCATGGCGCCGCAGCGCGCAGAGTATCGATCAGGGCGAGACGGCCCTCGCGCAATTGGCCGGGGCGCGCGCCAATGGGCCGCCCGCGCTTTCCCGTCGTCGCTTTCGCTCCGGCCTTGCCGCTGCGTTCACTTTTCGCGCGCGACGCCTTGGCTGCGGCGATTTGCGCGAGCAAGCCCGCTGGAATCGCGGTGGCGACGGCGGCCAGAATGATGTCCGTGAGATCGGGCGGGGCCTGATCTTCCGGTGTGTCCCGATTCATCTGATCGGGCGCCGGAGCTTCGCCATCGGAAGGTCCCGGCGGCGGCGTGTCAGGCGCGGCCTCTTGCCTGTCTTCGGGCTCCGGCTCGGAAGACGGAGCCATGGTGGCGCGTGGCGCCAAAACAAAGCGTGCGGCGACGGCCACGTCCTCCGCCTCGATCGCCAGGCCGCCACGCAAGGCGCAGGCCGCGCGGGCGGCGCGCAAGGCGAAGAGCGGCGCGCGCGGCGAGGCTACGCCAAGGCGCGCGGCGACGGTCACCAGGGCGGCGATCGAGTCATTGTCGGCGGGAATCGTCGCAAGCCGGAGCCGCGCGGCCAAAACAACATCGCGCGAAAAAGTCTCATAGAGGTCCCGGTGGGAGATATCTGTCAGGTCAATATGAAAAGCCAGCCGGTCGAGCAACGCCTCTGGCGGGCGCTCATCCTCGCCCTGTCCTTCATCCAGCGCCACGACGCCAACGCGCGCGCGGTCGCGCCGGGCAAGCCCCTCGCGCTCCAGACGGATCTCGCCCGTATCAAGCGCGTGTGCAATCCGGGCGGCAGCCGAGCCGGTGAGGCGTTCGGCCATGGCCAGGATGACAATGCCGCCATCAGCTTCCGCCAAAAGGCCGCGCTGGGCCACGGGGCGACCAGCGCGGAGGGTCGCTGGCAGGTCCAGCCCGCCCAAGAGTCGGTCGTCTGGAACGCCCAGGGGCGCTCGTCGGATCGGCGTTTTTGAGGGGAGAATTTCCCGTAGCCGCGCCAGCCACCGGTCGCGAACGGGGCCTGCGGGGGAATGCAGCGCCACGCCGCCGAGGCCGGGGTCGATCGCGAAAAGGGTGGCGGCCTCGCAGGCATGAGCCCAGGCTGCGGAGGAAGCCGCGGCGCGCGCCGCGAGCGACTGCTCTGGTCCGCCATTCATGCGGCGAACAAATCGTCAATCGCGCGCCGGACGCGAACGCTCGAGCCGGCGTCGTCGAGTGGGTTGCGACGCAAGCGATGGCTCAAGACGAAGGGTGCGACGCGACGCAAGTGATCGTCAACAGCAGCGCGCGCGCCTTCGAGAGCGGCCAGCGCCCGCGCCGCGCGCATCAGCGTCAGTTCGCCGCGCAGGCCGTCCGTGCCGAGAGCCTGGCAAAGTCGCGCGGCGCTCTCCAGGGTCGCATCGCCGATCGACACTGCGGCGAGCCGCGCCCGCGCCCTGGTAATTTTAGCGCGCAATGCCTTTTCCTCGGGCCCCCACTGCTTGGCGAAGCCGGCGGGGTCGCGCTCAAAGGCGTCGCGGCGTTTCACGACCTCAATGCGGCTAGGAATATCGCCTGGCGTTTTGACATCCACAGCCAGGCCGAAGCGGTCCAGTAATTGCGGGCGCAATTCGCCTTCCTCCGGATTGCCGCTGCCAATCAGCACGAAGCGCGCGGGATGGCGCACGCTCAAGCCCTCGCGCTCGACCACGTTCTCGCCGGACGCCGCGACGTCGAGCAGGAGATCGACGATATGATCCTCAAGCAGATTTGCCTCGTCGATGTAAAGGAAGCCGCGATTGGCGCGCGCCAGCAGGCCTGGCTCGAACGCTTTCTCGCCGACCGAGAGGGCGCGCTCCAGATTAAGCGCTCCGACCACCCGGTCTTCGGTCGCGCCGAGGGGCAAATCCACCACAGGGATCGGACCGAGCGCGCTCGTCAACGCGCCACTCGCCTTGCGGGCGCGACAGGCCTCGCACAGGGTTGCAGTTTTTGCGGGATCGCAATTGTAGACGCAGCCGATCACCATGGAAATCGGCGGCAGCAGCGCCGCAAGCGCCCGCACAGCCGTTGATTTTCCCGTGCCGCGATCGCCAAACACCAGCACTCCGCCGACCGTTGGATCGACCGCAGCGATCAGAAAGGCCAGCTTCATATCATCCTGAGCCACAATGGCGGAGAAGGGAAAAGGCTGGGCCATAGGCATTACCTTGAAGTCGAGATCAAACACCCGGGAGCGATGATCGCGATTGGCCTGTTCTTCAGGTGGTTCGCGTGACTCCCTGGTTGCCTATTACACCGTGCAATCTGTCGTGTCACTATTAATTTACACAAAATGCGTGACGCCGGCCTTGATTGTCAACCAATCTTGTCTATCACTGTGGCAGGGAGCGCCATTGGCGCTTCGCCAGCATTTCATTGATGCAAGGATTGGAGGACGCCCATGCGGTCTATTGGTCTCAATGCGCCTGTACTATGCGCCGTTTTCATGCTGTCGGGCCATGCCTGGGCGCAGGACGCGGCAAAGGGCGAGGAGATTTTCGCACAATGCCAGGTTTGTCACCAGATTGGCGACGACGCCAAAAACTACATTGGTCCGGTGCTGACAGGCGTGGTCGGTCGCCCGGCCGGCGCCTATCCCGGCTATGCCTATTCAAACGCCAACAAGAATTCGGGCCTGACATGGGATGAAGACACGCTGAAGGTCTATCTGAAGAACCCCAAGGCAAAAGTCCCTGGCACCAAGATGACGTTTCCCGGCCTGAAGTCGGACGACGATATCGCCAATGTCATCGCTTACCTGAAAACGTTCCACGCCAAGGCGCCGTGAACGCTCGGGAGCGTTGGATGTCGCACGCCAAGGTTGACGCCAACCCATTTCTCGCCGCGCTGGACGGGAAGACGCGCGCGCGTCCCCCGATCTGGCTCATGCGGCAGGCCGGGCGTTATCTGCCCGAATATCGCGAAATTCGCGCACGCGCGCCGACTTTTCTCGACTTCTGCTACAATCCAGGGCTTGCCGTCGAGGCAACCCTGCAGCCCATTCGGCGCTTTGGCTTCGACGCGGCGATTCTGTTTAGCGACATCCTCGTCATTCCTGACGCCCTGGGCCAGGACGTCAGCTTCGAGGCCGGAGAGGGGCCTCGCCTGCGCCCGCTGCAAACGCAAGCCGATATCGAGGCGCTGCGGCCCGAGCTCAATGTTGGTCGCCTCAATCCCGTATTTGAAACCATCGAACGTTTGCGGACGAAATTGCCCGAAGATGTGGCGTTGATTGGCTTTTGCGGCGCGCCCTGGACTGTCGCCACCTATATGATCGCCGGGCGCGGCACACCCGATCAGGCGCCGGCGCGGCGCTTTGCCTATTTGCAGCCGGACCTTTTCCAGAGGTTGATCGATTGCCTTGTCGATGTCTCGTCCGACTATCTCG
The DNA here is from genome assembly GCA_903931945.1 of uncultured Hyphomicrobiales bacterium. Lineage (GTDB taxonomy): Bacteria > Pseudomonadota > Alphaproteobacteria > Rhizobiales > Beijerinckiaceae > Terripilifer. Next base: position 7,246 of record CAIZEI010000118.1, on the reverse strand, counting down.
TGCGGCAGTTTCAGGCCGGCGTTCAGGCCGTGCAGATATTTGACAGCTGGTCGGGCGTGCTGCCGGTGGCGGAATTTGAGCGTTGGTGCCTCGACCCGGTTCACGCGATGATCTCCAGAGTGCGTTCGCGCGTTCCGGAAGCGCGCATCATTGCATTTCCACGAGGGGCGGGAACATATTTGCCGAGATTCACCGCAGGCGCAGGAACTGAGCGCATGGGCTTGTCTGCCCTCGGCCTTGATACATCGGTCGATCCCGACTGGGCGGCGACCGCCTTGCCCGAAAAACTCCCGCTTCAAGGCAATCTCGACCCAATTGCGCTCCTGGCGGGTGGACCGCGGCTGGACGAAGCGATTGATCGTATTCTTGCTGCGTTCGACGGCCGGCCACATATTTTCAATCTGGGCCACGGCATCCTGCCTGAAACGCCCATCGCGCATGTCGAGCAATTGATGCAACGCGTTCGTCGCGGGCGGCAATAGGTCAAGACCAGAAACGCCGCGCACACGCGTCAGGCATGCCTTGCAGCGGCTGGAAAGCGGGGAGCGCGCCCGTCCACCCCGGCGAAAGAACCAGAATGGTCTTCCACACGGACGTTTGCAAATTCAACGATTCCAACGCCGTCGGATCGGCGCTGGCAGCGATCGACAATAATTTCACGCGTGGATATCGGGCAAATGTTGGACACGCCAACAGCCTCAGCCCGGAATATGGTCTTAACTAGTTGATTTCATTGGCGCGCCCAAGGTGCGCCAACCTATGGTTCGCGACCGTGCGCGGTTGTAAACAATACCCTTGATCTACAAGGGTATTTCTAATCTCACCGTTCCGGGCCGTTCGCCATTATGCGCTAGCAGCCAGAGATCAATGTGGGTATAAATGTGGGGCTCAAACTTGGGATCCCTATGGCCCGCCTCACTGACAAGACTATCAAAGCGCTCGGCCCCGGCCGCCACGATGACGGCGACGGTCTTCGACTTATAGTCTCAACCAGCGGCGCGCGCTCGTGGATATTGCGGTATCAGCTTAACGGACGCCGCCGCGATATGGGGCTTGGCGGCTATCCTGAAATCACCCTCAAAATCGCCCGCGAGTTGGCGTTGGAAGCGCGCCGGAACGCCAAGCTGGGCACGGACCCGATCGAGGCGAGAAATTCCGCCAGAAAGAGCAACCGGCGCATACCGACCTTTCGGGAGGTTGCAGGGCCGGTGATTGTCGATGCCCAGGCGAAAACGTCCAATGACAAAGTCAAGGCGCAACACGCGCTCCTGCTCGGCCCAATATACTGCGGTCCTTTTCTCGATAGGCCTGTCAACGAGATTACTACAACAGAGATATCCGCCCACCTGCGCCCCATTTGGAGTGCAAAGCCGGAAGTTGCGCGCAAACTCTATCCCGCGATCCGCAGGGTTTTCGACCGCGCCCGCGTGATCCTCAAAGCCGACCATGGCGTAGTGATGCCGGAGAACCCGGCGAATTGGGTGGACCTCAAGGCGCAGGGTTTCGAGGCGCCACGGCGATTGTCGCGCGGGCACCATCCTTCGTTGGCCTATTCCAAACTGCCGGAATTCATCAAGACGCTGCGCCAGCGGGACGCCATCGCGGCGCGGCTGCTCGAATTCTTGATCCTGACCAACGTTCGAACAGATGCAGCGTTGAAGATGCAATGGGCGGAGGTCGATATCGAGGCCCGTCTTTGGACAATTCCGCTCGACCGGTTGAAGGACCGCAAGCACCGGTCTGAACCCTTCCGAGTGCCGCTGTCCCCAAGGGCAATCGAAATCCTCAAGGAAATGGCGCGCGCGAAAACCGGCGACTATGTATTTCCGGGCCGGAAAGACACGCCGCTATCGAACATGGCGATGTTGACCTTGCTCAAGCGCATGAACAGCGGCAACTCCGCCAAATGGGTCGATGATGTGACCGGCAGGCCAATCGTCGTCCACGGCTTCCGCGCAACCTTTCGCACATGGGCAGAGGAAGCAGGAAGTTTCCCACACGCCATCGTCGAGGAAGCGATGGGGCACTCTATTGGTTCTGCAGTGGAGCGCGCGTATCGCCGAACAGATGTGCTTGAAAAACGCCGGGCGCTGATGGAAACTTGGGAAAAGCATTGCAGCAGTGGACCCGGAACATGCTGAACCGAGGGATTATAAGGCGAACACCCGCGAGTCTCGTCTTTATTAATGGTCTACACCGTCTTGTTGTGGCGCTGGTTTAGGCCTTCCCACATGCTTAGCGCATCACAAGAACTATTCTCGATAGCCGATCAGCACCGGAGTGAACGTGATGGCAAGCGAAGATGACATCACTGTCCACCGTGGGGTCGGTCAATGGAGTCTATCGCAAGTCCTTGTGTGGATTGCTACGCGTGATGACGCACTAGCAAGGGAATGCGCCAACACGGATATCGGCGAGTGCAATGAGCGTATTATTATGCGGAACATGCAAACAGGAATGTTGGACGAGCCTGACGCAAGCGATGCATGGAAAAAGCATCTCGTCCCCGCTGTCGATCAAAAACGCATTGCAGGAACTGCAAACAGGTCGAGCGTCGATGGAGAGCAGCGGAAGATATCGCCGGTTCGCTTTCCTCCCAATGATGCAAACTTTTCCGCATCGTCTCACTATCTAGACCACTACGACGGTGTTGGGGGCGTTGCATTGCGTCCAATAAGCACGAATGCTTCGCGCAGCTGGAGCACGTGGACTAACGTCAAATTCAAGGTGGACGATGTCCTTCGTCTGTGGCGGCCGCGCGCGGACGGTACAGCGAAAGTGCCGGTGAATTCTAGCTCTTCTGCCGGCACGTCGCCTAGTGGCCCGATAGTGCGACGGGGCAAAGTTGGCCTGTTGGTGGATTTCTTGAAGCAGCGTTACCCGAACGGAACCGGGCTCACGTCGGCACAGTTGATTGATGATATAAAAATTGAAGCGAAAGAAATTGGCACCGTCTCGCCTAGAACTTTGTCGACCGCCCTTTGCATCGCATTTCCAGAGCGCAAAAAAGCGCCGTAGCGTCTGTGTAAAGCTATTGCGCAATTTCGCGCAATGCGCGCATTTGCACGAGACACTTTGAAAATCGTTATTATAGTCCCGTTCATTCCCGGCGCGACCGGGTTGCAGATCGAGGAACACGAGGCTTCGGAACGCAATAATTGCAGCATGCGATTGTCCCTATGAGGTGATCACGATGTCGAGTTGGGCGTGTCCACCAGGCCAGTGTGAGTTGGCGGTCGCCTGTCGCTAATTATTGCGGTGCATGAATCTATCTGCGCGATGGCGCTGTCGATCTTCCCGAACAATTCATTCCAACTTAACCGCGCGTCCTAGCGATGCGGGAAGGAGAACGCATGTCGCGAATGATCTCGAAGAAGCCGCCCGAGGACTTGGGTCCAAATATGCGACCCGGATCGTCTGCGATCATTCGGTGTGGTCAAACACACTCCGGCGCAAGCAACAACCGAACCGTCTTGGAAAAGCTGTGGGAGGACGCGAGTCAACAACAGCGGCCCGGATCGCCATCGACGAAATGGGGCTGTCAAGTAGAGCCCGTCACACGCAATAATCGCAGCGTCTTGGATCGATCCCACGGCGCCAGGATGAACATTCCCGGTGGTGCCGATGATCCATCGCCCAGCGCGATGACTGTCGCTCCCGAGCCGTTTGCGCTCCGCGTCGATGCGGCCTGCGCGTACATCGGTCTATCGCGAACGTCCCTCTACGCGCTCATACGCCAACAAAAGTTGCGGTCTGTCCGCGTCGGTGGCCGTCGCTTGTTCCTACGTGAAGACCTCGAGGCTCTCGTAAGAGGAGGATCACATGATTAAGCGTCTCCCGTTCGACGATTTCTTCTTCGAAAATTTCACGAAATTCGAGACGGTCGAGGCCTGTGAAAAGCGGCGCAAATTGGTCCTCGCTGCGGACGACTGGCGCGTTGATAACGGTCTTGACTCGGGCCTCGTGCCGCTGTCTTGCGACGAAGCCGCTCCATGCGGGTCGGGTCTGTGTCCGCTATGTATGCGGCGGGCGAGGCGGAATGGTTTTTGCTTAGCCTACGAGCGGCATCTCTTCGAGCCCGGCTGGCTGTTCGTGACCGTCTTTATCGATGGGTGGACGGTACCGCCGGGTGATCATACTCCGTTTGGGCCTCTCCGGGATAATCCGGTCATCCATAGGCTTCGCCAAGCAATCCGTCGTACTGGCGTCCGTGACATCCTCGTTATTGGGGCTATCGAAACGGTCTATAAAGTGGTGGCCAATCGTCCTGTCGGAAAGCCATTTCACATCCATTTTTTGATCCGTGGTTTATTGGAACATCGCGTCCGGGGCCTGATGGAAAACCATCTGCCATTGGACCTGTCAGTTCCGAGGCCGGTTGACGTTCAGATAGCTGGGATGACCGAGGCGAAGTTTCTGAGTCGCCTTTCTTATGTATTTAAGCAACCATTCTGGAAGGCTTCGAAAGCGGATAGCGGGGACCTTGAACGCTTGCTGCAGTGGCCGAAGAAGCACGAGCTTGCTGAGCTGATTTCGACTCTAGGGGCACACCCAGTCTATGGGCGTTTGTTCGTCATCTCGACATCTGAACCGGCTTTTCGCTTTCGTCCATTGTCGATTTGTCATGCTGGCGATGGGAGGCAAATTTGAGGAAGTCCCAGTTGATGCCGTCGGCGAGCTTGTTGATGGCATCGGCGGGGTGTTTTGCGGAATACGGGTTGAAGAATTTAGGCAACACTGTTCGTCGATCCGCGAGCGAAAATCCACGACGCGCAATTTCAATATAGGCGCAACCGCGTAACCGCTGTGCCGCCTGTGCCGCTGTGACAGCAGAGAATCTCTTAAACCGAAATCTGAAGAAAGGAACTTCACTTGAAAGTCTATGATCCCAAGCTTGCGAAGTCGCGGAGCAGCAGCGCCTCTTTCGGCTATAAGGGAGCCTGGCATGACGCCCGCCGCCCGAAGCCGAATGTCCAACCGACAGTGCCTCGGCCTGCGGCGAAATCCAGGTCCGTTACGGTGCCAGCCTCCGCCATCGAGGGGGCGCCGGCCCAGACGTTCATGGGGCAGTATGGCGAGCATCACTTTGTCGATTTCCTCTGCGATGAATCCACGGGGCAGGTATCCGCGCGTTTTGAATTTCGCACCGTGGATCGCGTCAAAGTCGAGGAGTTGCCACTGGAGCAATTGACCAAAGCGACGGACGTTTCCGAAAAGCTGACTGGTCTCGGCATCAATGTCATTGATGGCACAGTAGCGTGGACCATGGCGCACGCGCATCAATGGAGGCCTGCGGTTACAACCACAAAGGTTGGGGGCTGGCGGGGCGACGTTCTCGTCAATTGCTTTGGGACATTCGGGCTTGTCAATCCGGACAGCCGGTTCGAGTTTGATGCGAAGTCTCGGTTATCTCGGATCACGGAATCGAAAGGCACACCGGAAGAGTTTCTCGATAAGGCGGAGAAGCTCCTCAAGGCGTCAAACTTGCTGACGCTGCTGTATTCCGCTTCGCTTTGGTCGGCGTTGGCGGATAGGCTGGGGGTAAGTGGCGGCATTACTTTTTGTATCACTGGAAATTCCTCGCAAGGCAAAACATCTGCGATTCGTTTGGTCCAATCGTTGACCGGCCGCGCCTTGACCTCGGACCTCGTGAGCATGAACCTCACTGACGGTTTTGCAGATTCTCTCCTGCCAGCGTTCGGCGGGTCGCTGGTGCCTTTCTCGGACCTCAAGACCAGCAAACTGAAAGGGACGAAGCTCGTCGACTTCCTTAGGGATGTTGTATTTGCAATATCTGACTCGACACGGCGCCTGCGCTTGAACGAAGAGGGGATACCACAAGCCGGGGGCTATAAAATAGGATTGATGAGCTTCGAGACCGGTCTGGCCCAAGCATTCGAAGAAAGCGGCGTTGAGTTCCAAGGTGGCGAGGCCTGCCGTTTCTTCGATCTGGTGATCGAAGCTACTGGCGGTATCTATGACTGCTTGTCAGACCCCTCTCGCAGCGCGGCTGCTGCGAGCTTTCTCGAAAAAGCTGTCGACGAGAATTATGGTGTCTTGACGCCTGCATGGGCGGGCAAGATTGCCGAAATTCCGATTGAGAAACTAAGGGCCGATCATCAAAAAGCGGTCGATGCGTTCGCAACGAAGTTTCAGAAATTATCCCCACTTGAACGGCGGATTTGCAAAGAATTCGCCAACATTTACGCGGCCGGAGTGATCGGCTATGCATTGGGTCTTCAACCGATCGCACCGGCGAAGCTCTTTGCCGCGGTCGAGAAGTTTTTCATCCATAACGTGGGGAAACTCAAGGCCGCACGGGAGTGCGAAGACGAGTTCGTCGGCGCGGTCAAATCACGGCTCCTTGCCATTGAGGATTACCCGCTTGTGCACGCGGGCGATGAGGTCGCAGATTCTCGCGCGGAGTTGCAGGGATTTTTCCGCGACGATGCAGGCAAACGGTTCCTCTACGTCAAATACGACTATCTGAAGCAAGTGGGCGCAAATGGCTTAACGTGCAATGCTGGTGTGCTCCTTGAGAAGCGGGTACTTCATCCCTGCAAAGTTTCCGGGGTGCTAGTTACGCAGGGCCAATCTTTGTCGTCGCCCGTGCGACAGCTCGGAATTCCGCGCAGCCGCTATCTGCGATTTGATTTCGAGATGCTTAAAATCCAGTTGGCCGATTTGCAGTGAATTACAAAGCAGGGCAGAGGTGTAGGCGGCCAATGACGGATCGCCAGCATAAAGAGGATGGGACGAAAAAAGCGCGGCGTACTTTCGAGCCGCGCCCACGGGTAAAATTTTCCGGCTTCCTGGCGATTCAGCTGCGCGTCTGCGAATCGCTTTACGGTCGTCGCTGGCCATGACGCCGCCAGCCCTTGCGGGGCGCTGGGGCAAGCCCGGCAGGCCATGCCCGCCACACCCCTCGGCCGCACCCCCAAGCTACGCCTAAGCCCCGCCCTAGCCCTTACCGGCCCCAAACCTGCCCCAGCCGGCTCACCCCGGCCCACCAATTAGGCAACCCCAGCCGACCGGCGGGCGGCGCCGGCTCATATTGAGCGAGATTTCGGGGCGCTTTCGGTCATTTTTGACCAGTTCTTGCTGTTTCCAGCCCGATTTGAGGATGTAGGTATAGGAGTTTATATTCCGTATTGACAGGAATATAAGTCTATTATAAGCTCAAGCCAGGCTTGTCGCCCGCCCGGCGGTTCGCCCCTTTCGAAGCCCGGCCTGCCGGTTGGCTTCG
>CAIZEI010000117.1 GCA_903931945.1 uncultured Hyphomicrobiales bacterium | reverse complement strand
GGCAAGGACTGGGTGCCCAACATCACCCAGCACAAGGACGGCATCGCAGACTGGTCTGAAAAGGACATTTCCTACATGCTGAAGACAGGCGAGACGCCGGACAATGATTCGGTTGGATCGTCTATGGTGGCGGTTGTGCGCAACACAGCCGAACTCGGCGACGCCGACCGTGACGCCATCGCCGCCTATATCAAATCGTTGCCGCCGCGCGAGGGCCCGGCGAAACCGCCGAAGAAGGATTGAGGGTAACTGCGGGGTCCAAAGCCCGCCCGGGCACTTTGCACCCCTTGGCTCTCTACCCATCCCGCCCTAATCTCCCAAAAAACGTCGGGAGTTCCAACGCCCATGGCTTTCAGCACGCACAAACTTTCCGCTTCCATCGGCGTTGAAATCCGTAGGCTCGACATCGCACGTCCGCTGGATGCTGCGACTGTTTCAAACTTGCGCCGCGCCTGGCAATACGACGGCGCCGGCGTTATGCTGCTGCGCGACCAGCGCCTCGACAGGGACCAGCAGCGCGCGTTTTGCGCCCTGTTTGGAACCATCGGCGGACGCGCCGGCGCATTGCCCACCAGACGCCCCCGAGCGTTTGAAGGGCCAGACTACAATTCCGAAGATATGCTGGTCTCCAACATCCGCGTCGATGGCAGGCCCATCGGCGTTCTGCCGGATGGCGAACTCTGGTTTCATCACGATATGTGCTACGCGGCGGCGCCCAATCGCGCCTCCTTCCTCTATGCGCTGGAAGTGCCTAACGTCGGCGGCGACACGATGTTCTGCAACATGTATGCGGCCTATGAAAACCTGCCGCAGAGGTTGAAGGCCGCCATCGAGGGCCGGCGCGTGTTGCAGGCGTTCGACGAGATTCAGGACAGGCGTCTCGATCTCCATGCGATCCCGGTTGAGGATGTGAAACATGCATGGCAGCCCATGGTCCTGCTGCACCCCGAAACCCGCCGTCGCGCGCTCTACGTCAACAGGCTGATGAGCCACCGCATCGAGGGGCTCAGCGAGGCGGACAGCGACGCGCTGCTGGAAGAGCTCTATGATTACACAGAGGCGCCCGGCATCCGTTACACCCATCAATGGCGTCCGGGCGACCTCCTGATGTGGGACAATCTGTGTTCGATCCACGCGCGGACGGATTTTCCCGCTGGCGAACGCCGCCTGATGCGCCGTGTCACAATCGCGGGCGAACCCGTGGTTGCGGCCTGGAATGCGTGACGCGGGAGTCCGACATTCAGCTATCTGCCTTGAAGCCCGGATAAAACTGCGCCAGCATTCGGTCGCGATACGCGACGAGGTTCGGTTGCGCCGCCATGGCGACTTGCGTTGCGGAGGCGAACAACGGGCACAGTCCGGCGGCGACAAATGCGAAAAACGTCGCATCTGCGCCACAGGGCCGGTCGCCAAACAGATAGCGCTTTTCGCCGAGCACGTTGGCGAGAGCCGCAACGGCGCGCTGCGCCAGCTCCCCCCGCTCGGCAGGCGTATGGCGCCCCAGCCCCTGCGCCGCCAGCGCCGCGCGCAATTTCCGGCGCACAATCGGGATGATCATGGGCCGCAACACCGCTGGCGCAACCTCGAAGAATTTGATGGGACCTTTACGAAAATTGGCGTCATCCATCCAGCGGTCCTGCACAACGAACCAATAGAGATGATCCTCCAGCATTTTCTCGATTGACCAGGCCAGACCTTTTTGCTCGAGGTTCAGGGCGCTGTCGAATTCAAAACCGTATTTCTTTTCGATATGCAGCCGGATGAACGTTGAATCGGCCACTGTCAGGCCATCGTCCACGAGATAGGGAAGCTTGCCTTTGGGCGCCTTGCCGAACCCCCTTGTGTCGACGGCATAATCGACCCCCGCGAGCTTCAGCAGCATTTCAGCTTTTATGACGAAGGGACTGGGATCGGGCAATCCGAACGCAGACCCGAAAGTGTAAAGCACGATCATGCGACCCCCCAACGGAATTGCGCGGCATGAACCGCCTGCCGCGCATGTTCCTGACGGAACCTCTCAGCAATATAGCATGAAACAGCCCATATTCCCTCGCTGGGCCGCGCCGCTGCATAGCCCTGTCGTTGCGCCTCATTTGCCTTTCGTATTGCAGTGCGGCACAAGGCTCGCAACTCCAGCGCCCTCCGGCGGCGCGCAATGGCTCATACGAAATCCCTGATGCTGCATATCAACGATCTCACCTACCGCATCGGGCCGCGCCTGCTGTTCGACAGCGCTTCGGCGGCGCTGCCCGAGCGGGCGCGCGTGGGTTTCGTCGGGCGCAATGGCGCCGGCAAAACGACGCTGTTCCGGATGATTTCTGGCGAAATTGAGCCGGAAGGCGGCGCGATCAAAATCCCCCGCCTCGCGAAAATGGGCCGCGTTGAGCAGGAGGCGCCGGGCGGACCGCAGGCGCTGATCGATTTTGTTCTGTCGGCTGATATTGAACGCGCCGCCTTGATGGCCGAAGCCGAGACGGCGAGCGAGCCCATGCGCATCGCCGACATCCAGACGCGGCTCGCCGACATCGATGCGCATTCGGCGCCCGCCCGCGCGGCCAGCATTCTGTCCGGTCTTGGGTTCGATCATGACGCGCAGAGCCGCGCCTTGTCCGAGTTTTCCGGCGGATGGCGGATGCGTGTCGCGCTCGCCGCCGTGCTTTTTTCCGCGCCCGATATCCTGCTGCTCGACGAGCCCACGAACTATCTCGATCTGGAAGGCGCGCTCTGGCTGGTCGATTATCTCAGCCATTACCCGGCGACGGTCGTCGTGATTTCGCATGACCGCGATCTGCTCGATGATGTCTGCGACCACATCCTGCATCTTGATCAGGGAAAACTGGTTTTGTGGCGCGGCAATTACACAAGCTTTGAAAAGCAGCGCCGGGAACAACAACTGGTGTTGCAAAAGCAGCAGAAAAAGCAGGCCGAAAAACGTGCGCATCTGCAAGCTTTCGTCGATCGCTTCCGCGCGTCGGCGACCAAGGCGCGACAGGCGCAATCGCGCATCAAAATGCTCGCGCGGATGGAGGATGTCGGGGCGATCATCGACACCGACGTTCTGCCATTCCGCTTTCCCTCCCCGGCAAGACCCCTGTCGCCGCCGATCGTCACGATGGAGCGCGCCAGCGCCGGATATGGGCAAACCACCGTGCTACGCGGGCTCGATCTGGTGATTTCCAATGACGATCGCATTGGCCTCCTCGGCTCGAACGGCAATGGCAAATCAACCTTCGCCAAACTGGTCGCCGGGCGGCTCGATCCGCTCGGCGGGGTCGTCAAACGCTCATCGAAACTCGAGGTCGGCTTTTTTGCGCAACATCAGATCGACGATCTGGACGAACACGGCACGCCCTTTTCGCATATCGCGCCGCTGATGCCGGGCGAGACCGAATCCAGGATTCGCGCGGCCTGCGCGAACATCGGCTTTCCCGGCCAGAAGGCTGAAACGCGCATCACATCGCTCTCGGGCGGCGAGAAAGCGCGCCTGCTGATGGGCCTCTCCACATTCACCGGACCTTCGCTGGTCATTCTCGATGAGCCCACAAACCATCTGGATATCGACAGCCGCGCTGCGTTGATCGACGCTATCAACGCATATGAAGGCGCGGTCATCCTCGTTTCGCATGACCGCCGCCTGCTGGAAGCCTGCGCTGACCGTCTGTGGCTGGTTGCGGACGGCACAGTCAAAACGTTCGACGGCGACATGGTGGATTACCAGAAGTTTGTTCTGGACACGGCCAATGGGACGCAGCCCGGCAAAGCGGTGGGCGCAGCCGCAAAAGGCGCTGCGAAACCCGCCGAGCCCGTCGAAAAGCCCAAACCGCGAGGCGACGCCGGCATGTTGCGCCGGCGCATTCAATCGGTCGACGAGCGGTTGAAAAAGTTCGAGGACCTGCTGCGCAAGATCGACGCCATTCTCGCCGACCCCGCAGCCTTCGTGAAAGACCCCGCCAAAGCCAACCAGCTTGCCGGTCAACGCACCGAGGTCGAGCGCGCGCTTGTCAGCGCCGAGGAAGAATGGCTGGAGCTGACAGGCGAACTTGAGGCGGTTGGGGGATAGGCGCGGACATCGGGTCGCAAAGGACACAAGACTGAAAATCCAGCCGGCGCTTGCATCCCGCCGTTTCCGTTCTATCTACTATGCCGAGAACCGGCAGCGGCATTTCGCACGCCGCCCGACAGAGCGTTCTTATATTTTCAGCCTGCATTTCAGAAAGCGGATCCCATGACCCAGACCATTGAACCGCCGCCCGCCAATCCACGCTGGACCCAGCAGGCGGAGCCTGCCGCGCCCGCCGATCCTGTGCATCGTTTTCTCGGCGGCTCCCCCGCCGCGGTTTTCATTCGCCTGTTTTTCATTTCAATGATTGTCGGCGCCGTGCTGATGTGGCTCGATATCCGCCCATGGGATATTTTCAGCGCCATCAACCGGCTTTTCCAGCGGCTGTGGAACCTTGGTTTCGACGCCGTTCGTGAAATCGTCGAGTATGTTGTGGCCGGCGCTGTGATCGTGGTGCCGATCTGGTTGATCACGCGGCTGATGGGCCAGAGGCCGCCGCGCTAAATTACGCCCCGGCCATCCGCCCAGTCGCGCGCGCGCACACCCGTCAGCGCGCCAACGCCGGACAGTTTTTGCGCACGCACATAAGCTGCAAGGCCGCCATGGATCTCGGCGGGCAGGCCGGGGCCCTTGAACACCATGGACGAATAAAGCTGGAGCAGGGTTGCGCCCGCTTCCAGTTTCGCGCGCGCCGTCTCCGGTCCGTCGATGCCGCCAACGCCGATGAGCGGAAACTGTCCTTCGACGCGCAGAAACACCTGCGCGAGAACCCGCGTCGAGAGATCGAACAGCGGTCGGCCAGACAGTCCGCCAGTCTCCCGTGCCAGCGCTTTTTCACGCAGACTTTCCGGGCGGGAAATGGTGGTGTTGGAAACGATCAGCCCGTCAACTTTTCGCGCCCGCGCAACGCCAACAATGTCGTCGATCTCCGATTCCTCGAGATCGGGCGCGATCTTGATCAACAGTGGCTTGCGGCCATGAATTGCAGCCATGCGATCACGCGCATCGATCACCCGCGCCAGAAGTTCGTCGAGCGCTGCGGCCTGTTGCAGATCGCGCAGGCCCGGCGTGTTGGGCGACGATATATTGGCGGTGAAATAACTCGCCACATCGGCAAAGGCTTCGATGCCTTTCACGTAATCGCTGACGCGATCGGACGAGTCCTTGTTGGCGCCAACATTGACGCCAACGATCCCCCTCCTGCCCTGCCGCGCGAGCAATCGGGCGTGCGGCGGACCATGGCCCTCGCTGTTAAAGCCCAGCCGATTAATGACCGCTTCGTCGCCCGTCAGGCGGAACAGGCGCGGACGTGGATTTCCGGGCTGCGGCAAAGGCGTGATCGTTCCGGTCTCGACAAAACCGAACCCCAGCCGCAACAATGCATCCGGAACCTGCCCGCCCTTGTCGTAGCCTGCGGCAAGGCCCAGCGGGCCGGGGAAGGAAAGGCCAAAAGCCTCCAAATGAAGCAGGGGGTCGGCAATCGCGACCGGCAAAGGCGCCAGCTTTAGCGCAGCAATCGAGGCGCGATGGGCGGCCTCGGGCTCCAACGCGAACAAAAATGGCTTTGAAAGCCGCCCGACAAAACCAATCACGGCAGCAGCCCGCTGAAATCATGCGATCCATCGCTCGCAATCGGAATGCCGGCAATCGAGCGGGCGGTGGAGACCGGCAGTGGAGCATGAAGATGCGGGAACAGGGCGCCGCCGCGCGAAACCTCCCATTTCAGCGCATCTCCCAAATCTTCCGCCGCAACGGCGACCAGAAGCAGATCCATCTGACCGCGAAAATGCTTTTGCGCGGTCTCGCGCGTCTGTTCCGCTGTCGAAAAATGGATGAACCCGTCGGCCAGATCGACCGGCGCGCCACCAAAAACACCCGCAGCCTCCGACGCGCGCCACAGAGATTTCGGGACGATTTTGTAAATGAGCGTCATACCGCAACACTATTCAAACCGGCGGCGACCGGCAATGCGCCACGCAGGAATATTGCCAATCTCGTCTTGACACGACTGCCTCCAGTGCAGGTATATATACCTTCCAAGGAACCTCGTCAGCAGCGGGCAGGGTTTCCCTGCCGGAATGGAGAGGCCACATGCTCACCCACAATCAAATCTGGGGCGCGATTGAATCGCTCGCCGCCACCCATGGCATGAGCGCATCGGCGCTTGCGCGCCGCTCGGGGCTCGATCCCACCACTTTCAACAAATCCAAGCGTGAGTCCGTCAATGGCCGCCCGCGCTGGCCATCAACCGAATCGATCGCGAAAATCCTCGAAGCCACCCATACGCCGCTCGATCAGTTCCTGGGCTTCGTCGGCGCAATTGCGCCCTACCGCAAGGCGACTGTGCCGCTGATCGGTCTGGCGCAAGCCGGCGCCGGCGGCTTTTTCGACGACGCCGGCTTTCCGGTTGGCGGCGCGTGGGATGAAATCGACGCGCCCGAACTTGCCGGAACGCAGTCCTATGCGCTGGAAATCTCCGGCGATTCCATGCTGCCCGTTTATCGCGAGGGCGATATCATTATCGTCAACCCTGAATCGCCGGTGCGACGCGGCGACCGCGTGGTCGTAAAAACCACAGCTGGCGAGATTTTGGCGAAAGAACTCAAACGCCAGACAGGCAAGACCATCGAACTGCGTTCACTCAATCCCGAACATGAAGACCGCGTGCTGGCGATGGAAAATGTCGCCTGGGTGGCTCGTATCCTGTGGACAAGCCAGTAAACCTAAACCGGCATTTCGGCGCCGCGCTGATCGATGATCTGCCGCGCCTTGAAAAACGTCATCTCGATCGCATCGTCGCGCGAAGGCGAAGCGTCGGCGCGAATAAACGTTTCCTGTTTGAGGACGCCTTCAATCTCGCGCTCGATGACGCCACAGACCTGATAACGCTCACGCTCCAGAAAGGGCGTCGCCGTGATCAGAAATCCCTTGTAGTCCAGAGTCCGGGAGGGCTCCTCAGGCTTTTTTCCGCCGCCGAACAGTTTTGAGAAAAAGGCCATATGCCCGCCTCGCAGAGTCTATAGAGCGCATGTTTAGGACGCTCGGGCGCGGGGGGCAAGGCCAGGACATGAGCACTATCCCCCCTTTCCATTGGCCGAAATTCCCACGCCGGCGGTTTTGCCGGGGCACGCCGGAATGGATGAGAAAATTCCCTGCCTCATTCCGGCACAGGCAAAGTCGCGGCCCGGTAACTGCTCCTCAAGCTTAAAGCGCGATAACCATGTTCGAGTGCGTCTCGCGTCTCGACTGTGACCTTTTGGCCGCAGCAGTCGTCGTGGCGATCATGTTTGTCAGCGCGGTCGTTGCCCGCGTGCGTATGTGGCGTGGTTGCGGATGGGTCAGTCGCGAATCGGGTGGGCTTTGGGCGTCATCGCGCCCTGGTGTCTGGGCATGGGGCTGGTGATTTCCTTCACCGCCAACGCCGGTCAGGATGTGTCCGTCGGCGCGAGTCTCGCGTTCGCCGCCGAAAATGCGCTACCCAAGCCTTTCGATCTGATGCCGGCCTCGGGCGGCAGCCTTCTGGCGCTGGCTGCGGAAGCTACAGGATCGCCCGCTGGCAAAGCGCAACTCGCCAGACTTTACACAGGCGAGCTCAGCAAGCCCGGCGCAGACGAAGAAGGCGTCAAACCGCGCATTGCGCTCAAGACCAATGCGCATGGCTGGCCAACGCCAGACCGTAGCCACAAGGGCGACCCGACGGTGGGCTTGCGACCAACGTTTGACGCGAAATTCCGGCAGCCCGGCGGCCTCGCCGCCATCCGAGCGACAGACATTATGCTGAACGCGGAGAATTATCTCGCCTTTGATGGCTTTACGCCATTCGGCGAGTCCACAAACGGAGTGGACGCGGCCTTCGAACCGGCGATCGCCGCCGCCGACGATACGAAGCCCGAAGCGATCGGTCCTACAGCCTCGCCCGCGCAAAGCGGTTCGACGCCAACACTGCGGGCGGCAATCCGGAAATCGCCGGGAATTTACGACGGCGCAACGCCGGCAATCCCGCGTGCGGTCGCGCTGGGATCGACAACGCCTGCTGACGCCAGCCAGACGCCTGTCGAAGTCATCGCCAGCGCCGAAGCGCCGCATTCGCATGGGGCCGCTAACGTTCTGGCCTCCTTGTCGGCGGCAAGACCCGGCGCCAACGCCACCATCGTTGAACGCGATGGCGAGCGCCCGAACTATTCCGCGCTGATCGATCAGGACAGCGGCTCGGAGGCGCGCTGTCTTGCGGAAGCTGTTTATTTTGAAGCGCGCAGCGAGCCGCCCGAAGGTCAGGCTGCGGTCGCGCAGGTCGTGTTGAACCGCGTGAAAAGCGGGCTATACCCGCCCACGATCTGCGGCGTGGTTTATCAGAACCGGCAGCATCGCAACGCCTGCCAATTTTCCTTTGCCTGCGAGGGCAAATCCTTGCGGGTCAGCGAGCCGGAGTCCTGGCAGGCCGCCGTCGGCATCGCCCATAAGGTGCTCGATGGCGACACCTGGCTGGCCGAAGTCGGCGGCGCCACGCACTACCATGCAAACTATGTGCGTCCGCGCTGGTCACGCGCTTTGAAGAAAATGGATGTCATCGGGCATCATATTTTCTACGCCCTGCGCGAAGGGCAAACGTGAGATCGCAATCGGCGGAATCCCCGGCCAGGGTTCAACCAGAGGAATCGGGTGAAGGATTTCCTCATCCTGAGGAGGCTGCGAAGCAACCGTCTCGAAGGATGAGGAAAGCCTGACATACCAGTTTGACCCGCCAATCCCCTCTTCCCGTCCTTCGAGACGCGCCTTTCAGGCGCTCCTCAGGATGAGGAAGAGCAGTTTTGCGCTGCACCGGATGCCCCTTGAGGGTCAAACCGGCGCCCTTGCTGCAAACAACGCCTGAGGCTATAGGGGAACGCATTCGCTTACGCCGGCTCGTTTCGGCGACTGAGCCATGGAGACCAGCATGATTTCGGTGACCTTTCCCGACGGCGCGCAGCGTCAATTCCCTCCCGGCGTGACTGGCTTCGAAATCGCGAAGGGTATATCTCCCTCGCTCGCAAAACGCACGGTCGCGATGACGCTTGACGGCGCGCTTGTCGATCTGGCCGATCCCATCACGCAGGACGCAAGAATCGAATTCGTATCGCGCGAGGATTCCCGCGCGCTCGAATTGATCCGCCACGATTGCGCGCATGTTCTTGCTGAAGCCGTGCAGGAGCTTTTTCCCGGCACGCAGGTCACCATCGGACCGGTGATCGAGAATGGTTTTTACTACGACTTCTTTCGCAATGCGCCTTTCACGCCCGAAGATTTTACTGCCATCGAAAAAAAGATGCGCGAACTCATCGCGCGCGATGCGCCGTTCACCAGGGAAGTGTGGAGCCGGGCCGATGCGATCGCCTTTTTTGAAAAGAAAGGCGAAGCTT
This sequence comes from uncultured Hyphomicrobiales bacterium, assembly GCA_903931945.1. Classification (GTDB taxonomy): domain Bacteria; phylum Pseudomonadota; class Alphaproteobacteria; order Rhizobiales; family Beijerinckiaceae; genus Terripilifer. The sequence goes on along the minus strand of CAIZEI010000117.1, from coordinate 21,834 downwards.
TCAAGGTCGAGCTGGTCGAGACCATTCCTGCCGATCAGGATTTGAAAATCTACAAACAGGGCGAATGGCTCGATCTCTGCCGCGGTCCGCATATGACCTCTGTCGGAAAGATCGGTTCGGCCTTCAAGCTGATGAAAGTCGCAGGCGCCTATTGGCGCGGCGATCACACCAAACCGATGTTGTCCAGAATATACGGCACAGCGTTCGCAAAGCAGGAGGATCTGGACGCCTATCTCAAGCAGATTGAGGAGGCTGAACGCCGCGACCACCGCCGCCTTGGCCGGGAAATGGATCTGTTCCACTTCCAGGAGGAGGCGCCCGGCGCAATTTTCTGGCATCCCAAGGGCTGGACCCTGTTCCAGTCGTTGATTTCTTACATGCGCCGGCGGCTTGCGAACGACTATCAGGAGGTCAATGCGCCGCAAGTCATGGACAAGGCGCTGTGGGAGACATCGGGCCATTGGGGCTGGTATTCCGACAATATGTTTGCTGTGAAATCGGCGAGCGCCTTCATTCGGCCCAATGACGCAGAGGCGGACCAGCGCGTGTTCGCGCTGAAACCCATGAATTGCCCCGGCCATGTCCAGATATTCAAGCACGGCCTGCGCAGCTATCGCGACCTGCCCCTGCGCATGGCGGAGTTTGGCCTTGTGCATCGCTACGAACCCTCGGGCGCGATGCATGGCGTGATGCGGGTGCGCGCATTTACGCAGGATGACGCGCATATATTTTGCACCGAGGATCAGCTCGCCGCCGAATGCATGAAGATCAACGATCTCATTCTGTCGGTCTATCGTGATTTCGGATTTGAACGCATCGTCGTAAAACTCTCGACGCGTCCGGAAAAGCGTGTCGGCTCGGACGCCATGTGGGACCATGCCGAAGCTGTGATGTCGCGCGTGCTTGATGAGATCAAGTCACGCCATGGCGATGTCGTCGAAACCGCGCTCAACCCTGGCGAAGGCGCATTTTACGGGCCGAAATTCGAATATGTGCTGCGCGACGCCATCGGTCGCGACTGGCAATGCGGCACCACGCAGGTCGATTTCAATCTGCCCGAACGCTTCGGCGCTTTCTACATAGCGGCGAACAGTGAAAAGACCGCGCCCGTCATGGTGCATCGCGCGATCTGCGGATCGTTGGAGCGTTTCATCGGCATTCTGATCGAAAACTTCGCCGGCCATCTGCCGCTGTGGCTGTCGCCCTTACAAATTGTTGTTGCGACGATCACGTCCGACGCCGACGATTACGCGCTGGACATTCTGGCGCGCCTGCGCAAGTTGGGATTGAAAGCCGAAGGCGACCTGCGCAACGAGAAAATCAACTACAAGGTGCGCGAGCACTCGCTGGCGAAGGTTCCTGTGATGATCGTCGTTGGCCGCAAGGAGGCGGAACAAAAATCCGTTTCCATCCGCCGCTTCGGTTCGCAAGCGCAGACAAGCCTGAGCCTTGAGGAAGCGCTCGCGGCGCTGAAGGACGAATCCACGCCGCCCGACGTGAAACGGGAGGGGTAAGGGCTGGATGCGGTTTGGCGTCGCGCAGCAGGGCGGCGTATCGCTGAAGCGCCCGTTGCCAACCGCGCGCGCTAACACGACGCGCTCCGGGCTCGCTTCGGCCGGTTTCAATCTGCTGCGCCTCGTTACTCCGTCGGATCACACTTCAAAACGGGAGAGGGGCCCTCCTGGCGCATGGCCGCAACATTTCGGCTGTGTCATATATGCGTCATGCACGTCAGCAATGAGCCTTGTGAAGGCTTCGGGTTGGGGGTTGGATGGTTTCCCGTTTCGTCAATTTCACGTCCCTTGGCCGCAGGGCGCTCCCCAATCAATGGGACCTTCTCGCCCTTGGTATTGTTCTGGGCGTCTTCATCGCGGTGGCGCAGGGCTCGCATGGCGTCACTGCGCCATTGCCGGCTCCTGACGCGCCGCCCATGGAGCTCGATTACTGGCAGTTGCCTTATTATGGATTGCGCACGACGCTACGTATGTTTACAGCGATTGCCACGTCATTGTTGTTCACTTTCACCTATGCGACCATAGCCGCCAAGAGCCGCCGCGCCGAGCAGGTGCTCATCCCGATGCTTGACGTGCTCCAGTCCGTCCCGATTCTGGGCTTTCTCTCGTTCACCGTCTCATTTTTCCTGGGGCTATTTCCCGGCTCAACGCTTGGCGCCGAATGCGCCGCCGTGTTCGCGATCTTCACCAGTCAAGCCTGGAATATGGCCTTTTCGTTCTATCAATCTCTACGGACGGTGCCACGCGACCTCGAAGAAGTTGCAACTGGTTTTGGCCTGTCGCCCTGGCAAAAGTTCTGGCAACTTGAAACGCCGTTCGCTATGCCGGGGCTGATTTACAATACGATGATGTCCATGTCCGGAGGCTGGTTTTTCGTTGTCGCCTCCGAAGCTATTTCGGTCGGCGACACCACAATCAAGCTGCCGGGCATCGGGTCGTGGCTCGCTGTTGCGATTGATGACAAGAATGTTTCGGCTGTTATTGCTGCAGTTCTGGCGATGCTGGCGATCATTCTTGCATATGACCAGATTATTTTCCGTCCACTCGTTGCGTTTGGACAGAAATTTCGGGTGGAACTGACGATGTCGCAATTTGAGGAGAAATCCTGGGTGCGCGATGTCTTTCTACGCGCGACAGCCCTGCGACGCGTTTTAGCCTTGCCGGGAAACCTATTGAGCAATATCGGCCTGATGCGAATGGATTGGAGGTTCGGGAAAACACGACTGTCCGGGCCTCCAAACAGGAGCGCCTCGATCATTTTCGATATTGTCTGGTACATTGTGCTTGTGGCGCTGGCGGCCTGGGCGGTCTGGCAAATTGTTACGTTTGTCTCAACAACCCTTGAATGGGCCGAACTTGGCTCCACCATCGTGTTGACGACTTTCACAATGATCCGCGTGATCGCGCTGATTTTTATCGCAACGGCCTTCTGGGTCCCCATCAGTATCTGGATCGGTCTGAAACCGTCATTGGCGGAAAAAGCGCAGCCCGTTGCGCAATTTCTTGCAGCCTTTCCGGCGAATGTCGTGTTTCCGATCGCCGTAATCGCCATTCTCAAATGGTCGCTGAACCCTGATATCTGGTTGAGTTTTCTCATCGTATTCGGCACGCAATGGTACATTGTGTTCAACGTCATCGCGGGCGCCTCCGCCTTCCCCAATGATTTGAAAGAGGCCTCGGCCAATTTTGGCGTCAAGGGCTGGAACTGGTGGCGCAACGTCATTCTACCCGGTGTGTTTCCTTATTACGTGACTGGCGCGCTCACTGCGTCCGGCGGCTCGTGGAACGCGGCGATCGTCGCCGAATATGTCAAATGGGGCGACGACACGGTCCAGGCCCATGGCATTGGCGCCTATATCGCCAAGGCTACCGCTGCGGGCGATTATCCGCGGATCGTTCTGGGGGTGGCGGTGATGTCGGTCTTCGTGATCGCGTTCAATCGATTGTTCTGGCGTCCGCTGTTTGGATACGCCGAGCGCCGCCTGCGTCTGATGTGAGGTTATATATCATGAACGAGATCGCGACCAGGACGCTGCTTGAAGTGAATGGCGTCACCCAGAGTTATTCGAATGCAGGAGAGGAGGCGCGCGCGCTGGTGCTTGACAATGTCAGCCTGCGCCTCTGCCAGAATGAGATTGTTGGCCTGCTCGGTCGTTCCGGCTGCGGCAAATCTTCCCTATTGAGGATCGTCGCCGGTCTGGCTCTGCCAAAATCCGGAGCCGTCAATTACCGGGGCGCCCCGGTGACGGGTCCCGTCCAGGGCGTCGCGATGGTTTTCCAGAGTTTCGCGCTGTTTCCCTGGCTTTCAGTGCTCGAAAACGTCGAGTTGGGCCTGCGCGCACGCAAGGTTCCTGAAACAGAGGCGCGCAAGCGCGCGCTCGCCGCGATCGATCTGATCGGTCTTGACGGATTTGAATCCGCCTATCCCAAGGAACTCTCTGGCGGAATGCGCCAGCGCGTCGGATTCGCCCGTGCTCTGGTCGTCCAGCCGGACATTCTTTTGATGGACGAACCTTTCTCGGCGCTCGACGTGTTGACAGCCGAAACTCTGCGCACCGACCTTCTCGATCTCTGGGTCGAAGGTCGCATGCCTATCAAGTCCATTCTAATGGTGACGCACAATATTGAGGAGGCGGTGCTCATGTGCGACCGCATCATCGTTCTGTCGTCCAACCCGGGTCGCATCGCAGCGGAAATCAAGGTCGGCCTGCAGCATCCGCGCAACCGGCTCGATCCGGCGTTCCGCCAGCTCGTCGATCAAATCTACGCCACGATGACCCAGCGGACCGATACGGAAAAGGCGCGCGACGGCAATTTCCCCGGCCTTGGCATGGGCATGGCGCTGCCGCGCGTTTCGACCAACACATTCGCGGGTATGATGGAGGAGATCGCAGACGAACCCTATAGCGGCAAGGCCGACATGCCGGCGCTCGCCGACAGTCTGCACATGGAGGTAGACGATCTCTTCCCCGTCGCAGAAACACTGCAACTGCTGAGATTCGCTGAAATGGCGGAAGGGGATATCGCGCTCACCGCCGCTGGAAAGCGCTTTGCCGATGCAGATACCGATACGCGCAAGGCTCTTTTCCGGGATCACCTTGTCGCCTATGTCCCGCTCGCCGCGCGCATCAAGCAAGTGCTCGACGAGCGCCCGAGCCATCAGGCGCCAGCCTCGCGCTTTCGTGAGGAGCTTGAGGACTACATGAGTGAGGACTATGCCAGCTCAACTCTGGCGAGCGTGACGAACTGGGGCCGCTACGGCGAAGTGTTCGCCTATGACGAACAAAGCCAGATGTTCTCGCTCGGCGACCTGCATTAGGCGAGTCTCGCCTTTCGATATCGTCGTCGAATCACATGTGGGCGAAATCTCCGGAGCGCTTCCGCCCATCGCTGTGTTCGCTGCGCCACCGAGAGCCGACGGCGCATGGCTCAGGGCTTCCCGGATTATGCTCTGACTTTTGCGCGCAACCTAAATCACAAAGAACGCCAATGATTTCAGCGGCGGAAATTTATTGCAAGAGTGCCGCCCATCACGGCGCTGCGCATCGCCCGCGATTGCGCAGGCGCGATCCCACGGGCGAACGACCCGCCGCCGGCGACAGAGCGCAGTGGCGGGCCTTGTTTACTTGCCAGCCGGCGTCAATCCCTGCAACGCATCGGGCGCGACCTCGGGCTCCGCGCGTGTGATTTTGGCGGCGTTGCGAAGCGTCATGACCAATTCGGTTTGCGCCTTCTGCGCGACGTAGTTGGCAATCTGGTCCTTCACCTGGTCATAGGGAGGAAATTCCTTCGTCCGTTTGTCTTCAAGCTTGATGACATGCCAGCCGAACTGCGATTTTACCGGCTCGGAAATCTGGCCCTTTTGCAGCTTGAAAGCGGCATCGGCGAACTCCGGCACCATCCGGTCTTTGGTGAACCAGCCGAGATCGCCGCCCTGCGAGCCGGGATCTTTTGACACCTGCGTGGCGACAACGGCGAAATCCTCGCCCGCTTTCAGGCGCTTCAGCACATCCTTGGCCTCATCCTCGGTCGCCACCAGAATGTGGCGGGCGTGGATTTCTTCCTCCGGCTTTTGCGCCTTGGCGGCATCGTCATAAGTTTTGCGCATGGCCGCTTCGGTCGATGCCGTCTTGGCGACGCCGCCAAGCACCGTCTCCATCAGCACCTTGTCCTTGTAGTATTCGGTTTTGTGGACAATTTCCGGCGTAGCGGCCATTTTGTCGGCAATGAACTTTTTAGCCGCCAGTTTCATGTCGATGAGATAATCAAGCGCATAGGCGTCGCGCTGCGGACCCTGCAATTGCTCGGGCAAAGTGGGGCCGATGTCGTCCAGCGCAATCTTCACATCGTCATCGGTGATGTCGAGACCATCGACGGTCGCCAGGGTTTTTGCGAAAGCTGGCGCCATGGCGAAAACCGCCGCGCTCGCGAACAGAACCGCCGCAGCGCGCGCGCGGAAGGGAAAGGAACTCGCCATGAATCAGTTTCTCCGGATGCGGGGCGCGGCCACCTCCACCATACGCCCGATGCCGCATTTTGCGGGAAAGCGCCCGCCGGGACAAGTTAAATTCGCGCAATCGTTGGTCGCACGCGATATGTCCAGATTATGGAGCGCACGATTTGTCCGGTTTTTGACCCCGGGGGTATCAGAAGATGCTCTACAATTTTGACCTGGCCAGACGCGGGAGTTTTGGTGACATCGACCTTGCCGATCGTTGAATTCAAGGGCGCGCTGCTGTTCCTGACAGCGGCGGGCGTCATTGTGCCACTGTTCCGGCGTCTGCAGATCTCTCCGGTCATCGGGTTTCTGATTGCAGGCGCGGCCATGGGTCCATGGGGCGTTGGCGCTTTGGCGACACGCGCGCCATGGCTGTCGCCTCTCACGCTGGAAACCGGCGCGCAAGGGTCTGCGCTTGCCGAACTCGGGGTTGTGTTCCTGTTGTTCATGATTGGCCTCGAACTGTCGTTCGAACGGTTGACGCGGTTGCGCACGCTCGTCTTCGGGCTCGGCGCCCTGCAGGTCGTGAGTTGCTCCGCGGCGCTCGGCGTGATTGCCGTATTTTTCTATGGCGTTTCGAAACCCGCCGGGTTGATTCTCGGGGCGTCTCTGGCGCTCTCCTCAACGGCGATCGTCATTCCGACCCTCGCAGAACGGCGACGGCTTGGCACGCCAGCCGGGCGCGCCGCCTTCGCGGTTCTGCTGGCGCAGGACCTGATGGTGGCGCCACTGCTGTTCATGGTGGCAATGCTTGGCGGCGGGCTCCACGGCGACCTCAGCGAAGCGCTGCTTTACGCGATTGCGCCCGCAGCGGCGGCCATTGCGTTGATTGTAGGGGCGGGACGCCTGTTGCTGCGCCCCCTGTTCCATATGGTTGCGCAGGCCCATTCGACGGAATTTTTCATGGCGGCTTGCCTGCTTGTCGTCATGGGAACGTCCATCATCGCGGCATCGGCGGGCCTGTCGATGGCGCTCGGCGCTTTCATCGCGGGCCTGCTTTTGGCCGAGACCGAATACCGCCGTGAAATTGAGGTGACCATCGAGCCTTTCAAGGGGCTGTTGCTGGGGTTGTTTTTCGTCTCGATCGGCGCTGGCCTCGATATCGGCGCAGTCATCGCTGCGCCTTTGAAAACGGTCACTCTGGCGCTGGGGTTGATTGCGGTCAAGACGCTCATCATTTTCGGGCTTGGCCGTGCGATGCGGCTGCGCGCGCCTGTCGCGCGGGAGCTCGCGTTATTGCTGGGGCCAGGCGGCGAATTTGCTTTCGTAATGATTGGCGGCGGCCTCGCGCAAGGGCTGATTGATCCGCAAACCGGCGGCCAGGCGATGGCGGCGGTGACATTGTCGATGGCGTTGATTCCCGCGCTGGCGGCATTGGCGGCCCGCGCGCCGACGCGGTCTTCGCCCGATGATTCCGACCTTGAAGCATTGGCGCCGGCCGAAGAGAGCAGCGGTGGCGTAATCGTGATTGGCTACGGGCGTGTCGGCAAGCTTGTTGGCGATCTGCTCGACTGGCACAAAAAGCCTTTCATCGCCGCTGACGGCGATGCGGGATTGGTCCGGCGGGCGCGCGCCGGACGGGACAATGTGTATTGGGGCGATGCAACGCGACTGGAGTTCTTGCGCAAATGCGGTTTGGGGCAGGCGACCGCACTGGTCGTGACGCTCGATGCGCCGCACGCCTGCGAGCGGGTGGTGGAACTCGCGCGCAAGGAACGCCCGGACCTGACAATCGTGGCGCGCGCGCGTGACGCGCATCACGCGACTCATCTTTATGAGCTGGGCGCCACCGACGCCATTCCCGAGACTGTGGAGGCAAGCCTGCAACTCTCCGAGGCCGTGCTTGTCGACATCGGCGTGCCGATGGGATTTGTGATCGCTTCCATCCATGAAAAGCGCGATGAATTCAGAAAAATGCTCAAGGGTCAGGAGGACGGGCGCGAACGCCGCGCCATCAAAATCTCGACACGCGTGAAGGAGATGGGCCGCGCCAGAACGGACAAGAGTTAGCGCTCTATCTGTTCGTTGCAGCGCGCAGCGTCTGGAGAATTTCAGGCGAGACCGTTTGGAGCGAGTGGATAATGGCATCGCCCTTCGCCAGCGTCACGAAGCGATAGGGAATTCTGTTCAACGCAACAGAATCTGCAATAAACTCCGGATCTTCGGCGGTTTGCGCAAAGGCCGTGCGCAGGGCGCTTAAAACCTCCGGTCTGGTTCCGCGCAGGCCAAAGGCAGCGTAGGCGAGTTCGCCCGTTTGCAGCGTCAGCCAGTTCAGCGCATCCCAGGCAGGACCCGCAGGCCGCTTGCCGTGAATTTGCTGATAGAGGTCGGGGAAAGCTGGCATTTCCGTGATGAGCGGGTTGCGTTCGAAATCGCCGTCCGCGCCCTGAGCGGCGAGGTAATAGATCCCCATGCCTTCGCCCGATTTGATGTAAGCCGCGCTGCGGGTGCGGAATGTGCCGATGCTGGTATTGTGCAATTGCACTTCACCGCGCTGCATCGCGAGGAAAATATCCGAACCGCCGCGATACCCGGAAATCATACGGTGCGAGACGCCCAGAACGCTCAGCGAGAGATCGGATATGATCCCCTCAAAATCAGTATTGCTGTAAGAGCCTGCAACCGCGTTGCTGGCTTTCATAATATCGGCGGGCGTTTGCAGGCCGCCCGGAACCATATCTGTGCGACCGTAGGTGACGCGGGTGTCGCTGACGCCGCCCAGAAACTCGAAATTCTCAAATCGCGTGTGCAGGCTTGGATCCCCGAGCGCTTGCGCCAGCGCCTGGTAGGAACTGTAAACAAGCGTCAATCCGTCGGGCGCGCCCTTTTCAGAAAAATAATTAAACACGAGATTGCTGCCGGCGCCGGTCATATTCTGAACGATGACATTGGGGCTGCCCGGCAAGTGTTTGCGCAGATAGATTGAGAATTTTCGCACAACGGTGTCCGCCGTTCCGCCCGCCTCAACGCCAACCAGAATGGTGATGGTTTTGTGTGCGAACAGGTCTGGAATTTGCGCGCGAGCAGGACTTGCGGCGATTGTCACAGTCACAAGCTGCAACAGCAGCGTTGTGACTGCGGTCATCCAGCCTCGATGTGTCAGTTTCATGGATGCTGCCTCAAAAGCGGCGAAAAAAAAGGCCAGAAGCTACAGGCTTTGACAAGCGTGTGCGGCAGCGCCGCACGACCGGTCTGTCTATCCCCCCGCCCCGGCGTTGCCGGCGCCTTTGGGACGCCGCATCTGGAATACGGAATCAAAAACCATGTAATCCTGATAGCCACAGCGTGCGATGGGTTGCATCCGCGTGATCTGCACGACGCCATCCTTGATATAGGCGTCGTCGATCCACACGCCAATGACTTCGCCCAGCACGAGGCGGTTGTTGGAAAAGCCGCCCTCCTTGTTTTTGAGGTGAACGACCTGCGTGACCTTGCATTCCATCTGCGCCGGGCTGGCTTTGACGCGCGGCGGGCGCACAAGGCGAGCCGGCGCCATTTCAAGACCGGCATGGGTAAATTCGCTCTGCCCTCGCGGCAGCGGCGCCGATGTGTCGTTCATAAACTCGCGCAATTCATAGGTTGCGAGGTTCCAGACGAACTCGCCGGTTTCCTCGGCAAAGGTCGCCGAATCCTTCTCCCCGTCGCTGGAAAAGCCGATCAGCAGCGGGGCGCCTGAAAAGGCGTTGAAAAAGGAATAGGGAGCGAGATTGATTTCGCCCGCCTTGTTCATAGTGGAGACCCAGCCTACCGGGCGCGGCGCGATCAACGCCTTGAAAGGATCGTGCGGCAACAGCGTCTTGTCACGCAAATGCGTTTCATAAAACATCGTGGTCTCCCAAAAAGATTCAGGCGCCGAAGCGGGTGACGATTTCCGCCAGATCCGGCCGTACGCGGTCTTCAATGACCGCCGCCGGGCGTCCGATGTGAACGAAACCCGCCATTTTTTCATGGGCGGAGAGGCCCAGTGCATCGAGTACGCGGCGGTCATAGGCGTACCATTGGGTGAGCCAGGAGGCGGCAAAACCCATGGCGTTGGCGGCAACGATCAAATTCATGCAGGCGGCGCCTGCTGACATCACCTGTTCCCACTCCGGAATTTTGACGTGCGGGGCGGCGCGCGAGACCACGCCGATGACCAGCGGAGCGAGCGCAAGGCGTTTGCGTTCCTGATCGATCCGGTCCGCAGAGGCGTCGGGATTGTCGGCGGCAAAGACGCGGGCGATGATGTCGCCGGCCTTTTGCCGGGCCTCGCCCTCAAAGACGATGAATCGCCAGGGCGCAAGTTTACCGTGGTCCGGCACGCGGGCTGCGATTCGCAGCAGGTTTTTCAACGCTGTCGCGTCCGGCCCGGGGCCATCGAGCGCGACTGGGGGAACCGAGCGGCGAGAATTCAGCATATCGATTGTGGTTGTCATTGTCATACCCATGGCGGCGCTTGCGGGCCAGCGCCACGCTTTGGCCGCGTTTTAATGATGGAGAATGTTACACTGGCAGGCTGGCGGACGCAAAAGGACTCTGGCCAGGGATGCCGGTTGCGCCTGTCCGCGCTGACGTTTAAGGGCGGGGATGGCGGGCTTCAGAGGGTCTATCATTTTGCTCTTTAAATCGTTTCGCGGGTTTGCGCTGGCGCTTGTTTGGGCTTTCGCTTTTTGCCCGGGCGGTACGGCTCAGGGTTTTGCACAGTCCGCGCCCGCAGCTCCAAGCCCCGGCGAGGGCGCAATCCGCCTCTCGGCGGTCCTGGCCGCCGGGCAGACGCCTGTCGCGACCGGACTGACCTGGCGAGTCTTTCGCGAGGGCGCGGAACCCGATGGCACTCATACGCTGATAGCGCAATCGACAGAAGGTTCGCCGACCTTGCGCGTGCGCGACGGCGATTACGTCGTTCATGTCGCCTATGGGCTGGCGAGCGCAATGCGGCGCGTTTCCGTCAGAGGGCAGCCGATCGAGCAGCAACTCACGCTTGGGGCCGGCGTTCTGCAACTGTCAGCGGTGCTTGGCGATGCAAATATTCCCGCCAACCGTTTGCAAATTTCCATCTTTGTGCCGGAGCGGGCAGGCAATGAAGCCAAGCTCATCCTCTCCGACGCAAAACCCTATTCGGCGATCCGGCTGCCTGAAGGGACCTACAGCATTGTTTCGACCTATCTCGACAAGGAAGGCGCCGGAACCACGCCGGGCGCTACGGGTCGCGCCAACGCGACCAATTCTGTCGTCAATACGGAAGTGCGGGTGCAGGCGGGCAAGCTGACGGATGTTATTCTGCGCCACCATGCCGCGACGCTGACCCTCAAATTGGTCAATACGCCTGGCGGCGAGGCGCTGGCAAACACCAGCTTTTCGGTGCTGACGCCGGGTGGCGACGTCATTCGCGAATTGATCGGCGCGTTCCCTTCGCTTATTCTGGCCGAGGGCGAATATGTCGTCATCGCGCGGCGCGACAACAAGACCTACCAGGGCGCCGTGAAGGTCCTGTCAGCCGTCGACCACGATGTTGAAGTGCTTGCTCAGTAGGAATCGCCCTGCGATTCGGCTCCAGCTTACCAGAGGCTCATCGATGCAAACCTTTTTCGTAGAAATCAAATGCGCTTTGGGCAAAACCTATGCTGTCGCCAACGCGCTGGCGGAAGCGGAAATTGCCTCTGAAATCTATTCGATCGCCGGCAACTACGACATTCTGGCAAAATTTTATGTGCCCGGAGACACCGACATCGGCCATTTCGTCGGAGAGAAAGTTCAGCCGCTCGCGGGTATAGTGGATACGCGGACGATTATTACATTCAAGGCGTTTTGAGGCGGGGAATGTCGCCGCCATTTTTGGCGGCGGCGGCGAAAACGACGAGATGACAGAGGCGTTTCTCGCCCGCGCCGCATCTGGCCGCCATTTATGTTCGTCGGGAATTTTCGTGTTTTGCGATCGGTTGCCGCAGGCGCGAGGTCCGGGCCAGTCGCTCGCATGGCAAGACTTTCGAGGATTTTCGCTGTCCCTTGCCCCGCAAAGCGATTAGGCTATCGAAAGACTGGTCCGGCGATCCGCAGGGCGAGATATTGACAACCAGCCCATACCGTCGGACCTTGCTCGCCACAAAACAACCCCGGAGGAAACATGACGAGCGATCTCCTGCGCCGCGATCTCTTGCGATTCACGGCGGCGAGCGTCGCCGCCGCGCCGTTGATGGCGCAAAACGCCATGGCGCAGACGCTCGACCCCGCCGAAGCCGAACGCATTCTCTATCCTGCGCCAGGTCTTCCCGGCGGCGGCCAGATGGAAGTGCGCATGATGGTTGAGGGGGAGCATCCTGATCCCCACATCGCCGAACTGGCGCGCGTCGTGAAGCCGTTCAATCTCGAAAGCTGGCACGGCGAATTCAAGCGCTTCGCCGAACTCAACGAGAAGATGGCGGGCGATTTCATGTCGCAGGGCCGCAAGGTGACAGCTGGCGAATTCTATTTGCGCGCGGCGGGTTTTTACCGCACTGCGCTGGTTTATCTGCCGGTCGCCGACAAGCGCACGATGCCGACCTACGACAAGTTGAAGGAGGTGTTCGACAAAGCGTGGACGATTCTGCCGCCGCCGTTCGAGCGCGTATCGATTCCCTACGAGGGCAAGAAGTTGATGGGCTTCTTTTTCCCGGCGCGCGCGCCCGCCGGCAAGAAGGCTCCCGTTGTGTTTAACTATGGCGGCGCAGATGGAATTCTGATGAGCGGCGCGCCCGATGGCGGCGCCGGGCAATATCGAGCGCGTGGAATGTCCTTTCTCGATGTGGACGGGCCCGGACAGGGATGGGCGTTGCGCAAGGACGAGATTACCGCGACGCCGGATTCCGAGCGCTATGGCAAGGCGGTTGCCGACTGGTTGATGACACGCGACGATGTCGATCACGATCGCTTGGCGATCCACGGTTCGAGCATGGGCGGCTACACCGCGCCACGCGTCTGTTCGGTCGAGAAACGCTTCAAGGCTTGCGCCGTTTGGAGCGGCGCCTATGCGCTCCAACAGGACATCTGGGATTACTATCCACCCATCCGCGAGCGCCTGCGCTGGCTGATGGGCGCGAAAGATTTCGAGCAGGGCCGCAAGATGATGGCGGAGTTCACGCTCGAAGGGCGAGTGGACAAGATTGAATGCCCAATCCTGGTGGGATATTCGATCGACGATCGCGTCATGGACCCGCGTGGCGCGCTGCGGCTGTACAAGTCGGCGACGAAAGGGCAGCAGCCCGAGATGATCGAGGGCACCGGACACAGCCATCGCACCTGGGAAAAGCGGCAAGTCTTCGCAGACTGGTTCGCGAAACAGTTGGGAACGGCCTGAGGCCGCCAATCAGGGTCGCGATGGGCGTTCCGGTTGGAAGACGCCACGGATGGTCGCGCCAGAAACGCTTGCGGCGACCCTCGCATGAGCAGGCGCCGATGCGGATCGCTACTCCTTCATCGTAGTGATTTTCACCACCTGCTCATTGCGCGGATGGTCCAGCGCGCCAATTGCCTTGCATGTCTCCTGCCGGGGCATCGGCGACAAGCCCGCCTCGCCGAGAAACCCTTTGTGATGGTCGGTTCCTGACTTATCCAGCCCATTCCCAAAATCATCCTGGTCCGAAAAATGTATGCGCTTTCGTTCAGATAACTATCAGGGTCGCTCTAAGGAAAAGGAGCGGTAGACAGCCCTGCCGCTCACACCATCTGCTGTTCACCGGGGCGCAACCAACTCAATCGCTGGCCTCACCCCGCCGCCAAACCCTTCCGCAAGAACACGCGTGAAAACCCCGGCGGGAAATTCGCGATCTCGCCGCAACGGATAAATCCGCAACGCTCGTAAAACGCCGCTGCGCCGGCGTCGAACGTGTCGAGATAAATGCCTGCGCCGTCTCTGGCTGTCATTTCCGCTTCTGCTTGCGCCAGCAATTGCCGCCCCAGACCCCGCCCGCGCCATCGCGTATCAATCCAGAAATGGCGGATATACAGCCAGCGCCAATGAATGAGGCCGTTCAAACCGCCAGTCAGTCGCTCACCCTCATAAGCGCGCAGAGACAGCGGCGCAGCATCGGCAGGCCCAAAACGTTCGGCAATTTCGCGACCCAGCGCGGCGGATATAATTTGCGCGTCCTCACACTCGCCACGATCGCAGGCGAAAGACAAAGACTTCCCAAATTCCTCAGTTTCCGCCATGGATTTGCTCAAGATGCGTTTTGCCCCATTGCTGCTGATATCATGCGCGATCACGGGAGCCCCCGCAAACGTGCGCGCCGGGCCCGTGGGCGGTTACGGGCCGGTCTTCGAGCAGTGCCAGAATCGAAGCGGCGAGGCGCGGCTCGCCATCCGCCGCATGAACAGTGGCGGCCAGGAGATAATTCTCACGGTCGAGCCGCAATCGCTGGCGACCGCGCTGGAGCCTGCAAAGGATTGGGCCTGCGAGCCGACAGACGACGCCGCACAGGCTGCAACGCGCTATCTCCGCGCAGTGGACTTGGCGCCGCCCCCACCCAAAGCCAGCGCGGCGCCCAAAGCCTATTTGCAGAACGCGGGATTGCGGCATGGCGCGGGCGCAGGCGCTTTCGTGACCGGCGACCTCTGCCCCAGCGGCAAGCCGCTCGACCGCAGCTTTTTCGAACTGCTGGCGGCGCAGGGGCGGCATACGCCCGTGGCTCTGTCCATTTCGGGACTGTGGCTGACGCATCACGAGGCCGATTTTGCCTGGTTGCAGGACAGGACTCGCGAGGGCGCGATTGACATCACATGGGTCAACCATTCCTGGCGCCATCCCTATGCGCCCGGCGTGCCATTCGAGCGCAATTTCCTTCTGACGCCGGGCGTTGATATGGATGCGGAGGTTTTCAAAACCGAAAAGCTGCTCATCGAACATGGCGAAACGCCATCGGTCTTTTTCCGTTTTCCCGGCCTGATTTCCAACCCCGCGCTCATGGAGGCTTTGCGCAGATTTCACCTGATCGCGCTGGGCGCAGACAGCTGGCTCGCGATCGCCCCGCCTGCGCGCGCCCTGCCCTCCGGCGCGATTGTGCTCGTCCACCCCAATGGCAATGAACCGCAGGGGCTGAAGCTGTTTGCCAGGTCGCTTCAGTCGGGCAATCTCAAAGGCCCATTCCTGCCGCTCGACGAGGCGCCCTGAGCATGTTTAAGCCAATGGGTCTTGACCGCGCGGCGTCCATCTCGCAAATGGTCGCAATTCCAGCAGAGGATCCGCCATGGCCGCCGCCGCTCCCGTTTCGCCGCTCGCTCCCAAAACCCGGCCATTCCTGCCCATTATCGAGGGCGTGCGCTTTGCCACCGCCGCCGCCGAAATCAAATACAAGGGCCGAACCGACGTCATGCTGGCGCTTATGGACAAGGGCACGCAAGCGGCGGGAGTATTTACAACCTCCAAATGCCCTTCCGCGCCGGTGGACTGGTGCCGGTCGAAGATCAAGGGCGGCAAGGCCCGCGCGCTGGTCGTAAACTCCGGCAACGCAAATGCATTTACCGGACGCGACGGGCTCGAGCAGGCCAAACACACCGCCGTCCTCGCAGCCAAAGCCACAGGCGCGCCGCAGAGCGAGATTTTCCTCGCATCGACCGGCGTCATTGGCGAGCCCCTCGACGCCGGAAAATTCGACGGACTGTTCGAGCGCATGATCGCCAGCGCCCGGCCTGATGGCATTCTGGAAGCCGCCCGCGCCATTATGACGACGGACACCTACGCCAAGGTCGCGACCGCCACCGCCAGAATTGGCGGCGTTGAAGTCACCATCAATGGCATCGCCAAAGGCGCCGGAATGATCGCGCCCGATATGGCGACCATGCTGTCCTATATTTTCACAGATGCGCCAATCGCCGCCCCCGCCCTGCAAGACATTCTCTCAAAAAGCGTCAAGACGACCTTCAACTCCATCACGGTGGATAGCGATACGTCGACGTCGGACACATTGATGGCGTTCGCCACCGGCGCGGCGGCCAAACGCGGCGCGCCGCTCATCGCAACGGCCAGCGATCGCCGCCTGACGGACTTCAAGCTGGCGTTCCATGGCGTGCTGCTGGATCTTGCGCATCAGGTGGTCAGGGATGGCGAGGGTTGCCGAAAATTTGTCGAAATCAATGTCGAGGGCGCTGCGAGCAATATCGCGGCGAAAAAGATCGCCTTTTCCATCGCCAATTCGCCGCTGGTCAAAACAGCCGTCGCCGGTGAAGACGCCAACTGGGGGCGCATCGTCGCCGCGGTCGGCAAGGCCGGCGAGAAGGCCGACCGCGACCGGCTCGAAATCTGGTTTGGCGATATTCGCGTTGCGCACAAAGGCCTGCGCGATCCCGCCTATAGCGAGGAAGCGACCTCCGCCTATATGAAGGGCGAGGACATCGTCATTACAGTCGACTGCGGCGCACGCGGCAAGGGAATGGCGACTGTGTGGACCTGCGATCTCACCAAGGAATATATCGCGATCAATGGCGATTACCGGAGTTGAGGGGAGCTATGCTTCCATTTTCAGCCGGTCGTAGAGCAGCGCAAGCGGCATGGAGACATCGATGGCGCTGAAATCGATAGTGGCCTCATTGCCGATGAGATCGATATCCGACCACTCCCCTTCGCTCGCGCGGAAATAATGCCGCGCGCTGATCGAGTCTGGATCGACGAGGAGAATATGCCGAAGCGTTGGATGGCGCCTGAATTCGTCAATTTTCCGAAACTCGTCGATCTTGCGCGTTGACGGGCTGAGCACTTCAACCGCAACGGAGGGCCGATGCGCTTCATAGGACTTGTCCTGTGGGTCCGCGCAATCCACAGTCACATCCGGACGCCGGGTTGAGCGGATCGCGGTGCGTAGCGCAGTGTCGGCGCTGGCGACGCGACAGGGTTTGCCCCGCAGGCGATTGCCGAGTTCAATAATGCAATTGACCAAAATCACGTCATGCGCGTTGCTTGCGCCGGTCATACCGCGCAGGGGTCGCGGAACACCATCAACGAGTTCGTAGCGCTCGTCCTGATCAAGCTGCCAGAGATAAAACTCTTCGACGCTCATCAACCGGGTCAGGGCTTCGGCCATGGGAACCATCCTTGCGTTAGCAAAATAGCAGGTTTGCCGATCGCTGGAAATAAGCGCTCCGCCCTACTTCGTGATCTCCGCAGCTTTGGCCACAAAACGTCCGTCGAAGGTCGTGGACAGATCGACATTGGCGCCCTTCATGTCCTCGTCGAATTTCACCAGCATGTCGTTGGTCGATTTCATGCCAGCGGGATCGAGCACGCCGGTGAGCGAATAGGACGGCTTTGAATGCGCCGCCGCCAGCAGATACAGCGGCCTGTCGCCCAATAGATATTCCTCCGGCACCGTGGCCGCGATATCTTCGGGGCTCGCCGTCTTCAGCCATTGCAGCGTCTTGTAAAAGGCGTTGGTCAGCGCCTGCACCGTGTTTGGATTGGCGTCGATAAAGCTCTTGCGCATGTAGAGAACCGCAGCCGGGTTTGAGCCGCCGAACAGCGCGCGCGTGCCTTCTTCCGTGCGGGTATCGACAACAACGCGAATCTCTCCGGCCCGTTCCAGAAACGAGATGATGGGCTCAAGATGCGAAATTGCATCAATTTCCCCGCGCTGAATGGCCGCGAGCGCAGACTGCGCCGTACCGATGCCGATATAGGAAGCGTCGGACGGCGACAGGCCGGCCTTCGCCATCACGAAGTTCATCAGCACATTGGTCGAGGACCCCGGCGCCGTGACGCCGACTTTCATGCCTTTGAAATCGGCCGGGCCATCCCATTTGCGGTCTTTTTTCACGCCAACCGCAATGCCGGGAAAGCGCCCAAGTTCGATGACGGCCCTGATATCCTGACCCTTGGACTGCATCCGGATGGTATGTTCATAAGCGCCGGTGACGACATCGACAGAACCGCCCACCAACGCCTGCAAGGATTTGGCGCCGCCGGGAAAATCGGTGATCTCGACATCGAGCCCCTGCTCGGTGAAAAAACCTTTCCGCTCGGCAATGGTCAACGGCAGATAATACAGCAGCGCCTTGCCGCCGACGCCGAGCGCAATGTGCTTTTTCTCAATCGTCTGCGCGTGAGCGCCTGTCGTTGCGATGACAACGGCGAACGCCGCCGCGACGATGCTGCGTTTCATAAACCCCTCCCAATTCCTGCGCGATCAGATCGCGCTGCCCCAGACGTCGGTCGCTGTTTCGACAATCAACTCCAGCTTGCGGCGCTCGATATCGACCGTAATTTTATTGCCGCCGCTCGTCGAAGCAAAGCCGCATTGCGGCGACAGACACAATTGCTCCAGCGGCAGATATTTTGTCGCTTCGTCGATGCGGCGTTTCAGATCGTCCTTGCTTTCCAGAGCGGCAAGTTTCGAACTGACGAGGCCGAGAACAACCTTTTTGCCTTTCGGAACGAATCTTAGTGGCGCAAAACCGCCGGAACGTTCGTCATCAAACTCAAGAAAGAAGCCATCGACATCGACAATATTGAATACCGCTTCAGCGACTGGATCGTAACCGCCCGCCGCCATCCACATGCTTTCGTGGTTACCCCGACACGTATGCAGCGTGACTGTCATATCGTCCGGACGTCCTGCGATCAGGGTATTGATGACGCCCGCATAAAAGGCTGGCAGTTTCTCCGGGTCCTCTCCGTCATTGGCGACCTGCCGGCGAATATCTGGGTCGCAAAGATTGGCGAAAGACACATCATCAATCTGGATATATTTTGCCCCTGCGGCGGCAAGATCGGCAATTTCGGCCTGATAGCCGGTCGCGACATCGGCCCAGAATTCAGCCATGTCTGGATAGGCTGCGGCATCGACCACATGGCGCCCGCCGCGCATGTGCAGATAGGTCGCAGCCGGCATGCAGAACTTGGCCGTCTTGTTGGCCATCGATTTCAGATATTTGAAATGATCGAGCATGATTGGCTTTGTGCGTCGGAACTTGTCTTTCACGACAAGCATCGAGCGTGTTTCCGCACTCGCTCCATCCGCCCCGCGGAATTTCGCCGCATATTGCGAATGCGTGGCTTCAACGCCATCGAAACCCAGCAGAAAATCTGTGTGCCACATAGCGCGCCGGAATTCGCCATCCGTGACGGAATTCAGCCCAGCGCTCTCTTGCAATGCAACAACCTCGCGGATGCAGCGGTCTTCGATTTCGCGCAAGGCGTGACGCGAAATTGCGCCTTGCTGCACCATGATCCGCGCCTGTTTGAGTTCTTCGGGCCGAAGCAGACTACCCACATGGTCGGCGCGGAAAGGTCCTTTTGTCATCAATCGATCCTCAAATATGCATCAGGCGGCGCAACGCCGCTGTCAATGCGGAAGGTTGTTCAACGGGCGTGAAATGCCCGGAGTCCTCAATCACTTCGAGGCCCGCGCCCGGAATAGCCGCCGCGATGTCTTCATGCTCCCGAACGGTCGACCATTCGTCCTGACGACCGACAGCGACCAGCGTGGGGCAGCTGATTCTGGAAAGCAATGGCCTGAAATCCGGTCGCCCGAGCAGCGCGCGGATTTGACCTGCGAATATGCCCGGCGTGGCGCGGCACACCATCTCCGTCAACGGCCCGACGATGGCCGGATTGAGACGATTGACGGGATGCAGCATCGGCGGCAACCAGACATCGCTCAGCGCCTTCATGCCGCGATCATAGGCGATCTCGACCAGCGCATGACGCTTCGGGCTTTCGTCCGGAGTCGCCGGCGTCACGCCGGTATCGAGCAGACAGAGCCGCTCGATGCGATGGGGGGCCATCGCCATCATGCGCAACGCCACCCGTCCGCCCATGGAAAATCCACAGACCGAAAACTTCGCTGGCGCTTGGGCGAACACACGCTCAGCCATAGAAGTTAGCGACTCCAGACCGAAGAAATCGAGCGTGTGCGCATCAAACTCGTCTGACAGCGCGGCGCGCTGTTTTTCAAACGTGAAAGAATCGCAAAGCAATCCCGGCAACAGATAGAGAACGGGACGCTGAACCATGATCGCGCAGCCGCCTTCAGTTCAGAGTTTCAGCAGGCGTCTGGCGTTGCCAGACAGCATTTTCGCCATATCTTCATGCGAAATCTGCAAGGTCTGCAGCCAGTCCATGCCAGGCTTGTTCGACACGAAGGGCCAATCGATGGCGAAGATGATATGGTCCATCCCCATTTCCATCATCGAGGCGACAAGCGCGGGCGTTGAGAAATGACCCGATGTCGTGATGTAGAAATTCTTGCAGAACGTTCCGCGAAAATCCATCGGCGCCGCGCCCGGTCGCCGCAGCGCCTGATCGATGCGCCAGAGCTGATAGGGCAACGTCTCGCCAAAATGGCCGAGGATGACCTTGAAGCCTGGATGTTTTTCAAACACGCGCGACAGAATGAGGCGGATCGCCTGCGTCGCCGTTTCAACCGTGTAGCCCCAAGCCGCCCGCACGACCTGCGGAAAATCGGCGGCGTATTTGTCGTAATAAAGTTCCGACACCTGCTTGTTGGGAAACGAGGGATGAAAATAGATCGGCACGTCCAGTTTCTCGGCAACCTCGTAAATCGGCCAGAACCGTTCATCGTCATGGAAAACGCCATTGGTCATGCCATGGATCATCGCGCCCTTGAACCCGAGCTGTGTGACAGAACGCTCGAGTTCGCGCGCCGCTTCCTCAGGCGCCTCAGTGGGGATGCAGGCGAAAGCCTGAAAACGCGTGGGGTGGCGGGCGATCGATTCGGCCAACCGGTTGTTGGCGCCGCGCGCAACGCCAGCGGCGATCTTCGCATCGAGTTTTTGCGCGCCCGGCGCGCCGAGCGACAAGACCTGCATATCGACGCCGCTCTCGTCCATTTCCATCAGGCGGAGTTCGCCAAGATCATAAAGCCGCGCCAGCAGGCTGTCGCCCCTTATGCCCTCCTGACCCGTGACATGGCTGAACAATTCCTTGTCCCAGTAGTGTTCCTCGATTGCGACAACAGGAATGTTCTTGAACATGGACGGCCCTCCCGGCCCGGTTTGAGGTCCAGCTGCTTATACCCGCCCCGGCGCGACGGTCCAAATGAAAAGCCATGCGAGCGCAATTGACAGCCCGGCCCCGCGCCGCCTAGCGTAGAGCTGAGGAAACGACGCCGGTAAAACAGACGCCGGCGCGAGAGGCGCGTCATGCGATTTGGAATCTGGTCGCCCACCAATCCACGCGATGGCGTGGCGATGGTCGAACTTTACCGTCAGCAGGTTGAAGAGGTCGTCATTGCCGAACAATGCGGCTTCGACCATTACTGGTTCTACGAGCATCACGTTTCGCCCTCCGGCCCGATGCCCTCGCCCAATCTGATGATCGCGGCGGCGGGCGAGCGCACCAAAACCATCCGTCTTGGCACCATGGTGAATATCCTGCCCTATCGGCATCCGCTGATCGCCGCTGAAGAAGCTGCAATGCTGGACAATCTCACCAATGGACGGCTGGACTGGGGCGTCGGACGCGGGCTTAAGCCCGTTGAGTTCGAGGCTTTTTGCCTGTCGCAAGCGCGCTCGCGCGAAGCCTTTCTGGAGCATATGCAGATTCTGAAGCGCGTCTGGGCGGACGAAAACTTCCGGTTCGAAGG
Organism: uncultured Hyphomicrobiales bacterium; assembly: GCA_903931945.1. Lineage (GTDB taxonomy): Bacteria > Pseudomonadota > Alphaproteobacteria > Rhizobiales > Beijerinckiaceae > Terripilifer. The sequence continues at coordinate 274 of CAIZEI010000117.1, read as the reverse complement.
CGCGCATTTCAAAATTGACAAACAGACGCCGCTTTGCCCCATGCCGGTGCAAAAGCCGCATCCCCCGCTCTACTGCAGCGCGCAGAGCGAGGAATCGCTGCGCTGGGCCTCAGACAACGATGTCTATTTCGTACAGATCGATTCGCTCGTGGACGAAGCAAAGCGCGATCAGGCGTTTTATCGCTCGCTGCAATCTGCGCGCGGCCAGGCGCAGCAAAAGCGCCTTGTCATCACCCGCGAAGTCTATGTCGCCGAAACGATGGAGCAGGCGCGC
>CAIZEI010000116.1 GCA_903931945.1 uncultured Hyphomicrobiales bacterium | reverse complement strand
TGATCGACGGCACCTTCCCCGATTACGCGCGCGTGATCCCCACGGGCAATGACAAGCGGCTGATTGTCGATTGCGCGCCATTCCGGAACGCGGTCGATCGCGTTTCGACAATTTCTTCAGAGCGCGGGCGCGCCGTGAAACTGGCGCTTGCCGACAGCAAGCTGACGCTCTCCGTCACCAACCCGGATTCGGGCTCTGCGGTCGAAGAGCTTGAGGTCGATTATGATTCTTCCCCGATCGATATTGGCTTCAACGCGCGCTACCTGCTCGATATCACGCAGGAACTCGACAGCGACACGGCGCTGTTCAAGCTTTCGGATCCAGGCTCGCCGACGATCATTCAGGATCGCGACGGCGCGGCCGCTCTCTATGTTTTGATGCCGATGCGGGTGTAAGCTCGCACAGGACAGGATAGCCGGGCGCAAAAGTCCCGGCGTGCGCCGGGGAGAAACGCCATGAAGGTTGTGATTGCAGCGCTGACTCTGGTCTGTGCAACGCCGCCGGTTCAGGCAGCCGAAATCGCGCTCATTGCGCCCGGCGGCTTCAAGGCCGCAATGCAGGAACTGGTTCCCGCCTTCGAGAAAGCCACCGGCGCCACTGTCAAAATGACATTTGGCAGCGGCGGCGGCACAAAATCGCAGGTCGTTAAAGGCGAGGCGTTCGATGTTCCCATTGTGCAACCGCCTCTTGAAGAGGTGATCGCGTCGGGCCATGTCGTCGCCGCCACGCGGACGCCGCTGGCTAAAGTCTGGGTCGGGCTGGCCGCCAAAACGGGCGCGCCGCATCCTGATATTTCAACGCCCGAGGCGGTGAAGAAACTGCTGCTTGGCGCGCGCGCCATCGCCTATCCCGACGCATCGAGCGGCGCAGCGGCGGGCGTCAGTTTCGATGAGACGCTGAAGCGCCTCGGCATTGCAGCCGAGGTTAAACCGAAGTTGAAGATCGTGCGCGGCGGTTCGGCGGCCATGGCGGCGCTTGCGCATGATGAGGTCGATGTCGCGCTGACCTTCGTCAGCGAAATCATCACCGAGCCGGGGGTTGAAGTTGTGGGCCATCTGCCCGCGGCGATTTCGGATCCGGTGCGGTTTTACGGGTTCGTATCGGCGCAGTCGAAAGAGCCGGATGCGGCGAAGGCCTTGATTGCATATCTGTCCTCGAAAGAGGCTGCGCTGATTTACGTGGCGCGGGGCATGGAGGCGGGCGAATGACATTTTTCGCGAGGCCTCTCGGGCTGGCGGTCTTGATCGCAGGAGGCATGGCGCTGGCGCAGACATCGGCGCCGGTCAACGATCTCCCCAATCCCTATAAGTCCATCGAGAACTGGGCAAAAATGCCGGAGGGTCGCTCCTGGGGCTCGACCAGCGGCGTCGACATTGATCGCGACGGCAAAAGCGTCTGGGTCGCAGAGCGTTGCGGCGCCTATGCCCCGCCGTTTGCCATGAAACCGGGAACGCCTTTCGCGTGCGATGGATCGAATTTTGATCCCATTCTCAAATTTGACGAAACCGGCGCGCTCGTCAAAAGTTTCGGCAAGGGCATGTTCCTGTTTCCGCATGGCCTTCATGTCGACTTTGAAGGCAATATCTGGGTCACGGATGGGCTTGGAAATAATGGCAAGGGCCAGCAGATCTTCAAATTCGACAGCGACGGAAAGCTTCTGATGACGCTTGGCAAACCGGGCGTTGGCGGCCCTGGCCTTGATGAATTCAACCAGCCCTCCGCGGTCTACGTTGCCCCGTCCGGGGACTTTTTCGTCGCCGATGGGCACGGCGGCGCCTCCAATGCGCGCGTGATGAAGTTTGCGCGCAATGGCAAGCTCGTGAAGACGTGGGGCAAATATGGCTCGGCGCCCGGCGATATCGATATTCCCCACACGCTGGCGATGGATTCGCGCGGGCGACTTTATCTTGGCGACCGCAACAACAACCGCATCCAGATTTTCGATCAGGATGGCGCGCTGCTCGATATCTGGACGCAGTTCAGCCGGCCCAGCGGCATTTTCATCGATCGCGCCGATCATATTTACGTCGCCGATTCGGAGTCTGAATCCGTTTCGAAGAACCACGACGGCTGGCGGCGCGGCATTCGCATCGGCAGCGCAAAGGACGGTTCTGTAAGCGCCTTCATTCCCGATCCCGTTGCGAAGGCGACCGGCACCAGCGCCGCCGAGGGCGTGGCCGCCGATGCGGCGGGACATATTTTTGGCGCCGAGGTCGGGCCGAAGCGCCTGATGAAATATGTCCGGGGTTAAGCCGCAAGGGCGGCAGTCTTTGGTTCTGTCGTGAAGAGACAGGACCGATCCTCTATCGCCGTCGCGCCGCCCACACGCCGCCCGTTGACGCCGCCAGCATGGCCGCCACCACCACAAACACGCCGCCGACGCCTGTCGATGTCGCAACCACGCCTGCAATAAACGGGATGACGACAAGGCCGGCGCGATTGCCCGAAAGGCGCAGCGAAACAGCGGTTGCGCGCGCCTCCGGCGGCGCGACTTCGACAATGCCGGACAAGGTCAATGTGGCGGATACGCCGAGCCCGATCCCCAGCACCACAACCGCTGGATACATCAAGCCCAGCGGGATCGGCGCCGCAATCAACAGAAACGCAGCCGCTGGCGCCAGCATCGTTGCATAGGTCAGGGGCATTCGGCCCAGAAGGTCGATCAGCGGCACGAAGGCCAGCCGCGCCGCCATGGACGAGACCGCGCGCAAGGTCATCAGCAGGCCGATCGCGCTGGCGTCGATTCCGCGCTCGACGCCAAGCAGCGGCAAATAGACGACAATCACGTCCAGACCGGTGATGGTGATGACGCTCGCCATCACATAGGCCATCAGTCCCCGTACGCCGATCAGGTCGACAATCCGCAGAGATGCGCCATCGGCTTTATTGCCCTCTGTTTCTGGCGCAGGGCGCAGCGCAAGGCTGACGGCCAGCGACGCGAGGGAACCGCCAAAGGCCAGCCCGTAAAGCAAAGCGGTCGGCGGGATGCGGGCGCCCGCCGCCAGCACGGCGATCGTGAAGGGCGCGAGCCCCTGACCCGCAGCGATCGCGACCATATGATAGCCAAAGATCGCGTCGCGTCCGCGCAGCGTTTTGGCCGCCCGGACAGAAATGATCTGGTGGCCCGCCATGCAGCCTAACTGCCCGACGCCGAGCACAGCGGTCGCGATCAAGAGGCTGAGCTTGCTCGCAGGCACAAGGCAATAGCCAGCCGTCGCCAGGACCAGCAGGACCGAGCCCACCCAGACCGCAAGGGCGTCATGGCCGCGATCGATGAACCGCCCCAGTGGCACCGCCAGCAGGGCGGGGAGGAGCGAGAACGCCGCCGTCATCGCGCCGACCCAGACAACCGAGAGATCGAGCTCCACCGCTTTGTAGGACGTTGCAACGCGGGCGATTGTGACGGCCAGATGCACGAAAACGGTCTGCGCCATCAACGGCGTGGCGAGGCGCAGATCGATATCCCGCCAGAGTGGCGCGCGCGTGGCCGCAGGGGCGCTCACGAATGGGTTCCAGCGGGTTGCGGCTCAATCAGGATGGCTCTGAAATCATTGACATTGGTGCGCGTGGGGCCGGTGACGATCTGGTCGCCCAGCGCGGCGAAAAACGTATGCGCGTCGTTGCGGGCGAGAAAATCTCCGGGGTTCATGCCTTTTGCGCGCGCGCGCCAAAGCGTGTCCGGCGCGATGATGGCGCCGGCGACATCTTCCGCGCCATCCACGCCATCCGTGTCGCCCGCCATGGCGTGGACGCCCGGCGCGCCATCGAGCGCAATGGCGAGGGACAGCAGGAATTCAACATTGCGCCCGCCACGGCCATCGCCGCGCAGGGTGACGGTGGTTTCGCCGCCCGACAACAACACGCAGGGCGGGGGCGCGAGCGCGCCATTTTTCTGGCAGGCCAAAGCCATTCCGCCAAAGGCGCGCGCGACCTCGCGCGCTTCCCCCTCGATCCGGTCGCCGAGAAACACCGGCGCGATCCCGGCGTTGCGGACGGTCCGGGCTGCGGCTTCAAGCGCCATCTGCGGCGTCGCAATCAATTGAAATTGCGATCGGGCTAGCCGAGGATTGCCGGGTTTGACGCTTTCGCCATCGCCGCTGACCAGAAGCGCGCGAGCGGCGGCAGGCAGGGCGATCGCGTAACGCGCGATAATCTCGAGCGCGTCGCGGCAATGTGTGGGATCGCCGACCGTCGGGCCGGACGCGATATCGACAGGATTGTCGCCAGGAACGTCCGAAATCGCCAAAGTCAAAAGGCGCGCGGGATGGCAGGCCGCCGCCAGTCGCCCGCCCTTGATGGCCGAGAGATGGCGACGAACGCAATTGATCTCGGAAATGGTCGCCCCGCAGGCGAGCAGGGCGCGATTGATCGCCTGTTTGTCCGCCAGCGTCAGTCCTTCGCCCGGCAGGCACATGAGCGCAGAACCGCCGCCCGATATCAGGCAGAGCACAAGATCGCCGCTCGTCAGGCCTGCGACCTCAGCCAGAACCGCTTTTGCCCCCGCAACGCTCATGTCATCGGGCGTCGGGTGGGCGGCTTGGATAATCCTGATGCGTTTGCAATCTGCGCCATAGCCGTAACGGGTCACGACGACGCCGGACAGCGGCCCGGGCCAATGATCTTCGACCACGCGCGCCATTTCCGCCGAGGCCTTGCCGGCGCCGATGACAATCAGCCGCCCCTTCGGCGGTTCGGGCAGGTGCGGCGGCAGGCAGAGCGCAGGTTGCGCCGAGGCGATTGCGGCCTCAAACATCTGGCGCAGCAAAATCCGGGGCTCGACGGTCAACCCTGTCACCTCTCGACGCGGGGCGAGCCCCTCCCTTGTCTGTCAATCTTTATGTGAGGCGTCCCGAGACTTCAATTGCCGATCGCGTCATCAGCAGCGGCGCCGTCTGCAGGATGGCATCGGTATCATCATTGCCGGGTGGCGCCGGTTGGAAAGTCCGGTCCGCAGTTGAAAGCGGAACAAGGGGAAAAGACTGGAATGGCGGCTGTGTGAAAGGCAGGTCGGGCCGGGCGCGGGCGGGGCAGGAGCAGAATTTTTTAGCGCCGCCCGACTCTCAGGCCGACCCCGCCTGCGGCTCCCTTTGCAAGCCTCCGTATCTTCTTGCGGTTGATCCACATGCCGCCGATGAGCAATACAATCCAGGAATAGCGGCCAGCGCCGGGTATGGGCGCGGGGCCGGGAGCCGCTTGGAACGTCGAATTCCCGAAGGATTGATAGCCTGAAGCGGAATGCATGCCAGACGTACCCTATACTGATTGCAAAGATAGGAACTCATTGTCATGTTGTGCGGGATCTTGAAGATACACCGAATACGACGATGGGGATGTGAACGCGAAGCTTGCATAGTTTGCTGCCGAGGCGCTCGTATAATTATAGGGGAGACTCAGTTGGGGCCCTATTACCGTCGCGGTCACTGACGCCACGTAATTGCCCGTCGTGTCATACGTCAACACTCCGTCCGGTATCGAGATGGAGATGGGGGCGCCGATGAGCGTCGAATACGTGAAGTCGTATGTGATGTACGAGTCCGCCATGGCCTTGTGCGAGGCTGCCGGGGTCAAAACCACAGCGGCCAAAAAGGGCGTCAAAAAACGTAGAGCTCGCAAAATCACACTACCACTCCAGGCTGCGGCGCCGAAAACGAGCCCGGGACGTAGTATCATCCAAAAAGGATAAACGCTGCACGCCGCTACTCGAACAATCAGAAATTACACAAGTTCAAAAATCTGTAAACCACAACCGGAGGGGACTTCGATCAGGTCCTGTTGACAAACGGATTGGCGCCGCGCCATGGCGGCGCGTGGCGCATGACGTCGATTTGGATGATCGTGCTCCTCGTCCGCGTCTGACGGGAAAGCCGACATCGCAAAACCAGTTTGACCTCCCGTTGCCGGAGCGCAAGCCGACCCACTGCCGATGTCTGTTATCGGGTTGACATGAAACGCGCGCTGCGGCATAGGAGCGCCTGCTTTGGGTGGCGGCGCGAGCCGCTTTTTTCGTATGCCTGTTCCTGAAGATCAGGCCGGAAGCCCGGAGTTAGCTGGTTTGCAACTGCAAAAAAGCTGCCCGGCCCATAAGGGTCAGGGCGGGATTGAACACGGAGAAAACGATGTTCGCGGTCATCAAAACTGGCGGCAAGCAATATAAGGTCGCCGCCGAAGACACGATTACGACAATGACTCTCGCCGGAGACGCTGGCGCGAGAATTACGTTCAACGACGTGCTGATGCTCGTTGATGGCGACAGGACCGTCATGGGCGCCCCGATGGTTTCGGGCGCAACAGTGATCGGCGAAATTCTGGAGCAGACGCGCGGCCCGAAGGTGATCGCCTTCAAGAAACGCCGCCGCAAGAACTCCAAGCGCAAGCGTGGCCATCGTCAGGACCTGACCATGGTCAAAATCCTGGAGATCTTGGCGGACGGGGCGAAATCCTCCCATACGGGCGCGACGGCCGCTGTCGGGTTGATGGGCGCTGCAGCGCCTGCCGCCGGCGCGCATCACGCGGCGGCCGAGGCCGCCCGCGCCGCTGGCATCGACACGGCGAAATTCCAGAAGCTCGACCAGGCCTTTGGCCAGGCGGACGATCTTGAATGGATTCATGGCATAGGGCCGGGCATCGCCAAAAAACTGCATGGCATTGGCGTCTTCCACTTCTGGCAGGTCGCAGCCCTGTCCGATGAGGATATCGCGGCCATCGAGCATGAAGTTGGTTTTGCCGGACGCGCCAGCCGCGATCACTGGAAAGCGCAGGCGACGGATCTGATGGCAGGCAAGCCGCCGGTTCCCAAGACTGGACATCACGCCGCCGAAAACGAATGAAATTGGCGTCAGCCGGTTTCCTCGGTTCGATATTTAGGTTATACAGACATTCAAAGCCGCAGGGCGGCATGAAGCGTCATTTCTGGAGCAAGTGGTATGGCTCATAAAAAGGCAGGCGGCTCTTCGCGCAACGGTCGCGATTCCGACGGACGCCGTCTCGGCGTGAAGAAGTTTGGCGGCGAAGCCGTGCTCGCGGGCAACATCCTTGTGCGTCAACGCGGCACGAAATTTCATGCCGGCGTCAATGTCGGCATGGGCGTCGATCATACGCTGTTCGCGACAGCCGAAGGAATCGTATCCTTCAAACAAAAAAGCGCCCGCAACTACGTTTCGGTAACGCCCGCCGCTCACAAAGCGGCTGCTGAATAGGTGGAGGATTTGAACCTTCCACCGGCTGCCAAGCCCCGGTGGACAGGTTCTTCCAAAACCAGGTCCGTCACCCGAAAGGGTTTTGGGGAGGCAGCAATGCTTCCCCTTTCCTTTTGGCGCTTCTGCGGGAGCGTGTGACGGAGCAAGACCATGTTCCCCGATTTGCTGAGAGACGACATATTCCGGCTTGAGACCCGGCGGCTGTGGCTGCGCTGGCCGCGCGCCGCTGACGCCCCGGCAATTGCGGCGCTGGCTGGCGAACGCGACGTGGCGGAAATGACCGCCCACATTCCGCATCCCTACCCTCCGGGCGCCGCTGAGGCGTGGGTGCTAAAATCCCGCGCCGGCAATCTGGGAGGACGCGCGCTGACGCTCGTGCTCACGCCCAAGGCGCGCCCCGATGAGGCGATCGGCGCCATCGGTCTGTGGCAGGTCGCAACCGGCAAGGCGGAACTCGGTTACTGGCTCGGAAGGCCCTTCTGGGGCCGGGGCCTGATGAGCGAGGCCGCCGGTTCGGCGATCGCCATGGCGCGGTGCGTCAGCACGATCGAGACATTCCATGCTTCGGCGCGGCCAGACAACCCGGCCTCGCGGCGGGTGCTGGAGAAGTGCGGCTTTACCAGGAGCGGCGAGGCGCTGGCGCCAGCGCCTGCGCGGGGAGGCGCATTGCTGGTGACGATCTATGAGGCGACGCGGCGGGACGCGGAGGCGGCCTCCGCTCTGAAGAAATGCGCATGAGGCGATCCGCGCGGTTCTGAAAAGGCGCGGCGGCGCACGCGCCATCCGGCACTTGACCGCGCGCGCGCACGCGGCGAAAACCACACCGACAATTCAGGAGGATTACCCATGAACGACCAGCCCACGCCGCGCTATCATATCGACCCCTATCTCGACTGGGTGAAGGCGGAGGGCCTCCCGGTTTACGAGGATTACGGGATTTATCTTTTCGATCTGGAGACGAAGCCGTGGGCGCGCACGGGCGTGAAAGGCGCGGTCGTCCATTGCAAGGGGCGCGGCGATTTCACCAATATGTTTTTGTTTGAAATTCCGCCGGGCGGCTCTGCGCTGCCGCAAAAACATCTCTATGAGGAGGTGATCTATGTGCTGGAGGGGACAGGTTCGACCCAGCTAGAGACGACCGACGGCGTCAAACGCAGCTTTGAATGGGGTCCGCGCAGCATGTTCGCGATCCCGCTCAATGCGAAATACCGGCATTTCAACGCCAGCGGCCAGAAGCGCGCGCTGATCGTCAGCACCACCAACATGCCCATGGTGATGAACACATTCTACAACGAGGCATTCATCTTCGATAACACTTTTGAATTCCCCGAGCGTCTGGGCAAGCAGGGCTATTTCTCGGGCGAGGGCGACCTTGTGATGACCCGTCCGGGCAATCACATGTGGGAAACAAACTTCGTGCCCGATCTCATGGCGCTGGAATTGCAAAAATGGGGCGACCGGGGCGCGGGGGCGACCAATATCATGTTCGTGCTCGCCAACGGCCTGATGCACGCCCATATCTCCGAAATGCCGGTTGGCACCTATAAAAAGGGTCACAAACACGGGCCCGGAACGCATGTGATGATTGTCGATGGCACAGGCTATTCGCTGCTCTGGCACGAGGGCGACAAGGATTTCATGCGGCTCGACTGGAAGCACGGCATGGTGTTTCCGCCTGCCGACAAGCAGTTCCATCAGCATTTCAACACGGGTTCGACGCGCACGCGTTACCTTGCGACGGGCGTTGGCAGCATCCGTTATCCGATGTTCGCCTACAAGAAGCGCGCGTCAGGCGCCGGCGGCGGCAAGGTCATGGTCTCCACCAGCGTGAAAGAGGGCGGCGACCAGATTGAATACGAGGATCAGGACCATCGCATCCATCCTTTGTTTGTCGAAGAAATGCGCAAGAACGGCGTCGAGCACAAGATGCACGCCTATTTTCCGCAAGAGGCGGCTGCGGAATAGGGCAGGGAGCTGGTTGCCAAACGTACGTTTTCGCGTACAATGGACCTATGCAAACCACGTCTTACACCGAACTCCGCAAAAACCTCGCGGCGTTGATCGACCGGGTCAACGCCGACCATGAGCCTGTCATCATCACGCGCGACCGGGGCAAGCCCTCGGCTGTGCTGATGTCGCTGGAGGATTTTGCCTCCTATGAGGAGACCCGTTACCTGCTCAGGAGCCCCAGAAACGCCGACCGATTGCTCGATTCTGTCGCCGAACTCGACGCGGGCAAGGGGACAGTGCGGCCCCTTCCCTGATGCAGCTGATTTTCAGCGAACAGGCCTGGGAGGATTATCTTTTCTTGCAATCCAGCGACGCGAAGTTTTTGGCGCGACTCAATGGCCTGATCAGGGAATGTTCACGCACGCCTTTTTCCGGAACCGGAAAGCCCGAACCCCTGCGCGGCCCACTCGCCTGCTGGTGGTCGCGGCGGCTGACGCAGGAGCATCGCCTCGTCTATCGCGTGTCTGGCGACAGTCTGCAGATCGCGCAATGCCGGTATCAGTATTGAGGGGCGATTGCGATGCGGCCGCCCCGTTCTCAACGCGTGTGTTGCAGAAAATAGCTGCGCAGACCCGCATTGATCCGCCTCTGATAGCTGCGTCCATGCGATTTGAACCAGTCGAGAACATCCGCATCGAGACACAGCGACGCATGAGTCTTTGGGCGCGGCATGGGCAATTCGGTTGTCGCCCATTCCACTTCTTCCATGGCGTCATCAGGATCGCTCCCGTCGGGCAAAGGCGTTGGTGCGGCCTTTTTCCAATCGGTGCGATCTTCGCCGCGCCACAGCCATACGACTGTGTAAAACGGATTCCTGTTGATTGGCTCGGATAAACCGGAAACAACAACCGCAGGCGCGTCCCTTCTCCCGCTCTTGGCGGGAGAAGGTGGCGCGGAGCGCCGGATGAGGGCGGCGCCGCTTGGTGAATTTTGGATAATTGTGACCGTTGCCAAGGCCCTCATCCGGCCTGTCGGCCACCTTCTCCCGCGTCGCGGGAGAAGGGACACCCCGGATGAAATCGAGCCCACGATCCTCAATGGTCCCGAGCCGCTTGTTCTCATCCCGCGAGAAATCCATAGAAAATCATGCCATAGTGTGGCGACAAATTGTAGCACAATTGCGTTCGGGCGTGGATTTGGCGGCATTGCCACGGTCTATCCCACCGGGCGTCCAATAGATGGAAGTCTGGGAATCCAAATCCAGTTTACACAGTGTCGTCACATGCCGCCTACGCCCGCATCGCCTTCCACACCGCCAGCGGCGTCAGCGGCATGACGAGCCCCAACGGCTTGCCCTTTGAAATCGCATTTTCAATTGCGTTGACGATGGTCGGCGTCGAGGCTGTGGTGCCCGCTTCGCCGATGCCCTTGGCGCCAATCTGGTTGGTCAGGCAGCGCGTCGTGCTGTGCAGCACGTTCATATCCGGCATATCTGATGCGCGGGGCATGGCGTAATCCATGAACGAGGCTGACAGCAATTGCCCGCTCGTGGAATCATAGCGCGTGTATTCGCCGATCGCCTGACCGACGCCCTGGACAACGCCGCCCTCGATCTGGCCATCGACGATGGTCTGGTTGAGGATCACGCCGCAATCGCTGACGGCGGTGTAGCGCACGATTTGCGTTTCCCCCGTGTCGGCGTCGACCTCGACTTCCGCCACATGGCAACCATTGGGAAACGACGGGCCGGTGTGCGCGGTTTCCGTCGTATCGAGGTTTTCTTCAAGCGAGCCCTGTTTCTTCATGTCGTCGGCGTGTCTGGCGACCTCGAACAGAGTGACCTTTCGGCCGGTTTTGGCGATCTCGAACACGCCATTGCGATAAGAGATCTCTTCATCGCCGGCCTGCAACACGGTTTTGGCGACAGCTTTGGCCTTCACCAGAATCCTGTCCGCCGTTTGCACAACCGCGCTGCCAAACAGCATCGCGGTGCGTGACGCCACCGCGCCAAAACCGGGAATATCGCGGTCGGAATCGCCAAATGTCAGCGCGACATCCTCAACGTCGATATCGAGCTTTTCGGCCAGCAATTGCCGGAACACGGTGATGTGGCCCTGTCCCTGCGGCGCAGCGCCCAGACTGACCACCGCCTTGCCGTTCTCAAACGTCACGCGCGCGGGTTCTTCATAGTGTCCGCCGGAAATTTCGAGATAACAGCCAACGCCAATGCCGCGCTTTTTGCCACGCGCGGCGGACTCCGCCTTGCGCGCAGAAAAGCCCTTGTAATCAGCAGCGGCCAGCGCCTTTTCGAACGCGGCGGGGAAATCGCCGCTGTCATATTTCGGGCCGGATGCGCTTTGATAGGGCATTTTTTCCGGCGCAATCAGATTCATGCGCCTGAGGTCCGCCGGGTCCATGCCGATTTGCCGGGCTGCGGCGTCAACGGCGCGCTCGAGCAGATAATTCGCCTCCGGGCGCCCGGCGCCGCGATAGGGTCCCACCGGCACCGTGTTGGAAAAATAGGTCTTCGATTCCACCGAAATTTTGGGGATGTCGTAAACGCTCGGCATACAGAACGCGATGTGGAACGTCGGCACCATCACGGCGACGCCGGTCAGGTAAGCGCCCGCATTCATCGCGCCCGCAATGCGCAGTCCGAGAAACTTTCCGCGCTCGCTGAGCGCAAGCTCCACCTGCCAGACCGAATCGCGGGCCTGATTGTCGGTGACGAAAGATTCGGCGCGTGTAGAAGTCCAGTGCACGGTGCGGCCGAGCTTTTTGGCGGCGACCAGCAGCGCTGGATATTCGGGATAGGTCGAGGCCTTCATGCCAAAGCCGCCGCCGACGTCCTTGGTCAGCACGCGCAATTTTGGCATGGGAATTTTCATCGTCATGGCGACCTGCGCGCGAATGCCGGCCACGCCCTGCGTTCCCGTGCAGAGTGTGTATTGCTCGCTCGCAGCATTGTAACTGGCGGTCGCCGCGCGCGGCTCCATCGAGACAGCGTTGATGCGCTGGTTGACGACATCGACTTTCACGACATGCCTTGACGATTTGAAGGCCTCCTCGAGCGCGGCGCGTTTGGCGCCATCGGCATCCGGCGGCGCCGCCCAGTCGAGCGCCACATTGCCAGGCGCCTGCGGCCACAGTTGAACCTTTGCCGCCTTCGCCTGATCGAGCGTCACGACGGTGGGCAGATCCTCGAATTCAACATCAATCAGATCGGCAGCGTCCTGCGCCGCCGCAGCGCTGCTGGCGACAACCATCGCCATGGGCTCGCCGACATGCATGACCTTGCCATTGGCGAGGATGGGTCTGAAGGGCGAAACCGGCATGGCGCCGCCCTTGCCGGGAAAGGGGATCGAACCGCTGACGCCGCCGAGGCCCAGATCCGCAAAATCGGCGAATGTATAGACCGCTGCGACGCCGGCGCTTTTCGCCGCCGCCGTCGTATCGATCTTCAGAATTTTCGCATGGGCGCGGGGCGAGCGCGCAAAGGCCGCAAACAGCGCGTCGGCAGGCCGCATATCGTCGGTGAACTGGCCTTCGCCGCGCAGCAGCGGGCCATCTTCATAACGGCCAGCCCATGTCCTGATTGTGCGATCGCTCATCGGGGCCTCCTCCGGCGTATGTCCTGTTTGAATCCTGGAGCGGATGTTTCATGCCCTCGCCCCGCAAGTCAATCGGGGCGCAGACCGCAGGCAAAAGCAGCCTGAACCGGGGGCAGGAGTCCCCGTCAAAATTCCTGTTTGCGTTTGCCGCGCAACCCGTTATAAGATTTGTTCATGGCGCGCGACCAACCGGTCCCGCGCCATGATTATTTTTCGGCGACCCGTTTTTGCTTGTCCGCTTCCCCTGGCGCCAGGTGAAACAAACGCCCATGCGGGATATTACGATGGCCAACCCAGTCGAGTTCTTGGCGCAGGTGCGGGCGGAAGCCAACAAGGTCACCTGGCCGACCCGGCGCGAGACCCTCATCACGACGGCGCTTGTTCTTGTCATGGTGGTGTTCGCCAGCATCTTCTTCGTTTCGGTCGATCAGGCCTTGCGTCTGGCGGTCCGCTTCCTCCTCGATGTCACACACTGACAACGGAATCCATCATGGCCATTCGCTGGTATATTGTTCACGCCTATTCGAACTTTGAGAAGAAAGTCGCCGACGCCCTGCGCGAGCAGGCGGCCCAGCGCGGGCTGTCCAGCCGGTTCGAAGAAATCCTGGTGCCGACCGAACAGGTCGTGGAGGTCAGACGCGGCCGCAAGATCAATACGGAGCGGAAGTTTTTTCCAGGTTACGTGCTGGTCAAATGCGACCTGACCGACGACGTCTACCACCTGATCAAGAATACGCCCAAGGTCACGGGCTTTCTGGGCGCGGACAACAAACCGATGCCCATTTCAGACGCCGAGGCCAACCGCATCAAGGGGCAGGTGAAAGAAGGCGTCGAGCACCCAAAATCCTCGATCAAGTTCGACATCGGCGAGAAAGTGCGCGTCAACGACGGGCCGTTCGCCTCATTCGAAGGTCTGGTCGAGGAAATCGACGAAGCGCGCTCACGCATCAAGGTCGCGGTGTCGATCTTCGGACGCGCAACGCCGGTCGAACTCGAATTCACGCAAGTCGAGAAGCTCTGAGCCGGATTCCGGCGTCGCGCGTTGCGATGGGCGGAACTCGGGCGGTTCGGCGGGTATGAACTGAAACGGCAAAGCCCCCGCGAAATCTCGCGAGGGCTTTACTTTTTTAGGAATCAGGTCAAGGCGCGCGACGACGAACCTTGAGCGCCGAACCGTGATCGCGCTGCCTCTGTTTTGGTCCGACAAACCGTCCGTGTCGGTGTTTCACCTGAATGAAATCGGTTTGGGTCTGGACGTGCATCTGCGACCCGCTGGGTGACGGGACGGCGTAGGCCACGGGGACGGAGGCGAACGCAGATACAGAAACCGCAAGTGCAATGGACAAAAAGCGCATTATTGTCTCCTGTTTATTGAAAGCGTCAATCTACGCAACCGATCGCTTGTTTGGCGAAAGGCCATGCCGTGGACCAAAACCGATCATGCGCTTTTAATGCGCAGCGTCGACGCTATTCGATCGAAACGTGCAGGGGCAGAGACGGAAAATACTCAGGAATTCAGAAATTCAGGTATCATCTGGCGGGCTTCCTTGACCCCGATGCGCGCGCCGTGCTCGCACGAATGCGGGAAGAAAAATGGCCACGACGTCGCGAAAAATTGTCATCGTGAATGACAGGATGCAAACGGATTATCGATACGAGATCGTCGAGCCCGAGGGGCGCAATTTTGACCCCGCGTTCAAGCCGCAATTAACACCGGGTCAAATGCTCGAACTTGGCGTGTTTTGCGGCAAGTACATGAACGATACGCAAGCTGAATTCCCCGCAAGCTGGTTCGTGCGCGCCCGGCTGGCGCCGGGGCGGCGCGATCCCGGTCTCAATTACTTCGGCCTTGATGCGAGCCAGCCGCTGTCCGAATGGCGACGCAAGGGATGGATCCACGATGACGATCCCCGAGGCTGGTTCCAGTGGTATTGCCGGTATTTTCGCGGACGTCGCATGCTTGGCGAAGACCAGCGCCAGATCCGGCGGTGGAAGGCTTTTGCGCGGCACGCCGCGCAGGTGCGTTTGAATTGCGAACCGGGCGATCCCTTTTGCCGCCCCCGGCAGCGTCAGGCCCTGTTGCATTGGGCCTATGACAGCCGGGCGATTTGAGGACGCGCGGCCTGCGCAACAGTACTTTCGTCAAATGTGCTGCGCGCGCCATGACCGGTCATTGAAAAGCTCCGGGTTCGGGGGCGAGCGTTTCGGGCGTTTCCGCGCGCGCCTCTACTCCGCCGCCTTCGCCGCCGCAGCCTCGCCTAGGCCCGCAACGCCAGCCTCGAACTGCAGCCGCGCAAGGCGGGCGTAGAGGCCGTCCTGGGCGGCGAGCCCCGCGTGTGTGCCTTCCTCGATGACCTTGCCATCGTCCATCACCAGAATGCGGTTGGCGTTCAGCACGGTCGCCAGTCGATGCGCAATGACAATGGTCGTGCGGCCTTTCATAAGATTGTCGAGCGCGCCCTGCACGAGCGTCTCGTTTTCGGCGTCGAGGGCGGATGTCGCCTCATCGAGCAGCAGAATGGGCGCATTCATCAATATCGCGCGGGCGATGGCGAGGCGCTGGCGCTGGCCGCCCGAAAGAGTGACGCCGCGCTCGCCGAGCTTTGTCGCATAGCCTTCCGGCAAGGCGGCGATGAAATCGTCGGCCGCCGCGCGTTCGGCTGCGGCCTTGACCTCGGCGTCGCTGGCCTCGGGTCGTCCAAAACGGATATTGTCGGCCACGGACGTTCCAAAAACGACCGGGTCCTGCGGCACGAGCGCCAGATGGGCCCGCAATTGGGCGGGGTCGGCGGTCCTGATATCGACGCCATCGACCAGAATCCGGCCCGAGAGCGGATCGTAAAAGCGCATCAACAGCTGGAATACGGTCGATTTGCCAGCGCCCGAGGGGCCGACAATGGCGACAGTCTCGCCGGCTTTCACCTGAAACGACAGGCCGGACACAACAGGCGCATCGGCGCGCGTGGGATAGGCGAATCCGACGCCGTCAAACTGGACTTCGCCGCGCGAGGGCTCGGGAAATGGGGTGGGATTGGCCGGCGCGACAATCGAGGATTTGATTTCAAGCAGTTCCGAGATGCGCCCCGCTGCGCCCGCAGCCGCCGATAACTCGCTCCAGACTTCCGACAATTGGCCGAGCGAACTTGCGCCAAGAACCGCATACAGCACGAACTGCGACAGGATGCCGCCGGTGATATGCCCCGCCAGCACTTCCCGCGCGCCGAGCCACAGCACGCCAACGACGCTGGCGAAGGCCAGGAAAATGGCGACGGACGTCAAAATGGCGCGGGCCCCCATGGCGGCGCGCGCCGCCTGATAGGAATAGTCGACGGCGCGCGAAAACCTCTGGATGGTGGCGTTTTCTGCGACAAAGGCCTGCAGCGTTCGTGTCGCGCCGAGGTTTTCGGCGGCAAAGGCGGTGGCCTCGGCCAGGGTGTCCTGCGCATGACGCGAGCGTCCGCGCACAAGGCGGCCAGAGGCGACCAGCGGCAGAACGATGACCGGAATGGCGATCAGCACAGTCATCGACAGCCATAGATTGGTCAGAAACATCATGCCAATGGCGCCAACCAGCAGGAACAGATTGCGCAGCGCGATCGAGGCCGATGAGCCGAACGTCGCCTTCATCTGCGTCGTGTCCGCCGTCAGGCGCGAGACCAGTTCGCCTGTTTTGGCGGTGTCGTAAAAGGCCGCGTCGAGCCGCGCGAGATGGGCGAAAAGGTCTGTGCGCAAATCGGCGACAACGCGTTCCCCGAGCGTCATCACGAGAAAATAACGGCAGCCCGAGGCGAACGCCAGAACGCCAACCACCGCCAGCATGGCGAGAAAATAGCGGTCAATCAGGCCGGCGCTGTCCGCCGAAAAGCCAAAATCGATCATTCGCCGAACGGCGATCGGGAAAGTCAGTGTCGCGCCAGCGGCGACAACCAGCGCGGAGAGTCCGCCTGCAATCCACAGCTTGTGGCGCGCCGCATAGGGCAAGAGCGGTTTCAGCGCCTTGAGCGAGGTCCGCGGCCTTTGCGCGGGCGCCAATGCCGGTGTTTCATTTGCCATTCTTCAGTTCCCTAAGCGTGATCGGCTTTATCGCGCCCGAATGCGCCCGAAAAACCCGATCCGTCAAACTTGTTTCCGATCCCCGGCTGCGTTATAGGGACGCAACCCCGACTTTGGGAACAATCTTTTCACGCCGTCTCCGGCCCCGCGCTCCGGCATGAACGAACCTTCCAGGAAACGACAATGAAGCCCGATATCCATCCGCAATACCACATGATCAAGGTCGTTATGACCGACGGAACTGAATATATGACCCGCTCGACCTATGGCAATGCGGGCGAAACGCTGAATCTCGACATTGACCCCAACACCCATCCGGCCTGGACGGGCGGCTCGCAGCAATTGCTCGACCGTGGTGGGCGTCTGTCCAAGTTCACGTCGCGCTTTGGCAACCTGGGCGCGCGTAAATAACGCGCCAGGTTATCGACGCGTACAAAAAACCCGGCCGCGTTGGCCGGGTTTTTTGATTCTGCGGCGTTCGGTTCCAGAACGGGTCAGGCCTTGGCGGCAAAGGCTCGCTGCAGGATTTCGAGCTGGGTGTGAACATGGAGCGCAACCGGCGCATCGCTGGCGATCGCGCGCTGGCGGTAGAGCAGATCGTCAAGATGCAGGACGCGCGCCTGCAGACGAAGCGAATGACGGCATAGCTCCTGCAATTGCTCCGGCAATTTGCGAAATGTCTCGGTGTTGCTGGCAAGCTCTTGAGGAGATAATTTGACGCGGTGCTTTTCGGCGGCGGCCTGCGCCTGCGACAGCTCGCCTTCGTTGACCGCGCGTTGCAGCAGCAGCCATGACGCCAGTTGCATCAGACGCGTTGTCAGCCGCATGCTTTCGGATGCGTAGGCCAGCGCCTCGATACGCGGCAGGGCTTTGGCCTCCAGGCGACCAGGACCGTCCAGATAGGCCGCCGATTGCTCGACCAGACCCATGCCTTCCTTGAACAGCGCCTTGAACGCGTCGGATGTCGCCAATTTGTGCGCGAAGGAAACAGTCTTGTTGTCCTGTTTGCCGCCAAACCCCGAAAAACTCGAAACACTCGCCATGGAACTCGCCTCGCTACGCTGCACCGCTGTCTTAAATCGGGACGGCTTCTTCGTCTGGTCGAAGTGCAGCAATCATAGCGCCAAAACTGCTAAAGGAGTCGATAACCATTTGTAAAGGTTAACGCGGCCCTAAAAAACCAAAAAAAGAGCCGCACGGATGCGGCTCTAAGTGGATAACAGGGAGGCGTCAAACAAAGTGGACAGGAGCCACTTGGAATATCCCGGCACAGCCGGGACGCTCTTTTAATAGTTTAAAATCCCTAATGGACGGTTAAGCACGCTCCCGGAAACCGGATTCTGTTCCGCGCGGGACTTCGTTTGCGCCAATCTGGCGCACCCTCGTCACGACGTTTTGAACACCGAATCCGCCACCGCTCGGGACGCGAGCTTGGCCTTGCGCGCGGCCTCCAGCCGGACAATCTCCTCGCGCAGGATGACCACCCTCTCATCGAGTTCATCGACTGACAGCGTGTCGAGTGGCTGGCCAATCTCATGCGCCAGTTTCTTTTTCGGCGGCGCGCCGAAGGGATCGTGGTCGTCGAACAGGGCCATGGCCGCCTCCAGAATCGATATTTTCTACGTTTTCCGACCGCGAAGCGGTTCCTGCTTCGCTCGAAAACGCATGCCGATTTAAACCCGCGCGGGCGCCTCTGTCATCCCGCGATTGCCAGCCGCCGCGCCGGGGTTTACCTCCTAGCCTGAAACCGCCCAACGGGAGCCTTCCATGACCGGATTGCCAGCAACCATGACCGCCATCGCCATCCATGGCGCGGGAGGACCAGACGTTCTTCAGCCCGAGACCCGCCCGCTGCCGGTTCCCGGGCCGGGCGAGATTCTGGTCAAGGTGGCGGCGGCAGGCGTGAACCGCCCCGATATTTCCCAGCGGCAGGGCAAATATCCGCCGCCCGCCGGCGCTTCGGACCTGCCGGGGCTTGAAATCGCCGGAACGGTTGTGGCGATGGGCGAGGGCGCGCATAGGTACAAGATCGGCGATCAGGTCTGCGCGCTGGCGCATGGCGGCGGTTATGCCGAATATTGCGCTGTGCATGAGACCCACGCCTTGCCCGTGCCGAAAGGCCTCAGCCTGATCGAGGCGGCGGCCTTGCCGGAAACGTTCTTCACCGTCTGGGTGAATGTCTTCGAGCGCGCGGGGTTGAAAGCCGGCGAATGGATTCTGATTCATGGCGGCTCGTCCGGCATTGGCACGACGGCGATCATGCTGGCGAAAAACTTCGGCGCGAAAGTCATTGTGACAGCCGGTTCGGACGAAAAATGCGAGGCTTGCAAAAAACTCGGCGCCGATGTCGCCATCAACTACAAAACCACCGATTTCGTCGCCGCTGTGAAGGAAGCCACGGGCGGCAAGGGCGTCAATGTCATTCTCGATATGGTGGGCGGCCCCTACGTTGATCGCAACTATCGTTGCGCGGCCATGGACGCGCGCGTGGCGCAGATTGCAACGCTGCAAGGCTCGATGGTTGATATCAAACTGATGAGCGCCAAACGCATCATGCACACAGGCTCAGGCCTGCGCCCCCGCACCGTGCCTGAAAAAGCCGCCATCGCCGCCGCCTTGCGTGAAAAGGTCTGGCCGCTGATCGAGGCGGGCAAGATCAGGCCGGTGATGGATTCGACATTCCCGCTGCGCGAGGCGTCAAAAGCGCATGAGCGACTGGAGTCGTCAGCGCATATCGGCAAGGTGGTGCTTGTGGTGTGACGCAACATTGCGGCGCAGGATGTTGGACCGTGTCCGGCATCCTGCTATTTCTGGAATGAAAAAACAGGGAGCACGACATGCGCGACTGGATGAAGAATATTCCCCCCGGGGATTTGCAGAATTACGGTCGCGGCGGCTTCTTTTCGTCCATGACGCCGGGCAAACGCGCGGCGCTCGTTGTCGTCGATGTCACGATGGGGTTTTGCGGTTCGCCCGGCCTCACGCTGGAGCAGGCGATCGCCCAATATCCTACCGCCTGCGGACCTTCGTCCTGGATCGCCATGCCGCGCATCGAGAGGTTGATCGGGCTGTTCCGTCGGCTCGATTTGCCAATTGTCTATTCGCTTGCCGATCTGCATGACGCGCGCTGGACGGGCAACGCCACCAAGAGCAATGCGAGCCTGCGGCGCGAGGGCTTCAATGATTTTCCGGACTCCATTGCGCCGCGCGAGCAAGACTGGGTGTTGGCGAAAGAAAAGGCCTCCGCGTTTTTCCACACTCCGCTGACGATTTATCTGACGCGGCAGAATGTCGATACGCTGGTTTTCTGCGGTGTTTCAACGTCCGGCTGCGTGCGCGCCAGCGTGGTTGACGGCTTTTCCAATGGCTATCGCACCTTTGTTGTCGATGAATGCTGCTTTGACCGGAGCGAATTTGCCCATGCGGCAAATCTGTTCGATATGAACGCCAAATACGCTGCGGTCATTTCTCTCGATGAGGCGATAGAAATGCTGGGCGCGCAAAAACGCCTTGCCGCAGAATAAGTATAAAAATCATTTCCGGAAAGCGCGGCATGTCGCACAGGCCATCCTTGAAGATCGGCGATTACACCGTCACAGCTTTCAGCGATGGCGTGTTTGAAACCAGCCTCGATGTCACAGTCGGCATTGACAAGACTCTGACGCAGCGTGTGACTGGCAAGACGTTGGCCGATCCCGTCTATCTTTCGGTCAATGCTTTTCTTGTCGAGGGTCGCGGAATTCGCGCGCTGATCGACGCAGGTTCAGGCGAGACGATGGGGCCAGCGCTGGGGAAGCTGCCCGAAAACCTTCAGTCTGCAGGCGTCGGGCTGGATACGATCACGCATATCCTATTGACGCATATCCATCCCGATCACTCCAATGGTTTGATCGATGGCGCGGGCAATCCCTGGTTTCGGAAAGCCGAGCTTGTGGTGCAGGAAACCGAGATCAAATTCTGGTTTGACCGCGATATCTCGCAAGCGGCGCACGCGCGCCAGCGCGCCAATATGATCAACGCCAAAAAGTCGCTGACGCCTTATGTCGAACGCACAACGCGCATTCACGACGGGCCATTCCTGCCAGGCATTCACGCCATGATGTCGCCGGGCCATACGCCGGGCCACAACACCTGGACCATTGAAGGGGGCGGCGAAAGTCTGATCGTCTGGGGCGATACGATCCACATGGCGTTTTTGCAATTGATCCACCCGGAGGCCGCGTTCGTCTTCGACACCGACCCGCAGATGGCGGTGGCGTCGCGCCTGAGCCTGCTGGAACGCGTGCGGGCGGACCGGACGCGCATCGCGGGCATGCATCTTGATTTTCCCGGCTTTGGTTTTGTGACCCGCAGCGGCGAGCGCTATTGCATCGAAACGGATTGATCATCGACTGCTCCTGCGCCGCAATTGACAACAATGGGCGCATAGCCCAGCGAGCGGATGAAGATCATCAGTCCGGCGGATGACAGGGTTGTTGAGGCGTCGTTGCGCAAGGGATGAAAATTGACGGTTTCCGCTGCGTGCAAATCGATGTCGACAACAACGCTCAACCGTCGCCCGATATCGTTCAAAAGTCCGAAGGGCGTCACCGATCCCGGCGTCAGACCCATCACGTCAAGCAGCAGGTCCGGTTTGCCGAATGAAAGCCGCGCGCATCCCAGACGTTTTTCGAGCAGGCCGAGCATCGCGCGCTTGTCTGCGGGCATCAGAACGAGAAAGAGTTGCCCGTCGCGCGCTTTCAAGAACAGATTCTTGCAATGCAATCCGGGGATGCGATCATGCCATTGCCGGCCATCCTCGACAGTGAAAAGCGCGGGATGGCCAATGGTCGAATGCGCAACGCCGAGTTGATCAAGATAAGAAAAAAGAGCGTCCTGCGTTACGGGCATGTTAGGTCTCTGGATGCTTGCTGCGCATCCATAACGCAGGGCAGGAACGGACGGAAGTCGCTGCGGAAACAGCGCGCAACTCAGGCCTGCGTTGTTTCCCTTTACCGCCAGTCCATTCTCGGCCATGCTCCTGTTCCGCTTTTTCGGTGCGCACAATACCTACGGAACGCCACATGGTTAGCCCTTCGATCGAAACTGCGCCCCTCGAAACCTGCCCACGCTGCGCCAAGAGTCTGGCTTTGTGCGTCTGCGCGGATATCGAGCCGATGGAACACAGGACGGGCCTGCTGATCCTTCAGCATCCTCAGGAGCAGGACAAGGATCTGGGCACAGCGCGGCTTGTTGCGCTGCATCTGAAAGACACGGTGTTCAAGGTCGGGCTGTCCTGGCCGAGCCTGACAAAGGCGCTTGGACGACCCGTCGATCCCAATCGTTGGGCGGTGCTTTATCTTGGTTCGGCAAAGCCGGAAAGCTTTCCCGATGGGCGCGAGATTGTTGTGCTCGACAAGAATGGCGCCGCCGCGCCCAATCAGGATCGCGAGCTCGCCGAGATTAAAGGCCTCATCGTTCTGGATGGCTCCTGGAGCCAGGCCAAGACTCTTTGGTGGCGCAACGCCTGGATGTTGCGCGTCAAACGCATCGCGCTCAGTCCCAAACGGGCCTCGCTTTACGGAAAGCTGCGCAAGGAGCCGCGCAAGGAAGCTCTGTCAACGCTCGAATCGACAGGCCTCGTGATCGCGCGGCTGGAGCGACGCGACGACATCGAAACGGCGATGATCAAGACATTCGCGCGATTGCTGCACCGCTATCATGCGGTGCAGAAGGAAGCGAAGCTCGCGGCGCCGCCAAGGCCGCGACGACGGCGACCTACTGCGCCTTGATCCCGGCTTCGCGCACAATCTTGCCGAGCGCCTCATATTGTTCTTTCAAAAATGCATCGAATGGCGCGCCGCAGAGACTGTTGACGCCCATCTGCATGTTGGCCAGCACGTCGTTTGTCCGGGGTTCGGCGAGCGCCTCGGCGAACCATTGCTCCAATCGCGCGCGAACCGGGGCGGGAGTTTTGGCCGGGACATGCAGGCCGAGCCAGCTCGGCACAGTGAAATCGAATCCGGCTTCGCGGAAGGTCGGAATCTCCGGCGCAAGCGGCGTGCGCCGCGCCATGGCGGTGGCCAGCACACGCAATTGTCCGGCTTTCCATTGGCTGTGCAGATCCGCGAAGGCCGCCGTCATGGAATCGATCTGTTGGCCCATCAGCGCATTCACCGCCTGCGCGCCGCCGGGATAGGGCACATAGGTGAAATCGATGGCAGCCGCGCGTCGGAAAACCTCTGCGACGACATGTTGCCCGGTCGCCGGGCCATTGCTGCCGATGCTGAGCCGGCCGGGATTCTCGCGCGCCGCCGCAACAAAATCAGTGAGCGACATATAGTGCGATTGCGCATTGACGGCGAAAACCTGCGGAATTTCGACAAGCTCGCAGACGCCGGCAAAGGAGGTGAGCGGATCGAATGGCAAGGTCCTGATATGCGGATTGACGAGAAAGGAGTTGGCCGCAATGAGCAAGGTTCCGCCATCGGGTGGCGCGCGCGCCACAATATCCGAACCGATGATTGTGGAGGCGCCAGGCCGGTTATCGACCACCAGCGTTGCGCCATGCCGGACCGCAATGCGCTCGCCCAATATGCGGATCAGCGTATCCATCGCGCCGCCCGGTGGATTGGGAACAACAACGTGAATGGTCGATGGCGGTTCCTGCGCATGTGGCGATGCAACGCTCGCCGTCAGAGCGCCAGAAACGATCGTCATCGCGAAATGCGCGCGCTTGCCCATTGAGCTTTCACCCCGCACCGGCCCTTGCCTGCATCATGACAAAAGCGCGGCTAAAACGCCAGAGCGCAATCTTGACTGTGCGGGGGGGGGGGGGGTGGGTAAAGTGATTCTTTTCCGGCGCCTCACCTCTTGTGGCTGCGGTTCTGGAGTTGCCCTCAAAACCCGATCCGTATTGAAGTGGTGCGTCATGATGCGTTTTGTCCATCGTTTTTCGATTGCCTGCATAGCCCTTGCCGGCCTCTTCACGGCGAATGTCGAGACGGCGTCAGCGCAAACCTATGATTTCACATTCAGCTGTGGCGCTGGCTGCGGCATAACCAACGGCGTGGTCACAGTCCTTACAGGGACAGTGCAAAGCGTGAGCGGCACATTAATTGGCGTTCCTGCGGTTCTTCACGGAGCCGCGTCATTTTCATACGCGCTCCCCAATCAGTTTGTATGGTTATATACCGACCCGACGAACTACATGATGGACGTCTATTCGGGCCCTTTTGAGATCAATATCGGCGCCGGAATGGATTTATCGAACTGCTACAATGAGCAATCTGGTTGCTCGTGGTCAACGGAAAAACTTTACGTCGGTGGTAGCTCGTTAGCCGGGTCGTCGACAATGACGCTGGCGAGTACGCCAGCGCCCGTCCCCGGCTCTGGCCCCCTATCCTATCTCGCAGGCGCACTTATTGTGCTGGGGATCAAGCGCAAGAGGCTCATCGGCCAGGCCAGATCGCTGGCCGGCCGGCTTTCTTCGCTTCGTCGCGCGAAGTCGTAAGCAGCGAAGCGCGCGCGCAATCAAGCAGCGCCGCACATAGGCTCCAGGCTGGATTTTCTGCGAGCGCGTCTCCCCTCCCCGCAGGCGGCAGGGCTGTCGGGGGAAAGTTTTGGCGCAACCAATGCGAATCTTTTGGGTTTGGATCGCAATCTCTGGTGGGTCCAGTCCAATCTCTTTGGGCCACTCCCCTCCAACAAGGAAGGGAAATGGACGGTGATTGCGTATCCGACCGAGCAACATTGCAACCGTTGCGAGTCTTTGACCAACACCTTTGCAACCAAAAAACTTTCCCCGGACAGCCGTGCGCCAGTGCGGAAAAAGGACGCGCGCCCGCTATGGGTCGTTTTTGGAATCGCTGCGTCGAAACCGAAGTCATTGAAGAGCGCCGCAGTACCGCGCTATGATGCGCTTTCGAAAGGATAGACGCATCATGGCGAAGGGTGTCTTTGATGTTTCGCGGCGAAGTCTCACGGGCGCCGCCCTGACTGCGCCGTTCGTTTCGTTTGGGTCGCGAATGGCTTTTGCAGCCGACGAGAGGTTGCGCGCCGCAATCGACGGCCCGCAACGCTCCCCCGCCAATCGCGCGCGCGACGTCTATCGCCACCCCTTTGAAACCCTGACGTTTCTTGGCGTGACCGAGACCAGCAAGGTTGTCGAAATCCTGCCGGGCGCGGCGGGCTACTGGACGGAAATTCTTGGCCCCTATTTGCGTGATCGCGGGCTCTACATTGCGGCCAACGCGCCGAAGGATACGGCGTCGGCGGAGATGCAACGGGAAAACGCCGGCTTTCTGGCCATGATGGCTTCGGACGCCGCGAATTATGGCAAGGCCGTCGTCACTGAATTCGAGGCCGATCGCTACGCGATTGCGCCGACCGGCAGCGCGGATTTTGTCCTGACGTTCCGCAACATCCATAACTGGATGGCGGCAGGCGAAACCGATCAATGTTTTGCCGCCTTCGCCAAAGCGCTGAAGCCGGGCGGCGTTCTTGGCGTTGAGGAGCATCGCGGTCGCGCCGACCAACCGCAGGATCCCCTCGCCAAATCCGGCTATGTGCGCCAGGATGTGGCGATTGGCTTTGCTGAAAAGGCGGGATTCCAGCTGGTCGCCAGTTCCGAGATCAACGCCAATCCCAGAGACACCAAGGATTATCCGGCAGGCGTCTGGACTCTGCCGCCGACCTACCGGCTGAAAGATCAGGACCGCGAAAAATTTGCCTCGATCGGCGAAAGCGACCGGTTCTTGCTGAAGTTCGCCAAGGCAGGCGGATAGGCGATCGCCCTTTGGCGTCAATCCAGCTTTAATCCAATCGTTTTGATCACCTTCTCGCGCGTCTCCGCCTGCGCATGGATGAAGGCGTTGAACTCCTCCGGGCTCTGGCTGATGGTCGGCTCGATCCCGGCGTTGGCCAGCTTTTCGCGCAGATCGGGTGCGTTCATAGCTTTTTTCAGCGCGGCGAACAGCTTGTCGACAATCGGTTGCGGCGTTCCGGCGGGGACAACAATGCTCTGCCAGATGCCAAGATCGAAATCGGGATAAGTCTCCGACACGACGGGAATTTCGGGCGCGAGCGCCGAGCGCGTGCGCGATGTCAGCGCGATGATCTTGATGCGATTGTCTTTGTAGAGCGGCAACGCGACGTTGAGACTTTCATGGCCGAGAGGAATCTCGCCCGCCATTTCGGCGGTGATTTGTGTTGTGCCGCCGCCATAGGGCACGATATCCATCTTCACGCCTGCGCGCATGTTCAGCAATTCGGCCGCCACTTGCGATGTGGGCGTGCTGCTGCCAACCTGGAATGTCCCAGGCTTCGCCTTTTCGATGTCGATGACGTCTTTCAGCGTCCTGGCGGGCACTTTGTTGTTGGCGACAATCGCTGAGGGAATCAGCGCAATCAGCGCGACCGGCGCAAAATCCTTGAATGGATCGTAGGCAAGCTTGCTGTAGAGAAACGGATTCATCACCAGCGTGCCGTCGATCGCCATCAATATCGTGTAGCCGTCAGGCCTCGCCTTGGCGGCGATCTGCGCCCCCAGAATCGTATTGGCGCCGGGGCGATTATCGACGATGACCTGCTGGCCAAGATCGTCGCCCAGTTTTTGCGCGACAACACGCCCCAGAACATCGGCAGGCCCGCCCGGCGCAAAGGGCACAATCATTGTGATCGGGTGCGTCGGCCAATCCTCGGCGGCGCAGGGGCTCGCGCCGGGCAGGAGACACACAGCGGCGCAGAGCAGCCGTTTGATCGCTTGACGCATCTTGTCCTCCCCTGGAGCCTGTAACGCTGTCGCGCGCTGTTTGTCCGGCGTCTTTGCATGCATTATGGCGCAGCCCGCGCGTTCTGCAATGCGGGCGCGGCTCAATTCCCGCTGGCGGCGCCATAGAGCGGTCGCAACCGATCGGCCAGTTCGTCCGGCAGGCCGCCAACGCCGGCGACCAGCGATTGCAGGGCCTCGCCGGCCATCGGGCTCAGGCCCACCCGGGATTGTTTGAGATCGGCAATGAAATCGGGGTCCGTCATGGTGGCGTCAAACGCGCGCCGCAAGGCTGCAACCCGGTCTGGCGGCGCCCCCGGGGTTGTAAAAAAGGCTGAGCCGACTTCGCTTGCATTGACCACCGCCGCCAGCGCCTGCTTTTTGTCGGGCGTATCTGCGAGTTCGACCGCGGTGGGAATATCAGGCAATTCGGCGTGCCGGGCGAGCGCGAATTGCACGATCACGCGGACTGAGCCATTTGCGATCCAGTCGGGATGCCGTGTTTTCAGCGTGTCCCATCCCGTGCAATGGCCTTCCGCTTCGCTGCGCTCCACCGCAAGCATGGCCTCGGCGGAGCCGCGATAACCCATGATCAGCTTGAACTTCGAACCGAGCACGCTGTTCAGGACGGTCGGATAAATCGACACCGCCGATCCCGCGCCGGTGCCTGCAAGCGTCGCTTCATGCGTCAGGGCGTCGGCAATCACGGCGACGGACGAAGACTTCGCCATGAAGATGACGTTGACGAGCGAATTGACGCGCCCGATCCAGTTGAATTCGGACGTTTTGAAACGCGCGCCCGCGCTGCCAAGCCGCTCGTCGAGCGGGGCTGTCGGCGCGATCATGCCAAGCGTGGCGCCGTCGCGCGGCGTATTGGCGAAGAGGGTATTGGCCGCAAGAAAGCTGCCGGCGCCTGGCATATTGCGCACAACGACAGACGGCTGGCCCGGAATATGCCCGCCCATATGCTGGGCCAACGCCCGCGCGTAAACGTCGTTGCTGGCGCCGGTGGGAAAGCCGACGACGATTTCAAGCGTGCGGCCACGGTAGAATTGTTCGGGCGTCTGCGCGCGGGCGAATGGCGGCCATTGCGCCGCCACAACTCCAAGGACGACCGCAAGGCATGGCGCGCATGTTTGACGAGGGGACATCGGCTCTGTGTTTTCGTTGCAGGGGAAAGCTGCGCGAGAAGGCGCCCGCAACATTTCAGGTGTGGCGCGAAATGCAAGCCCGCTACTTTTGCCGCAGCACGATGCCTTTAACCACAGCGCCTTTGCCAAACCGGGCGCGCAATTTGTCGATGGCCGCTTCCGCAGCTTTTTCCCGTGCGACGCCTGTGTCGACAAGATCGCCCTTGTCGGCCTCGTCCGGCGAGCAAAGCTCGGAAAGTCCAACGCCAATCAGGCGGAAACGCGCGCCGGTGGCTTCCTTGAGCAAGAGCTCGCGGGCGGGATTGAAAATCCGCCGGGCCAGCTGCGTGGGTTCGGACAAAGCGCGGGCGCGGGTGCGGATTCTGAAATCGCCGGTCTTGAGTTTCAGCGTCACCGTCCGCCCCGCCAGTTGTTGCGCCTTGAGGCGCGAGGACACTTTTTCGGCGAGCTGGTAAAGCATCCGCGCGAGTTCTGTCGGGTCGGCTATATCCTCGTTAAATGTCGTTTCGGCCGACACGCTTTTGGTTTCGCGATCCGGGCTGACCCGCCGGTTGTCGATTCCCTGCGCGAGGCGCCACAGCCTGCCGCCTTCGGCCCCCAGACGCCGCAGCATATCCGTTTCTTCCAACCGCTGGATGTCGCCGATCAGTCGAAACCCGTCGCGGGCAAGCCGCTCTTCGGCCACTTTGCCAACGCCAAAAATGGAGCCAACCGGTCGCCCGGCCAGAAACCGCCTGGCTTCGGCCTGGCCGATCACTGCAAACCCGCGCGGTTTGTCGATCTCGCTCGCCATTTTCGCCAGAAACTTGCAATAGGAGAGCCCGACAGACACGGTGACGCCAACCTCGCGCTCGACCCTTGCGGCAAATTTCGTCAGCGTCGTCGCCGCGTTTTCGCCATGCAGGCGCTGGGTTCCCTCAAGATCGAGAAACGCTTCATCAATCGACAGCGGCTCCACAAGCCGAGTCAGATCGAGCATCATCGATCGGATCTGCTTGCCGGCCTTTGCGTATTTGGCCATGTTGGGCTTGATGATCACCGCTTCGCGGCACAGCGCGCGCGCCTTGAACATCGGCATGGCGGAGCGCACGCCATAGGTGCGCGCGATATAACAACAGGTCGAGACGACCCCCCTCGTTCCTCCGCCGACGATCACCGGCCTGTCGCGTAGTTCTGGATTGTCGCGCTTTTCCACCGAGGCGTAAAAGGCGTCGCAATCGATATGAGCGACAGCCAGGCTCTGGAGTTCATCGTGACGCACGAGCCGGGGCGACCCGCAGACAGTGCAGCGTGACGCAAGCCCCGCAGGTTCCGCGAAACAGTCCCGGCAGAGGATCATCAGGCCTCCCATTCCGGCGGCGGGCCAGACAGAATCGCCTGCGCCCTGCCGACGGTGGCAGGATCGACGCCGGCTTCATCGGCAAATTGAATCAAAAGATTCTCATTATTGGCTAAATATTCGATAACTCCGGCCAGAAAACCGGGGTCGGCCGCAGCGGCCCGCAAATTGCCAGGCTCCAGCCCGGTCAGGGACAGGAAGGGGCCCAGACGCTCCATGTCTCCCGCCAGAAACGACAGAATCTGGACGGCCAGAGCTTCGGCCTGCGCCCGTGCATTCGCCATTATGACCGGTTTCATCGCCCGTCTTCCTCTATGCGGTTTTCTATTCGCTAACGAAGCTGCGCTAGAACATTACCACAATGTCCGCTGGATGTCGGACTGGATAGGTGAGAAGCCCGGCGGGCGGATCGGAAGCAATGTCGAAAACGGTGCTGATTGTCGAAGACAATGAGCTTAATATGAAGCTCTTCAACGACCTGCTGGAAGCGCATGGCTATACGACTGTGCAAACCCGCAGCGGCGTTGAATCTGTCGCGCTTGCCCGGACGCACAAGCCCAATCTCATTCTGATGGACATCCAGTTGCCGGAGGTTTCCGGCATCCAGGTCATGCAATGGATGAAGGATGACGAGAGCCTGCGGGATATTCCGATTATCGCAATCACCGCTTTTGCAATGAAGGGCGACGAGGAGAAGATTCGTCAGGCTGGCTGTGAGGCCTATCTTTCCAAACCCATATCTGTGGTCAAATTCCTGGAAACGGTTCGCAATTTTATCTCCGATAAGTAGGAATGTGGTTCAATGACAGCGCGCGTTCTGGTCGTCGACGACGTCCCGGCCAACATCAAATTGCTGGAAACGCGTTTGAACGCCGAATATTTCGACGTCATAACTGCGACCAACGGTCCTGAAGCCATCGCCATCTGCGAACGCGGCTTGTGCGATATCGCCTTGCTGGATGTGATGATGCCCGGCATGGATGGTTTTGAGGTTTGCGCGCGGCTGAAAGCGGATATTCGCACTGCGCATATCCCCGTTGTGATGGTGACTGCGCTCGACCAGCCGGCGGACCGCGTGCGGGGTCTTGAGGCTGGCGCCGATGACTTCCTGACCAAGCCTGTCAATGAGGTCGCGCTGATTGCGCGCGTGCGGTCGCTTTCGCGTCTCAAGGTGGTGCTCGACGAGTTGCGCGCGCGCGCTGCGACGTCGGCCTCGCTGGGCTTGGCCGACCCGCTCGCGCATGTGCTCAACGAGCCGAAGATCAAGGGCAAAATTCTCCTTGTGGACGACCGCGACAGTTCAGGTCAGCGCATTGTTCAGGCTTTGTCGGGCGAGCATGGCGTCGAGCGCGAGACCTCGCCGCAAAACGCGCTGTTTCGCGGCGCCGAAGGCGATTTTGACATGTTTGTCGTCAGCCTTGGACTGAAAGATTACGACGGGTTGAGATTGTGCAGTCAATTCCGGTCGCTGGAGCGAACGCGCCAGTTGCCGATCCTCATGGTGGCTGAAATCGAGGATGACAAAAAAGTTCTGCGCGGACTCGAACTTGGCGTCAACGACTACATTACCCGACCCATCGATCGCAACGAGCTGGTGGCCCGCGTGCGCACGCAATTGCGGCGCAAACGCTACGCTGACGCCCTGCGCGAAAGCATGCAGGCGTCAATCGAGATGGCGCTTGTCGATCCGCTGACAGGGCTTAACAATCGCCGCTATCTGGAAACCCACCTTGCTTCGATGTTGCAGAATGTCACGAGCCGGGGCGGCGCCTTGTCGCTGATGGTGCTCGACATCGACTTTTTCAAAGCCGTGAACGACACCTATGGCCATGATGCGGGCGACGAGGTCCTGCGAAATTTCGCGGGACGCATCAAACATATGGTGCGTCAGGCAGATCTTGCCTGCCGTTTTGGCGGAGAGGAATTCGTCGTCATCATGCCGGATGCGACAACGGCTGTCGCCGCCAGCATCGCTGAACGCGTGCGCGCTGCCGTCGAGGACGAACTGTTCCAGATTGACGGGGGAAAATCTGCGATCCCGGTCACCGTTTCCATCGGCATTGCTGAATCGATGGGCGTCAACGATCCCAACCTGCTGTTCAAGCGGGCTGACCGGGCGCTTTACCGCTCGAAGAGCGGCGGTCGCAACCGCGTGACGGCCGACGCGGCTTGAAAATGCGTCTGTCGTGCCCATATGGGGACTATATCGATCGCGGCCGGGCGCCATAAAGGGTTCGGCTGGGGAAGCGGGGACCTTGAAATGTCACGCGCGCCATTATTGAATTCCCCCTTTTTATTGGGGTTTGACGATATCGAGCGAGCGCTGGAGCGCGTGGCGCGCGGCGGTTCGGACGGCTATCCTCCCTATAATATCGAAAGGCTTGCGCGCAGCGACCCAAATCCGGAACGGCTTAGAATTACACTCGCCGTTGCAGGATTTTCACGCGAGGACCTTGATGTTAGCGTCGAGGAGAACCAACTGATGATACGCGGTCGTCAACAGGATGATCAGGAACGCCAGTATCTCCACCGCGGCATTGCCGCGCGGCAGTTTCAGCGGGCCTTTCTGCTGGCGGACGGGATGCAGGTTCTTGGCGCTGATCTGCGCAATGGTCTTCTGTCTGTCGACCTTGCGCGACCGGAGCCGGAACGGGTGGTGCGGAAAATTAACATTTTGGCACGGGACTAGCTTGTAGTCCGCGCCGGAGCGACGGGGCCCAAAGGGACCGTAAAGGAGCAGGACCATGATTGAGCATACAAACGATAAGACCACGGCAATTGACGCGATGACGGCCGAACAGTTTGCGCATCTGGGCGGTGGCCAGATCGCCTATGTGAAACCGATGCTTTCTGAAGAAGCGATCCGGCTCTTTCCGCAGGTTGAAGGCGTGCAACCGGGTTTGCATCTGTTTGCCCTGCTGAGCGCCGATGGCACGCCCATCATGCTGACCGATTCGCGCGACGCCGCGATTGCCAACGCCTGGGAGAACAAGCTCTTTACGGTCAGCGTGCATTGACCGTGCGGCGCCTGGAATAGCTGGATCGGCCAGGGTCAGGTCCAGCGGGTTGTGGCAAAAAATATCGCGCTCATGACGACCATGGCAAAGTCCAGGTCTCGGTGAGCGCGCGTCCGGCGTTCCGCAAAAACAGCCTGATATCGACCGTCTGCCCGGCGGGAGGTTCAATATCGAGGGTCGCGCGAAAGCCATGAATGTGGGCGTTGGCTGTCAGCACAACTTCGAGCACGCGCCCGGCGCTGATTGTGGCGACAGGTTCAACTCTCGCGGGATCGCCCAGAAACCACGCCAGATCGCCGCCGGCAAAATCGACGATGAAACGTTGGGACGCTGTGGAGGACGCCGGCGCCCCGCCGGGCGCTGGCGCAGACGCGCGGATCGTCTGCAGGGCCCGGCCAAGGGGCAGCAGGCCCGCATCGTTGCGATTGGTAAAAACCCGATAGGCGATGGCGATGACCCTGGCGGGGTCCAGCGGCTCAATGGATTTCCATGCCGCGCCGATATTGAAACCGGACGCATCGGCGGCGGGGCGCTCCGTCAATTCGATCTGTCCGGCGCCCCAATCCCCGACGGGCTCGATCCAGTAGCCGGGGCGACGCTCGTAAGCCTTTTCGAGGTCCTGATAGCGATCAAACCGTCGCTCGCGCTGCAACAGACCAAATCCTCGCGGATTTGTGTCCAGAAATGCAAAGCGATCGGGGTGAGACGGGTTGCGCAACGGCCGCCAGACCCATTCGCCGGAGCCTGTGTGCAGCGCCAGACCGTCCGAGCTATGCGCCTCAAGGCCAAAATCCCGGCTCTCGCTTTGCCCGTTCAGAAACATCGAGCTGATGGGAGCAAATCCCAGCTCGCCGCCGATGCGCCTCGGGAATATTTGCGCCGTGACATCCATTGAGGTCTGCGCGCCGGGCGTCACATCGAACCGGAATGCGCCTGTGACGGAGTCCCCATCCAGAAGTCCATAAATGGTCGCTCTGTCCGCATCAGGTTGCGGCGTCTGAATCCAGAATTCGCGGAAGAACGGGAATTCCTCATTGTCGCGACCGGCATTGACGGTGAGCGCGCGCAAGGCCGCGCCTGGACGCTGTCCCCTGCCAAGCAAACCGAACTGGCTGGACGCGCTGAATGTCAGCACGTCCGCGAAAACGCCGGGATCGTTGAGTTGGAACTGCAGCCGGAAGCCCGCAAAACCGAGGTTCAGCGGCAAAGGCTTGTCGAATTTGGCCCGCCCGAAATCAAACAGACTCGCCGCATAGGGGATGGGCGTGGGGATGCCATCGCGGATGAGATTGACCGTCACCGGTCGCGAACGCCGGGAAATCAGATGCACTGGTTGCAAGCGGAATCGCGAGCCCTGGGTCGCCAGGAATGCGCGCTCGGGTCGAAATTTGATGTCGCCCGCAAACGACCTGTCAAGTCGCGCCAGCGCCTCCGGCAGGTTGGGCGAGGGCGCCAGCGGCGCCGTGGCGAGATCGCGCGCACGGCGAACCACCTCTTCAAAATTGAATCGGGGCGGTCCCTGAGGCTTCGGCGCGGTCTGGGCGCCCGCCTCCCACGACGCGGACGCCAGGGCCGCGCCGGCCAATTGGGCGACAAATCTGCGGCGGCCGATACCGTCCATAACCGTCCCGTTGTTTTCAGTCCAAACTGTCAGGCCCGTCAGTAGCGCCGGGGCAAGGCGCCCGCAAGCGGCGAAATCGGCCGGGCCCGACGCGGCGGTCCTGACCGCGCGCAACATGCCTGTCTGAAGACGCCGGCAAAGCGGAGCTTTTGCAAAACCCCGCGCCACGCTTCGCAGAACGCGCCTCTATCGGCCCATCGCTTTTTTTGTCAAGGCTATGACTTCGGGCGTGGCGCTATAGGCTGCCGCCAGCACGGCCTCGATTTCAGCCGGCGAGACATAATGGGCGTTGATCTTGGCCTGTTCGGCGTCCGCCTTGAAGCCTGGGTCAGCCATGGCGGCGGCAAATCCGGCGCGCAGGGCTTCAATCCGGTCTTTCGGGGTTCCGGGCGGGGCGGCGTAGGGGCGGCCCACCTGCTGGCGGCGCAGAAAGAGTTCCAGCGCGGCTTTCTCCTGATCCGTCGTGGCAAGATCGATCACCGAGGGCGCATCGATGCGCGGATCGGGCTTTGGCGCGGCCTGAAAGATAATTCGCAGCTTCTTGTCGCGGTAATTGGCGTTGCGAGCGATCGTATCGAAGCTGACGCAGCCGCCCTGCACCTCGTTGCGCTCGACTGCGAGCAGAATGTCGGCGGAACCCGGATAGCCCTGCACGAGTTTGATCTTCAATCCGAGCAGATTGGCGATAAATTCCGGATAGGTCTGGCTGTCGGCGCCCGAACCGGTGCCGCCAACGACAAGTTCCTTCGTTTTGAGATCGGCAAGCGATTGCACCGGCGCATCGACGCGGGCGACGCAGACCAGCGTGTCGAGGTCGGGGCTGCCGATGTAGTTGAATTTTGCCGGGTCAAACCGGTCGCCGGCGCCGCCCAGCAGCGGCTCGAAAGGCACGCCGCGATTGAAGCCGCCGAACACCGTGCCGTCCTTTGGCTGGGTGTTGTAAATCTGGTTGGCGAGCAGCAGGCTCCCGGCGCCCGGCACATTGACCGGCACGGCGCCGGGCTTTCCTGGCATGTGCTCGGGCAGGTATTTGGCCAGAAGCCGCGCCCATGTGTCGTCGGTGCCGCCGACGCTGTATCCGATCAGAACCTGGATCGTTTTGCCTTTGTAGAAAACGTCGGGCGCTTGCGCCTTCGCCGCGCCGCAAAGCCCGGTCAACGGCAGAAGCATGGCAAAGAGTGTGGAAATACGCATGAGCCCTCGCGAATTCGTCATAGGCGGCGCATGAATAGCAGCCGGCGCCGGATGTCAACTCTACCCGCAGTTTCTCGCCTTGCCTGAAACCGCTATAAACTCGCGCCATGCGCCCTGCGATCCTCAATCCCCTGTTTGCGCCGCTCGCCAGTCTGCCGGGCGTTGGCCCCAAGACCGGCAAGCAGTTCGACCGCCTGCTCGAACGGGGAGCGGAGGGCGCGCGCGCGATCGATATTCTCTGTCATATCCCTCACGCGACAATTGACCGGCGGGAGCGGCCAAAGCTCCGCGACGCCCCGCGCGACCAGATTGTCGTCATCGAAGCCCGGGTGGTCGAGCATCGTGCGCCCACAGGCCGATACGCCAAAGGCCCCTATCGCGTTCTGGTGGAGGACGATACGGGCGATATGCAACTGGTCTTCTTCCATTCAAACGTTGAATGGATTCAGAAGTCGCTGCCGGTTGGCGAGACGCGCTGGATATCGGGCCGCCTTGAGCTCTACGAAGGGCATCTGCAGATGACCCACCCGGACAAGGTGCTGGACGCACAGGGTCTGGCGCGCCTGCCGCCTGTCGAAGCCGTTTATAGCCTGACCGAGGGACTCTACCAGCGCACCGTCGCCAGGGCGGTTCAGGAGGCGCTGAAACGCTTGCCCGCCTTGCCCGAATGGCGCGACCCCCGTTGGCTCGGCCAGCGCTCCTTACCGGGTTTTATCGAGGCGCTGACAAGGCTTCATACGCCCGGATCGCCTGCCGATGTTGCGCCTGATTCGCCCGCCCGCCTCCGCCTCGCCTCCGACGAATTGCTGGCCAACCAACTGGCCTTGATGATGGTGCGGGCGCGCATGCGCGATGACAACGGCCGCGCGACGCAAGGCGACGGACGTATCGCCGCAAAAATTCTGGCCGCCTTGCCCTTTTCGCTGACAGGGGCGCAAACAGTCGCGACGGCGGAAATCCTTGCGGACATGGCGAGCGACAAACGCATGTTGCGCCTTTTGCAGGGCGATGTCGGCTCCGGGAAAACGCTCGTCGCGCTGCTCGCGATGACAGCGGCGGTGGAAAACGGTCGTCAGGCCGCGCTGATGGCGCCAACCGAAATTCTGGCGCGGCAGCACTATGAACGGATCGGACCCATGGCGGGGGCTGCAGGGATGCGTGTCGCCCTGATCACCGGGCGCGATGCATCGACGCAGCGCCGCCGCACGCTGGCGGAGCTGGCGGCGGGCGAGATCGATATTCTGATCGGAACGCATGCGCTGTTTCAGGAGAGCGTGCAGTTCGCGGACCTAGCGCTTGCGGTTGTCGATGAACAACACCGCTTTGGCGTCCATCAGCGGCTTGCGCTCGGCGAAAAAGGGGCGGCGGTCGATATTCTGGTGATGACTGCAACGCCGATTCCGCGCACTCTGGTGCTGACGTTTTTCGGCGATATGGATGTTTCGACCCTGCGGGAAAAACCTGCCGGACGTCAATCGATTGAAACACGCGCCATGCCGCTGGAGCGGATCGGCGATGTGATCGAGGGACTGAAACGCGCGACGGCGGCAGGCGCGCAGGCCTATTGGGTCTGCCCGCTGGTGGAGGAAAACGAGGAGCTCGAACTCAGCGCCGCGCAGGACCGGTTCGAGGATCTTGCGCGCATTTTTGGCGACCGCGTCGGCCTCGTTCACGGGCAGATGAAAGGCCGGGATAAGGACGCTGCGATGGAAGCGTTTCAACGCGGGCAAACGCAGGTGCTTGTCGCAACCACCGTCATCGAGGTCGGCGTCGACGTCCCCAACGCCGTCATCATGATCGTTGAACATGCGGAACGTTTCGGCCTGGCGCAGCTCCACCAGTTGCGCGGGCGCGTCGGGCGCGGCAGCGGGAAATCATCCTGCGTTCTGCTGTACCGGGCGCCGCTTGGGGAGATCGCCGGTGGGCGGCTGGGGATCATGCGTGAGACCGAAGATGGTTTTCGGATCGCCGAGGAAGACCTCAAACTTCGTGGCGAAGGGGAGGTGCTTGGCGCACGCCAATCCGGGGCGCCGGGGTTCCGGTTTGCCGATCTCTCCGTTCATGCCGATCTGTTGCCTGCGGCAAGGGAAGAGGCGGCGAAGGCCTTGCAGAACGATCCTGGCCTGACCGGGGAGCGCGGCGAAGCCCTGCGGTTGCTGCTCTATATTTTTGAGCGGGAGGAGGCTGCGCGGCTGCTTCGGGCGGGATAA
The DNA here is from genome assembly GCA_903931945.1 of uncultured Hyphomicrobiales bacterium. Taxonomy (GTDB): domain Bacteria; phylum Pseudomonadota; class Alphaproteobacteria; order Rhizobiales; family Beijerinckiaceae; genus Terripilifer. Next base: position 15,758 of record CAIZEI010000116.1, on the reverse strand, counting down.
GGGCGGAATCCGGCGGCGATGCGATTTGCCGGTTAGCGAAATATAGATATAATCCTCTCATCTTTCGTAAGGCCTTGAATGCATCTGGTTGCCCAGGGGCCCGGTTCGCTGCGTTAATAGATTGTGTGGTTGATGACTGGCGAAATGAGTGAATCCCTTGCGGGTTGGTGTTGGACAGCCATTGAAAACGTCGCCGAAGCGCGACGCTTGTTCAAAATTGCTGAGACGCTGGGCCATCGACGACGGCGGAAGCGTTATGGCTTGCTTGGCGACGTTCAGGCCCCTCTGGCCGCTATCCGGTTTCGTGAGCATTGCCACAATACAAGGTGCGCCTGTCATGTCGCCGCCCTGTGGGATGGTGTGCGGGGTTTTTCGCGAGATGCGCGAACAGGCTCGTTGCATTCCATGGCTCGCCCGTTTGCGTCGATGATCGGTCTGGGCGATTTTGGCTCCTATGCAGATTATATGCGCGAGGCCTCGCGCCTGTCGGATGGCAATGACCGTCGCGAAGCGGCTCGGGCGAGGAAGCGCGGATACACAACGCGCAGGATCGGCCAGAATTCCCATAACGTATCGCTTCGAGACATAGTCGGGTCGAAATGGCGGCGCTCGGGCGGCATCGTGGCGGCGTCGCGCGAAGCCTCGCTCGCGCGGTCGGACGACGCGAACCAGACAATTGTCCCGTTCACGAAGCCTGCGTGCAATGAACACTGGCGGATTGATTTTGGCGTTTTCAACAAGAGCGCTCCCGAACGGATGATGGGGAAGGCGACGCTCGGTCGCTCCGGCAATCTGATCGAAATCGTCTTTTTCATGGGACATGGCGCAGCGCTGCGCGATGGCGTGATGAAGCTGTTGATGTTTGATATGATGCAGTGGCTGCTGGACTCGGGCGACCCGCTTGCCGCGGGCGCGGAATTTCTGATGTATGGCGCCGTCGAGGAGGGCGCTGCGGGTCGGGACAAGTGGCGCCGTCGCCTCGGGTTCCATCCATTTGCGCTTGATGCGCCGTCGCCGCCTGAACGCGATTGGCGTCCGGAGGGATGGAATCCGGCTGTTTACCTCGCGCTCAATCCGGATCTCCGCGCCGCAGGCGCAATGCCGCTCGCTCATTTCAGACTGAATGGCGTCTTTGAAGAGCGCCCCTACCGACCCGGCAAGCCAGGCCGCAGTCGCCTGGCGCAGATTGTTGGCTCGGGCGCGCTGGATGATCTGGGCGGGGTTCCCGCGACGGATTTTTAATTCGCCCGCCGTCTTGCGTTCAAATTGCATTCGGCGCAGTTTCCCCCGGCGCAATCGCCCAAAGAGCCAAAGCTCCGGGCGCACAGGGAGGATCCAATGCGAAAACAATTCCTGCTTTCGGGCGTGGCGGCGACGGCGCTGATCGCGCTCGGTTTGCCGCAAGGCGACGCGGCTCATGCCGCCGTTCTGACTGGCGTCGTTTCCTCGCCTGAAGAAGGGCCAATGGAAGGCGTCATTGTCAGCGCCCACAAGGATGGCTCGAATATCACCGTCAGCGTGATTTCCGACGACAAGGGCCACTATGCCTTTCCAGCGGATAAATTGAGCGCAGGCAAATATGCGATCTCCATTCGCGCCGCCGGCTATGAACTGGACAGCGCCAAAACGCTCGATCTTGCGGACGCCGCCGCAACCAGTGACGTCAAGCTGAAAAAGACCCGCAATCTCGCCAAACAGCTCACCAACGCCGAATGGATGATGAGCATCCCCGGCACAGACGACCAGAAGCGCGACATGATCAATTGCGTGAGCTGCCATACGCTCGAACGCATCGTGCGCTCCAGTTACGATTCGGATGGCTTTGTCGCCATCCAGACGCGTATGTCGTCCTACGCGCAGGTCAGCCAGCCCATCAAGCCGCAGCCGCGCAAGGAGTTCTCGCGTTCGGAAAACCCGGAGAAACGGTTTCGCAAGATGGCGGACTATCTCTCAACCATCAATCTGAGCCAGAGCGACACATGGAGCTACGACCTCAAGACCATGCCGCGCGTCAAGGGCCGGGGCACGCATGTTGTCATCACTGAATACGATCTGCCGCGCAAAACCATCGAGCCGCATGACGTGATCGTGCACGATGGCTCGGTCTATTACACCAACTTCGCCGAACAGTTCCTCGGCAAGCTCGATCCAAAGACCGGCGTCGCATCCGAATACGAGATGCAGGTGTTCAAGCCGGGCTGGCCCACCGGCAATCTCGATATCAATCCGGACAAGGACGGGAAGCTGTGGATCGGCATGATGTATCAGGCCGCTGTCGCCAAATTCGATCCTAAGACAGAGAAATTCACCTATTATCCGGTTTCCAAGGAGCGCAACAGGGACGACACCCAGCTCAACATGGTGACGTTGCATCAGGATCTGGATGGCAAGATATGGACGAATGACGCCGGATCGCAAGGGATTCTGCGCCTCGACGTGAACAGCGGGAAATACGAGGACCTGAACCCGATCGCCCAATTGCCCGGCGGCAGGGATCAACACTCGTTCTATGACATTGTTCCGGACGAGCGGAACAATCTCTATCTCACCGACTTCCAGTCAAATTACATCATGCGTGTCGACGCCAAGGACTTCAGCACGAAGACCTATCAGGTCGCAACGCCCAACGCCCGCAATCGCCGCGGTCATATGGACGCGCAGGGGCGGTTCTTCTTCGCCGAATTCCGCGGCAACAATATTGGTATGCTCGACACCGCAACCGAGAAAATGACCGAGTTTCCGCTGCCGACCAAATTCACCAGCCCCTACGACGTGATTTGGGACAAGAACGGCGATTTGTGGACCGGCGGCATGACGACCGATCGCGTCGTCCGCCTTGATCCCAAAAGTGGCCAGGCGGTTGAATATCCGTTGCCGCGCGACACCAATATGCGCCGCATGTTCGTCGATAATTCGACAGCGATCCCGACATTCTGGGTTGGATCGAACCATGGCGCGTCGATTGTAAAGGTCGAACCGCTGGATTGAGCTTATCCGGCATCGGAATAGCGCAGCGGTCGCCTTCGGGCGACCGTTTGTGTCTGGATGCTTCAGGCCTTGATCTTTTTCGCGCCATTGACGATATCGGCGGGCTTGTGTTCGCCGGGCTGAATCACGCCGGCGGACATGATGAGCTTGAAAGCCTCGTCGGTGGAGATATCGACATCGATCACATTTTTTGCGGGCAGGTAGAACCAGAAGCCGGTGGTCGGGTTCGGCGCGCAGGGCAGAAACACCGAAATATAGTCATCCTCGCCCGGCAGGCTGCGCGCGACCGCCTCGGATGGCGGCGATGAAATCAGCACGACCGACCAAAGCCCCTTGGCCGGGTATTCCACCAGCCCGACGCGGCGGAACGATGTCCCGCTTTGCGAGAAGATCGTTTCAAAAACCTGTTTGACGCCTTTGTAAATTCCGCGCACGGCGGGAATGCGGTCCAGCAAGCGCTCGCTGAGGCGGATCAAGGTGCGTCCCGCGAGGTTCGCGGTCAGGAAGCCCAGCAGGGTCAAGCCAAGGAACGCCAGGACAACCCCGGTCCCGGGCAGGCGAACAGGCAGATACGTGTCCGGCCACAGGGCTGGCGGCACGAGCGGCCTCACCCAGGCGTCAACGGTGCCTGTGAACCAGATCACAAGCCAGACTGTCACCGCCAGCGGGCCGGCGATGACAACGCCCGTCAGAAACCATGTGCGGATACCAGATCCGAACGCAGGTCGCGGCTCGGGAGCCACGAAACGGGAGAGGTCGGGACCGGGGGAAATCGGGTTCGGGTCGGACATCGAAGCTCCGGCGGCGAAATGGCGGGCTGACCATGGCGTCAAAAAACCTTTGAAGCAAGCGCGGGGCCACACGTCCGCCATTCAATTGGCGCTGATTTGAGGAGAGGGGCCAATCGCGGCGCCGCCAGCGGCGATGACGCAGGAAGGGGGCTATTTTCAGGCGGCTGCTGGAGCGGCCTTTCAGCCCCGCCGACGGGGTTTGGCGAACGCGGTCGAATGGTCAAGCCGGTTTACAGGAACTCCCGCGGTCGATAGATTGCTTCAGCACGCGCTGTCGAGAACGCAGCTGCTGCGCCCCGAAATTTCGGGAGCGGCCAGAACAGTCAGGGAGAGAGTATGTCCAGGAATATCAAATGGCCGCTTTACATCGCGGGCGCCCTCTGCGGCCTTGCGCCTTCGCTCGCTTTCGCCGGCACATGCGGCGTGATCGCCAATACCGCGCCCACCAAGACGAAATGCGTGACTGCGATCGACATTCCCGGCAACCCGCTGCGTTCCTACGATATCAGCTGGGTCGATTCGAAACGCGGCGAATATTTCCTCGCCGACCGCTCCAACAAGGGCATCGATGTCATCGACACCAAGACGCTGAAATTCAAGCGCACCATCGGCGGCTTCGTCGGCGCTATCATCAAGCCCAATAACACAGTTGATAACCAGCATTCCGGTCCCGACGGCGTGGTCACGCATGGCCGCTGGCTCTATGCCGGCGATGGCGACAGCACGCTGAAGGTGATCGATCTTGATGACGCGAAGGAGCCAATCAAGGCGTCCATCGCCACCGGCGGCAAGACGCGCCTCGACGAACTCGACGTGACCTCGGACGGCAAGTTCATTCTCGCGGCCAACAACGCCGAGGATCCAACCTACGCAACGCTGTTTTCCGGCAATGGCGATGCGGCGACCAACAGCGTCAAGATCATCGCCAAGATCACGATCCAGGATTCCATCGTGCCAAAGGGCGCCGAACTCTCGCTTGAGCAGCCGGCCTGGGACCCGGCGACCAAGCGCTTCTACACATCGATTCCGGTGATCGCCAATAACCCGCCAGGCTGCAACTACAAGGAAGAAAAGGACAAGGAGGTCACCTGCGACGGCGGCGTGCTGGTCACCGACCCGCTGAACCCGGACGCAAACCCCGGCCTGTACGATCCCGTCAAGCGATCAGGCGTCATTCAGCTGCATGATTGCGGGCCCAATGGCGCCTCTGCCGGCCCCAACGGCAACATTCTGTTCGGCTGCACGGAGGCCAACAACAAGAAGAACAAGACCACGCTTACGCTCAATGGCTTCACAACACACCAGGTCAACATTGGCGGCATTGTCTCGTCGGATGAGGTCTTCTACAACAAGGGCGATCAGCGCTATTACACCGGCTCGGGCCGCATGAAACCCGTTCCGGCGCTTGGCGTCATCGGCGCCGACAACCTGCTGATTGAAATCGTGCCGATCTCGACCGGCTCGCATTCGGTCGCCGCCGACTCGGCCCGCAACCTCATCTTTGTGCCGCAAAGCGCCGCCGTTTCGGTGGTGGGTCCGGGCGCCGATACTTCGACCAACGGCGAATCCATCTGCGGCCACAAGAATGGCTGCATTGCCGTCTATAAATCAGGCAAATAAGCCGCACGACGCATGAGAAAAAACGAAAGGCCGGGGCGACCCCGGCCTTTTTCAATGGCGCGACTGGAAAGGGCGAAAGTATCGCGACGACCGCTCGCCTGGCCCGCTATTCCACCGTCACCGATTTGGCGAGATTGCGGGGCTGGTCGACATCCTTGCCCATTTGCAGCGCCGTATAATACGCCAGCAGCTGGATCGGCGCGGCGTAAACGATCGGCGCAAAATCAGGCGCCATCGCCGGCATCGCGATATGCGCTTCGAGCGCAATCGCCGCTTCATTCATTGCATGATCGTCCGAAATCAGGATCACGCGTCCGCCGCGCGCGGCGACTTCCTGCATGTTTGAAACCGTCTTCTCAAGCACGCCATCGGTGGGGGCGATCACGATGACCGGCATGGTCTCGTCGATCAGGGCGATCGGGCCATGCTTGAGTTCGCCCGCTGCGTAGCCCTCGGCATGGATATAGGAAATTTCCTTCAGTTTGAGCGCGCCTTCAAGCGCCAGCGGATAGGACGTTCCGCGCCCGAGATAAAGCACGTCGCGTGTCCTGGCGATCGAGCCCGCCAGTCTCTCGATGGACGGCGTCGCCTTGATGGCTTCCGCCAGCAGGCCGGGCAATGCAATGAGGTGAGAGACAAGACCAGCTTCCTGCTCAGCTGTGATCGCGCCGCGCGCGCGCCCAAGACCGACCGCCAGACAGGCGAGCACCGCCAGTTGACAGGTGAAGGCCTTGGTCGAGGCGACGCCGATTTCCGGTCCGGCCAATGTGAGGGCGGCGACATCGCTTTCTCTGGCGATGGTCGAAGTCGGCACATTGACGACCGACAGGGTGTGCTGGCCACGGTCTTTTGCGTAGCGGAGCGACGCGAGCGTATCGGCAGTTTCTCCTGACTGCGAGACCACGATCATCAGGCCCTGGTCTGGCAAGGGCGCTTCGCGATAGCGGAATTCGGACGCCACATCGATTTCGACAGGCAGGCGGGCGAAGCGCTCGAACCAGTATTTGGCGACGAGCCCGGCGTAATAGGCCGTGCCGCACGCGGTTATCGTGATGCGCGTCAGGGCTTTGGGATCGAAGGGCAGGTCGAAGGGCAGCCGCACCGCGCCGCCGGACATGTCGAGGTAATGGGCGAGCGTTCGTCCGACGACTTCGGGCTGCTCGTGGATTTCTTTTGCCATGAAATGGCGGTGATTGCCCTTGTCGACGAGGAAGGCCGAGGCCTGACTGCGCAGCCGGGTTCGCTGGACAACAGCGCCGGACGAATTTCTGAATTCCGCGCCTTCGCGCGTCAGCACCACCCAGTCGCCATCGTCGAGATAGGCGATATCGCTGGTGAAAGGCGCCAGCGCCAGCGCGTCCGAGCCGAGGAACATTTCGCCTTCGCCATAGCCAACCGCCAGGGGCGCGCCCTGGCGCGCGCCGATCAGCAGATCCGGATAGCCATCGAACACAAAGCCAAGCGCGAAGGCGCCGCGCAGTCGCGGCAAAGCCGCTGCGACCGCCTCCTGCGGACCCTTGCCCAGCCGCATTTCCTCAGTGACGAGATGGGCGACAACCTCTGTGTCGGTTTCGCTGACGAAATCATGACCTTTGCCGCGCAGCTCCTCGCGCAATTCGCGAAAATTTTCGATAATGCCATTGTGGACGACCGCGAGCCGGTCGCTGGCGTGCGGGTGCGCATTGTTTTCTGTGGGCTTGCCATGCGTCGCCCAGCGGGTATGGCCGATGCCGAGCGGCCCGGTCAGCGGCTCTTTGCCCAGCCTCTCCTCAAGATTGCGGAGTTTGCCCTGCGCCCGCCGGCGCGTCAGCTGGCCAGCCTCGAGTGTGGCGATGCCTGCCGAATCATAGCCCCGGTATTCCAGCCGCTTGAGCGCTTCGACAATCTTGCCAGCGACCGGCCCGCCGCTGATCACTCCAACAATTCCGCACATTGGACAGGTTCTCCATTCGAATCAGGGCGTAGCAAGAGGTAGGCCGGCGCCGCCCCCGCCATCAAATCACATTGGGTTACGGTTTATATCCACGGACGCAGCAGGCGCGCTAAACCGGAAAAGTCTGACCGGTTTAACACACTGTCGCCGCTGCGCTCACGTCCCCGGGAACCGGTAGGCGCCGAATATTTCGCGCAATTTCAGCTTGTTGATCTTGCCGGTGGCTGTGTGGGGAATTTCGTCCACCACTTGCACATCGTCCGGCATCCACCATTTGGCGATTCTGTCCTGCATGAAGGCCAGCACCGTGGCCGCATCGACGGTGCGGCCTTCTTTCGGGACAACGATCAGCAGCGGGCGTTCGTCCCAGCGCGGATGCGCGACGCCAATCACAGCCGCCTCGTGCACATCGGGATGCGCCACCGCAAGGTTTTCCAGTTCGATCGAGGAAATCCATTCGCCGCCCGATTTGATGACATCTTTCGAGCGGTCCGTGATCTGCATATAGCCATCCTGGTCGATGGTTGCGACATCGCCGGTGTCAAAAAAGCCGTCCGCGTCCAGCAGTCCCGCATCATCGATGCCGTAATATCCCCTGGTCACGGCGAATCCGGAGACTTTCAGACGCCCGAACGTTTTGCCATCCCAGGGCAGGGACTTGCCTGCGTCATCGGTGATTTTCATCTCGACGCCAAAAAAGGCGAATCCCTGTTTCGCCTTCAGATCGATCAGGGCGTTGCCCTCCACATGCGACAATTGCGCCTTGATCGAACCGCATGAACCAATCGGGCTCATTTCTGTCATGCCCCAGGCATGGACAACCTCGATCCCGTAATCGTGCTCAAACGCTTCGATCATCGCGCGAGGGCAGGCTGAGCCGCCCACCAGCATCCGCTTGAGCGTGGAGAGGCGCCGACCCTCTTTCTGGAGATGCTGGAGCAGCATCAGCCAGACTGTCGGCACGCCGGCCGCCATGGTCACTGCCTCGCTCTCCATCAGTTCGAAAATGGAAGCGCCGTCCAGACGCATCCCCGGCATCACCAGTTTTGCGCCATACATCGGGCAGGAAAACGCCAGCGACCATGAATTGGCGTGGAACAGCGGAACGACCGGCAACACAACCGATCTTGAGGAAAGCCCCAGACAATCGGGATTGGCGAGCGACATGGAATGCAGCACATTCGAGCGATGCGAATAGAGCACGCCCTTCGGATGGCCGGTTGTGCCGGACGTGTAGCAAAGTCCGGCTGCCGATTTTTCATCCAGCTCCACCCAGCGGAAATCGCCATCGGCCTCTTGCAGCCAGTCCTCGTAGGCAACCGCGTTTTTGAGGCTTGTCGCCGGCATATGCGCAGCGTCGGTGAAGACAATATAGCGCTCAACGCCTGGCAGCCTGTCGGCAATCGACTCCAGCAGAGGCACGAACGTCAGATCGGTCATCACGATACGATCTTCGGCATGGTTAATGATCCAGACAATCTGTTCTGGAAACAATCTGGGATTGACCGTGTGATAGATGGCGCCAAGGCCCGTGATCCCGTACCAGGATTCAAGGTGCCTCCAGGTGTTCCAGGCGAGCGTCGCAACCCTGTCGCCGGCGCGAACGCCTTGCCGCCCAAGCCTTTGGGCGACCTGCAGCGAACGCGCGCGGATGGCCCCATAGTCGGTCCGATGGGTCGGGCCTTCAATGGAGCGCGAAACGACCTCGCGTCCCGGAAATTGTATGCCTGCGTGATCGATGATCCGGTGGATCAGCAGCGGCCAGTCCTGCATCAATCCCTGCATGCTTCCCCCCTAAATAGCCTGGTTCAAGCTAAAACGATTGGCCAGTATATCGCCGCCAGGCGATTGCAGGAACATGGACAAATGACAATTGCGTCAACCCCTTGCGCTTGCGCACAGATATGCGCGCCCGTACAACAAGAACCGGATCGAGAGAAAAAAAATGACGCAAAATGAATCCGTGACAGCCGAAAGAGTGTGGTTCCGTCTCGTGCGGCTGAACGCAAGGCTTGGCGCTGCCGTCGGCGATCGTCTCAAGGCTGTCGGCCTTTCGGTGCCGCAATGCGATGTCCTGGCGACCCTGACAGAGCGCGAGGGCGTCAGCCAGCAAGAACTCGCCGAGCGGCTGTATGTGACAAAGGGCAATATTTCCGGATTGATCGACCGTCTGGAGGCGGCGAAACTGGTCGAGCGTCGCAGCATTGCCGGAGATCGTCGTTCGCACGCGATTTACCTGACTGAAGAAGGTTGCAAACTCGCCCAGCGCGGCGTCGAAATCCAGCGCAATTATGTCGCCCGGACCATCGGTCGGCTTGCGCCCGAGCAGGCCAGGCAGTTTGAGACGTTGATCGTTGCGGTGCGCGATTGCGCACGGCAGGCCGAGCGCGAAGACTAGCGCTGTATTCCAGGCAAGGATTGGTTGGCCAGCCAACGAATCCTTGCCTGGAGTCTTTAAAACAGCAGGATTTTTGCGGAAAGCCGCGCAACACTTTTCCGAAACGCCGTTTAGCCAAATAAATCCGGCTTGCGCTGAGGCCTGGAGGCCTGCGGGCGTTCGGTGGCTCCGGCTGGCGCCTGGATATCGACCGAATCGTTTCTGACGCGATTGACTGCTGCGCCGATGGGCGTGAATGCGAGCGTATCGTCGCCTGTCGGTCGCAGCAGAGCGCCCGCGCTGCGCTCATCGTGGTCCATGCAATCAAGCCAGCGATCGAAAGCGTTGGGCTCCAGAATGACCGGCATCCGGTCATGGATCGCGGCCATGGCCCCATTGGCCGACGTCGTGACAATACAGGCTGTATCCAGTTCCTCGCCATTCGGGCCTGTCCATGTCTCCCAGAGGCCCGCCAGCGCCAGAGGGCCCCCATCCTGTCGCTGGATGAGGAAAGGCTGCGCCGGCGGCGCGCCCTTGCGTTTGCCCGATCCCTCGCGCCGCCATTCGTAAAAGGCGTCAGCGATGAAGATGCAGCGCCGCCGGGCGAACGCGTTGCGAAACGATGGTTTTTCCGCCAGCGTTTCAGCGCGGGCGTTAATGACGAGCGGAAATTTTTTCGGATCCTTAACGAAACCTGGCAGAAACCCCCACCGCACCAGCGTGAAATGCCTGATGTTGCGTCCCTCGCCATCGCGCTCCATTCGCACGATGGGCACGGGCTGCGTTGGCGCAATATTATAGCGGGCAGGGAAATTGGGCCGCTCAACATACCGAAAAAACGCGCGTACAGCGTCTGGAGGCAAGGTAATCGCGTAACGTCCACACATCGTCGTTGCCAATGCCTTTCTGCGATTGCTCTTGCTTTTAATACCGTTATGACTGGAAACTGTTTATTATCAATCATGCCGTAACTGTTGGCGACGCCATGAGCCGGATTGGATGTATGCCCCCTAGCGCCGCGAAAATCGATGCGGAAGTCGCCGCCGCCGACGGATCGGTCGAGACGCGGGCGGCTGCGCTGATCAATCCGGTGTCCGGACTGGCGAGCGATTATCTCAATGTGTTCAACGAACTCGTGATGATCATCGAGCAATTGCCCGTAATGCCTGACCTGGTTGAGGATTTGATCGCCTGGCGGCCCGTCTCCTACCGGGACTATTTCGAAAAATCCAACCTGCCAGGCCGCGCAGTCGCGCTGGACCATTATGAAACGCTGGCGCCCGGTTTGCGTGACGATTTTGAGGCTGCGATTGCCGACCTCGATCGCTGCGCAACCGGTTCTGTCGCCGCCATCCGGATTCAGATGCGACGGAAAATGACGGCCGACCCCGACGCGCTGGCGCAGCTTTGCAGCCGGACATGCGCCACTCTGTATGGATTGCTCGAACGGATCACCATGCTCGTCGATCATGGGACGGCGCAGGCGGAAGAAAGCGCACAGTTGCGCGCCGACCGCTTGTTGGCGGTGCGCATTCAGGCGCTGCGCGACGTCAAATCGTTCCAGGACCGCTGACTATTCTTGCTAGGCTGACCGGCGCGCGCGAATCGTCGGGCACGAAAAAGTCAGGCGCAAGATCGACGGCGGGATCGACCCGGTAACGGTCGAAGTCCCGCACGCCATTTTCAAACAGGAATGTATCGTCGATGAGATAATGGCCGGTCAGGCTCCGCGCGTTTTGCAGAAAAACCATATGCGCGGCGTCCGCCAGAATGTCAGGTTTGCGCGAGGCGCGCATGATGGCGTCGCCGCCGAGCAGGTTCCTGATCGCCGAGGTTGCGATCGTGGTTCGCGGCCAGAGCGCATTGACTGCAATTCCCTTGCTCCGCAATTCGCCCGCAAGCCCCAGCACGACAAGACTCATGCCATATTTCGCCATGGAATAGGCGGTATGGCCGGCAAACCATTTCTCTTTCAGATCGAGGGGCGGCGATAGCATCAGAATATGCGGATTGGTCGACTTTTGCAGATAGGCGACCGCAAATTTCGACACCATGAAGGTTCCTCGCGCATTGATCTGGTGCATGAGATCGAAGCGCTTCATGTCAGTCGATTGCGAGTTGGTTAATGAAATTGCGCTGGCGTTGTTAACCACGATATCGATGCCGCCAAAGCTGGTTGCTGTTTTCTCCAGCGCGTCCCGCACCTGCGTTTCTTCGCGGACATCGACCATCAACGGCAAGGCTCTGCCGCCGGCAGCCACAATCTCTTCGGCTGCCGAATGGATTGTGCCGGGCAATTTCGGATTGGGCTCGGCCGTCTTGGCGGCAATCGCGATATTGGCGCCGTCGCGCGCGGCGCGCAGGGCGATGGCAAGGCCAATGCCACGCGAAGCGCCGGTGATAAAAAGGGTTTTTCCGCAGAGATCAGCGACCATGGATACGCTCCTGCTCGTTCAGATATGAACCATGGCCGATGAAAAGGCGTTGTGCAAGCGCGCCAACGGTCTCATCACGACGCCACCCTTCACACACTTGTGTGCGTCGCGATTGCGGAACGTCAAACCACTGATGGAAGCCGCCGCGCGGTTGTTGTATCGAAAGCCATGACCTGGAAACGATCGACGTCCCTGTTCCTTCCGGCGCTTCTCTCCTGCTCTGTGGCGGACGCGCAAACGTTGGGGGCAAGCGCCTGGAGCGAAGGCAGGCTATCGTCTGCGCGGCTGATCGCCGGCGGGTTTCGGGACGGGGTCTATTCGGCGGGCGTCGAGATTGTTCTGAAAAATGGCGCACACACCTATTGGCGCAATCCCGGCGACGCCGGCGCGCCGCCGGCCATCGGTTTTGATCAGTCAAAAAATCTTGGCCTCGCGCAATTGCGCTATCCTGCGCCGAAACGGATTCTTGAGGACGGTCAGGATATATTTGGCTATCTCGACGCGGTCATCCTGCCTCTCGATGTGAAACCGGCGGAAGCCAAATCGCCTGTCGATCTGGCGGTTGATCTGCAATATGCCGCCTGCGCGCGCATCTGCATCCCGGAAACCGCTCACTTCGAGCTTCGGCTGGCGCCAGAGGTCGCGAATTCAGAGCAGTCCGCAAGACTTGCCCAGGTCGTAGCGGATCTGCCCCGGCCCGTCGGAGCGGGCGGTCCGACGCTGCGCATCGCTCCTTTGCCGGGACCAGCGAAACCCGCGTGGCGCCTTGTCCTCGATCCCCCTCCGGGCCCCGGGGGCGATGTTTTTTCGGAAGCGCCGGACGGGTGGTATTTCAGCACACACCGCGCCGCCGATGGCGGTTTCGATCTCATTCTCGAGCAAAAGCCGGACGACGCGCCTGCAACTGTTGCAGTGAGGTTGACGATTTTCGATGGCGCGCGCGCCTTTGAGACGTCCGCGCAACTTGAGGGCGGCGGCGTCCGCCCCTGAATGCGGCATGGCTTTTTTTTTTGGCGCGAACCGGTTCTTTCTTCGCCTGAAAACGCTATAGAAGACTGTCGGGATATCCTCCCGAACCCTTCCCGAGGAGCGCACCATGATCAAGGTTGGCGATAAGCTGCCCAATGTCACTTTCACCGTCATGTCGGCGGACGGCCCCAAGCCCAAAACCACGGACGATATTTTTGCTGGCAAGAAAGTCGTGCTGTTCGGCTTGCCAGGCGCTTTCACGCCGACCTGTCACAAGAACCACCTGCCCGGTTATCGCGACCAGAATGCGGCGCTGAAAGCCAAGGGCGTCGACTCCATCGCCGTCACCTCTGTCAACGATGTGTTCGTGATGGGCGCCTGGCGCGACGCCACCGACAGCGCGGGCAAGGTCGAGTTTCTGGCCGATGGCAGCGCCGCCTTCGCCAAGGCGATCGGCCTTGTGCTCGATCTCTCCGAACGTGGCATGGGCGTGCGCTCCAAGCGCTATTCCATGCTGGTGCAGGATGGCGTGGTGAAGACCCTGAACATTGAAGAGGCCCAGGGCACAGCCGAATCCGGCGTCGAAAAGATGCTGACCCAGGTTTGAGGGCTGCACACTGCCCGACCGCCGCCTGGCCGCTTTGGCGCGGGGCGGCGGTTCGCAACATCCGTCATCCCTGAATCTGTCCGCCAACGAAAAAACCCCGGCGGAAGCCGGGGTTTTATGCATTGGAAAGCAGGAAACCTCAGCCCTGACGGGCTTTGAAGCGTTTTTGCGTCTTGTTGATGATGTAGACGCGGCCCTTGCGGCGCACGATCTGGTTGTCGCGGTGGCGCGTACGCAAGGATTTCAGGGAGTTGCGGACTTTCATCGGGATACTCAAATGGCTGAAACACGCGGAACCGCATCTGGGCCCACGTAAGTTGGGGCGGATATGCCTTATGCGAGGGGGCCGGGTCAACCCCTCGAATCGGGATTCGTCCTTGAAAGTAGCCTGCAATATGCTATATATTAAAAATATATAGCATTTGAGACTCCATATGGAAACGGCAAAGCTCTTTTGGTCAGGCCGGTCGCAGGCCCTGCGCCTGCCCAAGGCCTTCCGCATTGACGCCCATGAGGTGCGCATTCGCCGCCATGGCGCGTCGATCGTAATTGAGCCCCTGCCCCTGGACTGGGCCTGGCTTGACGCTATCGTCGGAACCATGTCGGACGATTTCATGGCCGATGGGCGCGAGCAGCCGGCCCTGCAGGAACGCCCGGAGCTCGATCAGGCATTCGGGTGATGATCTATTTGCTTGATACGAACGCTGTGATCGGATTGCTCAATTCTTCCTCCTCGCCATTGGCCGCCGCTGTGCGCCGCCATGCCCCGCAAGACATCGCAGTGTCGTCCATCGTTGTCCACGAACTCTATTTCGGCGCCTATAAAAGCGCGCGGGTGGACTACAATCTGACGCGCCTCGATGCGTTGCAGTTCGAGGTTCTGCCGTTCGACAAGGAGGACGCTATGTCTGCTGGCCTTGTGCGGGCGATGCCGGCGACGGTGGGGACGCCCATCGGCCCCTACGATGTCTTGATCGCCGGGCAGGCGCGCTGCCGGGGCCTGACGCTCATCACCAGCAACACCGGCGAATTTTCCCGCGTCGCGGGGTTGCGATGCGAGGATTGGGCTGCGTGAGCTGCCGTTTCGTGCATAGTTCCGAAAGAATTAGCCGTAATCTGGTGAGATATCCCCCGAATCAATTTCGGTCTGCGACCGCCAACGGGTGACACAATGGACAACGGCGAGCCTGAAGACGAGGAAGACCTCGCTTACATGGACGAAATCGAAGATCCCTTCATCGCCTTCACGCAATGGGCGAGCGAAGAGGATGACGAGGCCTTCACCGATCTTTGACCCGCAGCGCCCGCCAGCAAGGAACCGCCCCATGCCCCAACACGTCGCCGTCCTGATGGGCGGACTTTCCAGCGAACGCGAGGTTTCGCTCCGCTCCGGCGCCGCCTGCGCCCGGGCGCTGGAAGCGGAAGGCTTTCGCGTCACCCCGATCGATGTCACCCGCGATGTCGCCCGCGTCCTCTACGACCTCAAACCTGACGTCGCCTTCAATGCGCTGCATGGGCCCTCCGGCGAGGATGGAACCATTCAGGGCGTGCTGGAGCTGCTGCGCATTCCCTACACCCATTCGGGCGTGCTGGCCTCGGCTCTGGCGATGAACAAGGACCGCGCAAAGACGATCATGGCGGCGGCGGGAATTCCTGTGCCGCGTGGAAAAATCGTCAATCGGATGGATGCAGCCAGGGCCCATGCGCTGCCCCCGCCCTATGTGCTCAAGCCCATCGCGGAAGGCTCGTCCTACGGCGTGTTCATCATTCCCGAGGGCCAGGCCCATCCGCCGCAGGAATTGACCCGGCCCGATTGGGCCTATGGCGAGAACCTGCTTGCCGAAAGCTTTGTCGCCGGGCGCGAACTGACCTGCGCGGTCATGGGCGAGCGCGCGCTTGATGTGATCGATATCCGCGCGGCGGATGGCGGCTGGTACAATTACGACGCAAAGTATTCGAAAGGCGGATCAATTCACGTCCTGCCGGCAGAAATTAAACGAAATGTTTACCAAGAGGTCCAAGAGTTGGCTTTGAGGGC
>CAIZEI010000115.1 GCA_903931945.1 uncultured Hyphomicrobiales bacterium | reverse complement strand
GCGCCGGGCAGCGCCAATGACGTCACAGCTCGGGTGCTGGCCGACCGTCTCGGCGCGGTCTGGAACCAGCAGGTCATTGTCGTGAATGCGCCAGGCGCCGGCGGAGCCATCGCAGCTCGCATGGCGCAGTCTTCGCCACCCGACGGCTATACGATATTCATGCCGGTCACATCAGAATTCTATGCGCTTGCGGGCGCCGAAGGCGTTGCGCCCAATCTGCCGGTCATTCTGGAGCGCGATTTCAAATCCGTCGGATTTGTGAACAGCCAGCCGCTGTTCATGGGCGTTTCGCCGAAAGCGCGTTTCAAGACCATGGCTGAAATGCTGGCTCTGGCGAAAGCCAAACCGGGCTCGATCTCCTATGCGACCACCGGTCGCGGGCGCCTGACGCATCTTGCCATGGAGCTTCTGCAAAGCACCGCCAATGTGAAGCTGGAAATGGTGTCCTATAACGGCGGCGCCGCACAGGCGATGAGCGACCTGACCTCAGGAAATGTCGAGTTGGTCCTCGAAGCCTATGCCGGTCTCGCGCCCGCCTTTCGCGGCGGGTTGATCAACGGATTTGGCGTCACATCGCTGGCGCGCTCGCCAGCCTTTCCGGACATTCCTGCGGTCAGCGAAACCATTCCCGGCTTCAACGTGCTGGCCTGGGGAATTCTGGTTGCGCCGCCCAAAACACCCGATGACATTATCGCCAAACTCAACGCAGCTTTGAAAATTGCGCAGGCCGACAAGGGGCTGATCGAGAAATTCGCCGCCAACGGCGGCGAAACGCATTACCTGACGCCTCCCGAACTCACTGCTTTTGCTGCATCGGAACAAGCCAAATGGCTGCCGGTGCTGGAAAAGGCGATGAAAGCAGCGCCGTAAGCAAATCGCCGTCATGGGCCGTGGCGTTTGAACGCATCGGGCCCCGGGGAGACCTCACCCCACGCGGAGTTCGTAGGGAATTTGCGTGGGGCCGGACCCCATCGACACCACATGCGTATGCTCGTCATAGCGATGTTGCAACACGCGGCCGACGAGAACCTGGCTGCGCAGGATCACAGCCGCCGAGCGCTGATTGCTGCCCTGCTCCGCATGAATCGCCCAAGGCGCGACAAGGTCGCAAACGCCTGCGCGACCGATGGTCGTGCTGGTGCGTTTGATGTCGGCGTAATCGGTCTTTGAGCCGTCGTCGAGCCGCTCGAATCGCTCGAGATATTCGCAGCCATCGCAGACGCCATAGGCCGTCCAGGCGTCGGCATGGTCGTGCACGCTGCCAAAGCGACCGGGCTCGCGCACAACGGCATTGACCACAAAACCATAGTCCGCATCGGTATGGAACAGCAGGTTCTTGTGCCCTTCGGTCGAGGGCCAACTGCGGCTGTGCGCTTGCAAATCAGGATCGCGCACCAGTTTCTCCAGCGCATCGCGGCCCAGTTCCATGCGCTTTTGCGTGTCGCTTTCGCGCGACCAGATCGCGCGCAGTTCCGCGATGAAAGTCTGGAACGCCGGCAGAATGTCGTTTCGCATGATGGCCGCCTATCCCCGCACCGGCTCGCCGTCGACCGTACAGCGGCGCATCAGCCGCCGCTCGCCGCGCGGAAAATCGGTGCGCGCATGGATCGTGGCCAGATTGTCCCACATGACGAAATCGCCCAATCGCCATTTATGGGCGTAGATGAACGCCTCGCGCTCGCCGATTTCATAGAGCTCGGCAAGAATGTCATCGCTCTCGGATTTGGAAACGCCCTCGATGCGGGCGGTCATCAGGCGATCGACAAAAAGAGCTTTCTTGCCTGTGTAGGGATGCGTGATAAAGACCGGGTGATAATGATGCGGCGCATCGGAAATATCGCCATCGACATCGACCTGCGCCGTTCGTTTGTATTCATGGATATGCAGCGCGCGCTTGTCGGCAAGAAACTTCTTCAGCCGTTCGGGCACTGCCTCATAAGCAAGATAGGTGTTGGAAAACAGGGTGTCGCCGCCGCTCGATGGCAATTCCACGCCATATAAAAACGTGTAACGATAGGGCCGGTTGGTATAGCCGCTGTCGATATGGAACCACATGTCGCCATCGCCAAAGGCGCCGATCGGCACACCGTTCATCTTGATGTTCGACACCAGCAGGATTTTCGGGTCAAGTTGCAGAAGGCCTTCGGTCTTGTTGCGCAGATGTTCGGGCGCCTGCTTGCGCGAGCCAAGATCGCCGAAGCGCGCGGCAAAGGCCAGCTGCTGCTCCTGCGTGACGGTCTGTCCGCGAAAGAAGATCACAAGGTGATCGTTCCACGCCTGCTGGATCTGAGCGATAACAGCATCGGAAATCTCGGTTGAGAGATCGACGCCCCGGATTTCCGCCCCGCAGGGTCCGCCCATGGGGATGATTTCGATATCGGTCGCCTGTTGTCTGGATCGTGCGGCGTTGAGCATTCTGGCCTCCTCCAGATAAACTGGTGAAACGTCATTTCAGTCAGGGATACAGGTTTTGGTTCGGCGGAGCAATGCTGCGGTGCGGCGCGCAATGTCGCGGGGCGCCTCTCCCCTTCACACAATCGTCACCGCAAAACCCTTCCACCCCGCACGCCGCCGCGCTAAGACCCCGGCATGGCATCGCAAGTCACTTACGCCGCCGCTGCGGGCGCCGGCCTCCTGTCCTTTCTCAGCCCGTGCGTTCTGCCGCTGGCGCCGCCCTATCTGGCGTTCATTGCCGGCACAACCGTTGAAGAGCTCGCCGGCGGAGACGGCGCGCGGGCGCGGCGCGATGTGGCGCTGGCGGGATGCCTGTTCGTGCTGGGGTTTTCCACAGTCTTTGTGACTTTGGGCGCAACGGCCTCGGCCTTCGCACAGTCCATCAGGCAATATCTGGATGTGCTGTCGCTCATCGCCGGCGTCGCCATCATCGCCATGGGCCTGCATTTCCTGGGGCTGTTCCGGCTGGCCTTTCTCTATCGAGAAAAGCGCGTCGAGGTCGGCAGACCCGTCGGCCTCTGGGGCGCCTATGTCATGGGGTTGGCTTTTGCGTTCGGCTGGACGCCCTGCATCGGGCCGATCCTCGCCGCCATTCTGGCGGTGGCGGGCTCTGAAGACACCGTGCTCAAGGGCGCCGCGCTGCTGGCGGTCTATTCGGCTGGTTTGGGTATTCCCTTCATTGCAGCGGCGCTCGCCATCGAGCCCTGCTTTGGCTTCGTCCGCAAATTTGCAAGGCATTTCGGCGCGGTGGAAAAAACGGTCGGCGCGCTGCTGATATTGACCGGCATCGGTTTTCTGACCGGCGGAATGCAGGCGGCCTCGTTCTGGATTCTCGAAACCTTTCCGGGACTCGGAAAACTTGGGTAATTCTGGAATCGCCAGCGCCTGATCTCGCGCAGTATAGTCCGGCCAGAGCATAAATCCGGCAGGAGACGCGCAGTGAAAATCACCCGCATCGAGGCGACGCATATCAACGTCAAATTGCCGCGCGACTTTGGCGGCAGCATCTATTCCGTGCCCGAGAAGAACGCGATTGTCACGCGTGTCTTTACCGACCACGGCCCGGTGGGGGAGGCCATCAATGGCGAGGGTTCACGCGCCATCATGGCGGCGACCTACGAGGTGCTGACGCGCGAATTGATCCCCATGGTCATTGGCGAGGACGCCACCAACATCGAAGCCCTTTGGAAAAAAATGTGGAGCGTCACCCACACCTCCAACCGCGACCGGCGGCAGGAAATTCGCGCCATTGCCTGCATCGACAGCGCGCTGTGGGACATGAAGGGCAAGATGGCCAATATGCCGCTCTACAAGCTCTGGGGCGGCGCGGCGGACCGCATTCCGATCATCGCCATCGGCGGGCAATATCATCCTGATTACACGCCCGCAGATTATGCCAGGGAGATGGAATTCTATCGGAAGATCGAACTCGTCGGCTGCAAGTTCAAGGTCGGCGGACGCACGCCTGAACTTGACGCCGAGCGCACGCGCGAAGCGCTGAAAGGCGGCGGCGAGGGCTTTGTGCTGTGCGTTGACGCCAATCGCGGCTGGCCATTGAAAGCTGCGCTCTATTACGCGCGCCGTGTGTGCGATCTGCCATTGCGCTGGTTCGAGGAACCCTGCCATTGGGACGATGACAAGCGGGACATGGCGGCGATGCGAATGTTGACCGGAATGCCGATCTGTTCGGGACAATCTGAATCCACCGTGCAGGGCTGCCGCGACATGATCCGCGAAGGCGCGATCGATATCTGCAACCTCGATGCAAGCTGGGGCGGCGGACCGACGGTCTGGCTGCGCGTAGCCAAAATGGCGCAGGCGTTCGGTCTTGAAATGGCGCATCACGGCGAACCGGTTGTCGGCTCGCATCTCATCGCCGCTGTGTCGAACGGAACCTATATGGAAACCCATCACCCCGAGCGCGATCCGGTGTTCCACAAAATGGTGCAGGGACGCGGCAAGATTGCAGGCGGGTTTTACGACATGCCGCAAAAGCCGGGCTGGGGGATTGAACTCGACGCCGATATGATCAGGAAATATGCGGTAACTTGAGGGGGGCGCTGGCGCGGCGTTTCAAGTCGCGCACAATTGGAATCCGGGACCGTCCATGTCGATCTCTCGCCGCCCATTCTCGCTCGCCGCAACGACCGCCTTTGCGGCGATTTGCCCGCGCCTGTTGAAATCGCAGGAGTTGTTGCCAATCCGGGGCGCCCGGCGCATAAGATCGATTGATATCTGAAAACAATAACTTGCAACCCCAGAGGCTTACGAATGACCGAAGTGACGCGCGAACTCGCCAGATGGGTGGCGGCCTCGCAATTTGAAACGATCCCCGCCGCTGTGCGTCAATCTGGCGTCCGATCCCTGTTAAACTGGATGGGCTGCGCTGTTGGCGGCTCCGCGCATGAGACGATCGATCTGGCGATCAGGGCGCTGGCGCCTTTCTCCGGCCCCGGTCAAGCGACCATTCTGGGCCGCAAGGAGCGTTTCGATATTCTGAACGCCGCGCTGATCAACGGCATGGCGAGCCATGTTTTCGACTTTGACGACACGCATCTGAAAACCATCATTCACCCTGCCGGCCCTGTCGCCTCGGCGGTTGTGGCGTTTGCCGAGCATCGCCGCGTGACCGGCGCGCAATTGCTGCACGCCTTCATTCTGGGGGTGGAGGTCGAGTGCCGGATCGGCAATGCGGTGTACCCCGCACATTACGATATCGGCTGGCATATCACCGGCACAGCGGGCGTTTTTGGCGCCGCTGCGGCCATCGGCAAGCTGCTCAATCTCGATGAACAGAAGATGATCTGGGCGCTGGGCATTGCCGGCACGCAATCCTCCGGATTCCGCGAAATGTTTGGAACGATGTGCAAGAGCTTCCATCCCGGCGCGGCGGCGCGCAATGGCATGGCGGCGGCGCTGCTCGCCGAACAGGGCTTCACCAGTTCCAATCGCGTGCTGGAAGCGCCGCGCGGCTTTGCCCATGTCATGTCGACCTCGCGCAATTTTGATGAGGTGACGCGCGGCCTTGGCGAAGTCTGGGAAACCGCGCTCAATTCCTACAAGCCCTTCGCTTGCGGCATTGTCATTCACCCCGCCATCGATGGTTGCATCCAGTTGCGCAACGAGCACGGGCTGAAAGCCGGCGATATCGCTCGCATCGATCTGAAAGTCGATCCGCTGGTGCTGGAACTCACCGGCAAGCGAACCCCGCAAACCGGCCTTGAAGGCAAGTTCAGCGTCTATCATTCATGCGCGGCGGCGATCGTCTATGGAGCGGCGGGCGAAAAGGAATATTCGGACGCCGCCGTGCGCGACGCTGCGAACATTGCGCTGCGCGACAAGGTGCATGCTGTGGCGCATGACAACATTGCCGAGGATGAGGTTTTCGTTCGTATCACGCTCAAGGACGGGCGCGAACTCGACAAGCACGTCGAACACGCGATTGGCAGTCTTGAGCGTCCGATGGACGATCACGCGCTGATCACAAAATTCAACGGGCTGGCGCGCGATGTCTTGCCCGTTGCGAAGGCGGATGCGCTGCGCGAGATGTGCTGGAAGCTGGAGAGTTTGCAGAACGCAGGCGATCTGGCCCGCGCCGCTGCGCACGATTGACAGGATCGAAAGGCGATGGCCACCCGCCCGTGCGGAGTGGCCGTCAACCTAACCGCCCACGGGGCTCATGTGTCCGGCGCTCCAGCGCGCAGCTGCTGACGCGCCTGTCATG
>CAIZEI010000114.1 GCA_903931945.1 uncultured Hyphomicrobiales bacterium | reverse complement strand
GCCTGCTGGATCCGCCGCTGCACGAATTCCTGCCGCACAAGGAAGAGGAATTCGAGGAAGTCGCCAAGGCCGCCGGCACCAATGTGCGAAAGCTGCGTGCCCGCGCCATCGCGCTGCATGAGGCCAACCCCATGCTGGGCCATCGCGGTTGCCGCCTGGGCATCACCTATCCGGAAATCTACGAAATGCAGGCCCGCGCCATCCTGGAAGCCGCGCTGGCGGTGGAAGAGGGCGGCGGCGCGCCGGTGCAGCTGGAAATCATGATCCCACTGGTGGGCTTCAAATCGGAACTGGACATTCTGGCGGCGCGCATCGCCAAGGTTGCGGACGACATCAAAAAAGAACGCGGAAAAGTGCCTGA
This sequence comes from uncultured Hyphomicrobiales bacterium, assembly GCA_903931945.1. Taxonomy (GTDB): domain Bacteria; phylum Pseudomonadota; class Alphaproteobacteria; order Rhizobiales; family Beijerinckiaceae; genus Terripilifer. Next base: position 1,228 of record CAIZEI010000114.1, on the reverse strand, counting down.
TTACTTGATCGGCACCATGATCGAACTGCCGCGCGCCGCGTTGCGCGCCGGGGAAATCGCGCAGACGGCGCAGTTCTTCTCATTCGGTACCAACGACCTGACGCAAACCACCATCGGCATCTCCAGAGATGACGCCGGCATGTTCCTGGGCGAGTATCTCTCCAAGGGCGTGATTGCGCGCGATCCGTTTGTCTCTATCGATGTCGATGGCGTGGGCGAATTGGTGCGTATTGCGGTCGAACGGGGTCGCCAGACCCGCGAAAAACTCAAGCTTGGTATCTGCGGGGAGCATGGCGGCGACCCCGATTCTATCCGCTTCTGCCACGACTCAGGGTTGGATTATGTTTCCTGCTCGCCGTTCCGCGTGCCAATTGCGCGCCTTGCGGCGGCGCAGGCAGCCTTGCAGTCGACTCGCAACGATATCTGATCTGTGTACGGAGCATGCAGGGAAACACTGGATTTTCCGGTGTAATATGACGCCCTGTCACGTTAATGAAAAAATTTGTTTGACGATTCGTTTTTTGGGGGGCAGAAGGCCCCTCACGGTGCTGGGAACCATTCGGAACTTTGAAGGACGACGCGTAATCGAAACAGCCTAATCGAAATAGCAACTGCGAAGACGAATGCCGCGAAGGGGCAAACGCATAGCAAGCGCGAATTAGACGACAGCCAGATAGATCAAGCGAAACCAAAAGCCGAAACGAGTTTCATACCTATGTCTCAGAAAACTAACGACGCGATTTCGCGTTCCGACCGCGTGCTGGTCGCCGCCATGGCGATCATCATCGCCACAGCCAGCGCCGCCATTGGCGCGTCTGTGACCTATCATCCGTTCGCAGCACCGAAAGTGACCGCGCCTGTCGCGCGTCTTGTACAGGCCGCCGATATCGAAAAGCCGGCTGGCGACAGCGCCATGTCGCAGCTGCTGGCCGAGCATCGCTGCCTGTCGGAAGTGCTGTATTATGAGGCCCGCGGCGAAGGCTCGGGCGGCCAGAAGGCTATCGCCGAGGTGGTATTCCACCGCATGACCCATGGCAATTACGGCCATTCCATCTGCGCAGTGGTCTATGAGGGGCGTAATAAGCCCGGCTGCCAGTTCTCGTTCGCCTGCAATGGCGACATGCGCAAGGCCAAGCAGCCTGACGCTTGGCGCCGTTCCGAAGCGCTGGCGACCGAGATCATGACCCACGAGGTCAATCTGCGGAACGACACCGGCGGCGCGACCAAT
>CAIZEI010000113.1 GCA_903931945.1 uncultured Hyphomicrobiales bacterium | reverse complement strand
TCGATCCGCAAGACTGGCTCGCCGGCACACTGACGAAAATTGTCAGCGGCCATCCCAACGCGAAAATCGACGACCTCATGCCGTGGGCGTACGCATCTCAGGCGGCGCTACAGGACGTGGCCTGATAACAACGCTTACATTACAACGTGGTTTTGAGACAATCGGAATCAATGCCGCCAGCTGCAATCCACGCTATCAAGATCAGAGCGGGCTGCCAAAACCAAATGCCTCCTTTGGCTGCGCACAGAGTCAATTCCGTCGGATAGCTATTGGTGTGCGGATCCGATCTGTCGGCGGCGAACACTTCTATACACTCTCATATTGCCGAGTCTACGCTCGAAACAAACGCGCGCGCTCAAACAAACTGGTTCGAGCGCACGCCAACACCCTCAGCCTGCCGAGAGTTTCGATTCCGAAGAGCAGGTCCAAGGCCAAGGGCTCCTTCCGGCATTCACCCCGCAGAGACGGCTTCAAGCTTTTGGAAATCAAGAACGCGCACACCGTCAGGGACAATGACGATGAGCCTTTCGCGGGCGAATCCGTTGACGATCCGGCTTACTGTTTCCATGGTCAGGCCCAGATAATCAGCAATATCCTGACGCGTCATGGGCAGGGCGACATGCGCCGACTGGCCATTTACGCGCTGCCAGCGATTGCGCAAGCTGACCAGAAAGGTTGCTAATCTTTCACGCGCTGTGAGGCGACCGAGCATCATCATCTGATCCTGAGCGAGCGCGAGGTGACGCGCCGTCTCGGCGTGAAGCCGGCGCATGAGATGCGGCTTGGCATCAATCAGTTCTAAAAACGCCGAACGCGTAATTCGGCACGTTGTCACAGCGCCGAGCGCTTCGGCTGTGAACGCGTGCTCATCTTCGAATGACAGCCCGAGGAAATCGCCCGGCAATGCGAAACCCGCAATACTCCGGCGTCCATCAGGAAGGATCCGGGTCTGGCGGACCACACCGGAAGTAATAATATGAACACAGTCATCCTTCGATCCCTGAATGAACAGGGAACCGCTTGGACTATAATGAGCCTTGACCGCCACATAGTCGAGCTCAGGCAGCTCATCAAGACGCAAGCTTTCGCACAAGCTCAGATTCCGCACGGGACAACTCTGGCAGCGTTCGCGACCCTCGGTCGTTGGATCGGCGAATTGACGCAACAATTGTGCATCGCCCTCTCTTTCGGGCGTTCCGCCGTGAAAACGCGCATGTATCGGGATTCGCGCGCCGGTTGAATGAGATTGGGAGGTAATTGCCAGCATATCCGCTGCTCCATCGAAACCGTTTCGATGGGTCAAATTAGCGAACTGCCGAAGCTGGACAATCCGGGTGACTACATGCGTAAAACTACGCATAAAGATCGGACGTTTGTTCTGACGCTGCAGTGGGTCCAGATACGGACTGACCCAATTCCAATCTCGATCATTCGGGCTAATCACGCTTTTGGTCGCACGCTTTCGATTGCCTCAAGAAGCACATGTCCGGGAATCGGCTTTTCAAGAAAAGCCGCGGCGTTCAGACGTTGAGCCTCTCGCCGGATACGTTCGTCCGCGCGTCCGGTGACAATCAATACGGGAGTTGTCACCGATCGATCGCGCAAGCGCGCAAAAATCTTTAAGCCGCTTTCTCCGGGTAAATTGACATCCATGATGATACAGGTGGCCTTTGTGGGCTCGCCGTGAGCCAGAAGATCCAGACCATTGCCGAAGGCCGCAACCGCGTAACCATTCACTTCGAGAAGCAACGTCAGGGATTCGCGAACATCGCGATCGTCCTCGACGATGTAAATCATTGGTTTCATCGGGACCTGCCGCCAGCAGCTTGTGAAAATCTGTGAAAGCGCGCCGCCTTGCCCTGATTTATCGCAAATTTGAGGGAGTCCGGGAATGCGTAGTTTTCCCTATGCCTCGATTAGGACCCGGCGTCACGCCTGATGGAACCGGGTCCACTTGGTGCTTCGGTCGCCGCCAGGGACAGGCGCACCAGTTCGGGAAGGTTTCTAGCCCCCAGCTTTTCCATGACTCGCGCACGGTGGTTTTCAATGGTGCGTACGCTAATATCGAAAAGCCGCGCGATCGCCTTGTTGGACTCGCCCAGAACAAGCCGATCGAAAACCTCTCTCTCGCGTTGTGTTAGTCGCCCTATACGCTCATTGGCGACTCCGCTGCCGAGCAGCCCGGCCCCATTGCGGGGCGAGATTGACAGGGCGCGATCTATCACTTCCTGAAGTGCGGAAAACGGGCATGGTTTTTCGATGAAATCGACCGCCCCGGCCTTCATCGCCTTGACCGCCAACGGCACATCGCCAAAACCGGTCATCAGGATCATGGGTATGTTCAAACCGAGCCTGGCGAGTTCACCAATAATCGACAGACCATCCATCCCCGGCATGCGAACGTCGACGAGGGCGCAGCCTGTATAGAAGGTTTTTGATCCCGCCGCGAGAAAAGCTGCGCCCGACGCATAGGCGACGCATCGATAGCCGCCGCTTTCCAGCAAAGCGACAAGCGACGCAAGCACATCGGGATCGTCGTCGATAATATGGACAAATTGGTCGTTGTTCACGCTTGAATTCCGGTTGCCGTATCATGCGTTGTCAAGGGCAAAGTAAAATAGAACGTTGCTCCCCCGGTCATATTGGCATGAAAACCAATACTGCCGCCATGGCTTTCGACGATGGTTTTGCAAATCGATAAACCGATCCCCATACCTTCGCTTTTCGTTGTGACAAACGGCGCGAATAGAGCATCGGCGACCTCCGGATCGACGCCGGGGCCATTGTCGGATATGGCAATGCGCGCCATGCCTGCCTCGTCAATCGTTAGCTCGACGCTAATTTCCGGGTCCTGTGTTGTCGCCATTGCGTCGTTGGCGTTCCGCAAAAAATTAACGAGCACTTGCTGTATTTGCACGCGATCGACTGTTACAATGGGGCGCTCCGAACTCATTTTTAGAACTGTCCGGAGATTGCGGGCGCCTCGATCAAGGATCGCGATTCCAAGCGCCTCTTCTACAATGATCCGGAGGTCTTCGGGGCGGCGCTCAACTTCCCGCTTGTCAATAAAGGCCCGCAGTCGCTTGACGATATCGGATGCGCGAGACGCCTGAGCCTCAATTCGTTCGATCAGGTCGGCGAATGAGGTAAAATCACCGCGTCGCAATCCCTGACCGGCGGCCTGGGTAAAATTCATGATCGCTGTGAGCGGCTGGTTGACCTCGTGAGCCAGGTTCGAGGCCATTTGTCCCAATTCGCTGAGTCGGCTGACATGTATCAATTCGGATTGCAAGGCCGAGGCCCGACGGCTCTCGCGGTCAATTTGGGTCATATCGCGAATAAAGCCGACGAAAATGCGCCTTTCCGTCAAATTCGCTTCGCCAACTGCCAACTCGATGGGAAAACTCGTTCCGTCTCTGCGTTGCCCGGTGACGACCCTGCCGATTCCGATGATTTTCCTTTCGCCGGTTCCCAGGTAATGCTCAACATAAGCATCGTGTTGGTTCTTGAAATGCCCCGGCATCAGCATTTTTACATTCCGCCCGATGGTTTCTCCTAAATCATAACCGAAGAGTTTTAGAGCGGCGGGATTGATCGATTGAATCGCGCGGGCCTCATCGATCACGATGATGCCGTCCATCGCGGTATCGACGATCGCACGGAGCGCTTCCTGACTGTCGCGAAATGCGGCTTCCGCAACTTTACGTTCAGTGATCTCCAGGCAGACGCCAGTTATCCTGAGTGGTTTGCCGCTTGGATCCCCGATCACCTGTCGGCGTGCGCTTATCCAATGCGTGGTGCCGTCTGGCCATTGGACGCGCCACTCTGCTTCGAGCCACTCCCGGCTCGAAAGCAGGCGCTCTGTGAGGTCACGCACCCTTTCCTGATCATCGGGATGGATCAAGGCGATCCAGGCTTCATGGGCGCCCGGAAAACCGCCCCTCGGCAAGCCATGCATAGCCTCCATTTCCGGTGACCATGTTCCAATTCCAGTCTCAAGATTCTGTTCGAACGCGCCTATATGGGTGGCGGCGTAAGCTTCCCGTAGCCGGGCTTCGCTATTTCGTTGCCTTTCCTGTTCCAGCACGCGTTGAGTGACATCCTGCGAAAACTGAACAATTCCGCCAATCTCGCCGTTGACAGCATACCAGGGTCGAATCGCCCATTCCAGCCATTGAGCGCTTCCGTCAGGCTGTATAAATTTCTCAGCGTCGGCTCGCAGAACCTCTCCCGTCAGGCCGCGTCGACGCAATTCGTTCCAACGCTCAACCGATTGCGGGGACACGTTGTCGTTGAACAATCCACTCGAATTCTCATCGAGATGATAATCGCTTTTCCATCGCGAACTGGCAGCGATGCAGCGCATGTCACGGTCAAACAGCGCGATGGCGACAGGCGATTGCTCGATAAAAATGCTCAGTTGTTCTTTGCTTCGATTTTCAAATTCAAGCTGTACGAGCTTGGCTTGAGCGCGATGAAGAACCTCGGCAAGGCCGACGATCATGGCGCTGGTCACGATGAAGGCGGCGAGTGAGATCCAATCGGCAGCGGCGCGTGGTGGCGCGATCCATGCAACGACGAAAACAGTCGACAGGATTGCAGCAAGTATGCCGCCCGCAAGGCGGCCAAGGCTAGCGGCGATAACGACGGCCGGGAAAAGCGTGACATAAGCCAGAAGTTCCTCGCGTGCGTTCTGCAATAGCGCCTGCAGCGCAACGGCTGCCAATACGACGAATGTCGCGATGCCGAGACGCGTGGTCAGGGATTTTGCGCCAATAGCGCCGACGACGTTGAACACACCAAGTGTTATAGATAGGTCACTTCCTGGTCGCGCAATCGGTGAAGCATTAGCGGGGTCTTGTTCATTTGGCATGAGGCTACCCCAAGTGTAGTTATGCTAATTCAAGCGCGACAATTTTTGCACAAATGCTAGCCGGTTGCCAACTGCGGCAAACGTTTGCTCTGGATCAATACGAAATTCGCGATTGCTGGCAAAATGCGTGCTAAATTTGCGCTCAATATATAGTCGCATGTACGCGCGCGGCTCGGTGAGGGAATAACGCTGTGCGTCTTCTTATGCGCGTGCCGAGGGTGGCCACGCTAGCAGCGGCTGCCATTTTCTTGGGATCGTTCGTGTTACTTGGCCGGCCTTTGCCGGCTGCAGTGGTGTGGCTTTCAATGTGTGACAAATAATCGAAGCACCTAGAACGAAGTAGGGAATGGACCTATGGTCAGGCTGCGGGATTCCTTCGACCTTTATCGCAACGATCGAGCGGCCCCGGCCGGGAATTCCTATCAATTGCTCTGCCATGACCAGCAGGGTGAATATGAACTCCCTTTCCCGTGCCGGTACGTTGATGGAGTTTGGCTCAATTGCGGGACCGGCGACCCGATTCGCGGCCAAATCGTGGGATGGCGCGTGTGGCCAAATACGACTGGCGTTTCCAGAGTTGAGGGGGTCGGCGATTTCAAACTGCACTGATGGCTGTGTCGTGAAAACAATTATTGCTGCTTTTTCAACCAGGTGCAGAAATTCGGTTACATCGAGCCGTCTGATGGCTCGAAGACCGATAAAGAGTTACCGTTGATACCGAACGCGTTGCGGTCAACTATCGCTTCAGATTCGACGCCTCTGAGCAATCCAGATCAGGGATTGAGGCAAGCACATCCTCGACGATGTCTGCGATAGGCTGGCTTGCAGCGGTCTTGCGCCAGGCAATTTCTCCAAAATCGTGTTGCATCTGGCCATGCAGAATGTCGATCGTCGCGTCGGACGGATTCCGCTTCCGTTGTTTGATGCGTTGTTCCATCGTTGCAAAGGGCGCATCGAGCCATATCCCCGCAAATGGCGCCTTCGCGATCCGTGCGATCGCTTCGATGGCGTTCCGACGTGCTGGTTTGTCGAAAACGGCGTCGGCGACAACCGAGCATCCTTCGCGCAGCAAAGTGAATGCATCATCGCGCATCTTTGAATAGACGTGGGTTGAGACCTCGGTCGCATAGGCTTCAGCAGACAAAGTCTGCTCGGCGCGCACACCGTGAAGATATTTTCGGATGCGGTCGCTTGAAAGCGTCCGGCCACCGGGTGGAACGCCAATTCTCGGCGCGAGCGCGGCTGCTACGGTGGACTTGCCACTGCCGCTGCACCCACCGATAGCGATCATTTCAGGATGCGGCTCCTGCAAAAGTGAAAGAGCGAGATCGAGATATGCGCACGCTTCCGTCGCCACAGCCTCCGCCTCGGCGCCTCGAAGTTCCTTGGCCCGGCTGCCTGAGACGTGAGCTCGAATCGCTGCGCGAATGGCGGCGAAGAAGGGTACAAGCCCGACGCCGTCGATCTCGCCGACTTCGTCGAAATAGCGATTAAACAAAATATTGGCGTAATCGGGCAACCCCAAATGCAAAAGATCCATAATCGGGAAGGCGACATCATAGATCACGTCAATCGTTGCGAGTTCGTCGCTGAATTCCAGGCAGTCGAAAAGCGTTGCAACGCCGTCGATCAGGCAGATATTGCGCAATGTGAGGTCGCCATGGCATCGCCGAACCATTCCAGCAGCCCGACGTTTCTCGATGGCGGGCGCATAGCGCGCATAGGCGGCGGAGAATTTGTGTTCAATCAGATCGGCGGTTTGGTCGCTGACCAACCCGGTGGCGCGAAGCGATCGATCGTTGATATCAAGCACCCTTTTAATCGACCCAAAGTCCAGGGATACTTCTGCAACGGGAGCAGTTGCGTGGGACTTTGCAATCGTTTGCGCGAGGCCGGTGAGCAACGCAGGCGTGAGCTTGTTTTTCCTGGCGAGCGACTCGAATAAGTCGTCCTGCGCGAAACGCCGCATTTCCACGACGGCGTCGACAAGCGACCCTTCGGCGTCGAACGCAAGCGCACCATCGGGACGGCGGACAATCCGGTGGACGCCGAGGTAGAGATTGGGAGCTGTGCGCCTGTTGAGCGCGAATTCGCGTTCGCAATCGGCCAAACGGGCCTCGGCGTTCGAGAAGTCGACATATGGAAAACGGACCGCGCGTTTCAATTTCATGGCCCTGTCGCCGGCCAGAAAAATCTTCGATATGTGGGTCACTACGGGCTTCGCGGCTCCATCCAGCGCGCGGGATGTCTGCCACCGGGTTAAAAAGTCCTCGACCGGTCTTTGGCCTTCGGGCATCGGCAAATCTCCCGCACTGGATTAACGGCCTAACCGCCAAATCCCATCAAAACGCGTCCAATCTGGACGGCTCGGCCTCGGTCAGGCCTTGGTCTTCGTCAGTTCCTGATTGCGATCGTCTCGGTCTCAATTTTAGCTGTGACCAGCTTGTAAGCGTCGCGCTTCAAAACGCTCTCGACGAAATTGTCGTTGATTTTTGAAGGGACTGGGTAAAACGCCTGCGGTATCGAGCGCTCGAATGCGCTGTATAAGCATTGGACTAAGAGCCAACTCCAGTCATTGTTTTTCAATTCTGACCATCTTTCGTCACTGATCGTCAGGGTATGCGCGTTCACGCCGATGCCCTTCGGTTCGGGTCGAAACGCCAACGCACGTATCGCCGGAAAAACGGGAACCATTCAAGGCCGACCTTGTCAATCTGTGGGTCTCGAACGGGCTGGCGTTCCAGGACAAATACTGGAACAACAGGAATGCAGCGTTCCTAGCGTTCAGAGCACTTAATTTCATTGATCTGTCTCAATGCATGGAGCGCAGTAAATACAGCTATTACGCTGCGTGGTTGTGCGCAGCCAGGTCTCTGCGGCATGCTTCGCCAGGGGATATTGATGTTCGATAAAATACTCGTGCCAGTAGATCTGAACGACCCCACAATTGCCGAATGCGCGATTTCTGTCGCCAGAGAACTGACAAAGCTCTCCGGCGGATCCGTCAGATTCGTTCATGTCATCGATAGCGCGGTCATTGTTGCGCCAATGCTCTATCTCCCGCCTGTGGATTTCAATCTGCTTGCCGAGGAGCAGAAAAAAGCGCTCGTGGAGCTGACAAAAACGATCAATATGCCCGCCGAACGTGTCAGCAGCGAGGTGCGCATGGGCGGCGTTTATCCGGAAGTTCTTGCTGCGGCCGCCGAATGGAAGGCTGACCTCATCATCATCGGCGCCCATCGGCCCTCGATGGCTACTTATCTCCTTGGCTCAAGCGCGACTGCGATTGTAAGGCATGCCACGTGCCCGGTTCTTGTGATGAGAAGTGAGAAATCCGCTAGCTTGCTCTCCAACTAGGTCAAATCTGATCGATACCTGCGCGAGGATCCCGATATGGCAGAAAATTCACATGGCGTCTTGCATCGAATTGTTTTGCATGCTGCGCGTTCGAAACAATTTCCAGAGGGATCCATCCGGCACGGATTCGAGATTGTCGCGCCACTGACGGAATCCGGTCGGATCGACCTGGATTCATGGAAAACGCATCGCGGACTTTGCACGGTACATCGATTCTGGGGCGACGAGGCGCCGCTACGCGGCCAACTGGCTCATCGCCCTGGAGGGGCCGGCGGCGCCACCTGGGCATTCGAATACGGCCCGCAGCGCGACGTTGAAAACGAGAGTGGCTATCGCTTCGGCGACCATTTCTTTCGCGTTGGAGAATATGTCTCGATACGCGAACCAGACAGTGAATTGCTGACGTTCAAGGTTGTTAGCGTTGAAAATCCTTGATGCGGGTTCGTCGCGACAGCGGATGCGCAGTATCTTGGAGTTGTGCCCTGCAGCAGAGTTTTCATGCACATAAAACCTCGCCGTTTCCTGACGCATGCGTTCTTGGGGCGCGACGAAGGAAGAGCGCTGTCACGTATTGAAAGTCGCGCTAATCCAGCGCCCAGACAAAGACCGCCGCCGCCGATAAAGCCAACACGGTTTGTCCCCATTCGAGCCGCCCCCAGTCACGAACCAGATCGCGCGCTTTATCGCCAGCGCGTGGTTCGAACAGGGCGAGCAGCCGATTGTTCAGCGGCACGACAATGAAATAGGTGTAGGGCCAGCTTGCCAGTACGATGAGCGCGCCGACCAGCCAGCGAATGTCCGAGGAGGAGCGGAAGGCAAGAAGCGCGAATGCCGCCGCCGCAAGGGCGAGGCCGCCTTGCAGGGCAAATCCCCTTCGGTCGCTGGGCTTCCATTCGTCAATCATTGCATTTTCATCGAGCGCCAAACGCGCTGGCTGTTCAACAAGATTGCAATAAAGCGACGCGCCTGCAAATGCGCTCGCGAACGAAAGTGAAAGCAGGCCAGATGACATGACGTTCTCCAGATGTAGCGGATCAAACTGACATTATTGCAGCATTACGCGCTGATCCACATCATGGCCATTCGCACAGCCTCAAGCCTAGAAAAAGCAGAGTTTATCGCCAACGCGCGCCGACGGGTCCTATGAGCAACTATCGCCTCGAGCAAATCATTGCCCCTCGAAGCGTCGCCCTCGTTGGGGCCAGCCCGCGCCCGCGCTCGCTTGGCAATTCAATTCTCGACAATTTGCGGCGCGCTAACCCGAATGTCGCCCCGATTCTAGTCAATCCGGCCCACGAGTCCATAGACGGTCTCCCTTGCCATAAGAATCTATTGGAACTGTCCGAGCCGCCCGACCTGGTCGTCATCGCAGTTCCCCCCGAGAGCGTCAACGATATTGTCGCGCAGGCCTGCGCTATCGGCGCAGCTGGGGCTGTGATTATTACCGCAGGATTGGGCCACGGCGATGGATCGATCAGCGACCTTGTGCGCAAAACTGCGCGCAAAGGCGGCCTGAGGATAATCGGACCGAATTGCGTGGGGTTGTTATCCCCCTTTGCTGGCCTTGATGCGAGCTTTTTGTCGCGAACTGTGCGTGCGGGCAATCTCGCTCTTATTTCTCAATCCGGCGCGATCATCGCGACCCTGGCGGAATGGGCTCACAACCACAATGTCGGCTTTTCCGGCATCGTCTCGCTGGGCGATCAAATCGATGTCGATTTTGCCGATTGTCTCGATCATTTCGCTGTCGATCGTCAGACCGAGGCGATTCTGCTCTACATCGAGTCGATTGGCGATGCGCGAAAGTTTCTGGCTGCAGCAAGAGCGGCTTCGCAGATCAAGCCTGTCATTGTCGTAAAGGCGGGCCGCCATGCCGCCGGAGCCAAAGCGGCGCTATCACATACAGGCGCGATGACGGGCTCGGACGCTGTTTACGATGCTGCATTTAGACGTGTCGGAATGTTGCGTGTGATCGATCTTGAGGAACTATTTGCGGCGGCGGAAACACTCGCGCGCAGCGTCAGGATACGTGGAGAGCGCATTGGCGTCCTAACCAATGGCGGCGGCATTGGCGTTCTCGCCGTCGATCGATTGATTGATCTTAGCGGCCAGCTCGGAACGCTTGCACCTGAAACGCTCGCAGCTCTCGATGAACGGTTGCCCGCAACTTGGTCGCGGAGCAACCCGATTGACATTATCGGCGACGCGGACGCTGCGCGCTACGAAATGGCCCTGACGTGTCTGCTGGAAAGCAAAGACGTTGATGCCGTGCTTGCGATCAATTGCCCGACAGCGCTTGTATCCAGCGCCGAGGCTGCGCGAGCAGTGGCCCGAGCTGTGACCGGCGTCAGCCGTCAACATCCGCTGGCAAACAAAAAGCCAGTTTTTGCCGTCTGGTTTGGCGAGGAAGATGCGTCGGCGCAAGAGTTCGACGCTGCCAACATTCCGCATTTCAACACCGAAATCGATGCGGTGCGCGGGCTCATGTATCTGGTCGATTACAATCGCGTGCAAGCGTCTTTGCTGACGCCTCCTCCCGGCAGGCCGGAGGAGACCAAGCCAGATGTGATTGCCGCTAGGCGCATCATTGATGCCGCCCTCGAAGCGGGCCGCGCCTGGCTCGATCCTGTAGAAGTCACGCAGGTGCTTGAAGCTTATGCGATACCCAATGCTCCATGCCGTCGGGCTAGAGATCGGGCCGAAGTTGAAAGACTCGCGATGGCTTTGCTTGGGAACAGCGCCGCGCTCGCCATGAAAATTCTGTCACCGGATCTAACGCACAAGTCCGACGCGGGTGGAGTTCGTCTTGGATTGCGTACCCCGGAGGAGGCTGGCCGTGTTTTCGATGAGATGATCGGGAGCGTGAAGGCGCGCCGCCCGGACGTCCGGATCGAGGGCGTGATTCTTCAGCCTATGATCGAACAATCGAAGGCCATTGAATTGATCGTAGGGCTTACCGACGATCCAACTTTCGGGCCTGTCATATTATTTGGACAAGGCGGCGTGGCGGTTGAGGCGATCGACGACCATGTACTGGCGCTGCCGCCTCTCGATTTGAAGCTGGCTCGCGACATGATAGCGCGATCGCGTGTTTCGCGGCTTCTGGCGGGATACCGCGATGTGCCTCGGGCGGATATCGACGCAATCGCGCTGGTCCTCGTCAAGGTGGCGCTCATGAGCGCTGACTTGCCGGAGATTCTGGAACTCGATCTGAATCCTCTGGTTGCCAGCGCCGAATCGGTGGTCACGGTCGATGCGCGTATTCGCGTGGCCAAATGTCCTGTGCCTGACCGGGGGGTTCCGAACCCCCGATTTGCGATCAGACCCTATCCGGGAGAATGGGAATGTTCGGTCGCGTTGGCCGATGGGCGTAAGTGCAATATTCGACCGTTGCGACCGGAAGACGCGAAGCTATACGAAGATTTTTTTGGACGCCTGAGTCCGGATGATTTACGTCGGCGCTTTTTTGCGTCGATGGACCATGTATCGGCGGAATTGATTGCCCGGCTGACCCAGATTGACTACGCCCGGACCATGGTTCTGATCGCCCTCGATCCTGCTGATGGCGCGATGTTGGGTGGCGTGCGACTGCACACGGACCGTGATCGCGAACGCGGCGAATTCGCGATCATCACCCGCTCCGACATCCATGGCGAAGGCCTGGGTTGGGCATTAATGGAAAAATGCATCGCATTCGCCAGAGCGGAGGGCGTGAACTGGATCGGCGGGCAGGTCCTCGCCGACAATTGGGAGATGTTGAAAATGTGCCGCGAACTGGGGTTTGAAATTCAAACCGAACCGGCTGCGCCTGAAATCAAGAATGTCCATCTGAGGATTGGCGCCAGTGCTGGCGCGTCTCAAACAATATGAAATTCAATCAAGTTCCCTCAGGCCCTGGCAGATCGGACAACCAATCGCGAGCGCACAAAGGCTGTCGCTCGCCCGGAGGAAGAGAGGTTCAATGCGCCATAAGGACAGGCACAGTCATCGACGAAAGGATCGACCTCGTGGTGCCGCCAAAAACGAATTCGCGCAGGCGCCAGTGGCCATAGCCGCCCATCACCAGATAATCAGCGCCGCTATCGCTTGCATGGGATAGCAATGCGGCGCTGACGCTTCTTGCGTTCGGTAGCCTGCGCAAGGTGGCGTTTATTCCGTGTCGGGCGAGGTGACGGGTGATATTGAAGCCCGGCAATTCCTCCAAAGGATCATCCGCGCGCATGATGTCCACGACTTCAACAACGCTGGCGCGTTTCAAAAGCGGTAAAGCTCCCGCAAGCGCGCGGGCAGCGACCGCGCTGCCATTCCAGCACACCATAGCCTTTTCCAGTTGAACGCCACCTTGATGTTTAGCCGGTACGACGAATACCGGCCGCCCGGATCCCAGCAAGGCGCCTTCGACCATGAGTCCGTCTTCATCGGCAGCTTCCCCACTGCCTTGTCCGACAATGGACAGGTCGAAGTGGCGTGCAAGGGCGCCAAAGCGGTCGCGGGCGATCGCGGCAAGCGCTTCAATCAACACAAAATCGGTCTGCAGTCCCGCAGGCGCCTGCGCCAGAAGGTTTTGATAGGCCAACTCCGTCGCTTTGCGGCTTTGCTCGGTCAATTCCATCAGCGCTTCATAGCCGCCCGCATCTTCAAGCCCGCCGGGCCCGAGGTATTGCACCGCCAACCCGGCCGCAGTGAGATGGGCGCCGGTTGATTGCGCGAGCGAAATAGCAAAATCGGTGACCCGCTGCCCTGTGTCGCTGGTATCGAGATGGAAAACGAGATCCTTGATGGACATGTGGCCCTCCGATTTAAATCCCGATCAGACTTTTGAAGCAATTTCGTCGACGAAAAGCCGCCCTGAGACTATCTGAGCCGCAACCTGACGCACAGCGCCATGATTTAACGCAAGCCTGAGGATTGCCCCATGGCCGGTCGCGCTAGCGCGGGTCGTGGCGATCAGGCCGCAATTTGGTCAAATATTCATATTAGCGGCCATTACCTGAGCATTGATGCTAAAGTCTTTCCCGGACAATATATATGAAATCGCTACCCATCGTTCTCCTTGCTTTGGAACTGGCAGGGTCGGGCTCTGCAAGTCCTGCCACGCCGTTGGTTGAGAGTCCTATGGTCCATATGATGCAATTTCTATCGGGCCGTCTCACCGCCGATGGAAAGTTCCAGGATTATAGCTCAGGTACAACCCGCGGATTGCATATTGATATTCAGGGCGCCAAGTATAGCGACGGTTTTGAGCTTTCGGAAGACGAATTCTTTTCGGATGGCGAAGAGCAGCGCAAAGTCTGGACCTTCAACAAAGCCGTCGATGGCAATTACATTGGCCATCGCTCCGACCTCATCGGGGTTGCGCGCATTCGGGAGTTCGACGATACCGTTGAATTGACCTACACCGCACGCGTACAAGCGAAAAGCGGTGTCTACAATCTCAATTTCGACGATCGCTTCGTGTTCGAAAACGCAAGTACGCTAACGAACAGTGTATCCGTCTCGCTACTGATGATCCCGGTTGGCAAAGCGGCTCTGACGATTCACAGGGCCGGTCCGTGAGGCAATTTTGCCGTCTCAGGGCTTCGCCGACGACCACGCGGCCCTTAATATCGATCAAGGCACGGCTCGCTACCGTCTCTATCATAGAATGAACACAAGGTTGTTTGGCGACGCGCGGGGGGGTGATGATGATCGGCGATATTCTGGCTTTGACGGATGGAGAAGAGCCTGTCAGTTCTTCAGGCGACGTGGCGCTCGAAATAGCGCGGACATTTTCCGCGCATCTCACGATTGTCGGGACTCCCCGCGATCCCGGACAAATCTTTTATCTGGCGCAAGCGCCAGCGAAGGTGCTGGTGGAGGCAGTGCGTCATTTCAACCATAATGCAGATAATGCAGCAATGGTCATTGCAGAACGCGCAGGCGCAAATAGTATCAAGTGTCAACGGCGTACGATCGAAGCGTTGCCCAGTGAACTGCCGGCAATCATTGGCCGAATCGCGCGTCGGTTTGATCTCTGCGTGCTCCCGTTGCCATCCGTTGAGTCAAATCACGCGGATCAAAAATTATTCGAGGCCGTGCTGTTCCATTCTGGTCGTCCGGTGATTTGCGCTCCGCGCGACTGCGTGCCGCGCTTGACATTCGATCGAATTTCTATCGCCTGGGACGGCGGGCGGCAGGCCGCGCGGGCCGTCGCGGATTCCTTGCCATTTCTCCGGCGCGCTCATTGGGTGGAAATCGTGAGCGTCAGCGGTAGTCGTGAGACCGCAGAAGATGAATTCCCGGCGTGGACTATCGCCAACCACCTCGCGTGTCACGGTGTCACATGCGAAATCAAACAATTGGCAGGCAAGGGAACAATCGCCAGTCAGATTTTCGCGAGGGTGGCGGAAACTCAAAGCGACCTCATCGTGATGGGTGGTTATCGCCATTCCCGACTTCGGGAGGCTTTGATCGGTGGAACGACCCGAGACCTGCTGGAGTCGGCAAGAATTCCGATTCTAATGTCGAGATGACGTTCTCAATCGACGCGAGGACGGCATTTGCAAGAATACGCATGATCGTCATTGTTGCTTGAATCGCCGCCTTCCATCAGCGCTCTGCCTTGCCTCTTAACACGAGCCGCCCATTTTCGACGCCATAGCTCGCCAGCTCATCCAGAAAATTCTGCCCAAGCAGGTTTTCGTTAAGCGAGCCCGTTCGCGCGACCATGGTTTGCACCCGCCGTTCCATGATGTCGCCAACAGACAGGGTCTCCAGCTGTGTCAGCGCTGCCCGGGCGGTTCCATTGGCGGTTGAAACGGCCTCGGTAAATTTGAGTTTTTTGGCGTCAATGCCGAGAATTTCCGCGTCTTCGGCGCGCAGTGTCACAATCGTGGCGCCGGTGTCGAACAGAAATGGCAGGTCGCGGCCATTGGCTTTCATGCGAATGACAAAATGCCCGTCGCGCCGCCGGGCGACTTCCACGACGCCAGGCGCGGGCGCCACAGCGTAGCCCGGCGACAATTCGGACAATGTGCGCCGATAAGCGGGCGTCAGGGCGTCTCGATAGGTGTAAAGAACCAGGAACCCGGCGCCGAGGGCAACCCAGACGAGCGCGTCGCGCATCATCGCTCCAAACCGTCCCCGATAGCGGCGCCCGAGGGTGGCGATCATGACCAGGGCAATCGCGCCCCAAACAGCCAGAGTGATGAATTCGCCCGCTTGCATGTCCGCTTCCCCCGAGCCGGATTTCAGAAAAGTGTCGCGTTGGTCCTGGATAACAGCCAGCGACGCCAAAAGCCGGGCAGGGATTGTTTGGCGAAGTGGCGAATTCCTGCCTGGCCATTCTGCAAGGCCCTATACCAAAGTGTGCAAGCTTTGACTCACGTCTTTTGGCAAGCGCGAAGGCGCGCCCGCGCTGACGCGCGGAACGTTTGAAATGGCTGGAACGGTCATTGCAAACGACCCTTGGTATAATTGTACTGGTTGAATTCAAATCTTTGCGGATAATGCGCAAAACGCAAGAATTTCAGCCACTTGTTGCGCGGCCCCCAGAATATCGCCTGTATGGCCATCGATCTGACGTCCGGCGCACTTTGTGATCGCCAGGGAAGACAAGCCAGCCAAAGGCATCGCCGCGAGGGTTGGCCACAGGCTGTTTCCCGCCAAAAGGGGAGTGAGGCCAAACGCGACGCCCAGAACCATGGCGCAGAGGAACAAGCTGCGCGGGAGCTGTCCGACCGAGGCCGAGACGCCATCGCTTCGTGCGGACTTTAGAAGCACGAGCGGCAGGAGCCCGATGGCGCGGGAAAATGCGCCTGCAGCAATGGTCCCGGTTACGGCGCACCAAACGCCGCGTTCGAGCAATGCCGAAATCGCTGCAAAGCGCAACAGCAGCGACAAGCCAACTGCGATTGCGCCGTAAGCGCCGAGGCGGCTATCGCGCATGATTTCAAGTTTGCGCTCTCGAGAGGCGCCGCCGCCAAGTCCGTCGGCTGTGTCGGCAAGACCGTCCTCGTGCAGTGCGCCGGTGAGCAACACGATCGCGGTAAGCGCGAGCCCTGCGCTGACGCTATCGGGCAAGCGGGCGAGGGCGCAAAAGGCCAGCACAACGCCGCCTAGCGCGCCGATAGAGGCGCCAGCCAGTGGCGCCGCCCATAGAGACCGTGTAAAACACGTGAATTCGTGATCGCATTGAACGATCGCCGGGATACGGACTGGCAGTCGCGTGTAAAATCGCAGACAAGCGAGACAGTCCGCGACGATGTTCTTTAAGGTAGTCATTGCGGCGTGATGCTGGATTTCGGGATCGAAGTCGAGGCCGGCGCCTGCAATATTTGCTCTCTGCGCCACCGGGCGCCATAATGTCGCCCAATAAACGAACTACCTGCGCCGGGATTGTATGGCGTATTTGCTGTGAGTTCTTCGCGCGGCGTTCGTGCATGCGTTTGGACCCCGGCGCTGCGAGGCGCTCCAGCACGATATTCACTTGGAGCCGATTTTGACATCCCAGAGCTTTTCTTTTACCCGCCGTGGATTTTCGCGGTCAGTGATGATCGCCGGCGGCGGAGCGGTGCTGGGCTCGAGTGGGGTTTTCGCCGCGCCAGCTGGCGGTTTCGGCAATCAGGCGGAATGGGAACAGAAATACGATTCTGCGACGTCTGAACTCGTGCGGACCGTGACGCCCATTTTGTCGCCGCAGACTGTTGCTGCGAGTGAGGCCGCGATCGATGAATACCGCGCTATCGCAAGTCAGGGCGGCTGGCCCTCCGTACCCAGTCAGGCGACATTGAAGCTCGGCTCCAAAGGGCCTGCGGTAATCGCCCTGCGCCGCCGACTGGCGGCCACCGGCGATATTGAATCGAACGCCGGGGAAACTCCGGTATTCGATTCTTTTGTGCAGGCCGCAGTCATGCGGTTTCAGGATAGGCACGGGATTGGGACTACGGGCGTCGCTGCGCAGGACACATTCAAGGCGCTGAATGTGCGCGTTGAAGATCGGATCGCCCAGCTTGAGCTCAATCTGATCCGACTGCGTTCCTATGCCGGCAGTCTGGGCGCGCGCTATATCACAATGAACATTCCTGCGGCGGCTGTAGAGACGATCGAAAATGGCGAAGTGTTCAGCCATCACGCCGCTGGCGTTGGCAAAATCGACCGCCAGTCGCCCGTCATGCAGGCCAAGGTGCTGGACATTAATTTTAACCCGTTCTGGACAGTGCCTGTTTCGATCATTCGCAAGGATCTGATTCCCAAGATGCAGGCCGATCCCAATTATCTCACCGACAACAAAATCCGCGTAATCGACAAGGCTGGTCAGGAAGTGCCGCCAACCGCCGTGAACTGGAACTCGATGGACGCGGTAAATTATCGATTCCGGCAGGACCCAGGCGCCGATTTTAATTCGCTCGGCGTTGTGCGTGTCAACATCGCCAACCCCTACGGAGTCTATATGCATGACACTCCCGCCAAGGGCGTGTTTGGCGACGATTACCGCTTTGTGTCATCGGGTTGTGTGCGCGTGCAGAATATCCGTGATTATGTCGCCTGGATTCTCAAGGATACGCCTGGCTGGGACCGTGACCATATTGACGAAGCCATCCGTTCTGGCGAGCGGATTGACGCCAGGTTGATTCAGCCATTGCCAGTCTACTGGGTCTACATTACAGCCTGGGCCAATGATGGGCTCGTTCAGTTCCGCGAAGATATTTACAGGAAAGACAGTTCCGCTGATCCGTTTGCGCAGGGCGACGGCGTGACGGTTATCCCCGGACAAGCAAAGGCCAATGCTGCGAAGCGCGGCGTTGCCCAGAACCGGGGTTTGCCACCCATGGTGGATAACTGATCAGCAATCGAGCGTCACGATCGGCGCAACGTCAACGAATCTTGGGACGCTGCCCGCTCGGGCGGCGTTTTTGTTGTCGGGCGCCGTCATCCCATGCTAAGCGGCGTCCGCGAGGCGCCTGATTCCCCGACCCAGGGATATTGCAGCCGCGCCAGCATTTTCGAGGAACCCATGCCGCATTCCACAAGCGCTGCTCAGGGCGCCAATCGGTCCAACGCCTTTTTCGGTGCAGCTTTGGCCGATTCTGATCCCGAAATCGCCAACGCCATCGGTCTTGAACTCGGTCGTCAGCGCTCGGAAATTGAACTGATTGCCTCTGAAAATATTGTTTCGCGCGCGGTGCTGGAAGCGCAGGGCTCGGTCCTGACCAACAAATATGCGGAAGGCTATCCCGGACGGCGGTATTACGGCGGCTGCCAGTTTGTTGATATAGCCGAAACACTCGCCATCGATCGTGTCAAAAAGCTGTTCGATTGCAAACACGCCAATGTTCAGGCCAATTCCGGCAGCCAAGCCAACCAGGCGGTGTTTCTTGCATTATTGCAACCCGGCGATATTTTTATGGGTCTTGATCTGGCTGCCGGCGGCCATCTCACCCATGGCTCACCCGTCAACATGTCAGGTCGATGGTTCAAGCCGGTGTCTTATGGCGTTCGCCCGGACGATCAATGCGTTGATATGGATGCGGTTGAAAAGCTCGCGCATCAGCACAGGCCCAAACTCATCATCGCCGGCGGCTCGGCCTATGCCCGGCATTGGGATTTCGCCCGTTTTCGAGCGATCGCCGATGCGGTCGGCGCCTGGTTTCTTGTGGATATGGCGCATTTCGCCGGACTTGTTGCCGGCGGCGCCCATCCCTCGCCGTTTCCGCATGCGCATGTCGTAACCTCGACCACCCACAAAACCCTGCGCGGACCCCGCGGCGGATTGATCCTGAGCAACGACGAAGAACTGGCCAAAAAGATCAATTCGGCTATTTTTCCTGGGTTGCAGGGTGGACCTTTGATGCATGTCATCGCCGCGAAGGCTGTGGCGTTTGGCGAGGCGCTGAGACCGGCTTTCAGGGATTACGCCCGGCAGGTGGTCGACAACGCCAGGGCGTTGGCCGATGCTTTGCGCGCGGAAAAGTTCAACCTCGTGACCGGCGGCACTGACAACCATCTGATGCTGGTCGATTTGCGTTCAAAAAAGCTCACCGGCAAGGCTGCTGAAGCAGCCCTCGGTCGCGGGCACATCACATGCAACAAGAATGGGGTGCCCTTCGATCCGGAAAAGCCGATGATTACGTCTGGCGTCCGTCTGGGCTCGCCTGCAGCGACCTCACGCGGCTTTGGCGCGGCGGAGTTCACGCATGTCGGCCGATTGATTGCAGAAACGCTTGATGGCCTAGCCAGAAATGGCGATGCGGGCAATGCTGCGGTTGAAGCCTCCGTCAAGTCGCGGGTCGAGGACTTAACGCGGCGGTTTCCCATTTATTGAAACTCCGCCAAACTTCTGGCGTATTGCTTTTGGGCTAATTGAGTCGGGAAACAAGCCGCAGCGTAAAGGATTATGGCATGCGTTGCCCCTATTGCGGCAGCCTTGAGACCCAGGTGAAGGATTCGCGTCCGGCCGAGGATGCCGCCTCGATCCGGCGGCGGCGAGTCTGCCCTGACTGCGCAGGCCGTTTCACGACTTTCGAGCGCGTGCAATTGCGCGATCTTGTGGTGATCAAGAAATCCGGCCGTCGTGTGCCTTTTGAGCGTGAGAAACTCATGCGTTCGCTGGATGTTGCATTGCGAAAACGCCCGGTTGAGCCTGAACGGGTCGAACGGATGATCAATGGCATCGTTCGCCAGCTTGAGAGCCTGGGCGAGGCGGAAATCCCGAGCGAGCAGATTGGCGAACTTGTGATGGAGGGGCTGCGCGCGCTTGACGGCGTCGCCTATGTTCGTTTCGCCTCGGTTTACAAGAATTTTACGGAAGCCCGGGATTTTGGCGCGATCGTGGATGAACTTGCTGGCGACGATGCCGATTCGATCGCTGCGGGAGGCGCATGAGCCGGCTCTTTGATCCTGACAGTCCGCCCGATGAGCGGACAGATGCAGCTTTCATGGCGGCGGCGATTTCGTTTGGCCGGCGGGGTCTTGGGACCACCGCGCCGAATCCAGCTGTCGGTTGTGTGATTGTGCGGGACGGCTGCATCGTCGGGCGGGGGGCAACCCAGCCTGGCGGTCGCCCTCATGCGGAAACCGAAGCGATCCGCGATGCTGGCGAGAAGGCGAGGGGTGGCACTCTTTATGTCAGTCTGGAGCCATGCAGCCATCATGGCGTAACTCCGCCATGCGCAGAGGCAATCATTGTTGCAGGGCTGAGGCGCGTTGTTTCGGCCATCGAGGATCCTGATCGGAGGGTAGCGGGTCGAGGCCATGCCAAACTGGTTGAAGCCGGGATAAGCCTGCGTGTCGGGGTTGGTGCGCGTGAGGCGCGGAGGTTGACGCTTGGCCATATTCTCCGCGTTACCGAAGGACGCCCGATGGTGACGTTGAAACTGGCGGAAACCGCCGATGGTTTCGCGGCCGGCGGCCAGCGCGATCAGCGCCTGATGATCACCGGGCAGGCCGCGAATGGGCGGGTGCAGGTGATGCGGGCGATGCATGACGCCATCATGGTCGGTGTGGGCACAGTGCTGGCCGACGATCCTCTGCTGACCGTGCGCGCCGACGGCCTTGCGGGGCGCCGTCCACTGCGGGTCGTTCTGGACACGCATTTGCGCACGCCGGTGCATTCGCGCCTCGCGTTGACTGCGCGAGATCGCAAGACGCTCATTTTCGCCGGGGACAAGGCGGACGCATCGAAAGAAATAGATTTGATGGGAGCAGGTATTGAAATTGTGCGTATTGGACTTCATGACAGCGGCCACGTCGATCTTCTGCAGGCGCTGCAAACGCTTGGCGCGCGGGGAGTGACCCGCGTGCTCAGCGAGGGCGGTCCGGTTGTCGCTGGTGCGCTGATCGCTCAGGGTCTGGCTGATGAAGTCGTGCTTTTCACAAGTCCCAGACCCTTTGCGCGCCGTGGCGTGGAAGCGCTGGCGCGGGATGCGCGGGCGCTGCTGGCTGACCCCGTCAGATATAGCCGGCTTGCCGAAAGCCATGCCGGCGTCGATAAATGCCGCTGCTTTGAAAGGATTGTCTGATGTTCACCGGGCTTGTCAGCGATGTCGGCGAAATTCTTTCGATTGAAGACCGCGGGCAGCTCAAGCGGGTGCGCATCGCGACCCATTACGACCTGGCGAGCATCGCCATCGGGGCATCGATTGCTTGTGGCGGACCTTGCCTGACAGTCGTTGAGTGCGGAGCCAATGGCGCACAAAGCTGGTTCGAGGTGGACGTGGGCGCCGAAACGCTTGCCCGCACCACCGCCGGCCTCTGGCGAGCAGGCACGCGGATCAACACAGAGCGGTCGCTGAAAATTGGCGATGAACTGGGCGGCCATCTCGTGAGCGGACATGTCGACGGGATCGCGCGCATTCTTTTGCGTTCTGATTTCGACGGTATGGCGCGGTTCGATATCCGGGCCCCGGAAGGGCTAGCGAAATTCATAGCGGAAAAGGGGTCTGTTTCGCTTGATGGAACGTCGTTGACGGTCAATTCAGTCGAGGGCTCGGATTTTTCAATCCTGCTCATTCCTCATACGCTGGCAGTGACGACCTGGCGCGAACGAACTTCGGGCGACTCCCTGAATATAGAGGCGGACCAGATGGCTCGGTACGCCGCGCGATTGGCGCAATCCGGGGGGTAAAGGCCCGGCAGGGCGGTCAATCTGGCAAGGCGCATATGCGACAGGCGGCGCCGGTTTCCCGACCGGCGCCTGTCCTGTGATCTTTGGGAACCAAAGCAGGCGATCACGGTTCAGAGGCGGTATCGGATCTGGTCGGTCCAGAAACGTTCAAGACTCATCAAAGCCTGATTCATCCGGTTGAATTCGTCGCTTGAAATGCCGCCAATCTGTTCGACCGTCAAAACGTGTTTTTCGTAAAGGGAGGAAACCATGGTGTGAATGGTTTTCCCTTTTTCAGTCAGGCTGATGCGCACCGAACGTTTGTCAACGCGCGAGCGGGCATGGTGAAGATAGCCCATCTCAACCAGCTTCTTGACGTTATAGGAGACGTTCGATCCGAGATAATATCCGCGGGTGCGAAGTTCGCCTGCCGTCAGTTCCTTGCCACCGATGTTGTACAGCAGTAGCGCCTGTACGGAATTGATGTCGCTGCGGCCACGACGATCGAACTCATCCTTGATGACATCCAGCAGGCGGCGATGAAGGCGCTCAAGCAGTGTTAGCGATTCAAGATAAACCGGACGGATGTCATTGAGACGTTCAGTCCTTGCTTGCCCAACGTCGGCCTTTTGCATCGTATTCATGACTAACCCCGTTACAATATTTGCGCGGCCTGTTTTTTATTGGCCGCTTGCTTATGGGTGAACTATAAGGGATGCGGATGAATACGAGTTTAAATAACAACATGAATCCAGTATTTACTTGTTTGGATGAATCGTAAGTGAATCAAACCTTTGGTTTACCGTGAGATTTCTTTAACCGTACGGATTGGAGTTGCAGCCGATGTCAATCGTCGCGTTCACGCGCCGCATACCAGTTCAGCACGAAATAGCCGACCATCAGGATGATATCGCCACCAAATGCAAGTTGGCGCAGAAGCCCGGGATGGGGCGCAATCAGCGTGGCGATCAGGCCGATGGACGCAGTGACGAGCCAGAGAATGCCGCCCCAGGATGTCGCCATCCACAGGCCAACCCCTGCAACGATATCTGCAACGCAGAAAAAAGCGGCCTCCGTCACCATGATGGCGTGGCTTGCGGCGAACGGCTCCTGCCGCGCCGAAAGCACGTCATCCCAGCGGATCAGGCCCCGGAATATCCACAGACACGCAACAATGCGCATAAAAACGAGCAACATGAGATTGAAACGGATGGTGGGGCGATCAGCGTCGCTTTTATTGGAGTCCAGCCGAATCGCATCGGACAAAGCTGTGGGGTCGAGCCGCAAACGGGGTTCGCTCATGCCAGCGCTTCCATGGGAAATTCAAGTTCATCCGCGCCGAGCGGCGCAAAACAGGTATCGATATCAGAAGGAACGATATCTTCCAGGCGCGCTGGTCTCCATTGCGGCGCGCTGCCTTTGTCAATGATAGCCGCCCGCACACCTTCGTAGAGATCATGCCTTCGACAAATCCGCGACACGATGCGGAATTCTGCCCTCAGAGCGTCTTCAATCGTGAGGCCTGCGCCAAGCTGCATCTGGCGTAGGGCGATGGCGAGACTGGTCGGCGAGTTTTGCCGCAATCCTGCTGCGGTAACAGTGGCAAAGGAATCGCTGCTTCGCGCAGCGGCTGCGTCGAGCCGGGAAAGGATCGTGGCGATATCGGGCGCGTCAAAACAGGTTTCAATCAATTTGAAATGCGCCGCCGTCGCAGGCGCAGGGGCCGGGGCTGAAAAGCGCGCAATGAGCGCATTTGTGTCGCCTTGAAGCGTCAGGGCCTCGGCCAGCGCATCATACTCGGCAGAAGGGACAAAGGTCGTCGCAAGACCGCTCGCGCAGGCGTCGCCCGCTCCAATCCGCGCGCCAGCGAGGGCGAGCCAGACGCCAATGCGATGGGGCAGCCGCGACAAGAAGAAGGTTGAGCCGACATCAGGAAAAAACCCGATGCTGACCTCAGGCATGGCAAAAGCGAGTCGGTCCCCTGCAATCCGGTGCGAACCATGGATCGAAACGCCAGCCCCGCCGCCCATGACGAACCCATCCATCAATGCGACATAGGGCTTTTTGTAGCGAGCAATCATCCGGTTAAGTTGATATTCTGCGCGCCAGAAAGACAACTGGCTTGCGTGATCGCCCGCAAGGCCCTGATCGCGAATCAACCTGATATCGCCGCCGACGCAAAAGGCGCGATTGCCGGCGCCGCGAATGACCACGCGCGCAATCGCAGGATCCTGGTCCCATTGCAGGAGAGAGGCGCCAAGCGCGCGCACCATTGGCGGCGTCAAAGCATTCAGCGCATCAGGCCGGTTGAGCAAAATAAAGCCCGCTGCTCCGCGCCTTTCACATATGATTTCCGGATCAGACATACCCGCTCCACGTGAGGCCGGGGATAGGCTGAACCCGGGAGTGGGTCAATGCGGAGGGCGCGCCTTCACGGCAGGTTTGTGTTTCCTGGTCAAGGTCAGTGCAGAGGGTGACCATTTGCTTTCAGGGATGCACGTCCTCGGTAAACCAATCGGTTGGCAGGTCATGCCCAAACCCGAGTTCTTTCGCTCGTCGGTAAACAACCGCGCCTGCGGCGGCAAATTGATATCCAAGCCCGAGATTGTTGAGAAAACAGGTCTTTTCTTCGGGCGAGGCGCGTCCGGAGATCTCTCCGGCAATCAATTGCGGTAGCGTTGGCAGGGTATTGAAGTCGAGTCCGGCGGCCAGGCCCCAACCCCGCTCCTCGCCATATTCGGGAATATCGAGATCGCGCGTCGCGGTCAAAATCGGTTTGCTATCTTGCGTATGGATAGCAACGCGATCACAGGCGGCGACAGCTTTTTCATCGACCTCAGGCCGTTTGATAGAGGTCAGGTGCATACCCGGCTCCAGCCAGGGTTCAAAAAACACGGCGTCAACAGTGTTCGTCGCGCACATGACAACGTCCGCCTGAGCAATTGCGGCCTCCGCCGAATCGACCGGCGTCACTTCAATTCCGAGTTCGGCGGTCATTTCCAGGCAGAATTTCTCGCGATTGGTTTTTGAGGGAGAAAAACACCGGATGCGGGTGATTTTCCGCACATGACAGGCTGCGGACAATTGCGTGCCGGCCTGCCATCCAGACCCCAGTATACCGATGCTGCTCGCGTCCGCGCGGGCCATGTATTTGACCCCAAGTCCGTTGGTTGCGCCTACTCGAATGCGCTGCATGACCCCGTCCGGCATGATCGCCAGCGGTTCGCCAGTCGCTGTGGAAAAAAGCAGCACGAGCCCGACATACCGTCCGCCCGGCGCGGCGGGGGATTTGACGCGACGCATGGTATTGCCGATTTTTGGCCAGGTGATGATATCCGAGTTGATGCGGACTGCGCTGACGCCGAGCTTGGGGATGACGCCATCCATCGATTTCAGCGAATAAAGCCCATCTTCGCGCGTTGTTGGGGTGATTGAGTCCGAACGCGTGCGAGACACTCCACGCCCTGCACCGAGCTCGCGGTAGGCGTCCTCAAGGCACTCGATGCATTCGGGCATGGTAAGCAACTTGCTTACGTCGTCGTTGGATAAAATGAGCGTCATGCCGAACCTCCCTGAAGTCTGCGCTACAGTACAGTCCCTGCAGGGCTATGCAAATCTCGCTTGGCGCGAATTGTGTTGGACGAACTTGAATGAAATGTGACGAAGCGCCGCGCTACAATACGGGCATTGAATGATACAGGCGATGCGACTTACGGAGCCTTTATGACTGACACAAATTCGCCAAGCATCGCCAGAAGCGCCGTACGCCGTCTGTCCTTTCACTCCAATGTCCTGCAGGCAGACTGGAAATATGTCGTCTATACGCCCCCCGGCTATGAAACGAGCGGGCTGCGCTATCCAGTCCTATATCTGCTGCATGGCAATTATGGCGCGCCTGACGACTTTGTCGATCAGGGCAATTTGGTCAAAACTGCGGACGCTTTGATTGCTGCGGGAAAAATGCAGGCGGCTGTGATCGCCATGCCAGACGGCGGCCAATCCTGGTATCTGAACCATGAGGCCCTGCGGATGGAGGATGCAATCCTCTGCGAATTTATCCCCTGGATCGAAGGCGCCGAACGCGTTCAGGCAACACGTGAGGCGCGACGCATCGGCGGCATCTCCATGGGGGGCTATGGTTCGTTGCGCTATGCGCTGAAGCGCCCTGAAATGTTCAGCGCGTTAGCTTTGATGAGTCCTGCGGTTTATGCGGACCTGCCCCATGAAGGATCGAGCGCCTGGCATGGCAAACCCTTTTGCGCGCCAGCGCCGACCGGCGACCCGATATTCGTGCCTTCGGCCTGGCATGAGGAAGCTTACCCGAAATTGACAGGTGGTTATTTTTCAAAAAATCAGAACGTCCGGTTTTACATCGAGAGTGGCGCGCAGGACGAGTTTGGCATCGCTGAGGAAGCAAAAACTCTGTGCGGAGTTCTCGCGACCCGGCATGAGGATGTCACATTTGGCCTTCGCGACGGCGGACACGACTGGACTACCTGGTCGGCGGCGCTTGAAACGGCTTTGCCATTTCTGCTTGGCGATGCGCCGGCCCCCATTGCGGCGACCGGTCTGTAGCGCAGAGCCCCGGAAAACTCAGGGGATAAAGAGCAATTAATCGACGAGATTCAGTGTACGGTCCTTGCAGACTTCGACACTGTCAATCGCCAGCGATGTCCCATCGTCAAATTCACCTGTGGCGGAATAGTTACAGCCGCCCTTGGCAGGCAGTTTGCCAAGGGCCCTGCCGCCCGCAGCCAGTCCTTTTGAGACAATTGCAGATTTTCCGGACGCGGCCGTAAGCGTCAGCGAGACGAGGGTCGCGGAGCGACTATTGACCACAAGGACTTGCCCCACGCCCGCTTTGAGTTCCTTGGGGGCCTTTGGCTTGATCTTCCTCTTCTTTTTCACGACAGCTTTCTTATCCGCCGGAGCGCTTTCGGCGTTATCGCCTTGAACCGCAGACTGCGCCGCTGCTGCGGCCTCGCCGGCCTGTCCGAGGCTTGGCGTTGTCGGGATTGATGGAACAGTGCCAAAGCTCGGGCTCAGCCCCTGAGCATGAGCGGCGACGCCGAATCCGAGTATCGATGCAGCCCCGAGAGCCGCCAGGAACAATCTCAATCTACTCACAACCTGATCCTCCACAAAGGGCCATAACTATAGCGGCATATTGCAGCAATCCGCAAATCCTGCCTGAGAATTGATCAACTCCCTCGGATCTACAGTTTCGAAATATCGGGAACAACAGAGGAAAAGGCGCTTTTGCTGTGCGTCATCGCAGAACGCAACATAGGGATCGCCTCCGAGACGCGTTCGGCGACGAGATACCGCACTTCAAAATTACTATGGATGAAGCCGAACTGCCGCATATGCGCGAGAAGCGATAGCAAAGGCCGCCAGAAGCCTTTGATATCGAGAATTAGAATTGGCTTTCGGTGTTGTTCGAGTTGCGCCCAGGTTAATTGTTCGACGAGCTCCTCGAGCGTGCCAACTCCGCCGGGCAAAGCGATGAATGCGTCAGCCCGTTCAAACATCAGGCGTTTGCGCGCGTGCATATCCTTTGTCACAATCAGTTCTTGCGCCTCGGCGAGCATCAGCTCGCGCGACTTTAAAAACTCCGGAATGATGCCACATACCTTACCATCAGCTTGCAGAGTTGCGCGTGCGACCTGACCCATCAGGCCCGTATTGCCGCCGCCATAGACCAAACCGATTCCTTCCGAAGCCATCGTTGCGCCAAGTTCGGCAGCGCCAGCGGCGAATTCTGGTTCCGAGCCGCTTGCCGATCCACAATAGACACAAATATTCTTCAGCATAGCTGACGCTCCGCAGCAAAATTGAATCTTTAACGTCTTGCTTCTGGAGGCATATGGCGTAATTGTTGGCAAAGCGCTAGAATTAACAGCAAATAGCCATAAATTCGGTGATTCCATGACTCCGGTTCCAAAAAATTTCCTTTGGGGGAGCGCGGCGACTGCTACGGCAGCGGCGGCTGGCGTAGCTGGATATTTGACGATATCGCACGTCCCTGACATCGCGCCGCCGACATCCCCCCCGGCGCCAATCGCCGCGTCTGAAAAAACAGCGCCTGTCGCGGATCGCAAGACGGAGCTCGCAGCGCCGCAATTTGATGTTGTGCGGGTTGCTCCGAATGGCGCATCCGTTGTCGCCGGACGCGCGGCGCCCAATATGCCGGTTATTCTGTTGGACCGAGGCCAAAAGATCGCCGCGGGCAAGACCGACGCCAACGGGCAATTTGTAATTCTGCCGCCGGATCTGCCGGCAGGCGATCATTTGCTGTCGCTTAGCGCGCCCGGACCACACGGCGATATTGCGTCAGAGCAAAGCGTCGCCGCGTTTGTGCCAAAAAATCCGGGAGAGCAGGTTCTGGCGGCTCTTTCCCAGCCTGATCAGCCAACGCGGGTGTTGAACGACGCGAGCCCTCTTGCCGCCGTCGCCGCGCCGTCCGGCGCAGCAAAGACCGTGTCGATCCAGACTGCCGATGTTGCCGAAGACGGCGCATTTCTGGCTTCGGGCCAGGCTGACGCGGGCGCGCCGGTGCGGCTCTATCTCAACAATTCTTTGGTTGCCGCCGTCGTGGTGGACGCGCAGGGTAAATGGTCGCTGCGCGTGGAGCACGGTATGACGCCAGGCCATTACGACATCAGGGCGGATGTGATTGAGCTAGGCAGCGGCAAGGTCATCGCCCGCGCTGAGGCGCCGTTCGACTATCCCGCGGATACTGTGGCAACAAACGCGTCCACGGTTGCAAAGGCCGTCGTGACCAAAGACAGTCAACCGGTCGCCGGCGCGGTCGTCGTCGCCAGAATCCAATCTGTCACGGTGGAGCATGGCGACAGCCTTTGGCGCATCAGCCGGCGAATTCTGGGGCAGGGCATTCGCTACACCCAGATTTATGAGGCCAACGCTGCGCAAATTCGTGACCCAAACAAGATTTGGCCGGGGCAGATTTTTGTGGCTCCAAAACCAGTTTTGGAATGATGCGCGTTTCGCCCTATATGTCCGTCGAAATCCTCCGGCACGGCCCGCGCGAATCAAGAGAAAATGACAGATCAGACCCTTTCCCAGCCCCAGACCGCGAAGCCGGCGCTCCCAGCCCAGCGTGAACTTTCACTGATAAAGACCGTTCAACGCCTGTGGCCCTATGTCTGGCCCCGTGAGCGGCTGGATCTCCGCCTGCGCGTTGGGGGCGCTGTGGCGCTCATGATTATCGCCAAGTTTGTCACCATTGCCGTTCCCTTCTCGTTCAAATGGGCGACAGACGCGATCACCGCCAAAGATGGAGATACTGGCGCCTTGGCGCTCTACATCGGGGGCGCCATCGGCCTCACCATCCTCTATGGAATTCTCCGCACGATGATGGTTGTGCTGACGCAGGGCCGTGATGCGCTGTTTGCCGCGGTGTCGATGAACGCCGTGCGTCGGTTGGCCACAGAAGTCTTCGTGCACCTGCACCAGTTGTCGTTGCGCTTTCATCTCGAACGCAAGACTGGCGGGCTGACGCGGGTGCTCGAACGCGGTCGCACAGCGATCGAGCAGATCGTCCGCCTGTCGATGCTGACCGGCATTCCGACGATCGTCGAATTCACGCTGATCCTCGCAGTTCTGTTTTACGAATTCGACTGGCGATATTCACTCGTTGTCGTAATCATGATCATTTTGTATCTCTGGTTCACCACAACGGCGACCAATTGGCGAATGTCAATCCGGCGGTCAATGAACGAGAGCGACTCGGACGCCAACACCAAGGCCATCGACAGTCTGCTCAACTATGAGACGGTCAAGTATTTCGGCGCTGAGGATCGTGAGGCGCAGCGCTATGACAAGGCTATGGCGCGGTACGAGCGGCTGTCTGTGGGGAGTTATGTCTCGCTGGCGTTCCTGAATACCGGGCAGGGCGTTATTTTCACCGCAGGGCTCGCGCTGGTGATGTTGATGTGCATCGGGGGCATTCGCGCGGGTACGCATACCATCGGCGATTTCGTGCTGGTCAATTCGATGATGATCCAGCTGGCGCAGCCCCTGAATTTCATGGGGATGCTTTACCGCGAGGTCAAGCAAGCGGTCATCGATATCGAAACCATGTTTGATCTTCTTGGCCAAAACCCTGAAATTCAGGATCATCCCAATGCGCCGGCGTTAAGCGTCAGCGCGGGCGCGCTGCGCTTCGAGAATGTCCATTTCGCCTACGATTCCACCCGGCCGATATTGCGAGGCGTGAGTTTCGAAGTGCCGGCCGGCCAGACGGTCGCCATCGTCGGTCCTTCCGGCGCTGGCAAATCGACAATATCGCGTTTGATTTTCCGCTTCTACGAACCACAAGCCGGGCGCATTGTTATTGACGGACAGGATATTTCCGCAGTGCAGCAGCGCTCTTTGCGCGATCAGGTTGGAATGGTGCCTCAGGACTCCGTCCTGTTCAATGACACAATCGGCTATAATATCCGTTATGGACGCTGGGAGGCGAGCGATGACGAGGTCGAAGCGGCAGCATCGCTGGCGCAAATCGACAATTTTATCAAACTTGTCCCTGGCGGCTATCAGGCGCAGGTCGGCGAGCGCGGCCTAAAACTGTCCGGCGGCGAGAAGCAGCGAGTCGCTATTGCCCGCACGATCTTGAAGGGACCACCCATTCTGGTGCTCGACGAAGCGACTTCGGCGCTCGATAGCTTCACCGAACGTGAGATCCAGATTGCTCTCGACCGGGTTTCAAAAGGCCGCACGACGCTGGTTATTGCGCATCGTCTGTCCACCGTTGTAAACGCCAATGAAATACTCGTGCTCGACAAGGGTATTATCGTCGAGCGTGGTCGTCATGAAGATCTTCTTGAAAAGGGAGGCGTTTACGCTGCGATGTGGAATCGCCAGCGCGAAGTCGATCAGGCCAATGAGGCGCTAAGGCGGGCCGAGGAAGAGGAGGGCAAGTCTGTTCATGTTGCTATTGAGGCCTGAAGGCCTGATCGCCAGCGCACGGCGCAGGTGATGAAATCTTTCAAATATAGTTATTAATTTACATCTTTTTGTTTGGCATGGATGTGAAGCTAGTTTATGGATAAACCTTAAACTTTTCTCAACAAAGCTTCCCTAGAGTTCCGGGGGATATTCTCCGGTCTTCAGGATTCCGCATGGTTGAACGAATTCACAAGGCGATGCCGGCCTTTTTGAGGTCATTTGCGGCAAACCGGCGCAGCAATACCGCTGTGATGTTCGCGCTTTCGCTGGCGCCTATCCTCGGCGGCGTCGGCTTCGCGGTGGATTATTCTGCGGGCATGCGGCAAAGGACGCTTTTGCAGTCTGCGGTTGACGCGGCGGCTTTGGCGGGGGAGCAGGCGCAATCGGCCAGCGCAATTGCGGGCCTCTCAGGCGATGCAACTGCAACGGCTGTGCAAACGGCTGTGGAAAATTACATCGCGGCGTCGTATCGCTCGCCAGGGTCCTCGCCGGTCGTTTCGGTCGATTCGAGCGTGGCCAATGTCGTGACAGTGAATGTTTCGGCCAATGTTCCAAATCAATTCATGCGTATTGTGGGTAGGCCGACCACCGAGATAAATGCAAAAGCGCAGGCATCCGCCGGGTCTGGCTCCAACAAGCTTGAAGTCGCGCTCGTATTCGACACGACCTATTCCATGACAGGAGCCAAACTGGCGTCTGCGCAATCGGCAGCGGTGTCTTTGATCAATACGTTGTACGCAACGCCCAGCGCCGCCAATAATATCAGAATCGGGCTTGTGCCGTTTTCCTATTATGTCAATGTAGGAACGAGTAATGCAGGCGCGAGCTGGCTGACGAACACTTCGCCTGTGACGGGCACAATCCCGCAAACCGGGACAACCTGCGCTGTCGGGGCGACCTATTCAAGTGTTTTGACGCAGCAGACCTGTTCGGGAACAAATACTGCGGACGGCGTCTCGGTCCCCTATTCCTACGATTGCAGCTATTATGCGCAATTGACTCCTGCCGGGCAGTGCACATCAAGTACGTATTACAACACCTACTCCTGGAACGGTTGCGTGGGATCGCGCTTTGGTTCGGGATACTCGCCCGATCTGACCGATACAGTGACCAGCGCAAATCCCGTCCCGGCGCTGATTGTCAACGCTGCGCAGACAATTGCCTACGGAAACTGTCCAAATCCGCTGCAACGACTGACAAATAGCTCAAGCTCACTGATTTCCCAGATCAACGCGTTGCAGGCAAATTATGAGACATTCATTGCTCCGGGACTCCTGTGGGGCTGGCGCGTTCTGTCGCCCAATGGCCCCTTCAGCGACGGCGCGGCTTACAATGCCGGAGCAAAAAAAGTCCTCGTGCTGATGACCGACGGTGCGAATACCCATTCGCCGCAGCCCAACTATCTCGACCATGATCACGAGGGTTCGGATGTCGATGCGACGGGCGCCAATCTGACCGCGCCTGTAGCCACCCAGGACAAACTGGACGCCAATTTGATCACGTTGCAAACCTGTAAAGCGATTCAAGCAAGCGGCGTCACGATTTAGGCTATCGCCTTCGAAGTCACGGACCCCGTGATCCGCAATGTGTTACAGCAATGCGCTACGAGCGTTTCGTATTATTACGATGCAACCAGCATCGCGGCATTGACCTCCGCCTTCAGTAGCATTGGACAACAGCTGACGCTTTTGCACCTAACCCAATAGCCGGTCGGCGTACCGTTGCGACCGATTGCGTCCAGGGCAGTGACTTCCCGTTTGTTTGGTGGCACTAAGCTATCCTCGCAGCTACACCGGAAGTCTGTATGTCCATTCTTGATTCTATCCGAAAGCAGGCCACGCCGGTTCATCCCGAAGGCTACAAATTCATAGCCATATTTGGTGCGAGCGCCTTGGTGGCGGGATGGCTTTGGTCGCCGTTGGGATGGCTGGGCGCTATTCTCACCTGCTGGTGTATCTATTTCTTCCGCGACCCGGTGAGGGTCACGCCTCTTCGCGAGGGGCTTGTCGTTTCTTCTGCAGATGGGATTGTTTGCTCAATAGGCCGGTTTACGCCGCCAGCCGAACTGGGACTGGGCGTCGCGCCGATGCAACGCATATGCGTTTTCATGTCCGTCTTTGACTGCCATGTGAACCGGGCGCCGGTCAGCGGACGGATCACAAAGATTGCATACAAGCCCGGCCTGTTTGTCAGCGCGGACCTTGACAAGGCCAGCGAGGACAATGAGCGCAACGGCTTTATATTCGATACGCCCGATGGCAAAATCGGCGTCGTGCAGATAGCGGGTCTGATTGCGCGCCGAATCGTGTGTTTCGCTCATGAAGGGGAGAGCCCCTCCGTTGGCGACCGGATCGGTTTGATCCGGTTTGGCTCACGGGTCGATGTCTATTTGCCCGAGACAGCCACGCCGCTTGTCAGCATCGGCTCGCGTGCTGTGGCAGGCGAGACGCCGCTCGCGGATTTGAGGGGCGGGCCGGCGTCGCGCGGCTTCAGGCTGGGTTAGAACAAGCAGGACCGAATGGTCCATGATAGGACTTTCGGAAAGCGGAACGGATGAAATGGACGAACATGACATTCTGAGCCTTGAATCCGAGAGTGCCTCGCAGAGCCGCGCGGAACGGTTGCGCCGGATTCGACGTATCCCACTGCGTTTCATCGTGCCCAATCTCGTCACACTGCTGGCGCTGTGTCTCGGATTGACCTCGATCCGCCTCGCTTCTGAGGGCCTCTATCAATCCGCAGTCGTAGCGATTGTCGGCGCAGCGATTCTGGACGGGCTTGACGGAAGAATTGCGCGCGCCCTCAAAGGCGCAACGCGGTTCGGCGCCGAACTCGATTCTTTGGCCGATTTTGTCGATTTTGGCGTAGCCCCGGCGCTGCTGCTCTATTTCTGGTCTTTGCACGAAAACAAGAATTTCGGCTGGTTTGCAGCATTGATTTTTGCTGTGGCCTGCGCGCTCCGGCTGGCGCGATTCAATGTTATGATTGACGATCCAAAGGCGCCGGCCTGGGTGGGCCATTTTTTTACAGGAATGCCTGCGCCAGCCGGAGCTATAACGGTCATGCTGCCGATGTATCTGGA
Organism: uncultured Hyphomicrobiales bacterium; assembly: GCA_903931945.1. Taxonomy (GTDB): domain Bacteria; phylum Pseudomonadota; class Alphaproteobacteria; order Rhizobiales; family Beijerinckiaceae; genus Terripilifer. Next base: position 1,813 of record CAIZEI010000113.1, on the reverse strand, counting down.
ATTTTCACTCGAAACGCCGCTTGGCGGCGCGTATGTTCCGGTGGAAATCGGATATGTGATTTTAATCGCACTCCTGATGGTAAGCCGAATTCCGCATTTTTCAGGAAAAAAAATCGGGCGGGTGCCGCGCGAATGGTTCATGCCATTGCTGTTTGGCGTGATGGCGGCATTTCTGCTGGTTGCGACTTTCCCCATGCAGATGCTTGTCGTTCTGAGCCTGATCTATCTTGTGATGATACCTTTTGCGGTCCGCAAGTACCGCTCCTACGCCCGCAACGATTCCACGATGGCCACTGCCGATACTCCCTCTTCGCCCGCAGCCTGAGCCGCTGTCAGGCGAAGAATCTCACATTTGTCGGGTCAGCATCATGTTCTTGATGCTGGCGATGGCCTTGGCGGGATTGAGCCCCTTGGGACAGGCTTTGGCGCAATTCATGATCGTGTGACAGCGATAGAGGCGGAATGGGTCTTCCAGATTGTCCAGACGCTCGCCAGTCGATTCGTCGCGCGAATCGATCAACCAGCGATAGGCCTGCAACAGCGCGGCAGGCCCGAGATAGCGATCGCCGTTCCACCAATAGCTCGGGCAGGATGTCGAGCAGCAGGCGCACAGAATGCACTCATAGAGACCGTCGAGCTTGACCCGGTCGTCATGCGATTGCAGCCATTCCTTCTCGGGCTTCGGCGACACCGTTTTCAGCCAGGGCTCGATAGAGGCGTGCTGCGCGTAGAAGCGCGTGAGATCGGGCACGAGGTCCTTCACTACCGGCATGTGCGGCAGCGGATAGATCTTGATGACGCTTTTGATTGACGCCATGTCTTTCGTGCAGGCGAGCGTATTTGTCCCGTCGATGTTCATCGCGCAGGAGCCGCAAATGCCCTCGCGGCAGGATCGGCGGAAGGTCAGCGTCGGATCGATCTTGTTCTTGATCCAGAGCAGCGCGTCGAGCACCATCGGGCCGCAATCGCCCATATCAACATAATAGGTGTCGATGCGCGGATTGGCGCCATCGTCGGGGTTCCAGCGATAGATGCGGAACTCGCGCACGGCGGACGCCTTGTCCGGACGCGCCCAGGTCTTGCCGACGGTAGGGCGTGAGTTTTTGGGGAGTGCAAGTTCGACCATCTTTTTCTTCCATCAACCCCGGTGGGGCGTTTGAATTCAATTGCCCTAAATGCAGCGGCTCAATACACCCTTGCCTTCGGCTCAATATACGCGATTTCATTCGACATCGTGTAGGTATGCACCGGCCTGAAATCGATGGTGACTTTTTTGGTTGCGTCGTCGGCCCAGGCCAGCGTGTGCTTCATCCATTCCTTGTCGTCGCGGTTGGGGTAGTCTTCGCGGGCGTGGGCGCCGCGGCTTTCCTTGCGCTCCACAGCCGAGTCCATAGTGACGACCGCCTGAATGATCAGATTATCGAATTCCAGGGTTTCCAGCAGATCGGAATTCCACGACAGCGAGCGATCGGTGACGCCGATATCGTCTACCCCGGCCCAGACCTCGTGAATCAGCGTCTTGCCTTCTTCCAGAACCTCGCCGGTGCGGAACACTGCGCAATTGTTCTGCATGGTCATCTGCATCTTGTGGCGCAATTGCGCTGTCGGAGTGCCACCCTTGGCCCAACGGAACCTGTCGAGCCTGGACAGCGCGAGATCGGCGGAATCGGCGGGAAGATCAGGTTGTTTCTCGCCGGGCGTGACGAGTTCGGCGGCGCGCAGGCCTGCGGCGCGACCGAATACAACAAGATCGATCAACGAATTCGAGCCCAAACGGTTGGCGCCGTGGATCGACACGCAGGCCGCCTCGCCC
>CAIZEI010000112.1 GCA_903931945.1 uncultured Hyphomicrobiales bacterium | reverse complement strand
TTCATCTCGTCGGTGATCGAGACGGGGCGAATATCCGAACCGCCGCCGGGCGGGGTCAGGTCGTCTTTTTTGTCGGCCAAAACAGCGCGATCCCTCTGGGGAAGTTTGAGTCGCGGAACTTTATCCGATTCCGAGAGTCCACGCCAGCCCAGAGGGTTTTTAGAGCGTCAGGAATTCCCAATGATTTCAATGAATTAAATTGCAAAAACGGGAGCAGGAGTTTTCCCTGCCCCCAATTCTCGCAAACGAGGGCTCAAAACGGAATATCATCGTCGATGGGCGCGGGCGCGCGTCCCCCACCGCCGCCGCCAGCCGCCGGGCGTTTTTCCATCGGCGACGTCCGTCCAAAGCCACCACCGCCCCCGCCGCTCGAATAGCCGCCGTCATCGGCGCCGCCAGCGCCCTCGCGACGCCCGTCGAGCATGACGAGTTCGCTATTGAAACGCTGCAGAACGATTTCGGTTGTCTTGCGCTGGTTGTTGTCTTTGTCGGTATATTCGCGGGTTTGCAATGCGCCCTGCAAATAAACCTTTGAGCCCTTTTTCAAATATTGCTCGGCGACCTTGCCCAATTGTTCATCAAAAATCTGGATATTGTGCCACTCGGTCTTGTCCTTGCGCTCGCCCGTGGCCTTGTCGCGCCAGGATTCGGTCGTGGCGACCGAAAAACTGACGACCTGCCCGCCATTGGCGAAGCGCCTGACCTCAGGATCGCGACCGAGATTGCCGATGAGTATGACCTTATTGACGCTGCCCGCCATGACGCTCTCCTGAAACCGGGCCGGCATGGAGCCGGCATTGGAAAATCACCCTATCTCGCGCTTGAGCGGCGCGCGCCTGTGTGTCGTTACTTGTCCACAACGCAAGAGGCGCCAACTCGCTAAAATTGCACTTGTTCTTTATTTGTTCCTAACACATTGGCGGCGAGACGCAAGAGCCCGGCGCAAAATTTCGCGCCGGGCTCCCGCAATTCAGCAAAAAACAATCAGCCTGTCGTCGCCGCCGTTTCCGGGTCGCGCAAATCAACCTGCTGATTCAGGCCGGCTTCGAGCTTGTCGCGATCAAGCTCGCCTTCCCACCATGAGACAACGATGCAGGCGACGCCATTGCCGACAATATTGGTCAGGGCGCGGCATTCGCTCATGAATTTGTCGATGCCAAGCAGCATGGAAATGCCGACGACCAGTTCTGGCCGCACGGCGGAGAGGGTAATAACGAGCGTCGTAAAGCCGGCGCCGCTAATGCCGCTCGCCCCTTTTGACGACAACATCGCCACCGCCAGAATGACCAACTGCTCCCACACCGAGAGATTGACGCCGAGCGCCTGCGCAATGAACAGGGTCGCCAGCGTCATGTAGATATTTGTGCCGTCCAGGTTGAACGAATAGCCGGTGGGCACGACGAGGCCGACGACCGGCTTCGAACAGCCGAGCCGCTCCATCTTCTCCATCAATTGCGGCAGCGCCGCCTCCGATGACGAGGCGCCCAGCACGATCAACAGTTCCGCCTTGATATAGTTGAGGAACTTGAAGATGCTGAAGCCGGCGACGCGGGCCACAACCCCGAGAACGACGATCACGAACAGCGCGCATGTGATGTAGAACAGCGCGATAAGATAGGCCAGATTGCTGAGAGCTGCGGGGCCATATTTCGCAATCGTATAGGCCATGGCGCCGAAGGCGCCAATGGGCGCGAATCTCAGGATAATGGCGATCACGCCGAACATGGCGTGCGCGACATCGTCGACAAGATCCCGCACTGTCTTGGCGCGGTCGCCCAGCGACATGAGGGCAAAGCCGAACAGGATGGCGAACAGCAGGACTTCAAGCACATCGCCCTTGGCGAAAGCGCCGACGACGCTGTCGGGAATGATGTTCATGACGAAATCGAGCGAATTCGTGGTCTTGGCGAAATTCTGGTAGCTCGCGATCAAGGCCGCATCCGGCTTGCCCGGAAAGCCTGCGCCAGGACGCGCCAGATTGGCGACAACAAGGCCGATGACCAGCGCGAAGGTGGACATAACCTCGAAATAGATCAGCGCCTTGATGGCGACCCGCCCCACCTGCGCCGCCGCCCTGATATGCGCGATGCCGGAGACCACTGTGCAGAAAATGATCGGCGCAATGACCATCTTGATCAGCTTGACAAAGCCGTCGCCAAGCGCCTTCACCCATTCGTTCTGACCGAATGTGGGAAACAACCCACCGATGACAGCGCCCAACAGAATCGCTATCAGGACCTGAATATACAGAACCTTGTACCAGGGCTGCTTTACCGTTTGAACCACATTCGCCTCAGACATCTACCACCCCTCCTCTTCGGGCTGCCCGTTAACGGGAGCCGCGCTTTTGATCGTAAAATTACCTTTTATCAAGGCCAAACAGCGAACGAAATACTCCAAAGGGCGGATAACCGCTTTAAATCTCGTATGGTCTCATAAATGGCGCCACGAATGACAGATGGCGGCCCAACCGCTGGCGCGGTAGAACGCATTTTTGGTTCCGGACGCTCACATGACGCATATTGCCTTCCCCCCGCCGGATCCCGCGATCATAGCCCGGCGCGCCGACATCGTCGCCGGATTACTCGCCATCTTGCCGTCTGAATGCGTGATTTCGAGCGAAAATGAGCGCAGGGCCTATGAAACCGACGCGCTGACAGCCTATCGTCGGCTGCCTCTGGCGGTCGTATTGCCAAGATCCACGGAGGATGTGTCGGCGGTCTTGCGCTATTTGCACGCGGAGGGAGTCAAGGTTGTGCCGCGCGGCGCGGGCACGTCGCTGTCCGGCGGCGCCATTCCACAAGAAGATGCGGTGGTCGTTGGCGTTTCCAAACTCAACCGGATCCTGGAGGTGGATTATGCGAACCGCGTCGCGCGCGTGCAGGCTGGGGTCACGAATCTCGGGGTGAGCGACGCCATCATGGGCGATGGATTTTTCTATGCGCCAGACCCGTCCTCGCAGCTCGCTTGCACCGTTGCCGGCAATATCGGAATGAACTCCGGCGGCGCGCACTGCCTGAAACATGGCGTTACAACCAACCATATTCTTGGCGTCAGATTGGTTCTGATCGATGGAACGGTGGTTGATATCGGCGGCGCGCATATGGATGCGCCGGGACTTGATGTGCTGGGTCTGATTGTCGGTCATGAAGGCCAGCTCGGAATCGTGACTGAAGCCACAGTGCGGATTTTACGGATCGCCGAGGGCGCCCGGCCGGTGCTGTTCGGCTTTGACAGCAGCGAGGAGGCGGGCGCCTGCGTCGCCGACATCATCGGCCATGGCATCGTGCCGGTCGCGATGGAGTTCATGGACAAGCTCGCCATCGAGATTACAGAAGCTTTTGCCCACGCAGGTTATCCGCTCGACGTGGGCGCGATGCTGATCGTCGAGGTCGAAGGATCGGATGCCGAAATCGACGCCCAACTGCTGGAAATCACCATGATCGCGCAAAAGCACAACGTGCGCACGATCCGCCAGTCGCAATCGGCCATGGAAGCTGCGCTGATCTGGAAGGGACGCAAATCGGCTTTCGGCGCGACAGGGCGAATTGCCGACTATATCTGCATGGATGGCACCGCGCCGCTGGGCAAACTCGCTTTTGTGCTCAAACGCACCGACGAAATTGTTGCGGGATTTGGTTTGCGCGTCGCCAATGTGTTTCACGCTGGCGATGGCAATATGCATCCCCTCATCATGTACAATGTCAACGATCCCGCAGAGCAGGCAAAAGCCGAGCAGGCTGGCAATGAGATCCTGAAGGTGTGCGTCGAGGCAGGGGGATGCCTGACGGGCGAGCACGGCGTTGGCATTGAAAAGCGCGATCTCATGCTGTTTCAGTTCAACCAGACCGATCTTGATCAGCAAATGAGGGTGCGCGCGGTGTTCGATCCGCGATGGTTGCTCAATCCTGCAAAGGTGTTTCCGCTCGACGGGCGCGCCGCGTGATGCTGTTTTCACCCGCATCTGAAGGCGAATGCGCCGAAATTATCGAAGATTGCAGACGCACGGGCCAAACGCTCGACATTCAGGGCGGCAATACGCGCGCGGGATTGGGGCGCACTGCCCCGGCTGACGCGATTCTTTCCACACAAAATCTGACAGGCGTAACGCTCTATGAGCCCGCCGAAATGGTTTTTTCCGCGCGAGCCGGGACACCGTTACGCGACATCGAAGCGATGCTCGCCGAAAAAAATCAAATCCTGCCATTCGAACCGATGGATTTCCGAACGCTGTTTGGCGCCGCAGGTGAGCCGACGATCGGCGGCGTCGCAGCGACCAATTCGTCAGGACCGCGCCGCATCATGTCGGGCGCCGCAAGAGACCATTTGATTGGCTTGCGCCTCGTCAATGGCCGGGGAGAAATCGTCAAATCAGGTGGACGCGTGATGAAAAACGTCACCGGCCTCGATCTGGTGAAACTGAATTGCGGGGCGTTTGGAACGCTTGGGTTCCTGACCGAAGTGACATTCAAGCTACTGCCCGCTCCGCGCGATTCGGGCGCCCTTGTGTTCGAAGGGCTGGACGACGCGAGCGCCATTGCCTGCCTCTGCGCGGCGATGGGCTCGCCTTTTGAAGTCAGCGGCGCCGCGCATTTGCCCTTGGGCGTTGGCGAGGGCCGCGCACAGACTGTTTTGCGGATCGAACATTTTCCCGCTTCCGTCAATTACCGGCTGGACAGGCTTGCGCACGCGCTGGCAAGCTATGGAAAGCCGGCGCACATGGACCACGCCGCCACCACAAAACTGTTCGCGGACATCCGCGATTGCGCGCCCCTTGCCGAACCCCGTGAGCGCGCGATCTGGAAGCTTTCGGTTGCGCCAACGAAGGGACCGGAGGTTATCCGAACCATTGCAAAATCGACGGAAGCCAGCTGGTTCTATGACTGGTCAGGCGGACTCATCTGGCTCGCGGTCCCCGCGCAGGGCGATTGCAGCGCCAGCGGCGTCCGAGCGGCGATCGCAGCGTCAGGCGGTCACGCAACGCTCATGCGGGCGCCTGATGCCGCACGTGCTGAAATCCCGGTATTCCAACCGCTTTCAGCTCCCCTGATGAAGCTCACCGCCGGTATCAAATCGAGTTTCGATCCCGACGGCGTGTTGAACGTCGGGCGTATGTACGCGGGGATTTGAGAGCGGATGCAAACTACCTTTTCCCCCACCCAACTCGCCGACCCCAGAACGGCCAGCGCCGAAAAAATCCTGCGAACCTGCGTCCATTGCGGCTTCTGCACAGCGACCTGTCCGACCTATCTGCTGCTCGGCGATGAACTCGATTCGCCACGTGGACGAATCTATCTCATCAAGAACATGCTCGAGAATGGCGAACCGGCAACACAGGAAGTCGTGACACACATCGACCGCTGCCTGTCATGCCTTTCCTGCATGACGGCCTGCCCGTCGGGCGTGCATTACATGCATCTTGTCGATCATGCCCGCGCGCATATTGACCAGACCTACAAACGCGACATCGCCGACCGTTTTTTGCGCGCGACGCTCGCCGCGATCCTGCCTTATCCCGACCGCTTTCGCTGGGCGCTGGCGGCTGCGCTGCTGGCCAAGCCCCTGCGGCCACTCGTGACGGCGCTGCCGCTTGTCGGCGCGCGGCTGTCGGCGATGATTGCCTTGGCGCCGAACAGGTTTCCGTCACTGCCATTGCCCATTGCGCCGCCACAAATCGCCGCGCCCCAAAAAGCGCGCGTGGCGATTCTCGAAGGCTGCGCGCAGCCGGTGCTGGCGCCGTCCATCAACACAGCGGCCCGGCGCCTGCTGGCGCGCCATGGCGTCGAGGTTGTGGCGCCCAAGGGCGAAGGGTGCTGCGGCGCACTGGTGCATCACATGGGGCGCGAGGAGGACGCGCTCTCCTTCGCGCGTAAAAATGTCGATGCCTGGATGGCGGAAATCGACCGGGGGCTCGACGCCATTGTCATCACCGCGTCGGGCTGCGGCACAAGTGTGAAGGACTATGGTTACATGCTGCGCGGCGACCCAGCCTATGCGCAAAAAGCCGCACAGGTTTCGGAGCTTGCCAAAGACATCACCGAATATCTGGCCAAGCTCGAGCCCTTGCCGCGCGGGCGCGCAACAGGACAGACCATCGCCTATCACTCGGCCTGCTCGATGCAGCATGGACAGAAAATTACCGACATTCCCAAACGACTTTTGCGCGCCGCGGGCTTTGTTGTGAAAGATCCGCCGGAGGGGCACATCTGCTGCGGATCGGCGGGGGTCTACAACATCCTCCAACCCCAAATCGCCGATCTATTGCGGGCGCGAAAAGTCGAAAATATCGAAAAAACCCGACCATCCGCCATCGCCGCCGGAAATATTGGCTGCATCGCTCAAATTGCGCGTGGAACCGCGATCCCGATCGTCCATACTGTGGAGTTGCTGGAATGGGCGGCTGGCGGCGCCACGCCCGAATCGCTTCGCTGCGTCGCGGCGTTTTTTACCGAATCATCGCAAGACAGGCCGCGTTGATGGGGGGGCAAGCGATCCGTTCGCACGATAACTGACCTAAATCAAAAGGCGCATTTCAAAAATGTCCGCCTCAACCAGCATTTTTTTGTTGCGATTTTGTCACAACTGTCCAACTAATTTTCAGCGGCAGGTAAACTGTCCATTTTTTAGGCATTTGCACAATCGATTTCCTTGCTGTTTCCATACCCGTGACGCACTTTCGCCTCATCGAATTCAGGTAGGCAAAGGAGCCAATGATGAAAAGAAGCATACTCGCTGTTGCAGCAGCGACGGCCATGGGCAGCGCAGCTTTCGCGGCCGATCTTCCCAGCAAGAAAGCGCCTGCCCCGGCTCCGGCAGCAAGCACCGATGGCTTCGATCTCGCTTTTGGCGTGCACGTGATGAGCGACTACGTCTCGCGCGGCATCAGCCAGTCCGCCGGCCAGCCGAGCGCAACCGCCTATGTCGAACCCCGCTATAACATCGGCGATACCCAGCTTTATATCGGCATCCAGCCCTGGCGCACCAATCTGGCGACCAACCCCTTCGGTGAAGTCGATCTTTACGGCGGCGTCCGTCAGACCTGGGGCAAGTTCTCGATTGATGTTGGCGGCATCTATTACTGGTATCCCAACAACAACACGCAATACTGGACCACCGGCGCCGCGATTCCCTTCGCGAATGGCAACACGCTGGTGAATCCGGCGACCTTCGCCATCGCGCAGGCTGGCGCCTTCGCCGGCTCCGCTCCGACAACGGCCAAGGATCCGAGCTATTATGAACTTTATTTCAAGCCGTCCTACAATATCACTGACGCATTCACCCTCGGCGGCTCACTGTTCTGGTCGCCAAACTGGGGCAACTACAACTCCCGCGTGCTGGGCCAGCCGGGCGGCGGATTCCAGTCGCTCTATTTTTCGGCCCTGCCGAAATACACCTTTGGCGACAGCGGCTTCTCGATTTCAGGCGAACTGGGCTATCAGGCGCTGGGTTCTCTGAAGGCGGGCACTGTCTACAATACAGGCGCTGTGCCGTTCAAATATCCGAGCTACTGGTCCTGGAACCTCGGCGTCTCCTACGCCTGGCAAAACCTTACGGCTGACCTGCGTTACTATGGCTCGAACCTGAGCAACGCTCAGTGCTACGTCGTCAGCTCCGATCCGTCGGGCAACCGTCCTGGAATCGGCACCTTCACCGGCAAGTCCAACTGGTGCGGTCAGCGCATCATGGCGACCCTGTCGCTGGACTTCACCTACCAGAAAGACTGGAAGCACTGATCGCTTCTTCCTCGCTTCGAGAAACGCGGCCTTTCGGGGCCGCGTTTTTTTTTGCGTGCGATCGAGCCGGTTGGCCTTGGTCCGGTCCTTGTGTGACGCCATATAGCGACGGCGGGAGCGATTCCCGCAATGGAGATCCATCATGACACCCGAAGAACGCCAGTTGCTGACCGGCCTTTTTGACCGCGTGCATGCGGCGTCCAGCGCGCCGCGCGACCCCGACGCTCAAGCCTTTATCGATTCCGCCGTTCGCGCCATGCCGTTCGCGCCCTATATTCTGGCGCAAACGGCGCTTGTCCAGGAGGAGGCGCTACGCGCCGCCAGCGAGCGCGTTCACCAACTGGAAGCGCAGGTTCGCGACCTTCAAAGCAACGCCGCCGCGCCGCCTGCTCCAGCGGCCTCATCCTTTCTCGGCGGAATCGGACATTCCATTTTTGGCGGCGCGCCAGCCGCGCCACAAACGCCAGCTCCACCCGCCGGGAATGTGTGGGGGCGTCCTCAGCCTGCACAGCCGGCCCCGGCGGCGCCCGGAAATTGGGGCGGACAGCAGCCCCAGGCCGGCCCGTGGGGCCAGCAGGGCGGCAATCAATTTGCGCCGCAGGCAGCGAGCGGCGGCGGTTTTCTGAAAGGCGCCCTGGGCGCGGCTGCGGGCGTAGCCGGCGGCGTTCTGCTGGCCGATTCAATACGCGGAATGATGGGTGGCCATAATTCGCCGTTTGGAACGCCATTTGGCGGCGGCGGGGAATCTGTCGTCAATAATTATTACGGCGCAGATTCCTCACAGGCCGCGCTGCATCAGCAGGATGTCGCCGATGACGCTGCGCAGGATGCGGCCGACGACAGTAACACCGCCAGCTATGACAATAATTCTGGCGCATATAGCGACGATAGTCAGGACGCATGATGCAAAAAGCGAGAGAGCCGTTCCGCCCGCAGGACGAAACGGCTCCCTCCTGTCCGCTTTGCGGCGCCTCCCGGACGGGCCCTCAGGCGGCGTCCGGGTTTTCGGTGGCGCGGAGATCAATTTCCCCGCGCAAAACTGATTCTAGATGACTGTGACCTTCGTGCCGACTTTCACGCGGTCGTATAAATCCATCACATCCTCGTTCATCAGGCGTATGCATCCTGACGAAACATTTTGCCCGATCGTCCAGGGCTCATTGGTTCCGTGCAACCTGTAAAGCGTCGAACCAAGATACATGGCGCGGGCGCCGAGCGGATTTTCCGGACCGCCGGCCATATGTTTGGGCAGTTCCGGTCGGCGCAGCAGCATTTCCGACGGCGGCGTCCATTCCGGCCATTCGGCTTTGCGGGTGACGGTTTTAACGCCCGCCCACTCAAACCCGGGCCGACCGACGCCGATGCCGTATCGCATCGCCCTGCCGCCTTCGAGGACATAGTACAGAAAGCGATTCGGGGTATCGACAATGACCGAACCGGCGGGCTGCGGTCCATGAAAGTCGACTTCCTGACGCATAAATTTCGGATCGATGGCGCGGTGGGGCGAGACAGCCGCCCCCACATCGGGTTCGCGGGGCTGCGGCGCAGCAAAGGCGCGCTGAACCAGCGGTATGGGTGGCATGGCCTGTCCGGGGAGCGGCGCGCTCCGCAAGGGGGACTGACCATCGCCGCTCTTTCCGGTCGCCAGAAATTCGATAAACCCGCCGCCAAGCGCTCCGCCAGCCCGTGCTTCCGGAAGGATCAGCAGACACCCGGTCAGGGCGATTGCGACCGGCGCGAATTGGGACCCACGCATGATTGACTCCACTCGGACTTACGCCGGCTCGTCCTGCCGGTTGATGAAAAATTCGTCGGTCATCCGCCGGAGTGCGACAGCGACAGGCGTTTTTCGAACATGAATTAGCATACGCTCAATCCCGCAGAGCGGACGCGGAAAAAACAACAATGGTTACTTAATTATTACTAGTCATTTGTTGCTATTTTATTCAGATTTGGCTAGGGTTAATCAATAGTTAGCGCGAGAAAACCTGCTTTTTCCGATCTCCGGCGCCCGTTGTTTGCCACGCGCTGGCGATAGAAACCGCGTCCCGCCCAAGGTTGTTATCGTTCTGAAAGGGATTTAGACGTATCGTGCTTAACGAAAACTGATTGCCGCCACCGATCGTTTGTATATCCGAACCTGTCTGGACTTGCCATGCGCACGCGTTTCCTCGTTCTCATTACAGCCGGCCTGCTCTCTCATGTTCCGGCCAGCGCCCAAACTCCAGGACCCGCAGCCGGTCCACTTGATCCGGCCCAAACGGCGTCAGGCGCCCTGCCGGCTCCTGCCGTGGCGGACCCTGTGCAAGGTCCCATTGTGGTCAAAGCGAAACCCAAACCGCAACCAGCGCCCGTTCGCGAGATGGCGTTGTCGACCAATCCGGATCCGACTTTTACACAGGATGTCTTTTTCGCAACTGCCAAGGCGTCTGAAAAATACGCCGCCATCGCGGACGCCGGCGGTTGGCCGAAAGTGCCAGGCGGTCTCTCGTCGGGATCGCACGGCAAGGGCGTCGCCGCTCTTCGCAAGCGTCTGTCTGCTGAGGGCGACCTGCCGGAGGCGGCTCAGGGCGAGACCTGGGGGCCCGACATCTCGCAAGCGCTCAAGCATTTTCAGGATCGCATGGGTCTGCGACAGTCTGGCCTGATCACGCCAGGAACGCTGAACGCGCTGAATATCCCCGCTGCTACGCGTTTCAGGCAACTTGCATCCAGCGCCCAACGCGTGGCGGGGATCAATTTTCAGTCCAATGACCGGTATGTCGTCGTGAATATTCCGTCCGCCACAGTCGAGGCGATCGATCATGGCGTTGTCGTACGCCGCTATGTCGCCGTTGTCGGCGACCCCGAGCATCGCTCTCCCGAGGAACAGGCGCACATCCAGGCGATCAATCTCAATCCCTACTGGACCTTGCCAACCTCAATCATCAAGAACGAAGTCATTCCAAAAATGCGCAAGGACCCAGGCTATCTCAGCCGCGCGAAAATCCGCATTCTCGATGGGCATGGGACCGAGATCGACCCACGCAAAGTCGACTGGAACACCGAGCGCGCGATCAATTATACCTTGCGGCAGGACGCCGGCGCCTCCAATGCATTGGGCAATATCCGCATCAACATGCCGAACAAGGACGCTGTCTATATGCACGACACTCCTTCGAAAAAATATTTCGGCGGCGATTATCGTTTCCTGTCGCATGGCTGCGTGCGCGTCGAAGGCGTCTATGATCTGGCCGCATGGTTGCTGGAAAATGCGCCGGGCGCGCCGAACGGCAAATGGGACAAGGCCTCCCTGCTCGCCAAGGTCGCAACGGGCGAACACTTCGACATTAAGCTTCCTGCTTCGGTGCCAGTGATCTGGGTCTATATGACAGGTTGGGCCAATGCTGATGGAGTCACGCATTTCCGCGACGATATCTACGATTACGACAATGTCGGCGCCCGGTCGGCGGCGCTCTAGTCCCCTGCCCCGGACGCCTCTGCAAAACCGTGTCGATCCTTTTGGCGCGCTGTTTGCGGCGCCCGAGCGCGGAACCCTGATGGGCAATCGCGGCGGGCGTTTTCACGAGGACCGCAAGGCCCTCGGCGCCCGACGGTTTTGTTCACGCCGCTGGATTGCTTGCGAATGCGATTTTCGAGGCCGGCGTCGGGACGTTTGGGGAAAGAGTTATACGGAATTGTTTTTCCTCGATGAGGTGACAGCGCTCGCCGCCGGCCATCGTCCCTGTTTCGAATGCCGGCGCAAAGAAGCGCAGGACTTTTCATGCGCGATAGGCGATGGTGCGCCAATGCCAGCCGATGAAATGGACCGCATTCTTGATCGCGAACGCCGGGATCGCAACGCCACACGACTCCACGTGGCGCGCCTCGACGATCTGCCCGATGGCGTTGTGATTGTCAGTGAGGGGCGCGCTCTGGCGGTGCGGGGCGATGCGCTTTTGCCATGGAGTTTTCGAGGCTATGGCGCGCCAGTTCCCCGGCCTGCGGGCGTGACAATCTCCATGGCGACGCCGCCATCGATCGCCCGCGCGTTGCACTGCGGCTACTCGCCCCGCTGGACGAGCTGCTAGAACCCCGCTTCAGCAATCAAAACCCAAGTTCAACCCGGGGCCGGCAGATCCGCGCCAACGACCGGTCGCGAGACTTCGGGCGGCAGATGAGCGGCCCCCGCCATTTCAGCCGCCTTGCCGCTGCTCGGCGCAGCAAGCTGCGCGCCGATGCTCTGGATGACAGCAGGCGCGCTTGCAAAAAGGCCGTGCCCGATCAAATCATTCGAAAAGGAACTGAGATCGTAGACGCCAACGTCAAGCTTTTCCAGTTCGGAGGCATCGCCCGGTTTGCCAGGATCAAGCGCGCCGAGCCTTGGACGGTCGCCCGCGAGTTTGCTCGAAAGATTAAGCGCGCGATCGTCATGCGAGACCAGCACCGAGACCCGCGCGTGGCCTTTCAGCGGACCGATCTGCTGGCGAAAAACTGCAAGATCGATATCTGGAGCTGCGAGCATGACTTCGCCCAGCGCGCCATCAAGATCAGGATGGCCCGCAATTGCGTTTTCGTGCAACGCCTCCATCGACAGCCAGCTCCCCATTGAATGCGCGAGTATATGAACGCGGCCAACGCCGGGGACAGCGGCAAGATCACGCATGACGGTCGCCAGGGCGCTGCGCGACGCCGTGGCGCGTTCCTTGTCCGAGACATAGGAAAACACATTGGCTTTCGATGGCCATGTAAACAACACGGGCACGCCGGCAAAATGCGAGTCCCTGACAATCTGCGCCAGACGGAAGCGCGCTTCGTCGAGCGATGTATTGAACCCATGCACAAACAACAAAATGTCGCGGCCTGCTCCCACCCTGCCGGAAATATGACTGGCCAGTTCGTGGCTGAATTCATCGGTTTCGAGCGCACGCGATTGCGCGAGCGCAAAATGGCGCTGCGGATCTGTCCCACCGATTCTTGGCAGCTCCACTTCGCCAGGCCGGTGGCCGGGAGGCAGAGTGACCAGGGCGATTTGCTCATGGAGACCGCCCTCGGGCGAATCCTGATCGCGCCGCGTCGAGGCGACAAAGATCTGCACTGGAATGGGCTCGCCAGGATCGCCGACGCCAACCATGCCTGCGGCGCTGGCGCCGATCGAGGCGGTCATCTGGCCGAAGCTGCCGCCACAGCCTGCAAGCGGCAGCGCGAGAACGACAGCCCCCAACGCCAATTTCGTCCCCGTCAGCCGCGCCAATTTCATCAGGTCCGCCTCCAGGGGCAAAATGTCAGACTTCCGGAGAAGACCGGGGTGCTTGAACCAACAGTGTTGATTGTGGGTTAACAGACTCCGTTCCAGACAAAACAGAATCGCCCGACGTTTCCTTGCGCCTCAAAAGCGACAGGAATGGGACGGAGGAACAGGAAAATGGAAACGCGTTCACAATCGACCCGATCGGCGCAAAAAGGCGCCGGGCCCAGGCCCGGCGCAGGCGCCGTTCGTGTCTGGAATTAACGCGAGACGGTAAGGGGAGCGGATGTCGGTTCGCCAATATCGACCCAGAGATTCTGGTCAGTCTGCGACTGGCGTTTGACAAAACGGTAGGGCGTGCGGTTCCAGGGCTTCACTTCGTTCGTGAGGTTATCCAGAATATATTCGCCCTTGCTGGTCTTGACCGTCAGCAGGGCATGGCCTTCGCCGGTTTCATCCTTGACGATGGTCATCAGCAAAGCCTGGCGCGGGAGGCCTTCGTCCATCAAAAGGCGGCGTTTGAGGAGTTGATAATCCTCGCAATCGCCAAATCCGTCTGTTGGATAATCCCACTGGTCCTCGACGCCCCAATGGTCCCAGTCCGACATTGGCTTGATATTGGTATTCACCCAGGTATTGACCTGACGGATGATTTTCATTGTCTCGGGCGTCAGATTGACGTCCTCTGCCGGCATCGTTCCACCGTCGCATTCGCCTTTGTACCTGCGGCAAAAATCAACCCACCCATAGGGCACCAGCGATTTTCCGCCCACCGCGATATAGCCGACATTGGCGTTTGCCGCTTCCGTCGCGCCTTGAAGCGGCAAATAGACAAGCAGCCCCAGCGCTATCAAACCCAAACCTCTGAAAACTGTTCCAAGCATCTGACGCCCCGTTTTTTGATAGGGCGACTCTGCCATCCCCGTTTTGAGGGCCGTCTAAGTAAAATCGTGGCATTCTACGCAATCGGATTAATTTGAGTGACCAATCAGGTAAGTATAATCAAGTCTGAACGCCTATCCCACAATCCGCTTTAATTGCCGGGGAATCACTGGCGCACAATGGCTTTTGTGCGATGCGTTGTTTACGCATGGAAAGGCCGAATGAATTTTTCTAATCTTGGGGAAACCATGCAGCAGCCGATACGAAGGCGACATAGTTAATCCGCGAGCCCTGAGCGGGTTAACGGCCTCATTTGGCTGCTGCGCCCCGGGAAAAATCGTCGATTGCAAAGGCTTGCGAATCCATCTGCGATGGCCCACATGCCGCTGGTCTCCGGAGCCTGGCTATGATCGAAATGACAATCCTGCCTCCGGGCGCGGCGATGAGCGGGCAGGACCTTGCCACGCTGGCCCGCGCGATGGCGACGCTCGAGCATGAAGGGTTTGCCGCGCGGCTTGCCAGCCTTGTCGGTCAGAAAATCGATCTTGCCGCTGCTCTGGTCCCTGAACGCGCGCGCGCCCTCGCCGCGCGCGCCACAACGCTGGCCCTGCGCGCCGCCCTGCACGTCGCCATCCGCGGCGTCGCCGCGCGGCGGGGATCGGCATCCAGCGCGCGCCACAAGGCAATGGCGACAGCAGCGGGCGCGGCGGGCGGCGCGTTTGGCGTTGGCGCCCTGCCCGTCGAATTGCCGGCCTCAACGATCGTGATGCTGCGGGCGATCGCCGATATCGCGCGCGAACACGGGGAAGATATGACGGCGCCTGAAACGTCGCTTGCCTGTCTGGAAGTCTTCGCGCTCGGCGGCCGCAAACAGGGAGGCGGCGATCACATCGATTCCAGTTATTTCGCCGCCCGCACCCTGCTCGCCAGATCCGTATCGGAGGCTGCCCGATATATTGTGCAAAAAGGCGTTGCGGACGAGGCTGCGCCCGTTCTGGTGCGACTTGTTGCGATCATCGCCTCAAGATTCGGGGTCGTGGTGACGCAGAAACTCGCCGCGCAAATGATTCCGGTGCTTGGCGCGATTGGCGGCGCGGCGGTGAATTACGCCTTTATTGACCACTTCCAGTCCATCGCGCGCGGACATTTCACAGTGCGACGGCTGGAGCGGTTCTATGGTTCGGAGGTAGTGCGAGCCGCATATCAGGATCTGTTGCTGAAGGACGCTTCTGCAGCTCCAAGAAAATAAAAACGGCGGTCGGCCTGTCGTTGGACCCACCGCCGTTTTTCAGACCCGGCTTACGTGTCTCGCGGAAGCCAGGTCCGATCCCTTCGTCTCACAGGCCGGCGAGATAGTTCGTCGGATCGACCGGGGTTGAGCCCTTGCGCAATTCAAAGTGCAATTGCGGCGAGGCGACATTGCCGGTCTGACCGGATGTGGCGATGGTCTGACCGCGCCTGACGGTTTCGCCGCGCTTGACTGAAAGCTCGCCATTATTGGCGTAGGCGGAGACAAACCCGTTGGGATGGCGGATCAGCACAAGGTTTCCATAGCCCTTCAATTCACTGCCGGCATAGGCGACAACCCCGCCATCGGCGGCTTTGACCGCTGTGCCTTCAGGCAAAGCTATGTTGATGCCGTCGTTGCCACCGGTTTTGAGCCCATTGATGATGCGACCCCGCGCCGGCCAACGGAATTCAGGCTTGTCGGATTCCGCAGCCGCATCTTTTTCTGGCTCCGGCGGCAGGCTGGCGGTTTTGGAGTCATAATCGACTGCGGGCTTGCGCGGATCGCTGACCGCCTCCTTCAGCGGTTTTCCGGCTGGTTGCGTTCTGACTGCCACCTGTGGCGCAGCCTTGTCGGGTTTGGCCGGCAAAACAGGAGTCTTGACTGTCGCAACCTTCGCCGGCTTTGTTGCAGGCGCAGCGGGCGCTGCCGGGGCATGCGCCGTCATGGCCGTTTTCACTGGCGTGGCGGGCGCTGGCGCGGCCTGCGCCATCTTTGTTGGACGGGTAGCCGGCGCAGTCGCCCTGGCGGTCGCCATCGCGGGCGCGCCCGGGCGGAACCTCAACTTTTCTGCGCCAGCTGTCCTTGCGACCGCCGGCCGCAAGGGAGCTGTGGGCTCCTGCGCCACAACTGCGGGGCGCACGATCGCAGGCGCCAGATGCGCCTGAGAAGCGCCAGCTGCACTATAGACGGGCACAATCAGGCGCGCGCCGGGCTGAATTTGCGCAGGCGAATTGAAGCCGTTGGCTTTGAGGAGCGCAGCCATGGGCACCCCGTACCGGGTCGCGAGCGTTGAGGCCGACTCGCCTTGCGCAACGACAATCGGCGTGCCGCCTTGCGCCCGCCAGCCTTCAAGCGAGGTCGATGGCGTTGCAACGGCGCCCGTGGTCGCCGGCGCGGAAATCGCCGGTCGATTGAGAGTCGGGCTCGGCGTCGCCGCAGCTGCAAATCTCGGATTGGGCGGCGCCAACGGCGTCGAGACAATCGATGAGATCGGCTGACCGGCGCCTAACGCACGCGGCGTGTAGGACGGCGTGGAAGGCCCGGACACATGCGGCGCATTGTATGAATGCGGCTGATTTCCCGTATTGGGGATTGAGGCCGTCGGCGTCAGATCGGCTTTTGAGGCGCCGAACAGACCGGAATCGGCAAGCCGCGTCGAATCCGAGGAACACCCGGCCATTAGCAGCGCAGCAGCGCCAGCCAGCGAAAGCCTGATTGCAGGACGCGAAACGCCCATTGAAAACGCTTGAACCATTACGCTACCCACACTTAACGTATTCACCCTGCATTCATTAAAACCGCAAGGTATTAAGATCGAGTTTATGATGAATCATCCCCGTTCTTGCATGAGGCGAAATTTTGACGGTTGGGCAAAAAAATGTGGAGCGGACGGGTTCCTCGATCAAAGGCCGATCAGCCGGCCCAGTCGGCTCGCGCCAATTTCCATCTCGACCAGCCCCTGCCCCGGGCGGTCCACAATTCTGACAAGCGTGGAGAGGCCAGAGGCGGACATGCGCCCCGTCACGATGATCCCGCCCTCAGCCAACGCACCGGCCAAAGACGACGGCAGGCCCGCCATGGCGCCATGAACCACAATGCGGTCGAAAAGACCGAAGCCTGCAGCCAGCGCTACGCCTTCGCCCGCACGCACAGATGCGTTTGCAATGCCGAGCCTTTCCAGCCGGCGCGCGCTTTCGATGGCCAGCGGCTCAAAATATTCGACGGAGACTACGCGCCGCGCCAGCCGCGACAGGATCGCGGTGGTGTAACCCGACCCTGATCCGATTTCGAGAACATCATGTTCGGTCTGGATTTCGAGGGCCTCAACCATTCTGGCGACAAACATCGGCTCCGGCATGATCTGACCGCAGGGGATCGGCAATGCAATGTCTCGCAATGCGAGATCTGCAAAACGATGCGGCGCGAAGTTTTCGCGCGGGACGGTTTCAAGCGCGCGCAAGACCGCAGTGTCGGCAATGCCGCGCGCGCGTAACCGCAGCAAAAACGCCATCAAGGCCTGCGCGGCGGCGCTGCTGGGGTGCGGCGCTCCATCGAGCGGCAGAGCAATCTGTTTCGGCCCGGAGACGCGCGGGCTCATGTTTTGAACGCCGCCTTATAGCTTTCAAAGGCCGGTGGATCGGTGAGGTCAAGCCGCAACGGCGTCAGCGAGATCTTCCCATTATAGACCGCCTCGAGATCGGTGCCGGCCGGCGGAACCGTGCGCGTCCGCGAATACTTGATCCAGTAATAGGCCTTGCCCCGCCCGTCGCGACGTTCTTCGAGGCTCACCAGACTATTATCGCGGCGGCCCTGCCGGGTGAGCTCCACCCCCGCAACATCGGCGGCGGACCGGGCGGGAAAATTGATATTGACCAGCGCATCCCCGCCAATGCCGAGCGTTAGCACACGGCGGATCAGGTCGGGCGCATGCGTTTCCGCACAACTCCAGTCCACGGTGTCGCGACCGCCCGGCGCGAACCCTTGCGACAGGGCGATCGAGCGCACGCCAAGAATCGCCCCCTCCATCGCCGCCGCCACCGTGCCAGAATAAATCACATCTTCAGCAATGTTCTGGCCGTGGTTGACGCCCGAGAGCACAAGATCCGGCGGGCTATCTTTCAGGACATGATGTACGCCCATCAGTACGCAATCGGTCGGCGTGCCCTGTACAGCAAAACGCCGCTCGGAAATCTGCCGCAAACGCAGGGGATCGTTGAGTGTGAGCGAATGAGAAACGCCGGACTGATCGGTTTCCGGCGCGACGATATAGATGTCGTCCGAGAGTTTCCGGGCGATGCGCTCCAGAACCACAAGGCCGTGAGCGTGAATGCCATCGTCATTGGTGAGAAGAATGCGCATGGGCGGGACTTTCCAAAATGTCCGCGAACCCTCTCACCCCGGCGATCCGACAGGGACCGCGTTCCACGATCCTTTGGGAAGAGAGTGGCGCTGCAGACGCCGGGTGAGGGGTAGGGATCTCAGATCTGTATAACGCTTTTGATGTAAAATCCCTCACAAACACAGGGATCGAAACCCCTCGCCCTGCCCCAAAGTCCATTTGAAGGGCGGGCGCCCCGTATCCGGACGCTGCCGCCATTGTCGTGCGACTTCTCCCACCGGCCACAACATGGGAGAGCCCAAGCAGGATTTCGGAAAAGTGTCGCGCGGTTTTCCGTAAAAAATCCTGCTTTTTCAAAGACCCTATGCCGTCGTCACGCTCGACCGTAAGGTCGCCTGGTTTCAACCGTACGAACAAGGCAAACGTTACCCTGCTGAAGTTCCTTTGTGGAGTCGATGTTTCGAAAATGCAACGCGATGCGGCCATTTTTTGTTGGCGATCAACGAGCTTATCGTCCATGACCTGAAGGGGATCGCCTAGCTTTGCCGCGCACTGCGGAACAAACCAAACCGGTCCGACCTTGACCGCCCCACTGGCGCCCGGCAGGATTTTCTCTATGTATATGCCGCGATGCGACGCCTGATCCTCGAAGAACCCTTTTCAGCCACCGCTGTCTGGTCGCGCCGGCTGGGCGCGTTTGCGCTCGCCGTTGCCGCGATTTCGGTTGCCATGGCGCGCGTGCAAGTCATTGACGTTACGCCTGTTCTGGCGGTGTTCGGCGCAGCGGTTATTTTTGCCTGTCTCGCGTTGTTGCTGGCGGGCGCTGGCAGTGTGGTCATCTGGCGCACAGGACGGCGCGGCGTCGGCGCGATCATCGGCGGGGTCGCGCTGGCTGTCCTTGTGCTGGCCGAACCCGGCTATCTCACAGCGCGCGCGGTCATGCTGCCGCTCATCAACGATGTCTCGACGGATATCAACGATCCCCCGGAATTCTCGCGCTCGCCAAAAGCCAATGCTGCGCGCGGCGCCATCGGCCATCCCTCCATTCCGCAGGAATGGCGCGACGAACAACGCAAGGCCTATCCCGATATTCAACCCGTCGTTCTCGACCTGGATAGCGACGAAGCCTGGCCGCTGGTGCTCAAGGCGGCGGCAAACCTGAAATGGCGCGTTATCGATGAGATCAAACCGGGCGGTCGCATCGGCATTGGCCATCTTGATGCGGTGGATAGGCCTCTGATCATGGGGTTTCCCGAGGATGTGACGGTGCGCGTGCGCCCGCTCGCCGGGCAAACCCGGATTGATGTGCGATCGGCCTCGCGCTACGGACGCCACGACTTTGGCGATAACGCCCGCCGCATCCGGCGCTTTGCAACCGAATTGCAGGCGCAACTTGATGAGCGGTGATTACGACGCCCTGGTTGCTCCCGGCTCATAGATCGCATCCAATGTCGCGGGGCCATCGGCGCGCACGATGCCGCGGGCGACCAGATCCTCCAGATGCGCCAGCGCGGACAGCGAAGCGGCGCCCACAAGCCGGGGATTAAGCCCCTCATAAACCCGCGCCACAATTTCGGCGACGCTGCGGTCGCCAGCGCACACGGCGCCAACAATCGCGGACTCCCGCAACCGCCGATGAGTCGCAAGCGCGCGCATATATCGCGCAGGCTCTTGCACAGGGCCGCCATGCCCGGGCCACATGATGGTTTCCCCGCGCGCCCGCAGTCTGTCGAGCGAGGCCATATATTCGCTCATTGCGCCATCAGGCGGCGCGACAATGGTTGTCGACCAGGCCATGACATGATCGCCGGAAAACAACGCGGTCTCTTCAGATAAAGCAAAACACAGGTGATTCGAGGCGTGACCGGGCGTATGCACAGCTGTCAACGTAAACCCCTGCCCGCCGAGACAATCGCCATCGCGCATGACGTCGTCGGGCGCGTGATCAAGATCGTGGCTGGCGTCGAGGCGACCCGACGAATCGTTGACCACCGGAATATGTCTGTCGCAACCGATAAGTCTTGCGCCCGTCAGTTCTTTCAGTCGTCGCGCGCCGGGTGAGTGATCGCGATGGGTATGCGTCACAAGAATATGGTCAATGGTCTCGCCATCGGTCGCCGTGAGCAACGCCTGGAGGTGCCCGGCGTCGTCAGGACCGGGATCAATAATGGATACGCGCCCACGCCCGACAATGTAGGAACATGTGCCGGTAAAAGTGAAAGGCCCGCCATTGCCGCAGATCAGGCGGCGCACCAGCGGCGAGACCTGTTCGACAACGCCAGCGGGGAACGCTTGGCGATCATGCGCAATGGGCTCGGGCTTTTCGCTCATTGTATGATCGTAACGCAATCGAGCGCTTCAGGAAACAGGCGCGGCAATGACGCGCCTGCATCCCTTCAGGCGTCAGCGTAATCCGCTGCCGCCGTAAGGTCGGGCGCGGTCGATTTGATAAAGACCGACAATACAGTGGCGACGACGATATTGACCACCAGCGCAGTGACGCCATTGTAGGCGACGAACCAGTCGCCGACCCAGTGCACCGGCACCCAGGCTGTCGGGCCTGCCGCCAGCCAGGTGCCCAGAATCATCCCCGCCGCCCAGCCAATCAGCAACGCGGTTCCACTGAACCACCGGGTATAAAGACCGAAGATGATCGACGGGAAACACTGGATCATCCACAAACCTCCGAGCAACTGGAAATCCAGGGCAAATTGCGTCGGAATGAACAGGATCACTACGAGCGCGCCTGCTTTCACCACCAGCGAGACGATCTTGGCGATCACAGCTTCGCGCTGCGGGGTTGCGTCTGGTTCCACAAACGGCTTCCAGAAATTCCGCGTGAACGTATTGGCGGCGCCAATCGACATCACCGCAGCCGGCACCAGCGCACCGATGGCGATCGCCGCAAAGCAGAAGCCGGCGAACCAGTCAGGGAACATTTTCAGGAAGAGTTGTGGAACCACGTCCTGCGGATTGGTTACCTTGATCCCAGCCGCATGGGCCATGAAGCCCATAAGTCCGATGAGCCCCAGCACAAGCGAATAAGCGGGCAGCGCAATCGCATTGCGTTTGATCGCATCCGGCCCGTTGGCCGACAGAATGCCGGTCATCGAATGCGGATAGAGGAACAGCGCCAGCGCTGAACCAAACGCCAGCGTGATGAAGGGCATGATCTGCCCGGGTTGCAACAGCAGACCGGTCGGGCCACCCTTGGCTTTATAGACCGCATCAGCGGCCTCGAACACTTTTCCATAGCCGCCAAGCTGATAAGGAATGATGACGATGGCGGCAATGACGAAGACATAGATCATCGCATCCTTGACAAAGGCGATCATGGCAGGCGCGCGCAAACCGCTGGAATAGGTGTAAAGCGCGAGAATGACGAAGGCCACGGTCAGCGGCAAGTGCTGCATCAGCCCTGTACCCTGAAAGCCCAACGCCTGAATCACCTTTTCCATACCGACAAGTTGCAGCGCAATATAAGGCATTGTCGCCAGAATTCCGGTGAAGCACACCGCCAGCTCAAGCCATTTGTTGCCATAACGACCAAGCACGAAATCGCCAGCCGTGATGTAGCCATTGCGATGCGTCACGCGCCAGAGACGCGGAAAAGCAATGAACAGGAAGGGATAGATGACGATGGTGTAGGCCAGGGCAAAAAAGCCATAGGCGCCGACGGCATATACCAGCGCCGGAACCGCGATGACCGTGTAGGCGGTGTAGAGATCGCCGCCAATCAGAAACCAGGAAACCCACGCGCCAAACCGGCGTCCGCCGAGGCCCCATTCATTGATGTCGGAGAGGTCGCCCTCTTTCCATTTCGCAGCGACAAAGCCGAGAACGGTCACCAGGGCGAAAAAAACGAAAAAGACGATTGTCGCCGTCCAGTTGACGTGATCCATCATTTCGATTCTCCCCGATAGGCGAGATAAATGAAAAACGCGGAGAGCGGAATTTGCGCCAGCAAGGACCAGTAAAAGAACGGGAATCCGAACAGCGTCGGATCAAGCCGGTTGTAAATTGGCACAGATAGACCCAAAATCACCGGTATCAGCAAAAAGACATATTTCATTTGGCGTCCCCCCGTCAAAACAACCGCCGGTCGGCCCATCCCGCTGGACCGCACGGAGCTTGCTTGATTATCGGGCAGATTGCAGATTTCCCGACAGCTTGGCAAGTTGGTCTTTGGACGCGGATATGACCGCATTGAAATCGGAGCCGCCTAATGCTGTTGAGACGATTCGTAACGGCGATGCCGGCCGGACTACTTCTGGCTTGCGGCCCCCTGCCCACAAGCGCCGAGGATCTGAACCCGGTCGCCGATTTTTATCGCGGCAAGGCTGTGACGATTGTCGTGGGTTCCTCTCCCGGCGGCGGCTATGATCTTTACGGTCGCCTGATCGCACGATTTCTCGGCCGGCATCTTCCCGGAACGCCGGCTGTTAATGTGCAGAACATGCCAGGCGCGGCCTCCAATGTCGCAGCGGCATATGTTTACAATGCCGCCCCCAAAGACGGCACGGTCTTGGCAGCCCTGTTCATGGGCGCGGTTGTCGATCCGCTGTTTGGCGATATCAAACGCCAGACTCATGACATGCTCAAATTTCAATATATCGGCAACGCCAATGTGGACGCCTATGTTTGCCTCGTACGTGGCGATGCGCCCGTTAAATCGTTCGCTGACGCCTTCACAAACGAACTGGTTGTTGGCGGCAGCGCCGACGGCGCCTCGACGCGAGACTTTCCCTCCATGCTGCGCAACCTGCTTGGCGTGAAGTTCAAGATCGTCGCCGGCTATCCAGGCACGCGCGAAATCAATCTTGCGCTTGAGAAAGGCGAAATTCAGGGCGCCTGCGGCGAAACCTGGTCGAGCGTTGCTGCGACCTATCCCGCATGGTTCAAAAGCGGACTTGTCAAACCGCTCGTTCAGGAAGCCAACGTCGGCTACCCCGAACTCAACTCGATGGGCGTGCCCTTGACAAACGCCTTCGCCAAAACCGATGAGCAACGACAAATTCTCGATCTCGTCTATTCGCAAGCGGCGTTCGGTCGGCCCTATGTGGTGGCGCCAGAGACGCCCGCCGTTCGTGTCGCGGCCTTGCGGCAGGCGTTTATGGATACGATGACAGACCCTGAACTCGTCGCCGAAGCCGGAAAAATAAATGTCGATATTGCCCCCACGCGCGGCGAGGACTTGCAGACCTTGATTCAGAAAATTTACGCAACGCCGCCCGAGGTCGTGGCAAAGGCCCGCGCGGCAATCGCTTTCAAACCGTGAGCCGAGACCTTACCTGTGATAACTCTCCGGCATCGGGTGATCTGGCCAGCAGTTGCGCTGCTGATAGGCGATGCGGCGCTCCAGCGCAGGCGCGATCAGCCAGGCGGGAATGGATTCGACGGCTGCGATGTAATGCAATGGCAGGCCTTCGCCACCGGCGTCCATCGTAGCCGAAAGCAGAGAGCAATCACTGATCGCAAAACGCGGATGCATGAATGCGCGCGCGAACTGAATGCCGGGCGATAAAATGGCGAGCGCCACAATGGAAACGGCCAATATCCAGCCTTCTTGATGTTTGCTTCGGTCAAAGCTGACAAAGATCGCGCTAAACTCAAACGCCAGAATCGCCAGCGCTGCATTTGACGCACGCGCAACAAGATCGAAGCCGCCGCCAAAATTATAGACGGGAACCACAAGCAACACCACAATTGCGGCCGACAGCAACGGTCGGTCGTCCCGATCGATTGTCCGCCAATAGGCCGCGACGAAGATAAGTTGCGGCATCTGGATGAGCAGCGTCAGAGCATAGACCGCCCAGAACCCATCGCGCTGCACAGTCCACTCCGACGGAATGGTTGCCGACGCCACAGTGAGATAGACGCCGATCGGCGCAAACAGGCAAACAACCCCGGCAGCAAGCCAGTTTCGCGGCGCCTGAAGCGCGCGAACCGGCGCCTGAAGCAACAACGCCAGGCCGAGGACGGGCGCAATCATGATGACAAACGGAGTCCACAACGCCAACGCCGGCGCTGACGCAACCAGCACATGCATTCCAATTTTGCGCCGCGCCGTCAGCAGCGCCAGCGCTGCAAACCACCACGCCGGCAATGTGTGGTTGGGCACCCAGAACAGACTTGATATATTTGACCAGTAACTGAACCACGGCGCCCACGCCGAGAGCCGCGCCGGAAGAATGAATTGCCCGACGCTATTGTGAATCCAGTAGCCCTGCAAAAGCGCCGGAAGAATATCCAGGCCGCCAAACAGGATGAAGAGCGCGACAACCATCATGCGCGCACGCGGCGCCAAAAGACCAAATACATAAAAGACAGACGCGAGCAAAACAGCATTTTGCGCCAGCATGACCAGATGCGCTGAATTCAAGGATGTGAACTGACCTAGAGCGCCGGGGATAAGGTACATTCCGAGCGGCGCGCGCAGCAGATAATCATGTCCTTGATAGTCATAAACGGTGTTCACGCCCGTTCGTGCGACGTCGGCAAGGACCGCGTCACGAATCAACCAGTCATTGACGGCAAAGACAAAATGCCCCTCTCCGCCCGCGATCAGGATCGCCAGGCCAGCCGCAAGACAGGACATATAAAATCGCAGATCGATGCGTTGTTCGATTATGCCTGCGGGCTCGCCCGGCTGGCGACCGGCCATCAACCCGATTGCGCAAATGCACCCGGCAAGAACGGCAAACATCGGCCACGGCTTGAGAGACAGCGCAAATAGCGCGCTGCCCAGTATATAGAGACCGCTCGTTGCAAGGATGAGATGGCGGTTTGTCATCCGGCGCTTTCGTGACCGCTCAATTTACGGGACAATATGGATCGCGGCGGGCATCGGATGATCCGGCCAGCAAGCCCGTGGCGCAAAGGCGACATGCGCTGCCCTATCCATATCCAGAAGCCAGCGCGGCGCCCGATCGACGCGCGCGATATAGCCAAACAGCATTGTCGAGCGATCGCGATCGTACCAAGCCTGCATGAAGGAGCAATCGCTAATTGCAAAAGGCGCACGCATGAACGCGCGAGCGATTTCAAAACCCGGACCGAACAAGCCGATCCCGATCATCAAAGCACGACAAACCGGCCCCAGGGTTGCTCTGTGGGGTCGAGGCTCGTGGCGACCAGCGAAAATTCGAAGGCGAGAATCGCGAGTGGCGCAATCGATGCGCGCAAGGACAGATCGTTGGAAGGGCCAAAACTGTAAACCGGAATGATCAGCAATATCGCGATGGATATCAGCAACAGGCCACGATCCGATGTCGCGATCATGCGCCAGTAGTTCAGGAGCACGAGAGCGTGCGGTATTTGCACGATCATGGTGATGACATAAACCGCCCAGAACGCATCGCGAAAAATCATCCATTCCGATTCCACCGTCTCGGCAGCTGACGAGAGATAAAGCGCGATCGGTAAGAACAGCAACGCGACAAAGACCGCCAACCAGTTGCGCCTGTCATTCAGGGCCACAACGGGCGCGCGTAACGCAAGATAGAGCAGCAGAACAGGCGCCGCGAGGATCGAGAGCGAAGACCACAACGCAAGCGGCGCAACCGCCGCAGCCATCGCGCCAAGATCAATCTCGCCGCGCGCCACAAGCAATGCAAGAACGGCAATCCACCAGCCGGGCAACGCGTGATTCGGCACCCAGAACATTTGCGTGAAATGATTGGAAAACGAAAACCATTCGTTCCACGCTGACGTCACCGATGGAAGAACAAAAGCTCCGCCGTGCGCCGTGCGCATCCAGGCTTCAATGACCAGCGGAATAATGTCGAGCCCTGCGAAAAGCAGAAATACCGTCAGAACCGCTGCTTTCCGACGCGGCGCAAGAAACGCCAGCGTGTAGAGAATTGATGCGAGCACAAATGCGTTTTGCGCAATCAGCGTCATATGCGCAGCGAACAATCCCGTCAGTCGGCCAATCGCCGCCGGAAGAACATACATACCGAGCGGCGCGCGCAGCATGTATTGCGCGCCGTCGTAGTCATAGACAATCGGCGGGGCATGACGCACAAGATCGGCCAGAACCGCATCGCGAATGAGCCAGTCGTTCGTTGTGTGCAGAAAATGCCCCTCCCCGCCGACAATAAATAGTGTCAGCGCGACAAAAAAACAGAGGATCAAGGCGCGCCACGCAATAGGTCGCGCAAGAAATCCATCGGGCGACCTTGGTTGCGCGCTCGCCGCCATCGCCAGAACTCCGGCGCAACCGGCAAGAACGACGGTTGCCGGCGCGGCGCGCAGCGACATTGCAAACAGGGCGTTGCCGCTGACGAAAACGCCTGTCGTCGCAATCATCAAGCCGCGATTGTTCATTGCTGATGGCCCTCGCCTTGCGCCCTCACAGCTTTGGCCCGGGATGCGTCCACTCCGGCAGGGGATGATCAGGCCAGCAATCGCGACCCCCGGCGGTTACTGGCTCGACAGGCATGCCGGGATGCACAATCCAGTCTGGCGCGCGCGCGCGCGGCGCCACATAATTGTCGGGCAAGCCCTCGCCATCGATCTGATGCGAAGCTGTCAGCAGATCGCAGACGCTGATGGCGTAGGGGCGATAGTAAAGCCCGCCGGCAATGGCAAAAAGCGGCGTCATGGCGCCGCCCGCCACGATAAGCGCTGTCGCTGCGCCAAGGCCTGGACGCGTTCGCCAGTCAACGCTCGCCACGACGCTGACGAACGCATACGCGAGGATAACCAGCGGCGGAATGGAGCCTCGCATCGCCAGATCGTTGCCAGGGCCAAAGGAATACAATGGAATGACGCACAGCAGGCCAACGGCCACGACAACAAGATTGCGCAGCTTTTCATCGACCGCCGGCCAGGCCTTGTAGATGATATAGGCATGGGGAATCTGGATGGTGAGAAAACTCAGATAGACTGCGATGAATCCCGGTTTCCCCAGCAGAAAGCCGCTTGTGGGCACGCGATCAGCGCCAATCATCAAAAAGACCACAACCGGCAGAAACAGCGCTGCGGCAGCCATCGCCAGCCATAGTCGCATCGAACGAAAATCGCGGAAATGATCACGCGCAGCGATGGAAAGCAGGAAGACCGGGGCAGTGACGACCGCCAGCGGCGACCACAACAGCATCGCAGCGGTCATGACGCCGAGCCGGGCAAGGTCATACTCGCGCCGGGCGGCAAGCAGGACGAGCGACGCCAGCCACCACCCTGGCGCTGCATGGTTCGGCGCCCAGAAAATTTCGGTGACATTGCTGGAATACTGGAAATACAGCGTCCACCATTCAATATCGCACGGCGGCCACAGGCCTTTCGCCGACCCCGCCATGATCATCTTGATCTGCGGGATAATTTCCACGCCGCTAAAAAACAGAAACAAAAAAATCGCGAACGCGCGCCAGCGCGGCGCGAGGCTGGCGATCACATAGACCGAAGCGCCGAGCAGGATGACATTCTGGACAAGCAGCGCAAAATGCGCGCCGAACAATCCCGTCAGACGCCCCACAGTCGCAGGCAGCAAATACATGCCGAGCGGCGCCCGCAAAATCAGATCGCCGCCCTCATGGCGATAGGCAAGTGGGAAAGGATGACGCGAGAGGTCCCCAAGCACCGCATCGCGAATCAGCCAGTCCGGATTTGCGTAGAAAAAATGTCCTCCCCCGGCGAGGACAGCCAACGCGCAAACAGCGGCCAGAGAGGCCGCCAGCAACCGCCAGTCAATGGGGCCGTCGATGAATGCTCCGCGCAGATCTGGCGCGCCGCGCCAGACAAACAGCAGCGAGAAAAAGCAGCCGGCGCCTGTGAGGGCAGCGGCAAGCGGCTGCAATCCCGCCACGAAAATCACATCTGCAGCAATATAGAGGCTGGAAACAGCAGCAATCAGATGCGCGTTCGCGAGAGCGCCAGAGCTTTTTGCAGCCCGAATCGATGGGGAAAGGTTTCCAGATTCAAGATTGAATGCGTTTCCTTCTGACGAACGCCTGAGATCATCCGGCGCAAAACCGGCTCCCACTTCGCTCAATGACGCACTTGCGGGCCCATTCTCTCTCATGAGTTTTGCAGTCCCCGCGCGACGATCGGGACGGAACATGCAACATGTTTATTTCAGGAAGGGTTAACAGCGGAGACGCAAATGGTAACTTACTCGCTGCCCAGCAGCGTTTTTGCCATTTGCACGGCATCGGGAGGCGAGGCGATCACCTGCGCAGCCAGGCGATCGAGCTCAACGCCCCCGCGCGCCTCGATGGTCAGTTGCAATTTTGCCGCTTCGGCGACAAAATCAGGATCGTTCAGCGTGGCGTCGAAAGCCTTGCGCAAGGCCTCGACCCTGGCGTCAGGAACGCCGGGCGGCGCGAAGAACGCGCGAGCAAAGTCAGCAGATGCGGATATAAGGCGGACTGCAGCGCGCTGCTGGTCATTGTTCGCGAGTTCGAGCAAGGTTGGAACATCCGGCAACAGCGGGTCGCGGGTCAAACCGTCGACAACCAGTGGCTTCAGCTTGGCGCCGCTGATATATTGCGGGGCCTGAAGAACGACGCTGATCCAGGAAGCGCCGCGGCCCTGAATCTCCCCGCGCTCCATGGCCAGATTGAGATCGGCCGCGCCATTGTATCCCAGCACCATTTTGAATTTTGTCCCGATGAGTTCATTCACCGCCGCCGGAACCGTATAGGTTGGCGAATTGCGCCCCGTCGCGCCAATAATAACTTCTTTCGTTTTGGCCTCGTCCAGCGATTGCGCGGGCGCAGTGAACCAGACGCCGAGAAAATTGCGCAACGAAGCCATACCGCCGATCCAGCGCCATTTGGAAACATCATATTTCCCCGCCATGGCGGATTCGGTGAGCTGGCCGGTCACATTGGTCTGCTGCACCATACCGATCACGGCGCCATCGCGCGGCGACGAATGTTCCAGCTGGATTGCCGTTGCGACGCCGCCGCCAACGCCGCCGCCGAGCTTTACAAGGATCTGGGGCGCGCCGGGAATATGCTTGCCCAGATGATTGGCGAGCGCATGCGCATAAATGTCATAACTGCCGCCAGCGCCCGCGCCGACAAGCAGCGTGACTGTTTTTCCGACATAGAGCGATTCGACCCCTTGCGCCTGCGCGGGGAGCGCCGCGAAGACTGCAAGACTTGCAAAACCGAACACATGAGCGAATGAATACCGCACGAAATCCCCCTTGCCGCTGCGCTGAAATTACGGGCGCCAGCGCTTTCTAGAGCGCCGATCTGATGGAATCAGATCGGGGCTCGAGAGTCCATGTTTTAACGCGATTTCTTAACGCGAACCGGTTTCCACTTCGCTGGAAAACGCTCTAGCACCTAAACTCCCGGAAACGCGACCGATTCGAGGACCCCGTGCCGGACATTGAAATACCGCTCGCGCCACCGCAGCAATCTGCCGAAAGCGTCGTGCGCCTGACAGTTCGACTGGTTGTCGACGCGCTCGGGTTTATGGTCATCACGCCGTTGGTCTTGTGTATCATCGCAGGTCTCGCTGCGCTTGCCGATATCGTCATTCGCGGGTTCAGGACGTTTCTCGACGATATCGGCGGCGCGCAAAACACGTTCATATCCCTCGATATCGATACGCGCCTGCTGGTCACATTTTCTGCCGGCGCGCTGGTCTATCTGGCGATTGCAGCCGCCGTGCTGCTGGTGGCGCGGTTGCGGCGGGGCCCGCACTGGCGCGATTACATTGCCTGGAAACCGTTCCGCCTTGAATCCATCTATCTTGCGCTCGCCGCTGCTGGCGTCATCTGGGGCATCGCCATCGGTTCGGTGATCGAGGCCTGGTATCCTGACTCCAAAAACTGGGTTGCCTTTCCCCATGGGGTCGCCGGCGTTTTGGCGTCTCTTATCCTGGTCGTCGCGCTGGGGCCTTTGTGCGAAGAATTGCTGTTTCGCGGCTGGCTGTTCACCGCCCTGCGCGGACGGCTTGGGTCGATCGCAACAATTGTGACGACTTCCGTCCTGTTCGCCATCGCCCATTGGGAAAAAACCCATCTCTACGCCATCGCGGTTTTCCCGGTGGGATTGTTGCTCGGCTATGCGCGCGAGCGGAGCGGCAGCATCAGGGCGACGACAACTTTCCACGGGATATATAACCTGTCGGGATGGATTCTGGCCGCATTCGCGGGCAAATAGAGGCCATGACCGCTTCCCATCCAGAACAGCAATACCTCGACCTGCTCCGCGACGTGCTGGAGCGTGGCGACAGGCGCGTCGACCGCACCGGAGTCGGCACGCTGTCGATCTTTGGCGCCATGGTGCGGATCGACGCCAGCGCACAGTTTCCGGCTCTGACCACCAAGCGCGTCTACTGGAAAACCGCCATCAAGGAGATGCTGTGGTTTCTGACCGGGGGCACCAATCTCCGCCCACTGTTGCAGGAAAATGTGCGTATCTGGACCGACTGGCCGCTGGCCCGCTATCGCAGGGAGACCGGCGAAGCGATGTCCCAGACCGATTTTGAGGCTGCGATCCTGGCGGATGCCGCTTTCGCGGAAAAATGGGGCGAACTTGGCCCGGTCTATGGCAAGCAGTGGCGCCAATGGCTCGGGCCGGATGGACGCCGATACGATCAGATCGCAGCCTTGATTGCAGGCATAAAAAGCAATCCCGCAAGCCGCCGCCTGCTGTTCCATGCCTGGAATGTCCCTGAAATCGACGCCATGGCCTTGCCGCCTTGCCATATGGTCTATCAATTCCATGTCACGAAGGGGCGTCTGAATTGTTTGATGTTCCAGCGCAGCGTCGATCTCGTACTGGGCTGCCCCTTCAACTGGGCGGGCGGGGCGGCGCTCCAGGCGATGATCGCACAACAATGCGACCTAGAGGCCGGCGATTTCGTCTGGATGGGCGGCGACGTCCATGTCTACCTCAACCATCTTGAGGCCGCACAAACCCAGTTGTCGCGTCAGCCTCGCCCCTGGTCAAGGCTGCGCCTTGCCCGCAAGCCTCCGGATATTGATTCCTACCGTATCGAAGATTTCATCGTCGAAGGCTACGACCCGCATCCTCATATTGCCGCCGAAGTCGCCGTTTAGAGCATCGTGCCTGAAAAAGGAATCGAAAGGGATTCCCGAATCGGCTTGAAAGTGATTCACCGTCATTGGAGGTGGATCATGGGTCACAGCTATTCGATGGACCTTCGCGAACGGG
>CAIZEI010000111.1 GCA_903931945.1 uncultured Hyphomicrobiales bacterium | reverse complement strand
TGAATTCACAGCGGCGCCCGCATACACTGTCATTTTTTGGCCCGCGCATTCCATGCTGTGGTAGCTCAGTGGTAGAGCACTCCCTTGGTAAGGGAGAGGTCGAGAGTTCAATCCTCTCTCACAGCACCATGGAACGAGCCATTCTGCCGCCGACCCCTTAATCGACATCCTCGACCTTGTCCGGGCCGCCGCCGCGCACGCGCTGGGCGAGAGCCGCTTCCATGAAATTGTCGAGCTTGCCGTCGAGCACTTCGGCAGGCGTGCCGGACACGAGACCCGTGCGCAGATCCTTGACCATCTGGTAGGGCTGCAAGACATAGCTGCGGATCTGATGGCCCCAGGAATTATCGGACTTGGAGGCTTCAACCTTGCTGGCCGCCGCCTCGCGGATTTCCAGTTCGCGCTCGTAAAGTCGGGCGCGCAGCATGTTCCACGCGGTCGCGCGATTCTTGTGCTGCGAGCGCTCGGACTGGCAGGCGACGACAATGTTCGTTGGAATATGCGTGATGCGCACCGCCGAATCGGTCTTGTTGACGTGCTGACCGCCCGAGCCCGAGGCGCGGTAGGTATCGACCCGACAATCCGATTCATTGACCTGAATATCGATCCGGTCATCGACCAGCGGATAGACCCAGATCGAGGCGAAACTCGTGTGTCGGCGCGCATTCGAATCAAACGGCGATATACGCACCAGACGGTGCACGCCCGATTCCGTCTTGAGCCAGCCGTGCGCGTTGTGGCCCTTGATCAGCAAGGTGGAGGATTTGAGCCCGGCCTCTTCGCCAGCGGTTTCCTCGATCACCTCGACTGAAAATTTTCGCCGCTCCGCCCAGCGCGTATACATGCGCTCAAGCATGCGCGCCCAGTCGCAGCTTTCCGTGCCGCCGGCGCCCGAATGGATTTCAACAAACGTGTCGTTGGCGTCCGCTTCGCCCGACAGCAACGTTTCGATTTCGCGTTGCTGCGCTTCGGCAGCCAGCGCCGCGAGCATGGCGAGGCCCTCCTTTTCGGTGGCTTCGTCATTTTCCGCCTCGCCAAGCTCGACAAAGCCAATGCCGTCGTCGAGATCGCGTTCAAGACGCGCGAGCGAGCCGAGGCGCTCCTCAAGGTCGGTGCGCTCGCGCATGATCTTTTGCGCGGCGGCAGCGTCATTCCAGAGATCGGGATCTTCGACTTTTGCCGTCAGCTCGGCGAGGCGACGGCTGGAATGTTCGACGTCAAAGATGCCTCCTCAGCAGTCCCATGGACTGCTTGATGCTTTCGACGAGCGATTCGGCTTCCGCACGCATGGCTTCACCTGTGGAATTGAGGAGGGCGACCCATAAACGGAGCGCAGCTTCAAGTAAATGGCGGCAGCAAACCGGGACTAATACAGCCCGCCTGTGCCCGACCCCACAGCCTTGTCGGCGTCAGGCGTCGCGCCGGCAGCTTTTGGAGCGCCGCCAAAGGCGTAGGAATCGGGTGGCGCGGTTCCCGGTTTGAAGGCTTCCAGAATGGAGCCCGCGCCATTCGAGCGCATCCCGGTCTTGACATCGACCGGTATCAATTTGATTCCCTGCGGCACACGGAATGGCGTATCAGGCCGGTCCTTCAGCGCGACACGCATGAATTCGCGAAAGATCGGCGCGGCATAGGTCGCCGCCTGCGCTGAATCGCCCATCGAGCGCGGGCGGTCATAGCCAAGGAATACGCCCACCGCCAGATCCGGCGAATAGCCGACAAACCACAGATCCTTGGCTTCATTGGTGGTGCCGGTCTTGCCCGCCAGAACGCGGCCAAGCGGCTTGATGGAAATGCCCGTGCCACGATCGATCACGCCCTCCATGATGGAGGTGATCTGATAGGCCGTCAGCGGGTCCAGCACCTGCTCGCGCTTGTCGACCAGCCGGGGTTCCTGCTGATTGTCCCATTTGGCGGCGTCGCAGCCCTCGCACATGCGTTCATCGTGCCGGAAAATGGTCTGTCCCCAACGATCCTGAATGCGATCGATCAGCGTGGCCTTCACCCTTTTGCCGCCATTGGCGAGCATCGAATAGGCGGTGACCATCTTCAGAACAGTGGTCTCGCCCGCGCCCAGAGAATAGGCCAGATAATTCGGAAGGTCGTCATAAATGCCGAACCGCTTGGCGTATTCAGCGATCAACGGCATCCCGATTTCACGCGCCAGCCTCACCGTCATCAGATTTTTGGAATGTTCGACGCCATAGCGCAACGTATGCGGGCCGCCGCCGCCTTCCTTCTCGAAGTTTTCCGGTTTCCAGATTTCGCCATTGCCCTGGTCGATGGCGATCGGATCGTCGAGGAGGATCGAAGAGGGCGTATAACCGTTGTCGAGCGCCGTCGCATAGACAAACGGCTTGAAGGACGAACCTGGCTGCCGCAGGGCCTGCGTTGCGCGATTGAATTCCGACTGGTCGTAGGAGAAACCGCCCACCATCGCAAAAACGCGCCCCGTGAAGGGGTCCATCGCGACGAGCGCGCCGGAAATGTCCGGAATCTGCCGCAAGCGAACTTGTCCGGGCTTGCCGTCCATCGGTTCGACATAGATCACATCGCCCGGCTGCAACGCCGAGCGAACAGACGCCTTGTTGGTCCAGGACATGCCCTCGCGCGCAAGAATCGCAGTTACGCGTTCGCGGACGATCTCGCCGCTTTTTTCCTTGGCGGGTTGCAGCCCGACCCTGGCCTGACCATCGCTGGTGTCCAGAACAACCGCCAACCGCCACGGCTGAACATCGCCAAGCGCGGGAATTTCGGCCAGCGTGATTCCCCAGTCGCGCGAAATATCGATGCTGCGCATGGGCCCGCGAAAGCCGTGCGCCTCGTCAAACCGCACAAGCCCGTCGACCAGCGCCTTGCGCGCCATCAATTGCATCTTCGGATCGATAGTGGTTCGAACGGACAGCCCGCCTTCGTAAAGCTTCTTTTCGCCATAGCGGTCGAGCAGATCGCGTCGCACCTCTTCGGCAAAATAGCCCGCTGCATAGGAGTTTGGCGACAGCGCGCGCGGATTGACCGTCAACGGTTCAGCCTTCGCCTTTTCCGCCTGATCGTGCGTGATGTAGCCATCCTCAGCCATGCGACCGATGACGTAATTGCGACGATCCACAGCGCGGTCGCGATTGCGGAAGGGGTTGAGATCGCTCGGCGCCTTGGGCAAAGCGGCAAGATAGGCCATTTCGGCGATACTGAGTTCATGGACGGACTTATCGAAATAATTCAACGCCGCCGCAGCAATGCCGTAGTTGCCGAGACCGAGATAAATTTCATTCAGATAAAGTTCAAGGATACGCTCTTTCGAATAGGCGCTCTCGATGCGGAAGCTGAGCAAGGCTTCGCGAATTTTGCGCTCGTAGGAACGTTCATTGGTGAGCAGGAAGTTTTTAGCGACCTGCTGGGTGATCGTAGAGGCGCCCTGCACGCGCTTTGAACCCTGAAACAACACAACAACAGCGCGGGCGATACCCTCGGGATCGACGCCGTTATGCGTGTAAAAATTCTTGTCTTCCGCCGATATGAATGCGTCCTTCACCAGCGGGGGAATCGCATTGCTCGGCAGATACAGCCGCCGCTCGCGCGAATATTCGGCCAGAATTGATCCATCCGACGCATGAACGCGCGTCATCACAGGCGGTTCATAATTCTTCAGTTGCGCTGTGTCGGGCAGATCCTGCTCGAAATGCCAAACAAGCAAAGCAGCCGCAGCCGCGCCCACGATAAAAACAATGGCGCCGGTGGCAAATAAAAATCCGAAAAATCTGGCGATCAGCCGCATATTGTCTCATTCCACGCGATAGACGCGAGCCCTGCGCAAACGCTCTCTTACAGGATCGCGATCGGCGCAAGCAACCAGCGTTCCATACACAGGATGCTTTTGTGCCGCAGATTTGTGTTGAATTTCGGGCGAGCCGGAGCGTTTTCCAGCGAAGCGGACGCCGGTTTCGCTCCAAACGATTGCGATCCGATCGCCGGGGAAAGCCCCTAAAATTGTAAATCCGGAAACATTTTGCGATCCAGCTGGATCGGAAAATGCGCTAGCGATCTGCACGATCGGCTCCGCGCGCTGCGACCGAATTGAAGCTTTCCTTCAACTGGCCGGCCGCCTCCGTCGGTTGCGCGCTTGCCGATACGACGCCGCGCGCAACAAAGAAGCGATCGACCGCCGAAGCAACAGCGCCGGCGACTTTCTCTCTCCATGCGACCGAAACGAGATTTGACGAATCGCCCTGGCTTGAAAGATAGCCAAGTTCGAGCAAGACAGACGGCACATCGGGCGCTTTCAGCACACGAAACCCGGCGGCGCGCCGCGAATTCTTGTTCAGGCGCGCAACTTCCCCCACGTAATCTATCAGAGTTCGCGCAAAAACCTGCGAATAGGATCGTGTTTCGCGCCGCGTGAGGTCGAAAAGGATATCTGCGACCTCGCCGGCGTCCCCGCCACTGTCGACGCCTGCAACCGCGTCAGACTGGTTTTCCTTGTCCGCCAGTCGGGCGGCGGCGACATCGGACGCCTGGTCGGCAACCGTATAGACTGTGGCGCCAGCGACTTGCGGATCGTCGGCGAGCGTATCGGCGTGGATCGAGACGAACAGCGACGCCCCGGCTTCCCGCGCGATTTTCACGCGGTCATTGAGCGGGATAAAAATATCGGTCGATCGCGTCAGGATCGTCTTGTAGCGCCCGGACTTGTCGAGCCGCGCAGCAAGATTGCGCGCGAACTCCAGCACAATGTCTTTCTCGACAGCGCCTGGACCGCCATGCGCGCCATCGTCGACGCCGCCATGGCCCGCGTCAACGACGACAACGGGACGCGCCTGGGAGATGCTCGCAGCCGGAATTGCAGACGCGGCCACGCTCTGCGATGGCGCTGCTTTTTGAACCGACGCAAGAAAGGCTGGCCGCGCGATGGGCGACAATTCCACAACCAGGCGCGGGCGCCGGCCAGGCTGCGTCTCGACGACAGCGCGGACGAGGCGCGCTGGCTCCGCCAGATCGATCACAATCCGCGATTTTCCGGGTGCAAAATAGCCGAAACGGTAGGACCTGATAACACCTGCGAGCGGTTTGGCCGGCTCGGCGCCCGCAAGCGGGCCACGCTTGCCTTTAGGCCGGGTTGCAGCAACCGGCGCGCGCAGACCAATCGTCGGATCGACCTGAAAATTGACTTCCGGCAGCTCGATGACGACGCGATTCGGGTCGGCCAGAAGGAAGCCATGCACGTCAAAGCTGCGTTCAACATCAAACGTCAGGCGTGTCAATTCGCCTGTGGATTCCAGCCGCCCGCCGGTGGCGATGATTCCATTGGCCGCAAGCGCCGGCGTGAACGGGCCGCCTGTCGCCGCGACTGTTTGCGCAGCCAAAACTGGCTGGCAGACCGCAAGACCCAGCAAGGCGCATCCCGCCGCGGTAGCGAACAGGCGCCGGCCGATCGAAAAATATTCATGCGCCGAGGGCATTATGAGATTTCCCGCGCGGACATCCGAGCCTTTACGCTCTGTAAAGCATAGGGTGGAAACCGTTAACGCCCCGTTAGACCCGGCGGACTGGAATGCGTCAGGGTGTTGCGTTTTGGCCACAGCAATTGAAAACTTGCCAAACGGCTATTCCAACCGCTATGTATCAGAGCCCCATCCGGGGTCGGCGGTCCAGCTTTCTGAATGGCTGGACACTTCAGCGTTGCACGCCCACCTTCCGTCCTGGCTCACCGGCCTTTCGGAGTTTGTGAGCGGCGGCGTCAGGCCACAGTGGCCCGAAGCGCATTCCGGATATGGGTCGCCCCGCAAGGGCGTGGTTTGGACCGCCGGGTTCTGCATCCTGCGGATTTGGTTTTTTGGATTCATGACTGTCGCGCTCACGCCCCATTCGTCGCCCGCTCAGCGCCTTGCGCGCGCGCGGCGCGCCGGAACTGGCCTGCGCGCAGCAGCAATCCCTTCCAACGACTTCGTTCGCCACAGTCCGATGGCGTATTTTCATCGCGTACCTGTCCGGCGCGCGGGCGTCATTCAGGACGCCGGACCGGACGCGTTTTCCCTTTCACATCCAATCGGCATGTATGCCGCACCGCTTCGTCGCCTTGATTCCGGAACGGCCTCGCGCCGTCCTGTCGGGACTGGCGATCCGGGGCTGCCGAACATGCCCGGAAGAGTATCCCATGGCCAACAAAATGCTTATCGATTCCTCCCACCCGGAAGAGACCCGGGTGGTGGTGCTGCGCGGTAACCGGGTCGAAGAATTCGATTTCGAATCAGCCAGCAAGCGGCAATTGCGCGGCAATATCTATCTGGCGAAAGTCACGCGCGTAGAGCCTTCCCTGCAGGCCGCTTTCGTCGAATATGGCGGCAACCGCCATGGATTTCTGGCCTTTTCGGAAATCCATCCCGATTACTACCAAATTCCTGTCGCGGATCGACAGGCGCTCCTCGCCGACGAAGCGCGCGCTCACGCGCAGGAAGACGAGGACGAACGCGGCGCGCAGCAACGCAAGGGTCGTCGCCGCCGTCCAGATCGCTTTCAGCGCCGCCGGCGTCCTGACGAGGCGGTTACCGGGCCGGCGGACGCTACGCCTCCAAATGGCGATGCGTTTGCCGATCCCACCGCGACCGGCGATGGAACGCCTGACGCTGAAGCGCAGGGCGTGAGCGGCGAACATGCTGAGATCGGCGGCGTTGAGCCGGCCACCGATGCAGGCGTTCATGATCACACGCACGAAGCTGAGGCCCACGGCGCGGTTGAATCCACCTCGCCCGCCGGTCTTGAGCATCAGGCGATTGACCATGCCGGGCACGGAGCGCAGGAGTCGCTGACCCCATCGCACGCGCTCGACAAACCCTCCCTTCATGAAGACGAGGCTCCGACGCTTGCGCCCGCGGAGACTGACCACGCCGCGCATGAAACAGTCGAGGCGTCAAACGCAGAAGACGAACCGCACGCCAGCGATGAACATGCGAGCGCTGTCGAATCGCGCGACCAGCGCCCACCAGCGCAGGACGACGAAGACGACGAGGACGAAGACTCCGAAGAAGACGACTCCGTCGAACAGATCGGCGGCGATGCGATGGAGGAAATGCCCTATCGCGCGCCCCGGATGCGCCGCCAGTACAAGATTCAGGAAGTCATCAAACGCCGTCAGGTGCTGCTGGTTCAGGTCGTCAAGGAAGAGCGCGGCAGCAAGGGCGCAGCGCTCACAACCTATCTTTCGCTGGCCGGACGCTACTCTGTGCTGATGCCCAACACCGCCAGGGGCGGCGGCATTTCACGCAAGATCACGGATACCCAGGACCGCAAGCGTCTGAAGGAAATTGCTGGCGAACTGGAAGTGCCCGAAGGCATGGGGGTGATTCTTCGCACCGCCGGCGCCTCGCGCACAACGAACGAAGTGACGCGCGATTTTGAATACCTGCTGCGCATGTGGGAGAGCGTGCGCGAACTCACGCTGAAATCAACCGCGCCCTGCCTTGTCTACGAGGAGGGATCGCTCATCAAGCGCTCCATCCGCGATCTCTACAGCAAGGAGATCGATGAGGTTCTCGTGGCTGGCGATGAGGGCTTTGTCGAAGCGCGCGACTACATGCGCATGTTGATGCCAAGCCATGAAAAAAATGTCCGGTTGTGGCGCGAACAACAGTCGCTCTACGCCAAGAGCGGGGTTGAAACGCAACTTGATTCGATGTTCTCGAACACTGTCACGCTAAAATCCGGTGGTTATCTGGTCATCAACCAGGCCGAGGCGCTCGTCGCGATTGATGTGAACTCTGGCCGTTCGACACGCGAACACAATATCGAAGACACAGCGTTGCGCACCAATCTGGAGGCCGCGGACGAAGTTGCGCGCCAGCTGCGACTGCGCGATCTTGCCGGCCTCATCGTTGTCGACTTCATCGACATGGAGGAGCATCGCAACAACCGCGCAGTCGAGCGGCGCATCAAGGATGCGTTGAAGAATGATCGGGCCCGAATTCAGGTCGGCCGGATTTCGCATTTCGGCCTGCTCGAAATGTCGCGCCAGCGCATGCGCACCGGCGTCCTCGAAGGATCGACCGTTCCTTGTCCGCATTGCGCAGCCACCGGCCAGATGCGAGCCACAGCGTCTATCGCGCTGCATACATTGCGCGCCATTGAAGATGTGCTTGCCCGCTCGGCAACGCACAACATCGTAGTGCGCGCCCGAACCGAGGTCGCGCTTTATATCCTCAATCACAAACGGGCGAGCCTGAGCGACATCGAACGTCGATTCAGTGTTTCAGTGATCATCGCGGCAGACGACTCGCTGTCCGGCATGACGTATTACGCCATGGAACGGGGCGAACTCGCAGCTCCTCCGCCCGATCTCACGCACCGCACGCAATCGATCAGGATTGATTCGATTCCGCCGCAGCCTGAGGAGGAAGAGCCTGCTGAAACCCCGACCGAGGCCGACGCCGAGGGCGACGAGGACGAAGGCGAAGAGCTGGACGGCGCGGAGACAACCGATGGACCGCGCGGCGAAAATGATTCGCGTCCCCGCCGTAAACGCCGGCGCAGACGCGGGCGCGGCGATCGCGAGGCCGTATTCCAGGACGCCAACGAACCGCAACCCACAGACAATGGCCTCGAATATGTCGCCCGCATCGGCGGCGATTTCCCGACGCATGGGAATGGCGGGCGCCAAGCAATCGCTGGCGCCGAAGAGACCGAGGGCGCCCAGCCGGACAACGCCGCTTTTGGCGCCGCTGAATCCGGTGGCGGGCTTCGCCAGCGCGGTCGCGGACGACGGCGCCGGGGCGAGCCCCGCGTCTGGGGCGAGCGGAACAACAACGGCGATCAGGGCGCCTCCCCCGCGCCGCAGGCGGACGAGGAACACGCCGTCGAACCCGCGCAGGACAGCGGCGCTGCTGCGAATGAAGCGGCGTACGCTGCCGGCGTCGCGCCAGAGCCTGTGGCTCCGGAGCCCGTCGCGACAGCCTTGGCTGTCTCGCACGATCCCGAAACTGTTGAGGCCGTTGCGGCTGTGCATCGCGAGGTCCCTGCGCCTGTCCCCGTAACGGAGGCTATCGCCGGGGAAACCCCGCAGGCGGTCCATGCCGTCGAACCGCCGCCGGCCTATATCGCGCCCCTGCCCGAAGCGCCGCTCGATCCCGCGCGACCCAAACGCTCAGGCTGGTGGCAGCGCGCCAAACAGACATTCGGCAGCAACTGACGATTTAAAGGACGGGGACCGGCGGCAAGCCAGTCCCCGCTT
This sequence comes from uncultured Hyphomicrobiales bacterium, assembly GCA_903931945.1. GTDB lineage: Bacteria > Pseudomonadota > Alphaproteobacteria > Rhizobiales > Beijerinckiaceae > Terripilifer. The sequence goes on along the minus strand of CAIZEI010000111.1, from coordinate 27,390 downwards.
CGCCTGAAATGGCTAGATCGGCGAAAGCAATCGGCCATGCTTTCACATCGCCGTGTTTGTCGTAAATTATCGCACAATAAAATCGCGGATGATGCGGCTCATCTGCTCAGGGGCCGAATAGTAATAATAATGGCCCTGATCTTCCAGCAGTGCGAATTCAGCGTTTGGAATTTCGGCGGCGAGTTGTTTTGCGAAGGCCAGATGCGTCACGCCGCCCTGCGCCCCATGGTCTTCATCGCCGCCGACCATCACGAGAGCGGGAATCGAGAGGCCTGCGAGCCGCCCCTTTGAATCAAAATCCTGCCGCCCGATCACGTGGCGCAGGAATATTTCCAGCGATGGCGCGCCCTGTGCCCGGACTTGCATGAATCGTGCGACATGATCGGCATGGCTCGCCCGATAGGCAGCCGTAAAGCCGGTGTTGAGCCCGCCGTCCCGCAGCGACCCCTCGTATCCCTTTTCAACGAGCCCCATGCAGAGCTTGAGCGGTATGCCTTTGGACCCGCGATGCGTGCCGCCGGAGGACGCCAGGATCAGTTTGCCGACGAGATCGGGATAATCGAGCGCCAGCGCCTGCGCCACGCGGCCGCCGTTGGAATGGCCAAGCACAATTGCATCCCTTGCTCCAAGATGGCTGAGCAGGGCGGCTGCATCCGCCGCCAGCCGCGCCGTGGAAAAATCCGTCGAACGCACCGGCGAGCGCCCCGTTCCGCGTTGATCGAAAATGATGACCTGATGATCCCTGGAAAATTCGTCAACCTGATAGAACTTCCAGAGCTCGCCCCATGTCGCTGTCGCGGAATTGAACAAAAAGGGGCGACCGCTGCCGTGGCTTTCAAAATAAAGATCGACATCGTCAAGTTTCAAAATTGGCATTGAATCCCCCAGTCATTTTTTGTCGGGAACCGGATCGACAGCGTACATGGGCTCGATGCAAACCAGCACTCCGACCATGCTGGCGCCAACAACGCCGCAGTCACAAAGCGATTATCACTGCCCCGGCCTCCCGCCAATCAAATCTGTTCGCCTACGCCTTTTTTGTGGTCTCCGAGATCTGTATATCCCCTTGAAATCGCTGGCGGTCCCGGGAAGACTCGAACTTCCGACCTTCGGTTTAGGAAACCGCTGCTCTATCCTGCTGAGCTACGGAACCGCAGACGTGCTATGTAACATGATCACGCGCCGGGATAAACCGTCGCGAGTCCCGGATTCTGGCGTTCATGCGGCGATTGTTTTACGCGGGCCTGATTGTGGTCTGGCCCTTCGCCTGCGCTGGCGCGCAAACCTCCTGCCCAACGGCGCGGACAACGACAGCAAGAGCCGCCGATGTCGATGACCGGCTGGAAATCGCGCTCGAAGACGGCGGCCATCTCCGCCTGTATGGCGTTGAAGCGCCCGCACCGCCCGCAGGCGCCGATGCGGCTGTCAAGCTGCGCGCCTGGCTCACAGACCGCGACCTGGACATAGACTATATCGGCGCAACGCAGGACCGCTGGGGTCGCAACCTCGCGCGGGTTTTTGCAACCCTGCCGGACGATGACGAGCGCGCGCCGGTTTCTCTCGCCGATCATTTGATTGCAACGGGCGCGGCCCGCGCTCTTGTGGAGCCTGGCCCGGCAGCCTGCCTCGCGCCGCTGTTTACGCTCGAAGAGGAAGCGCGCCTCGGCCATCGCGGCCTCTGGGCGGACCCGGCCAACGCGCCGTTGCCCTCATCCCAGCGCGAGGCGTTTGCAGGCCACGCCGGACAGAAAGTGATTGTGGAAGGTCGGGTCACGAGCGTTGGAGAAACTGCGAGCCGCCTCTATCTCAACTTCGGCCCCATGCGGACAGTTGATTTTTCCGCGACGATCCCCCGCGCGACGCTCAAGCAAATGACCGCCAGCGGCCTCGACCCCCGCACCTTGACAGGCGCATTCGCCCGCATCCGCGGACAGCTCGATTTGCGCTTTGGTCCGCAGATAGAAATCATTTACCCTTCGGCGCTTGAAATTCCGGCTTCCGCTGTAAATTCGCCTTACAATCGCCCCCGGGCTCGGCAATAGACCTGAATCTGGCTATATATGCCGGATGTTAAATCACCGGCCCGTCCCAGGATCATGATTTCACGCTCCCTCGTCCGGGCCGCAGCCAGTCTTGTGACAGCGCTTGCGCTTTCGGGCTGCGCTACGATCGAGCTCGACAGCGCAGTTACGCCGGTGCCGGGGCCGACGCCTGCGCCACAGATTGTCGCGCCCGCAACGCCAGTTTCGGCCGAGCAAAAACGTCTGGCGGCGATGTTCGGAGGGGCCTATGCGTTCCCGCCCGCAGAAACCTATATCAACACGGTGCTCGGCAAGCTCGCCGCCGCAGGCGACAAGCCCGCGCAGGCCTACAAGGTCACGATTCTGAATTCGCCTGTCGTCAACGCATTTGCTCTGCCCTCCGGCGATCTGTTTGTCACGCGCGGCCTGCTGGCGCTCGCCAACGACACATCGGAACTTGCCGCCGTCATGGCGCATGAAATCGGCCATGTCACCGCCGGCCACGCCCAGTTGCGCGCCGAGACGGAAAAAAATCACGCGCTGGTCGTCAACGCCACCAAACGGCTCCTGCCCGGCGAACGAAGCCAGCAGATCACTGAAGTCAATCAGCGCACCTTCGCCAATTTTTCACGCCTGCAGGAATTCGAGGCCGATCAGATCGGCGTGCGCAACACCGCCGCCGCCGGTTACGATCCTTATGGCGCAGCGCGCTTCCTGACCTCGCTCGGCCGTTCGATCACCTTGCGCGCGGCGCTGTTCAACCAGCGCGAGGCGGACCAGCCCGACCTGATGTCGACGCATCCATCGACGCCGGAGCGCATCGCGCGCGCGACTGCGGCGGCGCGGCAGATTGGCGCGCCAGGCATTGGCGACGCCGGACGCAACGACTATCTGGCGGCGATCGATGGCATCGATTTTGGCGACAGCCCTGCCGACGGCGTCATTCGCGGTCGGCGCTTTTCGCATCCGCGTTTCGGTTTCACTTTTGATGCGCCAGACGGTTTTGTGCTTGAAAATACCCCGCAGGCCGTGCTCGGCGTCGCCGACGGCGGCGCACAGGCGCTGCGGTTTGACAGCGTGCATGTCGATACCGGGACAGCGCTCGACGCGTATCTGCAATCGGGCTGGATCGAAGGTCTGCTCCCCGCCTCGATCCAGTCGACCGCCATCAACGGATTGCCCGCGGCCACAGCGACCGCCCGTAGCGGCGAGTGGAGTTTCCGCGTCGCAGTCATTCAGCTCGGCGCGGATGTCTACCGGCTGATTTTCGCGGCGCGCGACCTGCCCACCACACTTGATCAGCAGTATAGCGCTTCAATCAATACGTTCCGACGGATGTCGACAGCGGAGGCCGCCAAACTGCGCGCGCTGCGCATCAAAGTGATTGCCGCTGCGGCAGGCGACACCGCGCAGGACATGGCCAGACGAATGGCAAGCGCAGACCGCCCGCTCGACCAGTTTCTTCTGCTCAATGGACTGGAAAAGTCCGGCCCGCTGGAGGCCGGGCAGAAGTACAAAATTGTCGAGGAATAGACCCGCACGCCTTGCAATATAAGGCCAGGCAGACGCCATCAGGCTGCTATTTCCCCGGTCCGGGCTCCATCGCGCGGCGGGTGATCGGCCACCAGATATCGGCCTCGGCGCGCTGGAACACGCCCAGCGCCTCGGGCGTGAGTTGATCCTCGGGTGGCATATCGAGGCCCATGGCAATGATTTTCTGGCGTATCGCGGGGTCGTGCATGGCTCCGATGAGAGCCGCGTTGAGTTTGGCTATGACGGCCTTCGGCGAGCCCTTTGGCGCCCAGACCGCATTCCACACGCCGACATGAAAGCCCGGCAGGCCCGCCTCATCGACGGTGGGGATTTCCGGCGCTGCAGCAAGGCGCGTTTTTGCGGTCACGGCGTAAGCGCGAATGGAGCCCGCTTGCACCAGCGGCAGGAAACTGCCCGTCGCGGTGCACATCATGTCGAATTGTCCGCCCATCATATCCTGCATCGCCGATGCGCCGCCGCGATAGGGCACGAATGACCAGTGCAACCCGAGTTGCTGTTGCAGACGCAAACCGCAGAGGTGTTGCGCGGCGCCAACGCCGCCGACTGTCGCCTGAAACGCAGTATCCTGATGCGCCTTCAGCCAGGCGATGAATTCAGTCAACGTTTTGGCCGGTATATCGTTCTTCGACACCAGCAGGAATGCATAGGACGGCAGCAGCGCCACCGGATCGAAATCGGCAAATACGTCGAAATTTTGCGGCACGGCAATGGCGTTGGTGACGTTGGTTTCGACATTGCCAAGAATGACGGTGTAACCGTCCGGCGCGGCGTGCGCGACCTTGCCGACGCCGATCGAGCCCGTGCCGCCGCTGACATTCTCGATGACAACGCTCTGGCCCAGCGCATCCTGCATATTCTGCGCAATCAGCCGCGCCATACTGTCGGTGACGCCGCCTGCAGGATAGGGCACGACGATCGAAATGGCGCGCGAGGGAAAGTCCTGCGCATTTGCGCACGACAATGTGACGGCGAGGGACATGAGCATTGGTCCCAGCAAACGATGCATGGCGATCCTCCGGAATGCGTTCGCCTTTTCCGGCGCGCTTGCGCGCAATCTATCCACATCGACGGCCCGATGTCACGAGCCCGTCACCCATTCCGGCAATGAGGGACCGCGCGCCAAAGATCTACTGGAAAGTTTATATGTCCGCCCATCTGTTCCGGCGCCTGCATCGCTGGGTCGCACTCCTGTTCGCCCTGCCCCTGCTTGTTGTCATCGTGACCGGCCTGATTCTGTCAGCCATCCCGATTATCCACGCAGCCGCCGTTCGTCCCGGCTCCATCGCCCAGACGCGGCTTGAGGAAATCATTCGCCACGCCGACCCCGAGGGCATTGCGTCAGCGCTGACAATCGATTGGCATGACAGGGTTCTGACGCTCGAAGGGCTGGGCAAAGGCAGCAAAATCGATATCGATATGGACACCGGCGGGAAGCTGAACCGGGCAACGCCTGTCAGCGATTTCATCGCGGGCGCGAAGGAATTACACCGGCGCTTCGTATTCGGTCGCAATTATCTCACCATCGCCTGCAGTTTCGCCATGATCGCGCTGGCGATCCTCGGTCTTGGCATTGGCTTTGCCCGGCCGCGCAACACGCTGCAGGGCTGGCACAGGATCGCGGCCTGTGGTCTCCTGCCGCTGGTGGCGATCAGTCCGCTGACCGGCGCGCTTGACGGGCTGAACATTTCATTCACCGACCGTCCGGGCACAGACGCGCCCCGCGCGCCGCCCATGCCCCTCATCGAGGCCCTGCGTCAGGTTGACGCGCGCTTTGACCCGGCGACCGTCTATTCCGTGACGACGCGCGGACGCGACGGCGGCGTCGCGCGCGTGTTCGATGACTCAGGTGCGATCGTCTGGTGGCGCGTGACCGGCCAGGGATTGACCCCGGCGCAACGCAATTTACCGCGAGAGATTCACGAAGGAACATGGTCCGGCGTTGCCGCAGGCGTGGTGAATTTTATCACCGCCGCCGCAATTCTGTTTCTTCTCGGCACGGGGCTTCTCATCTGGAGCCGCGCGAGCCGGCGCCGCCGCGCCAACGCCGCGCGCCGATCCGCCGCACGGTCTTTTGCCGGTGAAACAGCCTGACGCTGCTCCCCAGGCGCACGCGCCTCTGTTATGCTATGCGATGAAGCGCAACAGAGGGAGGCAGCCGCATGACCAGACAGATGAAACTCGCGGCCTATTTCAACCCGACCGGCCATCACGTCGCCTCCTGGCGACACCCGCGCGCGCAAAAAGACGCCAACGTCAGCATCGAGCACTACGTCGCCATGGCCAAGGCGGCGGAAGCCGCGAAATTCGACATGATTTTCCTTGCCGACAGCAACGCCATGCGCGAGGCGCATATCGACGCGATTACGCGCTCGGTGCAATTTGTCGCGCATTTCGAGCCCATAACGCTGCTGTCGGCGCTGGCGATGGTGACAAAAAATATTGGCCTCACCGGCACTGCTTCCACCACTTATCAGGAGCCCTATAACCTGGCGCGCAAATTCGCCTCGCTCGATCATATCAGCCATGGCCGCGCCGGCTGGAATCTGGTGACATCGGCGCAGCCGGCGGAGGCCGCCAATTTTGGCCGCGACAAATTGATGAACCACACGGAGCGTTACGGCCGCGCGCATGAATTCGCAAACGTTGTGCAGGAGCTGTGGGATAGCTGGGACGATGACGCCTTTGTGCGCGATGTCGAAAGCGGGCTCTATTTTGATCCCGCTAAAATGCGGCACATCGATCACAAGGGCGCGCATTTCCGGGTGCGCGGTCCGCTCAATGCGCCGCGCCCGCCCCAGGGTTACCCGGTCATGGTGCAAGCGGGCGCGTCGGATGAAGGGCGCGAACTCGCGGCGGAGTTCGCCGAGGCGATCTTCTCGCCGCATCTGAATATCCCCGCCGCCAAAACCTATTACGACGATGTGAAAGGGCGCATGCAGTCCAGATACAATCGCGACCCCAATCATCTCAAAATCCTTCCGGGCCTGAGCGTCGTGGTGGCCGAATCCGACGACAAGGCGGCCGAGGATTTCGACCTGCTGCAATCCCTGATCCATCCGGTGGTGGGGCGTGAAATCCTCTCAACGATGCTTGGCGGCGTTGACCTTTCGCCTTATTCGCCCGACGAGCAATTGCCAGATCCGCTGCCCCCGACCAACGCCAGCAAGGGGCACTATGACAGCATTGTTGAAATGGCGCGGCGGGAGAAACTCACCATCCGCGAACTCGGCGCGCGTTGCGCGGGCGCGCGCGGCAAGAACGCCATTCACGGCAGTCCGAAAAAGGTCGCCGATTATATGGAAGAATGGTTTGTGGCGAACGCGTGCGATGGTTTTTGCGTGCTGCCGCCGTATATGCCAGGCCAGCACGTCGATTTCTGCAATCTCGTCATCCCGGAATTGCAAAAGCGCGGACTGTTCCGCAAGGAATATGAGGGCGCGACCCTGCGTGAGAATCTCGGCCTGCCGCGACCGCCCAATCGCTACGCGAAACGGGCGTAGCGCCTGCTACCGCGCGGCGCGGCGGAAGAAATCGATGAGGATGCGCGCTGTGTCGATATCATTGTTGCGGGCGCCAACAATCTCGCCCCGGTCGGCGCGCACGGGCCAGCCCGGCAAGGCGTGTCCGCCGCCCTCAATACGAAAAAGTTCGACGGGCGCCTTGCAACCCGAGGATCGCTCTACAAAAACGCGTGTGCCATCGTTGGGATTCTTGTCGGGCAGCGCCTCGGCGGGGCGAGCCTTGCCGCATTCCGCGGCAAGCGCGAAAGGCGCCAGGGTTGCGTCAGTCCCCGCAACTTCGCCCTTGAAATCGACAAGCTTCGCCTCGCCGCCCTGATAAGGCATCAACGGGTCCAACGTGCCGTTAAGCAGCAGAAACGCAGCAGGACGCGCGGGCTTGCAGGATTTGGCGAGGGATGCCGGCATGTTGGCGAGGAGTACCGCCGCCCCCGCCAGATAGTCGGCGCCATCGCAAAGAACGCGCAACGCCAGCAAGCCGCCTGAGGAAACGCCCGCAAGATAGATCTTCCGGCGATCGGCAATGCCATCGGCGATCATCCGCGCCGCGAGCGCCCGCACCATCGCGACATCGTCAGTCTTGCCAGCGTCAAGGTCCCAGCGGGCGCCCCCGGAACTCGGGAAGGCGAGCACGGTGGCCGCGCCGGCGGCCTCGTCAAGCCCGAGGAACCTGTCCACGCGCGACAGGCCGAGGCGACGCGGGGCGGAACCTGCGGCCCGCAAGACAATGATCAGGGGTCGTGGCGCACGCTTCAACCGGGCCCGCTCAAGGATGGTGGCGACCCTTTTGTGGCCGTTGACATCGAAGGACACGCGTCCGCTCGCGGCCATTGCGCCCGTCAGGGCGCCGGCAAAAACGACTGCGGAGATAAAGACGGTTGCGAACAGAACGCGCACGGACGAAACCTTCATGGAATATATCCGGTGTGAAACCGCCGGAATGCCGGCAGACCAGACCTTCTCGCATGAAACCGGCGTCCATGTTAAGAGGCAGAACCTGAAACGGGGGGACAAAGACATGGCTATCAATTATATCGGCGTTGTCACAGCGGCGGTCGCGGCCTGGGTCTTCGGCGCGATCTGGTACACTGCGCTCGGCAAGCAATGGACTGCGGCGCTCGGCTGGACAGACGCCGACATGCACGGCCCCGATGGCAAGCGCGCCATGCCCATGGCGCCGATGATTATCACATTCGTAGCGGAATTGGTGATGGCGTTTTTGCTGGCGGGGCTGATGGGACATTTTGGCGGGGCGACGATCAGGACCGGCGCCATCGTCGGCGTGTTATGCTGGCTGGCGTTCATCGCCACGACCATTGCCTCGAACAACGCCTTCCAGAAACGCAAGCTCGCGCTGACCATCATCGATGGTGGGCACTGGCTGGTTGTGCTGCTGATCGAGGGAATCGTGATCGGCGCCTTTGGCTGATTATTTTATCAGCGCGCCAATCCTGTCGACGATGGGTTTGGGCGTCGCATAAATGCTCACGACAAGCTTTTGCAGATAATCGCCGCTGCGCGGATTGACTTCGAGGCCAAGTTTTTTGGCCTCAGATACGAATTCAGGGTCCGCCATGGTCGCGTCGAAAGCATCGCGCATCGCTTTCAACGTTGCAGGCGACAGGTTCGGCGGCGCCGCGAACGGTCGTCCAATGCCCTGCCCCGCATAGAGAAAGCGGATTTCGGCTTTCTGCTCCTCGGATTTGGCGAGATCGACAATGAAGGGCGCGTCCTTCAGGGTCTCGTTCGGTTCGGCGCCGCCCTGAAACAGGATGTTGACCTTTTTTGACGAAATCCAGTCGGGGCGCTTGCCAATCACGCTGTCGAGGGATTCGCAAATGCCATCGACCTCGCCGCGCTCCATCGCCAGAAACACGTCGGACGACGCCGGAAAGCCCGAGACAAGTTTGATCTTTGTGCCAAGCAACGCGTTGAGCGCCAGCGGATAGGATCGCGTGCCGGTACCAGGACCCGTATCGCCCATGATCAGTTCGGTTTTGAGCAGATCGTCCCAGGTCTTCACCTTTGCATTCGAATTGGCGATGCAAACATTGGTTTCAACAGTGGGCGTGCCAAGCCAGGTCATTTTCGTGGCGTCGAAGCGCGCGCCCGAATCCCCGGTCATCGGGCCAAGCACCGCGTCCCTGGCGATAATGCCCATAATCGTGCCATCCTTGGGCGCAATATTGTATATCCAGCTGGCCGCGACATAGGAGCCGGCGCCTGGCATATTCTGCGCGACCACCGTTGGATTGCCGGGCATGTGACGCCCGATGAACCGCGCCACCGTGCGACCCCACAGGTCATAGCCGCCGCCCGGCCCAAAGCCGATGATCATGGTTGTCGCCTTGCCGCCTGCCGCCTGCGCATGGGCGGCGCTGGCGCCGGCAAGACCCGCAGCAAGGGCAAAGGCAAGGGTTGAAAAGGTTTTGAACATGGGTCTCGTCCCGGCTCTGAGAGGCTTGGCGAGTGGCGGAAATTTGCCGGGGAGTCAATGCGGTTGGAATTGCCCCGGACAAAGCTACGCGACATCCCACCCTTCCCATTCCCCAAAACATCGCCTATCCTGCCCGCAACAATCGAACAGGAGTTTGGGATGAATCGTCCGGGTTTGGCTTGCATTTCGGCGTTTATGGCCTTGGGCGCCACGTCGGCGCTCGCAGCAGAGGGTCTCACCGACCAGCAGCTTGAGGGACGCCGGTTTTTCCAGCAATCCTGCGGCGTCTGCCACACCAAGCCGACACTGACGAGCGCTGTGTTCGGGCCAGTTCTGTCAAAGGCGACCTTCGCCAATGGCGATGAGCAGCCCAAAAAGCAGATTGCCGAGGGTTCGCCCAACATGCCGGGCTTCAAATATCATTTCAAACCCGAGCAAATCGACGCCATCGCCGCCTATCTCAAAACCGTTGACACGCCGCCTGCCGAGGCCCCGGAAGCCAAAAAATAGGAAGACCACCCATGCGCATCTCAAGCACTTTTAAAAGCGCCACGGCGCTCTCGGGCGTCCTGTTCGCGCTCTCCGCTTTGCCCGCGCTCGCCGACACGCTGTTGCATGGCGCCATCGCTTCGGCTGCCGGCGAAAAGATGGGCGGCGTCGCGGTTTCGGCCAAGGCTGAGGGCTCGAACATCACAACGACAGTCTATACTGACGCGGCGGGCGAGTATGTGTTTCCCGCGATGGCTGCGGGCAAATACAATGTCTGGGCGCAGGCGCTGACTTTCGAGACGGCCAAAGGCGCCGTGGATCTCGCATCCGCAGCTACGGAAAATTTCACGCTGAAGCCGATGGCGGATTTCGTCAAACAATTGCCGGGCGATGAACTTCTTGCTGCATTGCCCGATGCTACGCCCGACGACGAGCGGCTGAAAAACCTCGTGCGCAAGAATTGCACGGGTTGCCACACGCCGAGCTTTCCTTTGCAACATACGTTCGACGAAAAGGGCTGGAACGCGGTTCTCGGCGTGATGAAAACTCTGAATGTGCTCGGAACCTATGTGCCCAATCGCGCGCTCAATGGCACCATCGACACGCACCAGGCGGAACTTGCGGCCTATCTCGCCCGCGCCCGTGGGCCAGGCGCCACGTCCATGAAATTCAATCTCAAACCGCGCCCCTCCGGCGAGGCGGCGCGCGTGGTGTTTCGCGAATACGACGTGCCGATGGAGCCCGATCTCGGATATCCCTACAAATACCTGCCGGAAAATGGCTCGGACTGGTCGCGCGGCACGCCGTCGCTGATGAATGGCGCCAACGGCGTGCATGACGCGCAGTTCGATCTTGATGGCAACATGTGGTTCACGCAGGCCTTGCCGACCCATTCGATCACCATCGGGCGCATCGACGCCAAAACAGGCGAGGTCAAATTCATCAAGTTGGGCGAACCCGGCGGCTGGGCCAGCGCCTCCCATGGCATTATCCGCGACACCAAGGGTTTCCTGTGGTTCAATTCGCGCCCCTCGGCGGAAAAGGGCGGATTGCGCCCCGCGCTGGTGAGGATTGATCCCAAAACCCAAACCCTCACCAAATACGTGCCGCCGGACGATATGGCTTATACTGCGGGCTCGCTCGATTATGATGGCAAAGGCTATATCTGGGTGACGTCGCCCTTTGGCGTGCTGCGGTTTGACCCCGTCGCCGAGAAATTCACGGAATACAAGTCGATCACCGCCAAGAACGACAATGGCAACGTGCCGGTTTACGGCATGGCCGCCGATCGCGATGGCAATGCCTACTGGGCCGGTATGGCGCAGGATTTTATCGACCATGTCGATACCTCGGCCAACAAGGTGACAGAAAGCAAACTGCCGCCCGATACGCGCGAACTGACCAATCTGACGGCCGATGAAAAGGCCTATTACCAGACCTACAAACCTGTCGATTTCAACTCGCCCTTCCCCTGGGGTCAGGGGCCGCGCCGCATGGGCACAGACAAGGCTGCCGACGTGCTCTGGGTCGCCGATTCATTCGGCGGCAATTACGCCCGCATCGACACCAAAACGCAGGAAGTCAAGATCATCCCCCTGCCGGATCCCCAGTCGCTGCAGCCCTATCACGTCACCGTTGACAGCAAGCACGGCGCCTGGACCAATATGTGGAGCACGGATCGCATTACCAAATACGATCCGGAGTCCGGCAAATGGACCGTCTACGACCTGCCGAGCCGCGGCACAGAAGCGCGCTATATCTCGGTGCTGGAGCGCGAGGGACAGCCGATGCAGGTCGTCGTGCCCTATTCGCGCGTGCGCAAGGTGGCGGTCATGACGTTCCGCAGCGAAGAGGACATCGTGAAGGCAAAAGCAGCGGCGAAGTAACGCGGGGCTCGCGGGCGCTGTTTCCCTCCCCGTTTGGAACGGGGAGGGGAAAGCCGCCTCACCGCCCGAACAAAGCCTTGGCCCGCGTTTTCACATCCTCCGGCGCTGCAAGCGTTCTGGCGATCTCCGCCTTCAGGGTCTCGCCCTGACGCGGTTCGAGGTCGAGCCCGACATTGGCCATTTCGGCAATGACTTCCGGGTCCTTCACCATCGCGTCAAATCCGTCCTGAAGGGCTTTCAGAGCGGCCGGGCTTGTTCCCGGCGGCAGGATGAAGGAGCGCCCGATGGCGCCGCCGCTGGCGTACAGACCCAGCAATTGCTTGTCGGCGGGGGTCTCGCCGAGTTCGCCCAGCGCCGTGGCGTCTGGCAACTCCGGGCTGCGCTCGGGCACGTCCTGCAGGATGACCTTGATCTTCTTGTCTTTCAGCCACGACGCCTTGCCGGTTTTGACCGCCGCCCATGACGATGCGGAGCCCTCGACCTCGCCGCGCTCCATGGCCAGCATACCTTCAGCCGAGGCCGGATAGCCTGAAATCACCTTGAATTTTGTTCCGATCACCTTGTTCAGCAAGTTCGGAATGACTTCGGAGAGATTGCCCGCGCCAGCAGCGGCGACCGTTGTCTCGTATTTTTTAGCGTCCTCGATGGTCTGCACTTTCGAGGTGAACCATTGCATGTGGATGTTGTTCGAGGTGGCGAAGCGTCCCACCCAGTTGAATTTGGCGGCGTCATATTGCACGGCGGGGTTGGCGACGGCCTGCTCCAGCGCCAGCGTCTCTGTCACAATGCCTATGGCCGTGCCATCTTTCGGCGCAACTTCGTAAATGTAATTGGCGGCTTTCAGCGTGCCGGCGCCCGGCATATTTGTAGCGACGACGTTAGGATTGCCGGGAAGATGCCGACCCAGAAATCGCGCCAGCATACGTCCATAAAGATCGTAACTGCCGCCAGCGGTATTGCCGATGTTGATCGTGATGGTTTTATGCGCGAACAGCGCATCGCCGGATTGCGCCAGCGCCGGCGTTGCGAGCGCCGCAGCGGCGGCGAATGCGAACGGTCGGACCGTATTTGTCATGATTGCCGTGCTCCCCACAACGCGCAATGACGCGCCTCGAAGGGCGGCGTCATAGGCCAGCGGGAGCAATTTGTCACCCCGCCGGCGCTCGCCCGCTGAAGAGCTTATTTCCTCAGGTAAAAATATCCCACCCGATCGTTTGGCGGCGATCCGAACCACATATGGCCCTGATCGTCGAGAAAGAAATCGCGGAAGGAGTTCTCCGGCCGCGGCGTCGGATATTCTGTCACCTTGCCGCTTGCCGGATCAAGCCTGCCGATCACGTCCATGTGCTCGGACGAGTACCAGACCGCGCCATCGGTCGCGACCCCAAGCGCATAGGGCGTCGCCTGCGGCCCGGGCAGTTGATATTCCTGTGTCGCCTCTGTCTTCGGATCGAAATGGCCGAGCTTGCCCGCCGCAAATTCTGCAAACCAGACAGTGTCGTCAGCCTGATTGAACACGATGCGCCGCGGTGTTCCGGTGACCGTGGGCAGCGCCCATTTCTTCACGTCGCCCGACTTCGCATCGACCTTTCCGATCTTGCCGTTCGACGTCATTTCGGCAAACCAGGCATTGCCTTCCTTGTCGAGGGAAATCCCGTAGGACGAAGGCACGACCTTTACCGGGTCGAACTTTTCCGTCTTCGGATCGAAGCTCGTGAGACCGCCCGTTGTCCAGACCTTGCCAGTCTTTGGATCGATCGCGACAGTATGCTTGCGCAGCCCATCGCCGTATTCAGTGACCTCTTTGTTTTTCGGATCGAGATGGGCGATCTGGTTGGCGCCCTGCTCGGTCAACCAGACCGTGCCGTCGGGCGCAGGCACCGCCGAATGGATCAGCGCTGTGCCTGTATAGGGTACAGAGAATTCCTCAACCTGACCGGTTTTGGGGTCGAGATGCCCGATCTTGTTGGCCTTGCCATAATAGGGAATCCAGAATTTGCCGGTTCCGTCGGGCTTGGCGCTCCAGGGCATCCGGTTGCCGCCTGGCATTTCGTATTCAACGTAAACGATCTTGCTGGCGTCATCGGAAAAATTGCGCACGAGCGAGGGATATTGGGGCAATTCCGTCGGCGATTTCGGAAGAGACGAGTCCTGCGAAAACATCGAGGCGAGATATTGCACGACCTCCTCCGCCTTCTGGTCGGTGAGCCCGAAACGCGGATCGGAAACGAAGAAACCCATGTCCTTGCGCATATAATTGACGCGGTCGCGCCACCCGTCCTCATCGCGCGAGACAGCCGCCATGCGCGACTGGAACCCGTGGCAGGCCATACACAGGCCAAACAGCATTGCTTTGCCTTTGTGATCGGGCAGCAGCGCCTCGCCCTGCGCGATCGAAAGATCGGACCACCGCACAGCGCCGGGCTTCAGCGCAAAATCGACATTCGCTGCAGAATCGCCCGCAGCCTTGACGCCATCCCTGGGGTCCGCCCTGAAACCTGGCGCGCGAATGGCGAGGCGATAATCGCCGTCGGGCAAATCCGGCGCCAGATACTTGCCATCCTTGTCCGACAGGACGCTGATCGTCATATGCATGGCCGCGATGCGCGCCTGCACAAAGGCGCCCTTGAACGGTTTGCCATCCGGCCCGGTAATCGTTCCGGAAATGCTGGCGGCGAACGCGCCGGAAGCCGCCAGCGCCGATGCAATGGCGAGGCTCGCCAGAAGGGCTGATTTACGCATGATTTCCTCCGGTCCTGTGATTTTGACGGCGCTGGACGACCGCATTGTCCGGCACTCTAGCGCAGATGCGCGAGGCGTCAAACGGCCCTCGCTTGTGGCGGCCTTCGCGCGTCAGACGATCGAAGCGCTGAACAAGGCGCGCGGATAAAGCCGTCAGCGCTTGCGCGGAGGAGGCCAACTTGTGTTGTCAGAAGGCGACGCAACTAGCGGCGGCGGAGCAAATTGCATCGCCACGCAAATCGCAAACAACGATTCAAGCGCAATCGTTCGCAGCGGATAATCCCAAAGGGAATGCGCGAGCAGCAGCCAGATCACGATCAAGCCCGCGCGGGCCTGCCCGGTTTCCGGTCCTGGCGCCCGCACGAGCGCCCGACGGGTGGCCAAGATGAGCCAGCCGAGAAATGCGAGCGTCAGAAGAGGCGCGAAAACGCCGCCTTCCAGCAAGGTCTCCAGCGCGTCATTATGCGCGTGATTGACTGTCTCAGGCAGGAATGCGCTTTCAGGTTCATCAACCGGATAGACGCCGGGGAATGTCCCGAAACCGGCGCCCACAGGAAAGACGCGCATGGCCGCAGTCCATGAGTTCGTCAGGATCGGCCAGCGCTCCCCTTCGATCAGGCCCTGACTATTGGTGCGATGAAAAATCGCCAGCAGTCCAAGGCCCAACATCACAGGCAGAACAACGACAATGGCGCCGCCCGCCAACCAGAGCCTGCCAGCGCGACCGATCGCGGCGAGTTGTGGGCGCAGCAGCAGCGCCAATGTCAACGCCACAGCGGGCAACCCCAGAATGAATGCCGTGCGTGAGCCGGAAAGCGCCATTCCGAAAAGCAAAATCGCTGTTAGCCCCGCAGCAATCGTATTGCGCGCGGCCCCCGCGCTCAACGGCGCCGCAATCACTGCGACAGCGCACAATGGCGCCAGAAGATATTCCAGATCGGCGAAGTGATTTGAATTGGCAAAAAAGCCGACGCCATTGCCAATATTGGTGATTGCATAGAAATAAGGCCCATTGTCGCCGCCAAGCACCTGCAGCATCGCAATCGGCACGCTGAGCGCCCCAACTGCGATAACAGTCCAGAACAGCTTCATGCGATCGCCCGCATCCAGAGTCAGCGCCGCAAGAAAGATTGCCGTAGCGGGCAGCAGCGAGAGCAAGGTTCGCAATGTTGCGCCGGGAATCAAACTCGCCGGACGCCATCCCGGTTTCACATGCGCCGCCGCAAAAATATCCATCACGGGTTGACGGCCCGGAAGAGCGCTCCATAGCCAATCCGGCAACGGGATGAGTTGCAGGCAAGGAAGGATCGCAAGCCCGACGAGGAGGGCGAATGCCGACGGCGTGCGCGCGAGCGCTGGGCCCGCAAGCGGCGCCGCCAACGCGAACAGGATGAGGCCAACAAATTCAGCGATTCCGTCGGCTGCCAGCCCCTGCGAGGCGGCTCCGCCAAACAGAAGCGCCGCAATCAGCGTCAGACAGCACAACCAGACAACTATCGGCTTCATCGGTTCCCCAACCCGGTTCGCCACAAGGGCGCCTCTGATCCAATTCGACTTAAAGCAGCGCCAACGTTTCGGTCTAGTCCGGCTTGATTTCCATATTCCTGAAATCAACCCCGCCCGTAATGACCGACTCCAGCGCGTATCTGGCGGGCAGTTCAAGAACAAGTTTCTGATAGTTGCAATCGGTCGCGGGCGCTGCGAACGCCAGACTGAATCCTCGCCAGGGCGCATCGCCGTTGACGAACTCCGTCGCCGCCAGATCCGCCCCCGGCTTGCCCAGGCAAAACAACCGCCAGCGCAGGCCCCGTTCATTCTGCAAAGCCGTGGCCATCAGCTGCCCGGTCAGGCGGTACCGCCCCGGCGTCAGCGCGAGCATGTGGGACAGCAATTCCGGCCCCACGCGTCCGCCGAAAAAATGCATGTTCAATTGCACGGTTTCCCCCTGCCCCACGATCTCAATGGTTGTGGCGGGCTGGTGCGCATACACCCAGTCAAAAGGCTGATTGCTGAGGCCGTTTTCAAACCGGCCATTGTAGAGGAGATTGGCGAGGGCGGGGACGCCGACTGACTTTTTCCAGATCGCATAGGCCGGCCCGTAGAGGCCGTTATTCGTGAGTCGTATCAGAATCGCCTGCAATTCCGCGGGGTCGGGCGGATTTACTCCGTCCTGAAGCTCCGAATACACCGCCGCCAATCCGACCGGATTTTTCGTGGCCACTGCCAACCATGTCAATGTGTCAAGACGCCAAACCGGCCGCGACCGCAACAGGTTCACAAAACCCGCGCGGTAGGGCTCGCTGGTCAGAATTTGAGCAAGCGCCTCCTTGAGCGGCGGACTTCCAGCGCCAGCCCGCAACAGAGTATCAATGCGCCTGAGGGCGGCTTCGGTGTTTCCCTGTGCAACGTTTTGGGCCAGCACAGACAATTCAGCCCTCAAATTTCGCAAATCGACGCGCAAGGCCAGATTCATGAGTCCAAGCGATGCGGCGGCGTCCCCACGCTGCTGTGCGACAAGACCAAGCAGCGTCAACGCGCCAGCCGTATAGGGGTTGGCTTCAAGCGCCGCCCGGGCGCTATCCATAGTCTCCGCCTGACGCGACGGATCGGCGATATATGCGCGCTCGGCCAATATAACGCGCGGCAGCGACTGGCCGGAATCGAGCGAAACGGCCGCTTCTTCGTTGTAGCCCGCTGCGTAATCGGCCAGCGACAGCGTTACAATTTTGACGGCCAGCCAAAGACATAGAGCAATCAAAGCCAGAAGGGCCGGTAGGGCGGAAACAACTCTGGACGATCTAACCTGCAATTGCATGAAACCAGCCCGACATACGTTTACCCATGACAAGAAAGTCCCCATAGCATTCTCATGCCCGTCAATACACGAAAATGCCCTGGTATTTGAATATTGCACGCATTTCTTGCGTGAACTGGCGCCGTCTCGCCGGCAAAGGCGCAAGGAATTAGCGCCGACCGAATGGCCGCGCAATACTCCCGCCCCGATTGCTATCATAGGACGCCGCGCTCAAGATCGCCATACAGGCAAGCAGAGTCAATGCAATCAGCAGAAGACTCGGGCTACGCGAACGCGGACGCCGGAAAGATCTCGAGGGTCGGCGCTTGAAGTGCGCATGGTCCACGTCCGCCCTGAGCGCGTCCGCAAGACCGGAATCAGAAGAATGCAGCGGCGCAGAGTTCGTCTCCGACGCGTTGACGTCCCGCCACGCAGAAATGACACGCGCAGCAAAAGCCGCCTGCCAGTCGCCTGAATTGCGGTCGGGATGCAGCCATAACATCAGGCAGCGCATATTGGAGCGGATTTCAGGCCGGCCAGTTGCATCGACAACGCCCAGGATCCGGCGAGCGGACGCCCCACGAAACAACATCACTTGCAGCACAAACAGTTCTATCGATTGACGCAAGGGCTCTTCGCTCAACCCGGTGGCCTCGCACGCCTCCTGGATCGCCTGCCGCTCGCCCGCAAGGAATCTCAATAGCAATGATACGCCAGCGGGAAGCGCCTGCGAGCGCATAGCCGCTGCCAGACCCGGCGCCCGCGCAAGAGCTACCGAAGCGTCAAGCGCCCGGTTTGGCTGCATCTTGCACGCCGGCGATCGCGGATTTGGCGGTCTCGCCATAAATATATTTCTGGGCGCCCGCGCCATAGCCATAGCTATAGTTATAGCCATAGCCGTAGCCGGCCCCGCCATGGCCAGGATCGTATTTATTGAGAAGACCGCCAATCACCCGACCGCGCGCGAAATTCAGCCGCTTCAAAGCGTCTTTGACAACATTGCGCGGCGTTTTACCGCCTTCCACCAACAATATCGTCCCCTCGGCAACGGCCGAAAGAATTGGCGCATCAGCCAATCCCATGATTGGCGGGCCATCGATAATAACGATCTCGAAGGTCGACGACGCCTTGCTCAACAGGGCGCCAAAACGCGGCCCCGCCAGCAGTTCGGCCGGATTGGGCGGCAGCGGCCCCGTCGTCATCACAACGACATTTTCCATCCCGCAATTCTTGACCATGCTGGCTGAACCCGTGCCAGCCAGATAATTTGACAGACCGGATGAATTGTCGATCTTGAGATTGCGATGCAGGGAAGGATTGCGCATGTCCGCGTCAATCAGCAAAACGCGCATCCCGAGTTGTGCAAAATTGAGCGCCAGGCAGGCCGACGTTGTGGATTTGCCTTCGCCGGGACGCGAGCTTGTCACCAGCAGGGACCGTGGCGCTCCATCCGAAGTGGAAAACTGGATCGCGGTCCGCAAAGATCGATAGGCCTCCGCAAGCGGCGACGTCGGATCGGTCTGCACCTCTGTGAGCGCGGTCTTTTCCTTGTTTGGATCGTTGAACATCGGCGTGACGCCGAGCGCAGGCACGCCAAGTTGCTCTTCCATTTCTTCGGGAGACTTGAATGTGTCGTCCAGCACCTCGATGACTGCGACCACAACGCCCGCCGCCACCAGACCGAGCAGAAAAGCAATCAGCAGATTAAGCGATAAATTCGGTTTGTCAGGGTATGACGGGAGGATCGCCTTGTCGATGATCGAAATATTATTGCTTTCCACGTCGCTGGCGATTCCCAGCTGACTGAATTGCTGCAACAAGCCATCATAGAGCGACCGGTTGGTATCAACGTCGCGCTGCAGGATTGTATAATCAATGCTGCGGCCCCGCAGATCGAGGGCCTGTTCCCGCAAGGATTTCAGCTTCTCGCCCAACGCCCGTTCGTTGGCAAGAGCCGCGTCATATTGCGCCTTGAGTGAAGACTTGATCAGGTTGATCTGGGTTTTGATATCCTTGTCGACGGAGTTGATCTGGGATTGCAAAGCCATCATCTCGGGAAAACTTGGCTTGAACAGCGTCAACTTATCCTGATAGGCCGCGCGGAACTGCGCCAGACGCGTACGAGCGGCCTGGATTGTAGCGTCGCTCATGACTTGCGGCAAAGAGGCTCCGCCATCGGCCTCGGCCTGCCTCCACGTCTGCTCAACCGTAACCCTGTTTGCAACGGCAGCGGAATAGGCGTTCTGAATGCCCTGCAGTTCGGAAGTCACCTGCGGCTGTTTGTTATCCTGATCGACGATACCTTCCTTTTGTGCATATTGCAGAAGTTCTTTTTCTGACGCCTCAAGCTTCAGCTTGAGTTGCTGAAGCCGTTCTTCCAGGAACGAGCGTGCATAATTGGACGTGTCATAGCGCATGTCCATGGTCAGACGGGCAAACTGCTCGGCCACGGCAATACTGATCCGCTGCGCCCATTGCGGGCTGGAACTGGTAAATCCGATGCTCACAATGGAAGAAAAGGGCACGGGCCTGACCGTCAAGCCGCCCAGAATCTGACCGACGGCAGCGTCCTCGTAAGCCTTCAGTTCGGCAGCGGTCCGCTCAATTTTCGGCGCTGGCGAATTGCCGCGCATAAGCGATTGCATCAGGGAGGGTTGGGCGCCCCCTACAAAATCTGAATTGCCAAGATCGAGCGCCGTCACAATCCGCTGCGCCAGCATCCGGCTTTTCAGAATTTCATACTGCGTTTGATAGAACTGCGGGTCATAGCTGGACGGATCGTTAAAATTCGATTGATCTTTCAAAATCTTGACCGCACTGCGGTCGATCTTGACGGTCGTGTATCCACTGTAAATCCTGGTTGTCAGCATCGTCGCGACCATGCCCAGCAGCAGCGCAAGCGACAAAATCGCAAGAACAAGAATTTTGTGTTTGAAAATAAGGCCAAGGATTTTGACAATATCGGCGCGAAAATCATGCGCATTCTCAAGGGCGTCTGGAACCGAAAACGGACTCCCGGGAATGTCGATCGCACGCGAACGCGGCGCGCGCTGCGCCAACGCATTGTCAACTTCGGACGACGGAATATCCAGGTTCACCCGTAAGCCTCCAAACCAGGATCAGAAAAAGAGCCGGGCCAAGCCAGCCATCGGCAGCACACCGGTCAATTGCTTCCACGCGACTTTAGCATCGGAGTCCTGTACCACAATATTGTCGCCGCCATAAACAGGGGGATCGGGGGTTTCTCCGGAGCCGATTTTGCCTAGGTCGTATTTGACCGCGTTCCGGGTCCCGGCCACTGTCCGCACCAGGACAACCGAGCTGGGATCAGCCGTTTCGCCTGCTCCGCCGGCCAGCGCCACGACGCTGGTCAGCGCGATCGCGCCCCGCAGAGGGTATACGCCAGGCCGATTGACCGAGCCGGTCACCGTCACGCGTTGGCCAACTGCGTCCTTCACACTTACAGAAACCTGCGGGTTCTGGAGATACTTTGCCTTCAGGCGCGTTGCAATTTCAGCCTCAAGCTCGCGCACCGTCTTGCCGCCCGCCTGCAACGCCCCCAGCAGTGGCAGAACAATCCTGCCCCCCGAATCGACCTGCACATCCCGGCTGAAATCCGGCACCTGGAACACCACGATCTGCAGAATATCATCGCGCGCGATCCGGTAGTCGCCTTCGATTGCGGGCGTCCCCTCGCCGCCAGACTGCGAGGCGACGGCGGATGCATCAATCGCTCCGGAGACCTCGCCCCCCGAACCGCAGCCCGCCAGAAAGAGCAGGCCTGCGAATAACACGCTCCCCAGACCCAAAAATCGATTGCGCCTAATGCCCACGAAAGACCCTCGACATTTTGTCCCAGACAGACCCCTGCCGACCGCCGCCGTCGCGGGCGCCGCTCACCGGGGGCTCGGGAATAGCATCCGGCGCCAGATTCTGCAGAATGGCCTGAGGACGGTTCTGCACGATGTTTGTGGCTTCAGCTTGTCCAACGAGCGAAATGAGCGCAGCATAGGCCTCGCCCATTCTCGGAGGGCGACGCGTCGGACCATGCGCGTCGGACGCGACAATATGCACCATTCCCTCCCGCAGCATTCGTTCCGACCATTTTCTGGGCGCAGATCCGAATAGCCCCACAAGCGCTCCCGCAGTGATCTGCATCCAGGCGCCCGACCGGACGAGCCGGACCAGCATGTCATACTCACGATCAATCCACGACATGCGTTCGGGATGTGTGACCACCGGCACATAACCGGCAGACAGAAGATTGAAGAATAAATCCTCGATCCGCGGCGGAAGCACATGATGGGGCGGTTCAATTAGCACGTAGCGACTGTCATTCAGGCTAAGGGCCTCCCCGGATTTCAGCTTCGCCACAAGATCGGGAGCGATATGAACGTCGCCGCCAGTGACAAGGCGCATGGGAATCCCGGCGGCGTCAAGTTCGCTCTGAAGCGCAGCGATTCTGCGACGGATATCAGGCCCCGTGTTATTGTAAACGCCCGGGAAAATATGCGGCGTGCAGGCGGTGACCGAAACTCCATCTGCAGCAGATATCCGAGCCATTTCAAGAGACTGCTCCAAATCCTGGGAGCCGTCGTCAATGCCCGGAAGCAGGTGGCAATGAAGATCGATCACTCGTTGCCTCCACACTGCCGCCAGAGCAATATCGCGCGCCTACGCAAAAAAGACCGGACAGACACGCGTCTGATCGGCCTTACCCGAAATTTACGACTGGCGCTCACCAAAAATCATATCAAAACGTACCGGCCCGCTGCACGACAACGAACCGGCGAACAGGGCTGCTTCAGGGGCTCGTAGCCCCATTGCCAGCCGCCACCGCAACGCCAACGATCAGGCCAGCCGCGAGAAGGGCAGCAAGCAGTGTCTCTCCGGTGAGACCGGCGAAGGCCGTTCCCGAAGCGCCAGTGACAACGCCATCGGCTCCAACGGTCGTGGCGCCGTTGATAACGGGGGGCTGCGCGCCCTGGCCATTCGCGTTCTGGGCGAAGGCGACAGATGCCGTCTGCGCAACCATCATGACCGAAACCACGGTCGCCAGAACCTTCGACTTCATATTCATAAACCAACCTCCGTCCGAATCTCATCTTTCAAATAACACCGTAAATCTTTTCAGGCAACCCATTCGAAGCGCGCTGCAGCAATCAAAATCAAAATGCCGCAGATTACTCCGCATTGTTGCCAAAAGAACACGCGCCCGGCTGGGACACAAGACCCGACAGCGCCAGGTTACAGATCGAGGCGCCCATCCGTCAACCGCTGGGCGCCGTCTCGATTTGGCATACGGGAATAGACGTAATTTGCTCTTCCGGAACGGTTTTATGGCGCGCGCGACAGCGTCATACGCTGGCGAGCGCCGAACCACGTCTGGTCTTTGTGCATTGTAATTTGTGCATTGCAAATGGTACGAGGCCATGCAGGCTGCCCCTTCACCGGCTGACGCGTTTTCAAGGAGCTTTCGTGATTCTGAGTTTTGCGCCCACTTCGGCTTCGCGCGCGCCGGCGCGAATCCGCTGGCGCGATCTCTTTCTAGCAATCGCTGTGCCGTTGATGGCTTTTGCCCTGCGGGAACCCCGATTTTTCCTGGTGGACCGAATCGAGGTTACGCTAACCTACACCTTGATCTGCGTGATCTGGTCGGTCGCGGTACTTCTCGCAATGGATATCAACCGTAAGGTTTCAGGCTATTTCTCACTGTATGAGGCGCGCCAGATTGTCATCGCGTCCGCCATCGTTGCGTCCGGCGCGGCTCTGACATCCTTCATGTTTTATCGGCTCGACCTGATTCCGCGGTCATTTCCGCTGCTGCATTTTGTCGTGATGGCCTCTTCTCATATGGTTGTCGGTATCTGGTCGCATCAGCGCCACCAGCTACGCGAACAACGATTCAGGCCAAAAACATCCACGCCCGAGCAGAATATCCTCATCCTCGGCTGCACCCGGCTGGCCTGGTATTACATCCGGATGCTGGAATCGACGTCCCACGGGCGGCAAAAAGTGATCGCCGTCCTCGATGACCGCGCACAATTCTGGGGCCGTTCGCTTGGCGGTCGGGTTATCGCAGGCCCTGTGCGCCAACTGCCCAATGTTATTGAGGAATACCGCGTTCACGGAGTTCGCGTGGACCTGCTGGTCGCCACCGTCCCACGCGACGCGAACACCGGCTACGACTGGGAGGGAATCGATCTTCTGTGCAGGGAAAACGCCATCAGGCTGACGCATTTGCCCGACGCGCTCGAAATGTCGTCCAGCGCTCCCGTCGCCGTAGACGATCGGATCATCGAGCCCGCGCGATTCGCCGCCGACGAACCGCAAGCGCCCGTCGATCATGGAGCGCCGGCCCCCGCGTATTGGCGAATCAAGCGACTGCTGGACTTCATCGCAGCTTTTGCCTGCCTGCTTGCGGCATCGCCCGTATTCATCATCGTCGGCGCAATTGCATGGTTTGACGTCGGGGCGCCGATTTTCTTCTGGCAGCAGCGCATCGGCCGATGGGGCGAGCCGCTCTATGTCTTCAAATTCCGCACGTTGCACGCGCCATTCGATTCTGAAGGCAACCGGATTCCCGATGAGCGCCGTATTTCGAAGCTCGGCGGACTCATTCGACGCACGCGGATGGACGAAATCCCGCAGTTGTGGAACATCCTCATCGGCGAAATGTCATTTATTGGTCCCCGCCCGCTGATGGATATCGATCACCCGGAGGATGACGCGTTGCGCAGCGCCGTTCAGCCGGGGGTCACAGGCTGGGCGCAGGTCAAGGGCGGTCGCCTGATCACGCGGGATGAAAAATCCGCGCTCGACGATTATTATGTGCGCCACGCGTCTTTCTGGCTCGATTTGCAGATCCTGTTTCTGACCGTTGAGTTTGTTCTTCGGGGCGATTATCGGGACGAGGCCGCAATAAAGACTGCAATCGACGAGAGGGCGGAATTCAAGGCCCGCTCCGTCCCGCCCACATCCGTCGCCTGAAGGCCGCGCTGCGTTCAGGCGGGATGGCGCAACCCTCTACCCAAGTCGATCCAATCGATGCTAACTAGAGCAATCAACAGGGAGAGATTCAATGCCGCATGACGAAACACGCACCCATTGGCACGAGCCGAAAGCGGGCGAAAACGCCGGTTTTGGCAAGTTCAAACGCCCCGCAATGCCCTATGACCGCTTTATGGAGGCCGAGGGCATTCCCTGCCATCGCGGCATCGGTTGCAAGACCGTTCTCGACCTGCCAATGGCGCCCTGGAAGCGGCTTGGCGGACGCGGCACCTATATCCAGCTCTATGGCACCGAAGGCCTGTGGGGCATGTATGTCGTAGAAGTGCCCGCCGGCGGCGCTCTCAACATCGAGCGGCACGTCTATGAAAAGAACGTGCTGGTTGTGGAAGGCCGTGGCTCCACCGAAGTCTGGCAGGAAGGTCAGGCCAAAAAACAGACCTTCGAATGGCAGAAAGGCTCGATGTTCTCGATCCCGCTCAACGCCTATCACCGCTTCGTCAACGCCTCCAACACGCCCGCCATCATCCTCTGCGGCACGACGGCGCCTAACATCTTCAACCTGATCGACAATCCGAAATTCGTATTCGACTGTCCGTTCAATTTCACCGAGCGCTATTCGGGCGACGAGGATTTCTTCAAACCGAAAGACGATCTTGAGCCCGACCCGGTGCGCGGCCTCGCCATGCGTCGCACCAATTTCATTCCCGATGTCATCGCCGCCGAACTCCCGCTCGATAACCGGCGCTCGCCGGGCTATCGCCGCATGGAGCCGTCCATGGCCGGCCAGCGCTTCTATCTGTGGGTCGGCCAGCACGAAACAGGCCGCTATTCCAAGGCGCACAAGCATGGCTCGGCGGCCATCCTGATCTGCCTGAAAGGCAAGGGCTATACCTATACCTGGCCCGACGCGCTTGGCACGACGCCTTGGAAAGACGGCAAGCAGCAATATGTGCAGCGGCAGGATTACGAATACGCCGGGATGGTGACTGCGGCGCCGATGTCGGGCGACTGGTTCCACCAGCATTTTGGCGTCAGCAAGGACCCGCTGCGCCTCTCCGCCTGGTTCGGCGCCAACAACGCTCGCGCCCGCAAACCTGGCCTGCCCGGCGAGGCGATCATGGATTACGGCGCGATCGATCTCAAAAAAGGCGGCGGCGCCATCCCCTATCACGAGGAAGACCCCTATCTGCGCAAGGAATTCGAGGAGACGCTGGCTAGGGAAGGCTCGAAAACCCGCATGGAGCAGAAGCTGTATGACGGGCCGGTCGAGGACGGCGCCGGCATGGCGGATGTGTTCTGACATCCGATCGGGCGCGCCCCTCCCCATGTTTGGGGAGGGGCCTGAGCTGAAGGGGACTTCAATGAAGCGCCTCGCTGCCGGGCGCCGCCGGCAGGCGGACATTTGAGCGAAAGCTTGACGATTTGTCGAAACCCAAGAATTTCGAAACTTGTCAGGACAGGTCTAAAGGTTGATGTCGGAGGACAGTATCGCGACCGGCCTGTATTATAGGCGCGCGCACTATGAAATGTGGAGCCCTTGAAGGCAGGATAGGCTCTAAGCCAGTGGTTGAAGCGCCGATTGTGCGCTAAAATGACGTGATGGCCAAACACCAAAATATTTGCTGATCCAAACAGGGCGGCGGCGGTGCATTTCGACGAGTCAAACTACCTGGAATTTTACCCTGATGTTGCTGCAGCAGTTGCAGAAGGCCGATTTACGAGCGGCTGCGAGCATTTCCAGCTATTTGGCAGAGCAGAAGGCCGAAGTCCCAATCCTCCGCGATCAAACGTCGCGAATAGGCTGTTTCGCAGTCTTCCATCAACTACGATAGAGAAACTGAACGCTGCAACGATCGTCAGCCTGGGCACGGCCTGCCGGACAGCGTGGCTGATCAAAGTCCTTGGATTGAAAAAGGCAAGCTACCCGTTCGATTGTATATTTTCTCAACCCGCGATGGTCGAGGAGATCATCAAGAACGACTTTGTGGACTTTCTCGACAAACAGCATCATCTGACCATCTCATCGACAAGCTCGGATCATATCCTCTACAAGAAGATTTTCGGCATCACGTCTATTTTCAACCATCATGATCTCTGCAACGCAGATAGCTTTCAACGCTATATTCGATGTATTGAGCGGTTTCGCGAGCTAAAGACATCCTCGACGCGCACGATCTTCATCATGGTGGACTCGTCTATCGATCCTGAATTCGCGCATTCACTCGGCAACCAGCTCACTCAGGCCTTTTCTTCATTCACCTTGTTTGTAAAGCACAACCAATCAAGCGGGTCGATGCTGCTGCCGCAAGCTCGCTTGCTGAACTGTGACGCAAACCACTCACTTATCGAGTTCGTTCACTTGGGCGGCCTCGCAGCAGTTACATTTGAACGTGAGGTTGATGACCTCTGCCTCGCGACACTTGTCTTGGACGAAATCGTCTCCCATCTGGATTAGCATAGTGTCTGACATGAGACTCCGACTGGGCATGTCCGGGTTCATACAGATACGCGACGTTGCAAGGATTGAAGGGGTCTCCGAAGCTGAGGTTGCGAATCGTCAACGTCAGGAGACCCCATGCAAGTTTTTGGCTTGCCCGGCCATGTTACCCGAAGCTCGGGCAAGGCGTGGCGCAATCTGGCGTGGGCGCTGCCTTCGCCGGTGCGTGGGTGGAGAAGATTACCTTCCACGCACCAGTCCGCCAGGCACGGCGATCGTCACCCGCCCCGAGCTGCTCGAAATGTCCGCCTGCAAAATCCCGCCAGCGTGACGGAAACCAAAGGGCGCGCGCCATTTGGCGCCAAATTATACGTAAGCGTTGTTATCAGGCCACGTCCTGTAGCGCCGCCTGAGATGCGTACGCCCACGGCATGAGGTCGTCGATTTTCGCGTTGGGATGGCCGCTGACAATTTTCGTCAGTGTGCCGGCGAGCCAGTCTT
>CAIZEI010000110.1 GCA_903931945.1 uncultured Hyphomicrobiales bacterium | reverse complement strand
GTTTGACCATCGGTCAATCCGAAGCGCCCTTGGTATAAGTCACATCCGGAGAAGCGGTCGGAGTTTTCTCCCCGACGGGCGCCGCCGCAATTCCAGGTTCTGGCTCGGAATTTCGGCAGGCGTCTGTCGCCTGCAAAGCTTTGGTTGAACAAAAGGTCAGAGATTTTGGCCGGGCTGGCTTGCCTGCCGGCGTGGCGGCCTTCTGCAGTTTTGCGCCGGCTTGAGCGGGCGCCACAGGCTTTGCTTTCACCGAATTTGAGGGTTCGGCGCTCGCCATAACCGGCAGGGCGACGGCGGCAAAAGCCGCCACGCCAAAGACAAATGCATATTTCAATGGCGCGCTCTGACAGAACCTCATTGCGCACATGACAACACGCCAGAGGCCGCGAGTATCAACATTCGGAAAACGCCCCGCCACAATTCCAGACGTTTGGGGTAGGCAAAGTCCCCGACTGCTCAGCTCTTGATGAGTGGGTCAATGACTTTGGCAAGATCATCGGGGCTCATGTCGCCCGAAACTTTCTTGCCATTGACGTAAAATGTCGGCGTGGCGTCGACGCCAAACTTCTTGCCGCCTTCCATCACCGTGTTGACGTTATCGTAGAGCGTCTTGTCCTTCAGACAGGATTCAAACGATTCCTGCGACATGCCGGCCTGCTTCACGAGGCTGGCGAGGCCCTGCAGCGGTTTGTCAGAATAGGCCCAGTTCTTCTGTTGGGCGAAGAGCAGATCGACCATGGCGTCGCGTTTATCGCCAAGGCAACGCGCCACCATGAAGCCGGCGACCGCCAGCGGATCGAAGGGGAATTCGCGCAATACGAAACGCACCTTGCCGGTATCGATATATTTCGATTTCAGCACCGGATAGGTCTCGGCGTGGAAATGCGCACAATGTGGGCAAGTCATCGAGGCGTATTCGACGATTGTGACCGGCGCATCCTCCTTGCCCTGCCAGAGGTCCGGCAACGCCTGCGCAGCCAGAAGATCAGTCAGCGGCACGTCGCCTGCCGCCTGCGCCTGCGCCGGCTGAATCAGCGCTGCGCTCAGCGCGCCCGCGCTGGCAAGGCCAGCGCCACCCGATGCCAGCAGTCCCAGCGCCTCGCGGCGGTCAATCGTGTTTTGCGCGCTCATAGCGGGAATTCCTTTGTTGCCTGGCGCGGCAGGTCGCGCGCCCGATTCGAACCTTCTCTGTTTCCCCGACAATTACGGCGTTCGCACGACTTTGGGAAGTCGGCGCCCCGGTTTTTGCGAACCGGTGATTTGCGCCTCGCGCAGACGCGGAGCACACTCGGCGGCAGTCCATCGATTGAGGCATTCATGACCTATCTCACTGGCGCTTCGCTCGCCGCCCGGCCCGCCGGCGTGCGATTTGCAGATTTGTTGCGGCGCAACGGCATTCTGCGCCTGCCCGGTGCGCATAACGGGCTTGCCGCCTTGCAGGCAAAAGCTGCAGGCTTCGATGCGCTTTATCTTTCCGGCGCCGCCATGTCCGCTTCGATGGGCCTGCCTGACCTTGGGATTCTCACCGTCGAGGATGTCAGCTTTTTCATCCGCCAGCTCGCCCGCGCTTCAGACCTGCCAGTGCTCGTCGATGGCGACACCGGTTACGGCGAGGCGCTGAATGTGATGCACATGGTTCGCGCCTTTGAGGACGCAGGCGCGGCGGCGGTCCATATCGAGGACCAGATATTGCCGAAAAAATGCGGCCATCTCAACAACAAGAAGCTCGCCAGCGCCGACGATATGGCGGCCAAGATTGCGGCGGCAGTTCGCGCGCGCCGGCATTTGTTTATCATCGCGCGCACCGATGCTGCCGCCAGCGAGGGTATCGACGGCGCGGTGGCGCGGGCGCAAAAATATCTCGCCGCAGGCGCTGACGCGATCTTCCCCGAGGCGCTGACCAGCGCGGATATGTTCCGGGAGTTTTCATCACGCATCAAGGCGCCTTTGCTCGCCAATATGACGGAATTTGGCCGCACGCCGTTTTTCACAGCGGCGGAGTTTCAGGCGATGGGCTACGCGATGGTCATCTGGCCCGTGAGCTCGCTGCGCGTTGCGGCAAAAGCGCAGGAGCGACTTTACGCGGCGCTGGCGCGCGATGGCTCCACGCAATCGACGCTGCCAGACATGCAGACGCGCGCAGAGCTCTACCGGACGATCGGTTACAGCGAATTTGAAGCGCTCGACGCCTCCATCGCGCGCTCGGTGGCGCCGGCGGTTATCTGAAATCAAACAGTCTCGCCGGATTGTCCACAAGGACTTTGTGACGCGCCGATTCGTCGGGCACAAGATCGAGCAGCGCGTTGACGAGGTCGCCGTCGTTCGCCATCCGCCCGAGTTTGAACACATTGGAGTGCGGCCAGTCCAGCCCCCAGGTGATCCGGTCCGGCGCGCGCGCGACAAGCGCCCGCGCCAGCGGCGCCGCGTCTTCATAATGTGCGCCGCGCTGCATGAGTCGGTCGATTCCGCTGATCTTGCACCAGATGTTTTTCTCGCCCATGAGATCGAGCAGAACGCGGAATTCTTCGCCCGCGACTCCCTTGCGCGCATCGACGCGCGCAAAATGGTCGAAAATAATATTGACCGGCGCGCGCCGGAGATGGTCCGCAATGGGCGCAATACGGTCGCCATCGACGTGCAGGCAAACCGGCCAGCCGAACTTTGCGACCCGGTTCACAATGAGGTCGAATTCCGCCTTGTCGAAGGTTCCATTCGCTTCCTCGACGAGCGCAAATCGGACGCCGCGCACGCCAGCCTCGTGCAATTGTTTGAGGTCGAAATCTTCCAGCGCCGCGCTCGCGCGCACCATGCCGCGCAGCCGGCCTTCAGAGCGCCTCAGCGCATCGAGAGTCACAAAATTGTCAGCGCCATGCACAGCTGGGTGGACGAGAACGCCGCGCTCGATCCCAAGATGTTTCATCAGCGCCCAATAATGTTCGATGGGCGCAGCGGGCGGCGTGTATTTGCGCTCATCGACGAAAGGAAATCGGTGCGGCGGGCCGTAAATGTGAAAATGGGTGTCGCAGGTCAGAGCCGGCAATTTGAATTTCAAGGCATTCGGATTGGGGTCTGGCGGCAGGATCACGCGATTTTTGTCAGTCATGGCAAACTCCTTAGTGGTCACCCAACATGAGCACGCGCACACGCGCAACGGCTGCCGGATCGGCTTCAACAGTCTGGCGGATGATTTCGGCGGCTTCGGCGGGCGAACGTGGAACGACTTTCTGATTCATCATATGCACAAGCCCCACAAATTCAGGGTCGCGAAACGTCTCCGCCAGCGCCTTTTGCAGCGCCACAACACGTTCGGGCGGCGTATCGGGCGGAGCCAGAATGATTTTCCCGGGCGTCCGGCTCAGGCTGAGAAACTGGAAAGCTGCGCGTTTCTCCGGATCGTCCGTCAGGTCCTGCAACAACGGGACGCCGGGAAAATCAGGGTCAGCGTGATCAAGCGATTGCGCAATCCAGACGATGCTTCTGGTCTTGATCCAGTCGGGGCGCGCTTCTGCAATCGTGACATAATTGCTGAACAGGCCGTCAGCTTCCCCCGCGTCCATCGCCAGAAACGTGTCGCTCACCGTCCGGTAGCCGGGGATGATATTGAATTTTGTGCCAAGCATCCGGTTCATCGCCAGCGGCACAAAATATTGCGCCGCGCCTGCGCCAGTCGCTCCCATGACAGCGACTTTTTGACGCGCTTCCGCGACGCTCAAAATTCCGGCGCGTTTCATGACGCCGACAACGCCGGTGTCGCCGCGATTCACCGACCCCAGAATCGAAAATCGTCGCGCATCGAAACGCACGCTGTTATCGAGCGCCAGGGCTTGCGCGGTGGGCATATTATCGTAAAGGACGCCAATCGCGGAGCCGTCGCGCGGCGCAGCGTTGTAAAGATAATTGGCCCCCTGAAGCCCACCGCCGCCGGGCATGTATTCAACACGCCCGCGCGGTTGGCCAGGCAGATATTTCGGCAGAATATCAGCCAACGCCCGCGTCAAGGCGCCGTAAAACCCGGTCTCGGCAAAGGGATTGATCACACGCAAGGTCTTGCCGCGGTAAAAGGCCGCAATTGCCTCCTGCGCATGTGAGACGCCGAGCGATGCGCCAAGGATCAGCGCGGCGAGGCAAAGACGCGTAAGAGCAGTCACGCGCGCCGCCTTCACAAGGGTGTTTTGACCACCCGTCCGGACGCTTCAACGAACCAGCGCTCGCTTGGAAAGGTTTTGCCGTCCATCTGCGTGAGCATCCAGTCGGCGGTGAGCGTTGAGGTGTTGGGACCGTTGGCCGCCGCAGGCACGCCGCCAATGCCGTGCCGCCCATCCTGATAAACGACGAGACGTTTTGGACCCTTCAGCAACTTGAACAATTCCTCGGTATAGATCAGCGGGGAAAGTTCGTCCGCGTCGCCGCCGAGCGCCATGTAGGGCATTTTCATACTGGAAAAATATTTGTCGAGAACGAGCGTTTTGGCGAATTCGTCATAGGCGGCTTCATCGATGAAGCCGGACATATACATAAAGCGCCGTTTGAACGTGGGCGAGGCCTCTTCGTCATGCACAAAGCCGCCGGGCTGATGATGCAACCCCTGTGTTGCAATGGCCCTGAAGCGCGGCTCGGAGCCCGCCACGATGACGCCGGCAAATGAGCCGAAACTTGAGCCCATAATTCCGATGCGGGCAGCGTCGACTTCGGGCCGGGCCGCAAGCCAGCTGTAAAGCGCGGGGCCGGCCTGTTCCCACCCCCCCATCGTGACATAAATGCCGAGCAGCGGGCATTCGTATTGGCCCGGGCCTTCAATCGCCAGCACCGCAAAACCACGATCCAGCCAGCGATCGCCATGCAAGCCGACGCTCCGCTCCTTCCAGCCATCCATGCCGGGAACAGCAAGAATGACCGGGATCTTTCCACCGGTGTAATCGGGCGGCAGGTGGAACCAGCCGGGCAGCGCCTTGCCCATGAAAGGTATCCAGACCGGCTCGATATGATGATCAGCCATCCCCGCATATTTGGTGAAGAGGTCGCGCTTCTTCGAATTATAGAAATAATTCTTCGGGCTGTTTTCCAGAATGGTCCATTGCGCCGAGGCCCAGTATTGCGCGGCGGCGTAATAATTTTCCCGCGCCGTAATCTTGAACCCGTTCTGCTCCGCCTCGATGGCGAGCGCCTCGCGTTTGCGGGCGACGGACTCAAAAGCCGATGGAAAATCGGCGAGTTTTTTGATGCGTGAGCGGATGGCGGCGACATCGCCCTGCGCCTCCGGGCCGATGGATGAAATCAGGCCGCCCGTGCGGCTCTGGTCCCAATCGACGCCATTGGCCTGAATGATATTGTCAAGAATCCAGCGCTGCTCAGTGAAGCGCTTCATATGCGGCTCTTCGGCAAACGCCGCGCCGCAGGCCACGGCGCCTGCGGCAAGGCCTGTGGATCGAACGAAATCGCGACGGTTCATAACGCCTCCCCTGATTGTTTGAGAAAGAATGCGCCCGCGGCGCCGACGGCGTCAACCGGCGGCTGGCTTTGGCGTTAACCGCCGGGTCTGTGCGGCTCCCGCAGCCCGGCGCGCTCCATGCGCGGCAGCAATTCCTGGATATGTTTGAAATCGTCGAGATAGTTGATCATGCCGCAGGCAAGGCCATCGACGCCGGCGTCCGCCAGTTTGGTCATGGTTTCGACCGCCTCGTCATAGCCCGCGATAATCGGGAACCCCGCGCCGGTAATCAGCCGCTCTTTCAACGACATGTCCTTGTCGAATTGCGAGGCGATGCGCGCGCCGCGCAATCGCACGGCAAATTCGGCCGCCGCCCAGTCGCCGACCTCGTGAACGATATAATGGTGATAGTCGCGCGCCTCCTTCGTTGTCGGTCTGACCATCATATGGCAACTGGAAAATATGTTGCGGCGGACGCCGGTCGGCGCGAGCGCCCGAAATTCGGCGACCTTTGACCCCACCGTTTCGACCGATGGAATGGTGGTGAACAGACAGTCGGCGTATTTCGACGCAAAGGCTTTCCCCGTTTCCGAATTGCCGGCGCTGACAAGGATGGGGTCTGAGCCGAACCACGGTTTTGGTTTGCCGAGCACGCCTTTCAATTGAAAATATTTACCGTCATGGTCGAAGGGTTCGCCCTCGCGCCAGATTTTCCGGGCGACATCGATCCATTCGGCGGAATAGGCGTAGCGGTCGTCATGGTCGC
Organism: uncultured Hyphomicrobiales bacterium; assembly: GCA_903931945.1. Lineage (GTDB taxonomy): Bacteria > Pseudomonadota > Alphaproteobacteria > Rhizobiales > Beijerinckiaceae > Terripilifer. The sequence goes on along the minus strand of CAIZEI010000110.1, from coordinate 786 downwards.
GCAAGTCCGCGCCAAAACTGTTGAACTCAAGCGGGTTCCAGCCCGACACGATATTGAGCCCAAAACGCCCCTGTCCGATATGATCGGCGGTGACAATTTGTTTGGCGGCGAACACCGGATTGACAAAGGCCACATGCAAGGTGCCGAAGGCGGTGATTTCGCGGGTCGAGGCGAGCATTCCGCAGGCCCAGGTCAGGGTCTCAAACGTGGTGCCCTGGGTATCCATTTCGCCCTTGTAGCCATGCCATCTTCCGATGGGCAGAAGGAACTCAAGCCCGGCCTCGTCGGCAAGCCGCGCGGCTTGCGCATTGTGTTCCCAGCTCGCGTCCCAGCGTTCCGGCGCCCTGGTCAGGCTGAGGCCCCCCGAGCAATTCATGCCGAACAGGCCGAGCTTGAAACGGTTTTTGTTGAAAATGCGCGTCTGCGCGCGGCTGGTCCACATAGCGCTTGCGTCCTCCCTTGCCCGGCTGGCCTCCATTCATATCCGCCGGAGCCGAAGGGCGCCACCTCCGGCGTGAAGGCGGGTTTGCCGGCGCGTCCGCACTTCCAATAAAAACGGTCGCCCCCTTGCGCGGCGACGCGATCCCGCCTATCGAACCCCCCGTTTCGCAGGCGCGGCGCGCCAACCTCAACTGGATCAGAACAATGGCCAAGGAAAAATTTTCGCGGAATAAGCCGCATTGCAACATCGGCACGATCGGTCACGTCGATCATGGCAAGACGTCGCTGACAGCGGCGATCACCAAGATTCTGGCGGAATCGGGCGGAGCGACGTTCACGGCCTAT
>CAIZEI010000109.1 GCA_903931945.1 uncultured Hyphomicrobiales bacterium | reverse complement strand
GTATCTTCATCCGGGAGTTGGCTGGGGCTTAAGCGCGCGTGATCGCGTAACCCCGGCGAGATCAAACTCACGCTATACTGGTAGACGCGGTGTGCAAAGATCAGGGGCACGCGGGTTCAACTCCCGCCACCTCCACCATTATAACCAACGACTTACGTTGGATGAGTTAGATTTGTATCGTTTTTGTACGCGGTTTTGCTACTCTAGGGGCATGAAATCCCCTTTGACTGATTCCGAGTTCTTTCCCCGCAGGCAGAAGAAAACCGCCCTTCGTGTTTGGGCTTGGCGGGACAATCCCCGCATCACAATCCGGGAGCGCCGCAATGCGTCCGGGGGCATAGGCTACCGCGTCACGTTCCCCATTTCGGTCACCGGCAGCCAGCCGCTCCTGCTCCAGAGCAAAAGCTTCGAGGAAGCCCAACAGATCGCCCGCAATCGTGGCCGGGACTTCCGCGAGAGCCGGTCCACTGCCCTAGTTCTCGGGGACGCGGAGAAGATTCAGGCAGCTTCCGCTCTTCGGATGCTCAAAGAGCACGGCGTTACCCGGTCACTCGACCAAGTGGTCCGCCAGTATTGCGAGGCCGAAGCCCTTTTGCGTGGTCATGGTTTGCAGATCGAGGAGGCGGCAAAGATTCTGGCGGCGGGAATCCAAACGATTCAGCCGACAGGCAAGCCGCTTCCCGAGGTTTTGGATTTCGCTGTCAAACGGCTTTGCCCGGAGGGCGGAAACAAGACGCTGGCGGAACTCGCCGACGAACTCACCGAGATTAAGCGGGGTTGGTTCAATCGCGGCGACCTACGGCCCGACAGTATGCGGGATTTCGAGAATCGGGCCGGCAAAATATCTGCGGACATCGGCGAAATTCCGCTCTCAGAACTCACGAAGGATGAAATCAGCCAGTGGCTCACCGGGTTAAAACTCGCGCCCCGCACGGCCAAGAATTACCGCATGATACTGGCCGAAATGCTCAGGTACGCGCAGCAAAAGAGGTATCTGGTAGCCAATCCCATCGACGAACTCACCCGGCAGGACATAAAGCAGATCGAAGGTCGCGGCAACGAGGCGCGCCAGCCGGCGATTCTATCGCCCACACAAGCCGAGCAATTGCTAACAACGGCGTTTAAGCGGGCCGACCTGAATCTCGGCGCCGCAATTGTGCTCGGTCTCTTTGGAGGAATCCGCACGGAGGAATTGAAGCGGCTCCAGTGGGATGCGGTTCGGCTAAACGAAGAGCATCCGTTTGTGGTGATCGGGCCTGAAATCGCCAAGAAGCGGCGCATTCGCAATGTCCCGCTCTGCAAGAATGCCGTAGCGTGGCTCCAACGCTGGCCCGGTAAGCGGGAAGGCGGGATTACCCGAAGCGCGCACGCGAACGACTACCAAAAGCGATTCAAGAAGCTTTGCAAAGAAGCGAAGATTCCGTGGGAAAGTAACGCGATGCGCCACTCTTTCGGCTCCTACCATTACGCGGAGAGCGGCAATCCCATCGAAACCGCCCGCATACTAGGCCACAAAACCGATGACTCAGTCCTGTTTTCTCACTACCGAGCCCTGACAACCAAGGCGCAGGGGGAAGCCTATTTTGCCATCTACCCCAAGTCACCGGGGCAGGTGATTGATTTCCCGGCTGAAACGGCGCAGGCCTAGGAGCAAAAACGCAGAATCGGCGATACGATGAAGGCCAAAAAAAACACTGATGCAGAAAACCCGGTCGCAATTTGCTTCTCGCAGATTCAGCCACTCATGGAAGCTGCCAAGGCCGGCAATGAACTGGCAGCGAGCCAACTAACTAAGATCGCTTACTTGTCCTCAAAATTTCTTGCGATTGTTTGGGCGCAACAGCCGGCCGTCGTGGGCCGTATTAGTCGACATTACACCGAATTCCCTATTCTTCGATCTTGGCGAAAAGACTCCAATTCCAAGCAGAATAAGTTGGTTGGTAGCTTGGAACTTGGCGCCTCTCTCCCGCTAAAAAAAGGTGGCTCGATGCGGTCACGGCAATACCAACGAATGACAGATTTGGTCCTGCCAATGCTCGCGTTTGACCAACAGCAAGGGAAACTCCCTCAGTTCACAAAAAGTTCAGCGCGCAAGTGGGCAAAAGCTGGGGTGGAATTGTTATACGGTGGATTGATCGAATTCGACGAACGCAGCATTGCGCACGTGGACTGGAAGGCCGCCGAGAACAGGGCAAAGTCTTATTGCCGCAAGCGAAAGCCTTTCAAGAAAACCCAACCGGCGATTTCTATCAGTGATTTTAGGAATGGTCTCACAGATGCGTGGGAGTCATTGTTGAAAAACTTCGCGAAGGCTTAGTCTCCTAGTCTCAGGTGCCCTTCGATTAGGGCGGAACGCTCCTTTCCTTTCGGCATACTTCGCTATCATTCGGCGGCTGTGGACACTCATCACAGCGCATCGGGATTAGCCGGTTCCCGCCAGAATCAGAAAACGGCACTGTCCGAGGGGGATCTCCCGCTCGTTCTCACAAAACAGCAGCTAGCCCAAATCCTTTGCTGCACTCCGCGTCATCTCGACCACCTGTCTAAGACGGGGGCATTGCCTCGCGTCCAACTCGGGCGTTCCGTCCGCTATCGTCGGGAGTCAGTCTTGCGGGCCTTGGAAAAGATGGAGGCCACGTGAGCCGCCGCCGTTGGCCCCAGCACAAAAATATCTCGCGCCACTCATGCGCGAAGCACGCGCGCCTTAACGCCCGGCTTTTTGCCCGACACCGCAAACGGAGGGCCGCGCAATGAACACCGGCACCGCTACACAATGGGAGACGCGTCTAATCTCTGCCGCTATCAATGGGGTTGATGGTACCGCCCGCGAATTGCTGGGCCGCGTTCCTGCCGCCGCATTCACTGGGGCGAATGAACGGCGAGCGTGGACCGTTTTGGCTGGCGCCAGCACAACGAGCGAGAACCCAATTGGAGACCTCGCCGCCGCCGGCATACCGGCGGAAACAATTGTCGAATGGGCCGACCTCGACCGCGCGGGCATGTTTACGGCCACCGCAGAAGCCCAGGTTTTGCGCGCCTATCGCGAGCGAACGCTCCGCGACGTTGCGGCCGACTTTGCCGCCGGGCGGATAAGCGCCGAACAATTCGCCGCCGCCGCGGAGACCGCGTCACCCATGGCAAAGAGCGAAACCCTGATCGAACTGCCGGGGGGTGACGTTTCCATTAAAGCCGCCGCCGAGAAAATCTTTGCGCGCATCGGGAATGCGCACGGCCTGTTTTACAGGGGCGGTCGTGTGCATGAAATCGCCGCCAATCCTGACGACAAGAAGCGCCTCGATCCAATCACTCCCGCGCAGTTCCGCAGCCGCTTGGAAAGTTATGGACGCGTGTGTGCGTGGCGAACCGGCACAAACGGAGAAAAAGTTTTGAAGCCGACACTCTGCCCGGAGGAAACCGCCCGCGCCCTGCTTGAAAGCGTGCCCGCGCGCGAGTTGCTGCCGAACGTCTCGACGCTCTCCGCCTGCCCCGTGCTGGCGAACACAGGCGACGAAATGCGTGTGCTTGGCCCCGGTTGGCATCCGCTCGGCGGTGGGCTCTTTGTGACCGGGGGAGAAACGCCGCCCCGTGTTCCACTCGGCGAAGCTGTCAAAGCGCTTGCCGCAATGCTTGCCGATTTTGATTTTTCGTCACTGGGGGACCGTTCGCGTGCGCTGGCTTCATTCATCGCCCCGGCCTTGCGCTTCGGTTCATGGCTCTTGAATCCTCTGCCCGTGGATATCGGCGAGGCCGATGCTTCGCAGAGCGGAAAAACTTATCGGCAAAAAGTTGTCGCCGCCATCTATCGCGAGACGTGCAACGTGGTTGTGCAACGCGCGGGAGGCGTGGGCGGATTGGACGAAAGCCTCTCTCAAAAACTGATCGACGGGCGGCCTTTCATCTTGTTCGACAATTTGCGGGGCCGGCTCGATTCGCAGTTTCTCGAATCAATCTTGACGGCACCTGGCTCCATGCCGGCGCGCGTGCCGCACCGGGGCGAGGTTCAAGTCGATCCGCGCGGCTTCGTCTTTCAGATTACGAGCAACGGCGTTGAAACCACCCGAGACCTTGCCAACCGCGCCAGCATGGTCCGCATTCGCAAGCGCCCGCCCGGTTTTGTTTTTCGGACATACCCCGAAGGCGACTTGTACGCGCACGTCACGGCGAACCAGCCTTATTTTCTCGGCTGCGTCTTTGCCGTAGTCGCCGAGTGGGCGGGCAAGGGCCAGCCGCGCACCGGGGAAACCCGGCATGATTTCCGCGAGTGGGCGCAGGCTCTCGACTGGATCGTGCAGAACGTCTTTTCCGCTGCGCCGATGCTCGATGGGCACGAAGATGCACGCCAGAGGGTAAGCGACCCGCGCCGCAACTGGCTCCGCTCTGTTTGCATTGCGATGCGCGACAAAAACCGCACCGGGGAGCTTTACGCCGCCCAGCTCGCGGAGTTTGCAATCGAAAGCGACCTCTTGCCCCCCGGCGTCCGGCCCGACGCCGACGAAGGCATTGTTTCGCGTGCAATAGGGAAAGTGATGGCCGGAGCCTTCGCCGATGCCGAGGAAGTCGAAATCGACGGGTTCAGGGTGCAGCGGGCTCGCCGCTATTCGGAGACCGCTGGGAAGGAAATCCCGGTTTACCACTTTGGAAATGAGAAAGCCGCCTGATTCCGCCAATCCGCCAATGCCGCCAATGCCTATAACTTTTAGAAAACGGGGGTATTTTTCAGAGAGTTATGACCATTGGCGGCATTGGCGGGAGTCTGGAAACGGGCCGGACCAATGGCGGGCCAAACTGCCGCCAAGATGCGGCCAACCCCTACCAGCGGGCCCTAGGCCTGCAATCCCTGCCACCTCCGCGCCCCTCGTGCCGCTCGACGCGCCTTGGCGCGACGGCCAACGCTACAACCTCGCCGGGGCAACCGAGTGGCCGGGGAAACTCGACCTTTACCGCGCCGACCCTGCCGGGCCGTGGATTCGCCGGCATGGCGTGGTGATAGCCGTCTCGAATTCCTAGGTTGAAGCCATACCCTAGGTTCCGGCGGCCGCACTTCCCACAACAACCTCAACGCAACGATTCCCTACTATGCCAAAATCTAAAAAACTCAGCAAAAACGCTCTCGTTAAAATTGGTGTCGCCGTTGCAAAGGGTGAGCCCCGGAGGACCATTCTTGCCCAGCATAAAGATGCTCCCGAAAGACTCGTGCGGGAATTGCAACGCGTAAGGCTCGGGCAGGATGAATACCGTGAAATGATGCAAGGGGACCTCAGAGACGCAGCATCGAAATCGGTTAAAAGCTATCTTCAGGACTTAGCGGATGGGAAGGTGCCACCCTCAACCAAACCCATTGCCGCTGGAATTTTCGTGGACAAGGCCAATGCATTAGAAGGCCGGGCCCAGATTCAAAACGTCAGCGTCAATGTTTTGGTCAATCGTTTCGGCGATGGCGTCGGACCAACCAAGGCGGAAATTCTCGCCTCACTGGGGGCCGCCCTTTTGCC
>CAIZEI010000108.1 GCA_903931945.1 uncultured Hyphomicrobiales bacterium | reverse complement strand
TCGAAAGTGTCTGTTGATTCTTGAGCACCAAAAGCGAATCGAGGGAGCCTCCGGACATAGTGCCGTCGTTCGGAGCGAACCAAGTTGGAAAGTGCCTGGCGTGATCGCTGACAATAGCGCTACCCCTTCGTTGAACAACGGTCTGAACTCGCTGCCAAACCCGCTCTTTGGCCGCCTCTTGGAGTTTTATTCACTTGCCGAGGCCCAACGTTGGCTGCATTCTGCCCACCCCATGCTCAAGGGTGAGCGCGCCATAGACCTGATAAAGGCTGGTAGCACTGCGGAAGTGCCTGGCGTGATCGAAAGTCTCGATATCGGAGCTTACGTCTGAACAAATTCCCACCACTCCGCCGCCGGCCCTGAGCTCCCATTACAAACAATTCATCCGTCCGCCATCACGGCGTAAGCCGCGCTCCGCCATATACGCTCCAGACAGCGGCCAGACCTGGACAGGGTTGCCCCGCTCAGGAAACTGTCAAGGAGAATATATATGACGTCGCCCATCGTTCTTTTCAAAACCAATCGTTCTTTCCGCGCGGCCTTGCTGGGCGCGACAGCGGCGCTGGCGATCGCCGGACTGGCCGGCCAGTCCGCATATGCGCCGGCTGTTGCGCAGGCCGCGCAGACCCAGACCGTTGGCGCCAATGCGCCGGTTTCCTTCGCCGATACGGTGGAGCGCGTGCGGGGCGCTGTTGTCTCTGTCAAAGTCAAGATCGTCGAGACCGCCGCTGCGGCGTCCGATGACGAGGACGCATCCCCCGCGCCACGCTTGCAGCCCGGCGACCCGCTTGAGCGTTTCTTCAGGCAGTTTGGCGGTCAGAACGGGATGCCGGGAGCGCCCGGCGGACGCCAGCAGCGCGGCCCGCGAACAGGCCAGGCGCAAGGCTCCGGATTCATCATCTCCTCCGACGGCTACGTTGTCACCAATAACCATGTTGTTGAGAACGCCACAGAGGTGAAAATCACACTGGACGATGGTCGCACCGTCGATGCGAGCGTGGTTGGCGCAGACAAGAAGACCGATCTTGCCTTGCTGAAAATCAGGGATGGCGGGAATTATCCGCATGTTGACTGGGCAAAAACGGCGCCGCGCGTCGGCGATTGGGTAATTGCCGTTGGCAATCCTTTCGGACTGGGCGGCACTGTGACGGCCGGCATCGTCTCGGCCCGTGGCCGCGATATCGGTTCGGGGCCTTATGACGACTACCTGCAGATTGACGCCCCGGTCAATCGCGGCAACTCGGGAGGCCCGACCTTCAACGCGTCCGGCGAGGTCGTTGGCGTCAACACCGCGATTTACTCGCCGTCGGGCGGCAGCGTCGGTATTGGTTTTGCCATTCCGGTCGAGATCGCCAAGGATGTTATCGCCTCGTTGAAAGACAAGGGGTCGGTTGCGCGGGGCTATATCGGCGTGCAGATCCAGCCGGTCTCGGCGGAAATCGCCGACAGTCTGGGTTTGAAAAGCGAAAAGGGCGCCCTTGTCGCCGACACCACGGCAGGTTCGCCCGCCGCAGCCGCCGGCATCCACTCGGGCGACGTGATCACCGCCGTTAATGGCGACAAGGTCGATGGTCCACGCGATTTGTCGCGGCGGATTGCCGGTCTGGGTCCGAACACGGGCGTCGAGCTGTCCTATATCCATGACGGCGTGGAGAAAACGGCGACTGTCACGCTTGGCGTATTGCCTAATGACAAGACCGCGCGGGGCGACGAACCGGCCAAAGCCGAGCCCGGCTCGTTCAAGAGCTTCGGCATGTCTTTGGCGCCGGCGGGCGCTGGCAAACCGGGCGTCGTCATCGCAGGCGTCGATCCGGACGGGGCCGCCGCCCAGAAGGGGCTGCGTGAGGGCGACACCATTCTGGAAGTCGCCGGCCACGCTGTTACGCGTCCCGCAGACGTCAAACAGGCGCTGGATGCGGCCCGTAAGGATGGCCGGAAGGCTGTGCTGCTGCGGGTCAAGAGCGAGGAGGGCGTTCGCTACGTTGCGCTTGGACTGTCCGCTGCAGGTTGATCCCAGGACCAGATGAACCCCGGCCCCCATGGCCGGGGTTTGTTTCGCGCGCGGAAGTCGGGCGTTCCCGGCCTGCCGTTTCTGGCAAAGGCAGTGTATATGTCTGACATGCGAATCCTGATTATCGAAGACGACCCGGAAGCCGCCGCCTATCTCGTCAAGGCGTTCCGCGAGGCAGGGCACCTGGCTGATCATGCAGCCGATGGCCTGGACGGCTATGCGCTTGCCAGGGATGGGGACTATGATGTCCTGATCGTTGATCGCATGTTGCCGAAGCTTGACGGGCTGTCGCTGATCGGCGGATTGCGAGAGCAAAAGGTCGAAACGCCGGTGCTCATTCTATCGGCGCTGGGTCAGGTGGATGATCGCGTGAAAGGGTTGCGCGCCGGCGGCGACGATTATCTCGCCAAACCCTATGCATTTTCAGAACTGCTCGCACGCATCGAGGTTCTGGCGCGGCGGCGCGGAAAAAATTCCGGCGAACCCACCCAATACCGGGTGGCCGATCTCGAACTCGATCGTTTGTCCCATACCGTCAGCCGGGCGGGACAGGACATCGTCCTGCAGCCGCGAGAGTTTCGTCTGATCGAGTATTTGATGAAAAATGCGGGGCAGGTCGTCACCCGCACGATGCTGCTCGAACATGTTTGGGACTACCATTTCGATCCGCAGACCAATGTCATCGATGTGCATATTTCGCGATTGCGCGCAAAAATTGACAAGGGCCATCAGAGCCAATTGCTTCACACGATTCGTGGCGCAGGATATATGATACGTGACGGCGCTCGGTAAACTCTTCCGCACGACGGTGTTCAAGCTGTCGCTGGTCTATCTGGTTATATTTGCGATTGGCGCAGGCCTGCTGCTGGGCCGCATCGGCTTTACCGCGCGCCTGTTTATTGATGAGAATATTTCTGAAACGATCAGTTCCGAAATAACCGGCCTGTCGGAGGCCTATGAGCGCGGCGGCGTGCGCACGCTCGTCGATTCGGTTGAACGCCGGTCGCGCAGACCTGGTTCGTCACTCTATCTTGTCACAACGTTTGCTGGCGAGGTCATCGCAGGGAATGTGTCGGAAATTTCCGCCGGCGCGCTCAACGAACCCGGCGAATCTGAAATCAGTTACCGGCGCGCGGGTGAAGAAGGTCCGCCGCATCCAGCTTTCGCGCGGGTCTTTATTTTGAACGGTGGATTTCGGCTGTTGGTCGGGCGCGATCTTGGGGAACGGGAGGCGCTGCGCGGCGTTTTGTTGCGAACGCTTGAGACATCGCTGATCTGGTTGACTGTCGTCGGCGTGCTGGGCGGCGCGTTTGTCGCGGCGCGCGTTTTGCGACGCGTTGATGCAATGAATGATTCCGCGCGGACGATCATGCTAGGCGATCTGACGCGACGTTTGCCGTTGGCGGGGTCGGGCGATGAGCTCGACCGACTTGCAATCAATCTGAATGTCATGCTCGACAGGATTGCCGAGTTGATGACAGGCTTGCGGGAGGTGTCCGACAATATCGCGCACGACCTGAAGACGCCTTTGACGCGATTGCGCAACGGCGCGGAGGAAGCTTTACGGCGCTCAAGTTCGGATGAGAATCGTCGCGCTGCGCTTGAAAAGATTATCAGTGAATCTGATGAAATGATCCGTACATTCGATGCGCTGTTGATGATCGCACGGCTTGAAGCGGGATCGCTCACAGACGGGATGAGTGATTTTGATATTGGCAAGGAAACCCGCGACATGGTCGAGCTCTTCGAGCCGTCTGCTGAAGAGCGCGGGATGTCTCTGGCGTTTGAGGGCGACCTGGGACCGATGATTCATGGCAACAGGGAACTGATCGCCAGATCGCTTTCAAACTTGATCGACAACGCCCTGAAATACGGAAAGCCCTTGGGGTCCGGGCATTCGACCATAACTGCGGGTGTCAAAAAGGTTGGAGAAATCGTTGAGATTATCATTGCCGACCATGGTTCAGGCATTCCTGATCCTGGCGACCGATTGCATGTGCTGGAACGATTTGTACGCTTGAGCGCCTCACGCTCTGCTGCGGGCTCAGGGCTCGGCCTGTCGCTGGTGAATGCCGTCGCCAAATTGCATAAAGGAAGTTTGCGCCTTGAAGACAATGAACCAGGTTTGCGCGCTATATTGTCGTTTCCCGCATCTCAGACCGCAGGCGTCCGGGCGCTGCCCGCAATGATTCCAGCCACAACCTGACCTGTCCGCGCATCCTGCGCCTGGCCTTAAGCAAGCGCGTCAAGCAACATGTCCGCAGGGTTTGCACACGCAGGCGCGGTCACTGGCAATCGAACGCGAACAACGGTGCCGCGCCCTTCTTTTGACCGGATCTTCAATGATCCCTGATGCAATTCGATGAACGCGCGCGCGATGGCAAGACCAAGTCCGGACCCTTTCATTCCGTTGGCCAGGCGCGCGCCGGATTGCTCGAACGGTCTTGCCAGCCGGCTTATGGTTTCGGTGGGTATGCCAACGCCAAAGTCCTGCACATAAACTTCGATGAATCCAGAAATGCGGCGCGATCTGATACGCACCCGGCTGCCGCTGTGGCTGAACTGAATCGCGTTCCGGATTATTTTCCCCAGCAGTTTGAGTATCGCCTCCCTGTCGACTTCAACCGTTCCCAGGTATAGACAGCGCGCCTCGATCGCGATTTCCTTTTGCCTGGCATACTCGAGTTCCTGTTCGTGGACCGCGTTGATGATCGAAATCATTTCCACTTTGCCGATGTTAAGCGCTGCGTTTCCTGAATCGAGTTGCGCCATCTCAAGAACATCGCCAATGACACTATTCAGCGAAACCCCGCCACGGTGAATGTCTTTACAATATTCGACGTAGCGGCTGTCGCCAAGCGGGCCGTAAGTGCCCTGCAACATCAAGTCCGAGAATCCGATGATGTGGTTCAGCGGCGTCCTGAGCTCATGACTCATGTTGGCGAGAAAAATAGACTTCGCGCGATTGGCGCTTTCCGCTTGAGCCTTCTGATCATGATAGCACCGGGCGAGCTGGCTGAGTTGAATGGCCTGTGCCTCCAGCGTTTGCCGTGAGCGTCTGAGGTCGGCGACTGTCGCCAGAAGGATACGTTCGGAATCGAGGAGCTTTTCTTCATGTTGCTTCAGTAACGTAATGTCAGCGCCAACCGATACGAAGCCGCCGCCGATCATCTTGCGTTCGTTAACCTGCAACCAGCGACCGTTTGCGAGCCGCGTTTTGAAGCTGATGCTATCGTCTGTTTGTTCGGGGTCGACAAAAAATTCCTCTTCAAGCGGTGGCGACGCCAACCCCATCAGGTCGTCAAAATGGGCGCCCTCAACGACGAATTCCTTTGGCAGGCAGTGCAGGCGCTGGAATTCGGTGTTGCACACGACAAGTCGGTTCTCGGCGTCCCACAACACAAAGGCCGAAGAACTTGTTTCGATCGCGTCGCGCAGCCGGTTGTCGGCAGCAGCAGAGCGCGCCGCTAAAGCTTTGGTTTCGGAGATATCGACTGCGATGCCGACAAGATGTACGTCGCTGCGTTTGTCTCCGCCGACAAGTTCGCCGCGCGCGCGAATCCATACCCATTTGCCCGCGGAATTGCGCATTCTGAATTCGTGGTCGATCATGTTGCTCTTTGCCGCAGCGACAAGACTCGCCATATCCGCTAAATCGCCATCCTCTGGATGAATGAGAGCATTGACATCGCCAATAGACAGGAAATGGCTTTCGGGCGTCATCTCGAGCATATCGAACATCGATTGCGACCAATGGAGACGACCGCGCGCGATGTCCCAGTCCCAAAGACCGCAACGCCCATGGGCCAGCGCAAGATCCATGCGCTTGCGAATATTCAACATCAGTTCTGTTGCGTCATTGCCGCGTTGCGCCTGCCAGGAGTAGCCGAGCAGGAGTAAGCACAGAATAAGACAACCGCAAACGAGCGCGAGAATTGCCTGCAGCGTCTCACGCTTCCATTGTTCCAATGCGCGATCAAGCGGATGAATAATCGCAAGTTGGCCATAGGGAGGCTTTAAATTTCTGACGCTGGCGATCGCGGGCGATCCGTCCGGCAAGGAAATGTGCATCACGCCAGCTTTGTCCGCGAAGGACAGCAAAGCCTCGGCGTCTCCAAGATGAGAGGTCAGGGTTCCGGCGTCGGCGCCTTCCCTTGGCCACGCTTCAACGACAACGCCGTTTTTGTCGCCGATCAGCACCTGTCGACCGTGTGAGATTGCTCGGGCGGGAACGAGATTTAGCCAGCGGCCGTCGTGAATTTGGCTTTGCGCGGAAGCATTGAACGCGGCGACGATCATTGCAGCGCTCATATCGAGTTCTTCGACAGAATCTTCCAGAGCCGCCGCGCGTCTGTGCATCACGTTCGAAAAAGTGATTGCGACGATTGCGCCGGCAAACACAAGAGCGATGCCTGGCGCCAGATGGCGTTTCATGGCTGCAAGCCCCCCAGCTCCCAATTTTGAGCGCATGAATCCTTTTGGCGCGTCCACGCAAATGGACGCGCTTGACTCAGCAAGCGACATGAAAAGGCCCCCTAGACCTGCCTTACTCAGCGAATGCCCCGCATCGCCGAATCGTTGACATCTGAATCCCCGCCGGACTCGTTGTCCAGAGGTTAATAGCGCGTTGATGAAAAAAAATTAATTTCATGCAACCAGAACGAGTCGAGCCGGGGCGCAGACGTTGCAGATGGCGAAAAAGGGAATCAAAACGTGAACGCTGACTACGCGATCATTCGGTCGATAATATCGCGGGTGTCTATTGACAGGCCGGGATGGCGCGAAACTTCACGTAACGCTGAATTGGCGTGGGCGCGCCGTTCTGGCTCCATGGTTTTCCACGAGCGGAATGCGACCAGAAGACGGGCGGCGACCTGCGGGTTGTTCTGATCCAGCGTAATAATGCTCCCGGCGAGAAAATTATATCCTGAACCATCGCTCGCATTGAATTGCGTCGGGTTTCCTGTCGCAAAAGCGCCAATCAGCGCGCGCAACCGGTTCGGATTTGTCATTGTAAACGCCGGGTGTGACATCAATCGTGAAACCCGGTCGAGCGTTCCTGGTTCCGGGATCGTGGCTTGCAGCGTAAACCATTTGTCGATCACGAGCGCGTCGTGGGCATAAAGATCGTAAAATCTGGCGAGCGCGCGATCACGCGGCTCTCCGCCGATCAAAGTTAAAATCGACAATGCGCCGATCCGGTCAGTCATGTTGTCGGCGCTCTCAAATTGACGTTCCGAGAGATCACGCGCTGATACAGGGTCGCCTGCGGCAATCAGGTCGAGCGCTGCAAGACGCAAGGCTCGTTTGCCCGAACTTGCGGCATCGGGGGAGTATCCTGCGCTCGCCCCCGAAAGCCGTTCATAAGCCGTCATCGCAATCGGCATAATGAACGAGCCAACACGGTGCTTGAGCGTCATTCGCGCGGAGTGAATCGCGTCCGGATCAACGTCGCGGCCAATTTCCCGCGCGACGTCCAGTTCGCCCGGCAGGGTAACCGTCATTGCAGAAAATGCGGGATCGATGTCTCCAGCGGCGACAATCTCGCCGATTGCGCGAGCAAAGTTTTCGCTGAAATCTGGTTCCGAGCCGCCGCGAATATCCGCCGTCGCCTGAACGAGCAAGCGGGTCGAATAGGTCTGCGCAGCTTGCCAGCGATTAAAAAGATCGCTGTCGGCGCGAAGCAGGGTCAGAAGTTCCGCTTCGCTATAGTTGTAGTCGAGCCGAACGGGCGCCGAAAAATGTCGCAACAATGACGGAGTGGGCTGGGTCCGGACGTTTTTGAAGATGATTTGACGCGACGATGTCGACACGTTGAAAACGCCACTCGCGCATTCATCTTCGGTGGCGCCGCCGGGATCATTTTCTCCGGCTGTCGCAAGAGCCAGCTCATGGCCGGCGGCGCCGATCAGGCCAAGCGCGACCGGAATAACCAATGGCTTCTTTTCGTTCTGTCCCGGAGTTGGCGGCGTGGTTTGCTGAAATTCAAGCATAAAGGTGGCTGCGTCCCGATCGTACAGGCTGCGAACCTGGAGAATTGGCGTTCCTGCCTGTCGATACCACAGCATGAATTGCTGGAAGTCATAGCCAGAAGAGTCCGCGAAACATGCAATGAATTCTTCGACCGTTGCCGCCGCGCCGTCGTGGCGCTTGAAGTAAAGCTCCATGCCGGCGCTGAAAGCTGCGTCGCCGATCAGGGTTTTCAGCGTTCTGATGACCTCGGCGCCTTTCTGATAAACTGTCGCTGTGTAGAAATTATTGATTTCAACATAGGTTTCAGGCCTGACAGCGTGCGCGAGCGGGCCAGCGTCTTCGGCGAACTGGGCGGCGCGCAGACCGCGAACATCCTCAATGCGCTTGACGGGCCGCGAGCGTTGATCGGAAGAAAATTCCTGATCCCGGAAAACAGTGAGACCTTCCTTCAAACACAGTTGAAACCAGTCACGGCACGTGATCCGGTTGCCGGTCCAGTTGTG
>CAIZEI010000107.1 GCA_903931945.1 uncultured Hyphomicrobiales bacterium | reverse complement strand
CGAGGTCCGGATCATGGGATCGAAGTCCCGGCTGCTACAGGTGCTGACCGGGAAAAATGGCGTAAATTCAGTGCCCACTCAGGGACTGAAGTGGCGGAAGGGGTGGGATTCGAACCCACGGTAGGCTTTCACCTACGCCGGTTTTCAAGACCGGTGCCTTAAACCGCTCGGCCACCCTTCCGTTGCAAAAACAACGCCGCACTCTCTGCCGCATGTCAGGCGGCGCGTCAAACGGCGCGGCGGGCGTTCGATCCGGATGTTGCCAGCGCCGGACAGACATGGTCTGATCCGCACGACATATGTCGCTGAATTGCAGGGGGAGGGCGAATATATGCGTAAAACGAAATATGCTCTGTCGACCATATGCGTGGCCGCCGCCATGGGACTGTGCCAGCTTCATGCGCGCGCCGCCGATGCGCCGGCGCGCTTCTGGAATCTGACCGCTCATACGATTGTCGATTTTCGTCTGGCGCCGGTCGGCTCCGAAACCTGGGGAATCAATCAATGCGTCAATGACAAGGATGGCGCTGTTGACAACGACGAGCGCCTTCGCCTGACGGGCCTGTCCGAAGGAGTTTATGACGCCAGACTTGTCGATAGGGACGGGCGTATCTGCAAGGCCAGGAATCTGTCGATCAAACCAGGCGGAATTTTCTCTCTGGAGGAAAAGGACCTCACCGACTGCGGCAAATAGCGCTTTGGCGGTCTCGATTGCACGTTTGCCGCAAATTTACCGCAATCACGCGGCGATTTGCGCATGGTTTCGTGATCGGCGAAAGCCTGTTCCACCGCCTGGGAGTTAATGGTTTTGCAATGTGATTGGCTCACTTTGACGAAGTTGCTTCTTTCAGCCTGTCCCGCGTCGTCTCAAATCCCTGTCGCAGGCGTGGTCTGATGGATGCGATGGCTCAACGCCGCTCGTGGCTTTTCAGTATTGCGTACCGCGGGATTTTGATGAAATCGAAGCATATGGCCGGATCCCTGGCGGGGCCGGCGGGAAACTCGAGGCTATGGGTCGCCTGTGTCGCTCTTGCTATGGGCGGCTGCGCTCAGACGCCGGTTCAGCGCTACGCCTCACACCCCACAAACGAATATTTTCCAAGTTCGGTCTATGGCCCCGCCAGTCCGCGCGTGGTCGCCGATGGCGAAGCGGTGCCGCGCGGCGGCGGTCAATATCTGGTCGGAAGACCCTATACTGTTGCGGGACGGCGGTATTATCCGAGCGAAAAAGGGCACGAAACGCAAGTTGGCATGGCCTCCTATTACGGAGCGGCGTTCCACGGACGCAAAACGGCCAATGGCGAAGTTTTTGACATGGCGTCGCTCTCCGCCGCCCACCCGACCATGCCTTTGCCGAGCTATGCACGCGTCACCAATCTCGGCAATGGACGCTCCATCATCGTGCGGGTGAACGATCGCGGTCCCTATCACGGCGGGCGCGTCATGGATGTCTCGCAAAGGGTGGCTGAAGTTCTGGATTTCCGTCGGGCGGGGACTGCGCATATCAAAGTTGACTATGTCGGGCGCGCCGGGCTGGAGGGCTCGGATGAGCGCATGTTGTTGGCAAGCCTGCGAACGGATGGATCGCCAGCCTCGCTCGGCGGCGAACCCGTCGGCGGGCGTCCTGTGATGGTGGCTGCCGCCGCGCCCTTCTATCCGCCGCCGCCGCCAAGGCCGGAACCGCAGCGGATTGCGGCCATCGCTCCGCCGCGAAACGACTCTGAAACCAGCGTCGCTGTCGCCTTGCCGCCTGCGCGGACAACGATTCTACCTGCGAATGCGCCGCTTCCGCCCTTGCGGCCTTTTGATCTCGGAGCCGTCCCCGGGGCAGCGATCTCCAATGCAGGCTCTGGATCGCGACAAAAATCGGTGGCGTTATTTTACGCCGATCCCGCAGTCGCAGCCATTCCAGCGTTCAAAAAGGGGCCTCTCCAGCCTTTGGCGCATGCGCTGGCGCGTGGGACAGATCCGCTGCGCTGAAGCCATTTCACCGATCGCCCAAGAATTCGGAGACTTTGTCCGACTGTTTTGCTAAACGCTCATTGAGCGAAGCGGTAGACGGTTCATCCGGACTATCGCTGATTCAGCGACAGTTTGCGGGCTGGATTTGCCTTCCGTCCATCTGAAGAGACCATCGGCGTGAAAAACAGTCTGTTTTGCATGATTCGCCAGGGGCATAGCGGACGCGCTCGCCGCGCCGCGCCGGTCTGCGCTGCGTTGGCGATTGTTTTTTTCGCGCAAGCAGGCGCCGCGCGAGCGCAACAGGCTTTCCAGACCATCGCGCCAAGTGCGATCCTGATTGACGCCGACACGCATTCGACACTGTTCGAAAAATCCCCCGATGCGCCCTTTGCGCCCGCCTCGACCGCCAAACTCATGACAGCTGAAATCGTCTTTCACGAAATCGTGGAGGGCCGGCTGAAACTCACAGATGAGTTCACCGTCAGCGAGAACGCCTGGCGAACCGGCGGCGCCATGGCGCGGGGATCCAGCATGTTCGCCGCGCTCAATTCCCGCATCAAGGTGGAAGACCTCATCCGTGGCCTCGTGGTTGTTTCGGGCAATGACGCTGCCATCATCCTGGCGGAAGGCATCGCTGGCTCGGAAAGCGCATTCGCGCAAAAAATGAACCAGCGCGCCAATGAACTCGGATTTGCCCATCTGAGCTTCCGCAATCCTTGGGGGAAAGACGATCCTGCGCAGAGGGTGACCGCCCGCGACATGGCGTTTCTTGCCGATCACGTGATAAAAACCTATCCTGATCTTTACCATTATTTCAGCGAAAAGGACTTCGTCTGGAGCAAAATAAAGCAGCAAAACCGCAATCCGCTTCTCACGCTGGATATCGGCGCGGATGGTTTGAAGACAGGCAACATAGATGAAATCAGCGGGTATTCGCTCGTGGGGTCCGCCGTGCAAAACAATCAACGTCTGATTTTAGCGCTGTATGGAATGCACAGCGCCAAAGATCGCGTGGACGAAGCGCGCAAGATATTTCAGTGGGGTTTCCGCTCTTTTGAAACCAAGTTCGTTCTGGCAGCGGGCGAAACGGTGGGCGCAGCCCGCCTTTATGGCGGCGCCAGCCTGAGCGTGCCATTGGTCACAGCGGGGGATGTGCGGATCCTCGTGCCGCGCGGCAATGCGGAACATATCACCGCCAAAATCGTCTATGACGGCCCGATCCCCGCGCCCGTCGAAGAGGGCAGGGAACTGGCGCGGCTGAGGATTTTCCGGGGCCAGACTGAGGCCGTCGATCTCCCCCTGAAAGCCGGAGAAAGCGTTCCCCAGGGGCCGCTTTATCGCCGGGCGTTCGACGCCTCGCTGGAACTGGCGCAGCAGTTGATCCAGAAATACATTTTCAAGCGCTGATCCAGATGAACTCCCGGCGCGGGCGCTTCATTACTCTGGAAGGCGGCGAGGGCGCCGGAAAGTCAACTCAGGCGCGCCTGCTGCACGACCGCCTCACCGAAGCGGGGATCGCCTGTGTCGTCACGCGCGAACCTGGCGGTTCTCCTGGCGCCGAGAAATTGCGCGCGGCGCTTTTGTCGGGAGTTGTCGAGCCGCTGGGGCCAGCCGCCGAGGCGCTGGTTTTTTCCGCAGCGCGGATCGATCATCTCGACACGCTGATCCGGCCAGCGCTGGCGGCCGGCCAATGGGTGATTTGCGACCGCTTTATCGATTCGACGCGGGCCTATCAGGGGGCGCTCGGAGATCTCGATCCGTCCTTCATTCTGGGGCTGGAGAAAGTCGTCGTGGGCGAAATGAAGCCGGACCTGACGCTCGTGCTTGACCTTCCGCCGGAGGAGGGCGCGGCGCGCGCGGCCCTGCGGCGCGGCGGCGCCAAAGCTGACAGGTTCGAAAAACAGGACGCGGCATTTCACCGCCGGCTGCGACAGGCCTTTCTCGCCAATGCAGCTTTGGAGCCCACGCGCTGCGTCGTCATCGATGCAGCCGGGGAGCCGGCAAATGTGGCGCGCGACCTCTGGAGCGCAGTGACGCGCAAACTCAGACCGTTGCGCTGGCTCGGCGCCGGAGATGATGCATGGCGGTGAAGCGCAAGCGCGATGAGGGCGCGCCGCCAGAAAGCGATGTCCTTGAAGGCGCGCCGCATCCGCGTCTGGCGACACGCTTTTTTGGCAATGCTGCAGCAGAAGCAACGCTGCTTGGCGCCTATCGCTCGGGGCGGCTGCCGCACTGCTGGATCTTCGGCGGCCCGGAAGGCATTGGCAAGGCGACTTTGGCCTGGCGCTTCGCCCGCTTTCTGTTCGCCCATCCTGACCCCGCGGCGCCGGAGGTTCAGGAGGCGCGCACGCTTTCGGTGCCTGCGGATCATCCGGTTGTCGCCAGGATCGCCTCGCTCGGCGTCGGCGACCTCTGCCTGTTGCGGCGGGAGTGGAATGCCAAAGTCAAGCCCGGGCGCCATTTCACCGAAATTCGTATTGATGACGTGCGCGCTGCATCAAATGTGTTCAGACTGGCGTCCTCCTCGGGCGGATGGCGCATTTGCATTATCGACAGCGCCGAGGATTTGAACGCCAACAGCGCCAACGCCTTGCTGAAACTGATCGAGGAACCGCCGCCGCGCTCCGTGTTCATTTTTATTTCGCAACGGCCCGGACAAATCTTGCCGACGATCCGCTCGCGCTCACGGCTGTTGATGATGCAAGGATTATCGCAAGAAGACATAGCCAGCGCGATTGCCGGTCTGGGCGACGACGTCGTGCGGTCCAGCGACGATGTTGCGAAGGCGAGCGCCGCCGCAAAAGGTTCGGTTCGTCATGCGCTAACGCTGCTCGACCCGGAGCGTCTCGCATTTGAACAGAGGCTGGAAAGCGTGATGAACGAACTTCCGCGCGTTAACTGGAAGCGCGTGCACGAAATTGCCGATAGGCTGACGCTGATCAGCCAGATCGATTTTTATGAAACTGCCATCGCCAGCGTCCTCGACTGGCTTGATGCGCGGATTCACAGGGAGGCGCCGATTGCAGCGCTCGCGCCCTATGCGCGCGCCTGGGAGAAAATTCGTGGTCTGATCAAGGAATCCGAAGCCCTGAACCTCGACAAGCGGGCGCTCATGCTGATGATTTTTGACGAGCTTGGCAGGGCCGAAAGCGAGTCTGCCGCCTGACGGGCGAGCGTATGCTGAACGGCCGCTTGGTTGTTCCAATTCCCGGTTTCCTGTTTTTCCAATTCCATGGAATCAAAAAAACCTCTAGCGTCCGCCAAACCCCGATTTCGGACAGACAATGATCGCGCCTGAAAAGTTCTACATCACTACGGCCAT
>CAIZEI010000106.1 GCA_903931945.1 uncultured Hyphomicrobiales bacterium | reverse complement strand
TCACACGCGCAACGACCCGTTCGCGAAGGTCCATCGAATAGCTGTGACCCATGATCCACCTCCAATGACGGTGAATCACTTTCAAGCCGATTCGGGAATCCCTTTCGATTCCTTTTTCAGGCACGATGCTCTAGAAGGCTAAGCTTCTGCGGCGGCCTTGGGGAACCGAGCGCGAAACCGGTCGAGCTGATGCGGCGCGACGCGCACGCTCATGGTGGTGATGCCGGTGCGGCCGGTTTTCCGCGACATCACTTCGACCGTGTCATGCAGCCAGGCGAGCCCCTGCCCGTCTTCGGGCGGCACGCGAACCTTGAACTGCGGATGGCCCGACGCCAGCCGGTTTTCGATGGCGGCCAGAAGTCCGTCGACACCCTCCCCCGTGATCGATGAAATTAGCAACGGTCGGTGTCCGGCTGGACGCGCGCCGGCCATTGCGCGGACGCGTTCACGCGCATCATCCGGCAGCAGGTCGGCCTTGTTCCAGACTTCAATCATCCCGGCGCGGCTTTCCGCGCTGACGCCAAGTTCGTCGAGCACCACTTCCACGTCGGCGCTTTGCGCCTGCGTATCCTCGTGGGCGATATCGCGGATATGAAGAATGACGTTGGCTTCAATGACTTCTTCCAGTGTCGCACGAAAGGCCGAAACCAGCATGGTGGGAAGGTCTGAAATGAAGCCCACGGTGTCGGACAGCATGATTCTGGCGCCATGAGGCAGTTGCGCCGCGCGCAAGGTGGGGTCAAGCGTTGCAAACAACATATCTTTGGCGAGCGCATCGGCCCGCGTCAGCAGATTGAACAGAGTCGATTTTCCCGCATTTGTGTAGCCGACCAGCGCAACGATGGGATAAGGGACCTCGCGCCGGCTGCTCCTGTGCAGACCGCGCGTGCGCTTGACGCTTTCGATGTCTTTTTCGAGGCGCTGAATGCGCTCCTGGATCAGGCGCCGGTCCGCTTCGATCTGGGTTTCGCCGGGCCCGCCCAGAAAGCCAAAACCGCCGCGCTGACGTTCAAGATGGGTCCAGGACCGTACGAGGCGACTTTTCTGATAGGCCAGATGCGCAAGCTCGACCTGTAACACGCCCTCGCGCGTTCGCGCGCGCCGACCGAAGATTTCAAGAATCAGGCCGGTGCGATCGATGACCTTGGCGTTCAATGCTTTCTCGAGATTGCGTTGCTGGGCGGGCGCCAGCGCGCAATCGAACACGACGAGTTCAGCGCCGCTCTCCTTGACGAGCGCCGCAACTTCCTCGACTTTACCCTTGCCGATAAATGTTGCCGGACGAATCTGGTTCAGCGTGACGGCAAGGGAGGCGGCGATACTCAAATCGATCGCGCGCGTCAGTCCAACCGCTTCATCGAGGCGCGCCGCAGCCCCACGCACGTTCGCGACGCCATCATGAAGCGATGCGCGCTCGCTGAGATAGGGGCCGATCACGATTGCCGAAGTGTGGACCGCGCGCGAAAGCTCAAGATCGATGCCGGGGCCTGTCATCCCCCGGCGATCTCCCGATTCGGCATTCCCGGGGTTACGGCTCAAGCTTTTACAGGCGCCTCTTCATCGGGCTCGAACATCTGCAATTGCGCGCCCGGCATGATCGTTGAAATCGCGTGCTTGTAAACCAGCTGTGAATGCCCGTCGCGGCGCAGCAGCACGCAGAAGTTGTCGAACCAGCTCACCACGCCCTGCAATTTGACGCCATTGACAAGAAATATGGTCAACGGGATCTTTTGTTTGCGAACGTAATTGAGGAAGGTATCCTGCAGGTTCTGAGCGCGTTCCGCAGCCATGCTTTTCTCCTGTTATCATCGCAGTCGTTCCGCAGGTCCGGTCGCGATGGTTGGGGCGCCCGCATGTTCCATCGGACCTGCCCAGCGCCTGTCTACACCAAATTTGTGCGGCGCACAATACGGGCGTCGCATGTCCGGCGAACCGCCATTTGCTGAGCTATTCGGAAAATCCCGCGCAACACGCGATCCAGGAAACTGATGCCGACAACCAGCTTCATTCGATCCCGAGCGATTTCATCTTCCTGTGGAGGGCGGAACGTTCCATATCGATGAATTCGGCGGTGCGGGAAATATTGCCGCCAAACCTGCTGATCTGTGCGATCAGATATTCGCGCTCAAAGATTTCGCGCGCCTCCCGCAGAGATTTGCTCATCAGGCGTTCGCCGCCAGCGCCGGTGGGCGTTGCTGGCACAAGGGCGCCGATTTCCGCAGGCAGCATGTCCGCGTTCAATTCATCGTCGGGACCGCCTGTCGCCATGATCATCAGCCGCTCCACATTGTTGCGAAGCTGGCGAACATTGCCAGGCCAGTCATGCGATTGCAGAATGGCCATTGCGTCCGGCGCAAGCTTGCGCCGCGGCAGGCCGGATGAGGCGCAAATCTGCTCCATGAAATATTGGACAAGTTCTGGAATATCGTCACGCCGTTCAGAAAGCGCCGGAACGCGCACCGGCACCACGGCCAGACGGTGAAACAAATCCTCCCGCAGAGCGCCCTGCTCTATCAGCGCATTCAAATCGCGGCTCGAAGAAGAAATGATGCGAACATCAACATGCACGCGGGTCGAGCCGCCGACCCGCTGAAAATTCTGGTCAACCAGAACTCTGAGAATCTTGCTCTGCGTCTCACGTGGCATATCAGCGATTTCGTCGAGATAGAGCGAGCCGCCATGCGCCTCTTCCAGCGCGCCGACCTTTCGCGCGCGCCCATCGACAGCCTCCGAACCGAACAATTCAAGTTCCATATTGTCCGGCGTGATCGAGGCTGAATTCACCGCGACAAAAGGGCCGCTCGCGCGAATGGAGGCGTCATGGATCGCGCGCGCCGTCAATTCCTTGCCAGCGCCGGACGGGCCGCTGATAAAGATGCGGGAATTGGCGGGCCCGGCCCGCTCGATCTGCGTGCGCAACTGGTTGATCGCGTTCGAGCGCCCGACGATCTGGGTGGCGCCGCCGGTGCGGTTGCGCAACTCGCTCACTTCGCGTTTCAGGCGTGACGTTTCCAGCGCCCGTTCCGCCACCAGAATCAACCGGTCCGCCTTGAATGGCTTCTCGATGAAATCATATGCGCCCATGCGGATGGCTGCGACGGCCGTTTCAATGTTGCCATGGCCCGATATCATCACCACTGGCAACGCTGGATGTCTTTCTTTCACCGTTTCGAGCAATTGCAGCCCGTCAAGCCTTGAGCCCTGCATCCAGATGTCGAGGAACATCAATTGAGGCCGGCGCGCGGCGATCGCCTCCAGCGCTTCATCTGAATTGCGCGCAGTGCGGGTTTCATGCCCTTCGTCGGACAGAATTCCGGACACGCCGTCGCGAATGTCGGCTTCATCGTCAACTATCAAAATATCCGTCGCCATTCCCGGTCCTACCTTAAGAAGATTTCGCTTTGTCGGCAGTCATGGCGACCGACGACTCACTGCGCCCGGCGCGCGGGAAAAAAAAGCGCACGTGCGCGCCATGCCCGGAAGGCGCATCCAGCAATTCAATGCCGCCGCCGTGATCTTCAAGAATTTTTGCAACAATGGGGAGGCCCAGACCCGTCCCCTCGGCCCGCGAAGTCACGTAAGGCTCCAGCAGGCGGCTGCGGTTTTCCTTGGGAAATCCCTTGCCGTTGTCTGTGACGTCAATAACAACGCTGTCCTGAGCATCAATGCTCACGCTGACGTTAATACGCGGGGGCGCGCCGTCGCGTTTTTCGCTTCCCGCTATCCCTTCGGTGGCGTTTTTCACGACATTTGTCAGGGCTTGCGACAACAATCGACGGTCGAACATCGCGCGGATTTCATTTTCGGGCATAGTCTCGTCAATGGTGATTTCCGGATGTCCGACGCGCATCAAAAACAGCACCTGACGCACGCAGGCGCAGACATCGTCTTCTTCAAGGCGCGCCTTGGGCATCCGCGCGAAAGACGAGAATTCATCGACCATGCGTTTGATATCATCCACCTGCCGAACGATTGTATCCGTGCATTGATCGAATATATCGCGGTCCTGGGTGATCAACCGACCGTATTTCCGTTTCAGCCGCTCAGCTGAAAGCTGGATTGGCGTCAGCGGATTCTTGATTTCATGGGCGATGCGGCGCGCAACATCGGCCCAGGCCGACATCCTCTGGGCTGTCACGAGCTCTGTAATATCGTCCAGCGTGACAACGAAACTGCGTTCGCCTCCGCCCGGCTGAGCGCTGGTGATGCGAACATTCAAAATCCGTTCGCGCCCGGCGCGGCTGAGCGTAATCTGTCCCTGATACAGACGCGTGCGGGCAATCGCAGCCTCGCTCAGGACTGAGCCCAATTCAGGGATGGCCTCCTCGATCTGTTGACCGGATTTCACGCTCCGCAGGCTGTCGCCACCGAACATCCGTTCAGCCGAGACATTGAGGGCGTTGATCCGTCCACGCGCATCCACGCCCAGAATGGCCGCCGGGACGCCGGCCAGCACCGCCTCTGTAAACATGCGGCGTTCGTCAATTGTCTGGTTTGCCGACAGCAACCGGTTCTGCTGCAGTCGCAATTCAGACGTCATGTTGTTGAATGTCGCGCTCAGGCTGGCAAGATCGCCATCCGTCCGGGCGACCGGCACCTGAACATAAAGATTGCCGGCGGACACCTGGTCTGTCGCGGAAATCAGCCGCCGGATCGGCGTTACAAGACGCGAGGCGAAGGACAGCCCGAGCCAGGTTGCCGACAGCACCATGACCAGCGCAATCAGAACGAACATGGTGGCGAAGGCGATCTGGATGTTGAGGCGGTGGGCGTCAAACGCGTCGTAGAGACGGATCAACCCGGCGGCCTGGGCGGGAAACTCGATCGCGAAGGGGTCAATCGCGCGCGCTGCATAGAGGTAGGCTTCGTCGAAATTGTCGATCTTTGCTAGCGCGACAAAAGTGCGCCCCTGATCGGTGATGAGACATTGCGGCTCGTTGCCGCGGGCCGCGTCAAAATCTCCCGGCTCAGGAATGGCAAAAGGCGCAGCCGGCGCCGAATCGCCGGAAGCGTTGGCGTCGCCCCCGGGCGCGGGTTTGGCGATTTTAGCGCGATCGTCGAGTTTGGAGACTGAGCGATGCAGGATTTCGCCGTCCGGTTTAATCATTGCGGCGACCTGGAACCCCAGAAATCTGGAGCGGGATTCAAAAAACTCGTTGAAAATCGGCTGGTTGTGGTCGTACGCGTCGCGCGCGTGTGAAATATCGAGCGCAGTCAGCTGGGTTTCCGCCAGTAACGAGCGACATTGCGATTCCCGGAACAGGCGGGCGGCTTCCGCCGTGTTGTAAACGAACCCCCGGACATCCTGCATGAAAGCCGGGTTCAGGCTGCGGTCGAGCGTGATGGAGCCCACGATCGCGATCAGGACAGCCGGCGCAGCCGCAATGAATGAAAACAGACGAACAATTCGCAGGTGCAGCCTGGCGCCAGCGGCATGAGCGCGCCGCGCAGCAATAAGGCCCCAGATTTCCGCGATCATCATGATGATGAGAATCGCGATTGTCACCAGATTTGCGAGGAATAGCAGACTGACAACACGGCCAGTCGGCTCGATCGGAGTGAAATCCGCAAACACCAGGAGCGTAAACAGCGCCAGCAGCGAGGCCGATCCGACCGCGATCGGTCCAAAGCGCGAGAGGAACCTGCGTTCCGCCATCTGACCGTTCGCCGAGCCCGAGGGCGTGTTGGCCTGATCACTCATCCGAACATGGCGCCCGGTTCGATTGCGCAAACAACCGCAGCAGACGGAATGTCATTTAGCGCCCACTCGCCCGATCTGAAGGGTCTGTTTACCAAATGAGGAAGCCGCCGCTGCAACCGTTGCCAATCTACAACTCTGTTGCCAAATAGCGACATTTTGATGAACAGGGCAAGCCTTTTCGCGACGATTCCTGTTGCTCGTCTTTACCTGACGCCGCGCATCAATCTGACATCCAGTTCCCGCACCTTTTTGCGCAACGTGTTGCGGTTGAGGCCGAGCAGTTCCGCCGCCTTGATCTGATTTCCGCGCGTCGCAGTCAAAGCAATTGAAATTAAAGGATATTCTATCTCTCTCAGGATGCGGTGATAGAGGCCTGGCGGCGGCAGTTTATCGCCATATTCGCGGAACAGGCGCGCCAGATGGTTTTCAACAGAAAGGGACAATGTGGCTTCATCGGTCGGGCCGGACGCCATGGCCATGTGGCTATTTGCACCGGCCGACGCGGCGATGCGCGGCCCCGGCAAAGACACCTGCTCGAAACCAAGCTCGGCTTCCACCTGCGCCTCGCCAATGACATCCTGCGGGTAAAGCGCCGCCAACCGGCGAATCAAATTTTCGAGTTCGCGGATATTGCCAGGCCAGCGATGCTTTTTCATCCGCTCAAGGGCGGCGTTGTCCATGGATTTGAGCGGCAGCCCCTCGGATGCTGCAAGCTTGAAGAAATGCCGGGCGAGGTCGGGAACGTCTTCGCTACGCTCACGCAGCGGCGGCAGACGCAGGGGAACGACATTCAGTCGAAAAAACAGATCTTCGCGGAACAGTCCCTGCTGAATGAGCTGGCGCAGGTCTTTGTTCGAGGCCGCAACAATCCGGACGTTGGTTCTGATCGCGGTTCGACCGCCAACCGTTGTATATTCGCCCTGCTGAAGCACGCGCAGCAGGCGGGTTTGCGCGTCCATCGGCATATCGCCGATCTCGTCGAGAAACAATGTGCCCCCTTCGGCCTGCTCAAACCGACCGGCGGACCGTGCATTGGCGCCGGTGAAGGCCCCGCGCTCGTGGCCGAACAATTCGCTTTCGATGAGGTCCCGCGGGATGGCCGCCATATTGATCGCGACAAATGGCCCTTTGGCGCGTTTGCCATAATCATGCAGCGCGCGCGCGACAAGTTCCTTGCCGGTGCCGGATTCGCCGGTGATCATAACCGTCAAATCTGTCTGCATCAGCCGTGCGAGCGTGCGGTAGATTTCCTGCATGGCTGGCGAACGGCCGACCAGGGGCATGCCATCGATTTCGTCGCCATTTTCTTTCTGCGCGACAGACTTGGGCTCGCTTAACGCGCGTCCCACGATGCTGACGAGTTCCTTGAGATCGAAGGGCTTGGGCAGATAATCGTAGGCGCCGCGCTCGGACGCCTTGATGGCGGTCATGAAGGTGTTCTGCGCGCTCATCACGATAATTGGCAGATTTGGCCGCAGTTTTTTGATCCTGGGGAGCAGTTCAAAAGCGTTTTCGTCCGGCATCACGACATCGGTGATGACAAGATCGCCCTCCCCGTCCTGAACCCAGCGCCACAGCGTTGCGGCGGTTCCTGTCACCCGCGCCTCATAGCCCGCACGCATCAGGGCCTGACTGATGACGGTCCGAATGGCCGCATCATCGTCAGCTACTAGAATATGCCCGGTCGCCATGGCCCCTCATTTCCACTCGCTCCGCAGCGCGCGTGCGGCGAAGCCTCAATTTTGTTGCGCCATCCGCCCGTCGGTCAGCGAATACATTGGCATCAGGACCCGAAAAACAGTCCGGCGCGAATGGGACTCGCATTCGATAATTCCGCCGTGATCACCAATGATCTTGGCTACCAAAGCAAGACCGAGGCCAGTCCCGTTCGATTTGTTGGTGACGAAGGGATCGAACAGATTGGCCGCTATATCGGGTGAAACGCCCGAGCCGTTGTCGCGAATGCAGATTTCGAGAGGCAGGCTGACAGGGGATTTGGAAGCGCCGGTTTTCAAACGCACGCCATGGCGAAAGGCTGTCGAAACCTCAATTTCGCCATCGACAGCATCGGGACCGATCGCTTCGGCGGCATTTTTGACGAGGTTCAGGAACACCTGCACCATCTGGTCGCGGTTGGCGAAGAGCGGCGGCAGCGAGGGGTCGTAGGTTTCAACGATCCGGATATGGCGGCCAAAGCCAGCCCGCGCAAGGGTTTTCACACGATCAAGGACGGCATGAATATTGACGCTTTCGCGCTGCGTTGGACGCTCGTCCGAAAACGCCTCCATCCGGTCGACCAGTTTCACAATCCGGTCGGTCTCTTCGCAAATGAGACGCGTCAGGTTGCGGTCGGAATCCGAAACAGCGGATTCCAGCAATTGCGCGGCGCCCCGAATACCCGACAGCGGGTTCTTGATTTCATGCGCCAACATGGACGCCAGCGCAGAAACCGAGCGAGCTGCCCCCCGATGCGTCAATTGCCTGTCCATTTTATCGGCAATTGTTCTCTCTTTAATAATAACCAGCACGCCCGATGCAACATTAGGCAGCGGCGCGGCATGGACATCGACGATCCGGTCGGCGGCGAATCGGACCGATCCCAGATCGACCCGATATTCATTGACGGTGAGGCCGTGGTCGCGAACCTGGTCGATCAGGGTCAGGAGACGCGAGCTGAACGGCAGGATTTCCGCGAGCTTCAGTCGGGTGAGCGCGGCGCGACCGGTTTCAAAAAACGCTTCCGCTGCGGCATTGGCGTCGACAATACGTCCGTCGGGGGCAATCGCGATGATCGGATCCGGCAAGGCGTTCAGCAATTCCGCCGAATGATTGGCGAAAATAGCAGAAAGGTTGTTCGCCGATTTACCCATGTCAGGCCGCCTCGCCGTAGCAATCGCCGCCGTCGAAGAACGAAGCCAGCAGATGTTGTGCGGTCGTCGCGCTTGATGTTGTGAGCATCGCCAACCGGTCCGCGCTCCGGCTGGCCGTTCGAGCGCTCGATTGCATCAGCGCGCGTTCCGCATAGGCCGCCAGATGCTTGCGGGCATGACGCAGGCCTGTGCGTTCCCCCATCTGCGTGAGAAGATAGTCGAGATGGTCAAGGGCGGCATCGCGTTTCTGCGCATGGGTCGGCTCCAGCCAGGCGCGTGCGCCGAGCGCGGCGGCGACCCGCCCGATGAGCCAGGGCTGGCCGAGCGCCGCGCGCCCGACCATGGCCGCATCGGCGCCGGACTCCTCCAGCATGTTGTGCGCATCGTCGGATGTCGCGCAATCGCCATTGGCGATAACCGGGACGTTGACGGCGTCCTTGATCGCGCGGATCGCCCGCCAGTCCGCACGCCCCGTGTAAAATTGCGCGCGGGTCCGACCATGGATTGTGATCGCGGCGACGCCGGCCTGCTCTGCGCGCTGCGCAAGCTCCGCTGCGTTGAGGCAATGCCCGTCCCAGCCCAGACGCATTTTCAGGATCACAGGAATCCCGACGCTCGCCACCGTCGCCTCAATCAGCCGCAGCGCGAGATCCGGCGTTCGCATCAGCGCCGAGCCGGCATAGCCGCCGGTCACCTTTTTGGCGGGGCACCCCATGTTGATATCGACGATATCGGCGCCCGAGGCCTCGGCCAGCCGGGCAGCCTCGCCCATCCAATGAGGATCGCGCCCTGCGATCTGGACCACATGGGGGAATATCCCTTCGCCTTCAGCGCGCAGCCGACTCTCCTCATCGCCCTTCACGTAAGAATCCGACGCCACCATTTCCGAGACGGTGAGCGAGGCGCCAAAGCGTCGGGCGATGCGACGCATCCCTGCGTCCGTCACGCCGGACATTGGCGCCAGAATGGCCCGCCCATCGAGAAGCAGCGAACCAATCTTGATTGGACCGTCTAAATTTTGAGCATTTTCTGACATGCCTTAATGATAGCCAAGTCGGCGTCAGACGCAATTGGTTTGTTGCAGTGCGACTGGTTTTTTGACCGAAAAGATGAAATCGTAGACTTTACGGCGCGCGAACGGAACGGACATGACCGACGAAACAAACAGCGTTTTGAACTGCGATGTCGCCATCATCGTCGTCGCTGCAGGTCGCGGCCTACGGGCGGGCGGCGCTATCCCCAAGCAATACAGGCTCGTAGCCGGACGACATTTGCTGGCGATGACGATTGAAAATCTCGGCGCAGCGGCGCCGGGCGCGCGGATCCAGCCTGTCATCGGCGCTGCAGACGCCGATTTGTTCCAAGCGCTCGCCGAAAAACTCCCGCCCGCAATCCGCACAAAGATGAACCCGCCTGTTGTTGGCGGCGCGACCCGGCAGCAAAGCGCAAAGGCGGGGCTCGATGCGTTGTCGACATCGGGAAAAAACATAAAAATCGTTCTTATTCATGACGCTGCCCGGCCTTTCGTCAGTAATACATTGATTCAAAACGCCATCGAAGCCGCGCAACAGTTTGGCGCCGCCATCCCCGGCTGTCCGGTCAGCGACACGATGAAACAGATCGATAGTCTGGGAGCCATCCTCGCAACGCCGCCGCGTCACAGCCTGCGGGCGGTGCAGACGCCGCAGGCCTTCCGTTTCGAGCTGATCCAAGAGGCGCATCGCCGCGCCGCCGCCGCCGGAATTGTCGATCTCACGGACGATGCGGCGGTCGTGGAATGGACGGGTCGCCCGGTCCATGTCTTTGCCGGCGATCCCGCAAACATAAAAGTCACCGAGCCCCACGATTTCGCCCGCGCAGAGGCGCGGATTTTGGGCGATCTCCAGGATATCCGGACCGGCCAGGGTTTTGACGTCCACGCCTTCGGGCCCGGCGATCACGTCTGGTTTGGCGGCGTCAAAATTCCGCACAGCATGGGGCTTTTGGGCCATTCGGACGCCGACGTGCTGATGCACGCCATCACGGACGCCATTCTCGGGGCCATCTGCGATGGCGATATCGGCTCGCACTTCCCCCCGTCCGACCCGCAATGGAAAGGCGCGGCGTCCGACATTTTTCTGCGTCACGCCGCCGGTCTGGTCCGCGCGCGCGGAGGGGTCATCGCCCACATTGACGGAACACTGATCTGCGAGGCGCCGAAAGTCGGGCAGCATCGGGAGGCGATCCGCGCCGCGCTGGCGAGCATACTCGGCGTCGATATCGGACGCGTCGCGGTGAAAGCAACCACAACCGAACAGCTTGGCTTTGCCGGGCGCAGGGAAGGCATTGCAGCCATGGCGACCGCCACCGTGCGGTTGCCGATGAATAGGACATAGCGTGATGACGGTTTCTTCTCCCTTTGATTCAGAAATCCTCGAACGCGCCGCCGCACTGATCCAGATTTATTCCGCGCGGGGATTGAAGCTGGCGACCGCCGAATCCTGCACCGGCGG
>CAIZEI010000105.1 GCA_903931945.1 uncultured Hyphomicrobiales bacterium | reverse complement strand
CGCCCGGTGAAATGGCGCGGCGACCGCTACGAGACGTTCGTGTCAGATTACCATGGCCGCGATCAGGTCAATCACGCAGAAATGGGGTTTGACGCGGAGGGTCGCATTCTCGCGATGTCGCTCGGCACCATGGTCAATGTCGGCGCCTATCTCTCGGAGAACGGCTTGCGGCTGCCGATGGACGGCGGCGGCCGGATCGTTCCCTGCGTCTATCATGTGCCGGATTTTTATTTTTCGGTGAAGCCGACATTCACCAATACGGTTTGCACGGACACCTATCGTGGCGCCGGAAGGCCAGAAGCCAATTACATCACCGAACGGCTGATGGACAAGGCGGCGGAGGCTTTTGGCTTGCCGCGCGAGGAAATCCGCCGCCGTAATTTCATTTCGCAATCGCAGATGCCCTACAAAACGCATCTCGGGTTCAGGATCGACTCCGGCGATTTCGACGGCACGATGAAAATGGCGCTGGAGGCTGCCGATTGGGATGGCTTTGCCGCCCGCCGCACGGACTCGCTGAAGCGCGGAAAACGGCGCGGCATCGGCCTTGCCGTGTTTATCGAGGGCGCCGGCAGCCGCCCGCTGGAAGGCATGCGCCTGCGCTTCGAGGCGAATGGCGATGTCAGCGTCATCGCCGGCACCTATTCGCATGGGCAGGGCCATGCAACGGTATATTCGCAGCTCGTGCATGAATTCCTCGGAGTCGACTACGAGCGTGTCAAGCTCATCAACGGCGACACAGCGCTGTCGCCAAAAACCTCCGTCGGCACATTCGGATCGCGATCGTCCATGGTGGGCGGCGTCAGCATCAAGATGGCGAGCGAGGCCATTCTGCGCAAGGCGCGAGTGATTGCCGCGCACCAGCTGCAGACCGAAGCCGAGAATGTGACATTCGAGGCCGGCGTGTTCCGGGCCGGCGCCAGCAGCATTTCGATCGACGACGTGGCGCAAGCCTCGCGCGATCCCAAACGCCTGCCCGAGGGCATGGCGCCAGGCCTTGATGAGGAAGTGACCTACAAGGGCGAAGATGAAAACTTCCCCAATGGCGCGCATGTGGTTGAACTCGAAGTCGATCCGGAAACGGGCATCATCGAGCTTCTCAAATATGTGGCGATCGATGATTGCGGCGTCGTGCTCAACCCGTTCATCGTTCATGGGCAGGTCTATGGCGGCGTTGTCCAGGGCGTCGGTCAGACGCTGAGCGAGGACATTGTCTATGACGAGAGCGCGCAATTGCTAACGGCTTCCTATATGGATTATGGAATGCCGCGCGCGGCGGTCATGCCGATGATTTCAGCCCATTTCAATGTCGTCCCCTGCAAGACCAATCCGCTCGGCGTCAAAGGCGCCGGGGAGGCGGGTTCTTGCGGCGCGCCGCCGGCCATTGTCTCGGCGGTTGTGGATGCGTTGCGGGATTTTGGCGTCCGGCATATCGATATGCCCCTGACGCCCGAGCGCGTCTGGCGCGCCATTGAACTTGCAAAATCAACCAGGGCCGCATGAGCGGCGCAACAGAATCGAACGAAGGAGCCCGGCGTGTTGTACGATGTTGAAATGAAAGTAAACGGCAAGCCTGTGACGGGCAAGGTCGAGGCGCGCACCCTGCTCGTGCAATTCATCCGGGAACATCTTGGGATG
This sequence comes from uncultured Hyphomicrobiales bacterium, assembly GCA_903931945.1. Taxonomy (GTDB): domain Bacteria; phylum Pseudomonadota; class Alphaproteobacteria; order Rhizobiales; family Beijerinckiaceae; genus Terripilifer. The sequence goes on along the minus strand of CAIZEI010000105.1, from coordinate 466 downwards.
ACGGGCACGCATGTCGGTTGCGACACGACACAATGCGGGTGCTGTGTGGTGCATGTCGATGGCGTCGCCATGAAATCCTGCACCATGCTGGCCCTGCAGGCGCAGGGCAAGGCGATCACCACCATCGAGGGCCTGGCCGCCGAGGATGGAACGCTGCACCCGATGCAACAGGCGTTCCGCGATCATCATGGTTTGCAGTGCGGGTTTTGCACGCCGGGCATGGTGATGATGGGCGTCGATATTGCGCGGCGTCTGCCGAGCGCCGATGAAAAGACCGTTCGCCACGAACTTGAAGGCAACATTTGCCGTTGCACAGGATATCAGGGCATCGTGGAAGCCATCCTCGATGGCAGCGCCAAAATCAACGCAGCGCGCGCGTAAGGGAGCCTCCGATGCACAATTTCAACTATCACCGCGCGGCCAGCGTTCCCGACGCCGTCGCAAAATTAAAAGGCGCCGAAGAGGT
>CAIZEI010000104.1 GCA_903931945.1 uncultured Hyphomicrobiales bacterium | reverse complement strand
GTTCAAGCTCGGCCAGCGCGATGGCACGAAACAGGCCCCCGCGCATCAAACCGACAATTTCGCCCTGGACGTCATAAAGCGCGACGGAGGCGATAAGCGAGTGATCGGTCGCCGACTCCTTAACCATCACCGCTCTGTGAACCTCGGCGTTGTCACGATAGATGCGCAGGTCGCCGAAGCGCATCGGCACATAAGCAGTCTTGCGTCCAGACCGGATCGTAAGCTGCGGGAATATGCCGTGGAACGCCGCGTCGAGCACGACAGGATGCAGCACATAGTCGCCAGCAAACGCACCCTCGTCGGGCGCCGTCGCGACGAAATCTACTTCCGTAATCTGTTCGTCGAAATGGATTCGTGACGCGCGACGAAAGCTTGTGCCGTAGTCCAAGCCTGAGGCCTTGGCGGCGGCATAAATATGCGCGTTATCCGCTACACGAGGATCGGCCGGCGCCAGCGCGGCAAAGGCCGGTGGTTCTGTAATTTTGGCGATCCGGCCCTGCGCATGAAGGGTCCATTCCTCAAGGCCAAGGCGGGGCCGGCTCCAGATTTCCACCGTTTGCTGCGTGCTGCTATAGCGGGTTGAAATCTCGCGCATTCCCTGCCCGCCAAGGGATAGCCAATGCACTAGATCGAAATCGACGATTCCGACCGGCCCCACGGGAAAAATCACGCGCGCAACCGCCAATGCCATTTCGGCCAGTGCCGCGCCAGGCAGAACTGGTTCGCCATCCACGCGATGATCGTTCAAATAGGGCAGGATGAAGGGGTCAAGCATGCTACGCCATTCCGGCACCCCCTGTCGCAAGCGCAGGCCGAGAAGGGGATGAATCCGTGGACCTTCAAATAGGCTTAGGGCCTGCGAACTTGCCTCAGTTCGGAAAGGTTTTGGGTTGCGAGGCAGTGGCGGAAGCTTGACGCGTCCTCTAGGCGGAGTCCCGAACAGGCGCTCTTCGTCGCCGAGCGCGCCATGAGCCAACAAGCGCGCGACGCAGGCAGCAACTGGGTCGAACGCGTCATTTTCTTTTCCGAGAGAGGGAATTGCGACACCATTGCACTGGTTCTCGCGCAAAACGTCGGCCATCGGCGACAATAGGATCGGCTGCGGGCCGATTTCGACCAAAATGCCTACGCCCGCACGGGCGGCGACCGCAATGGCTTCGCCAAAACGCACGACTTCCCGCACGTTGCGCCACCAGTAATCGCCGTTCAAAGCGGACGTGTCGAGCATTTCGCCGGTGACCGTAGAAATGAAGGCGGAAGCCGCCTTTTTCGGGCGCATGTCCGTGAGAGCGGCTATCAAGGGAGCGCGTACCGGCTCCATCAGCTTCGAATGAAATGGATAGTCGATCGCTAGCTTGCGCACCGGAATACGCGCCCGCCGGCTCCACGCCATTAGCGTATTAATCTCCTTCTTCGCGCCTGAAACAGTAACCGAGGCTGCACCATTCACCGCAGCGATCTCCAGCTGCAGGCCCAAATCCTCCAAAACAGCGCGCAGTCGTTTTTCGTCGCAGGCCGCAACCGCCATCGAGCCCAAACCGCGGAGAGCCTCTTGGCAGCGGCTCCGCTCGAAAACTAGTCGCGTGGCCAGCTCCAAATCCAGCGCCCCGCAGGCCCAGGCAGCAGCGATCTCGCCGACTGAATGGCCAATGACAAAATCAGGCGCAAAGCCAAAGTTCTGAAGGACCTGCGTTAGTGCGACCTGAATAGCAAACAGTAGCGGTTGCGCGACTGAAGTCTCTACGAGCCGGTTTTTCAACGCCGTATCTTCAAGCGCAGCAGCCAGCGACCACCCCGCAAGTGGCTCGAAAAGCGAGTCGACTTCGTCGAAACTGGCGCGAAACTCGTCATTACCCAAATAAGCCGCCTGGCCCATGCCCGGCCACTGGCTTCCGTTGCCAGAAAAAACGAAAGCGAGCGAAGAGCCGGCCGGGGAGGCCACGCCATATACGGCGGCACCATTTTGGCCCCGGGCGAAGGCCTCAAGAGACGTCTTCAGCGGCGCAGGGCGCCGCGCGTCAATAATTAGTCGATGGGGACGCCGGTCGCGGCGCCAAGCCGTAGCCGCTATCAGCCGTTGCGGCGTGGACTCTTTAGTAAGCCGGTCCGCATAAGATTGCGCCAGTCCCGCCAGCGCTTCGCGCGAAGATGCGGATAGAATGAGAAAATCTGTCGGACGGTCCTCCTTGCACGGTACGGACTCCGGGGGGACAGAACCAAGCACGGCGTGCGCGTTGGCACCGCCAAAGCCGAAGGACGACACTCCGGCAAGTAATTGCGCCTCGCCATCAAAGGCTATCGGCGCGCGCGCTGGCGAAAGGTTTAATCCCGCAAAATCGATATCGCGGTTCAGCTCAGCAAGATGCAAAGTCTTGGGCAGTCGCCGGTGCTCAAAGGCGAGGATCGTCTTCAGCACACCCGCCAATCCCGAGGCCGGTTCGAGATGGCCTATATTGGATTTAACTGAGCCAATCGGCAGCGGCGTGACACGCCCGGCAGCCAGGGCCGACCCGATAGCTTTCGCCTCGACTGGATCGCCCACTCGGGTTCCGGTTCCATGGGCCTCGACGAATGAAAGTCGTCCTGGATCAATGCCGATCCGGGCATAAAGTGCTCGCAGGAGCTCAAACTGTCCTTCGAAGCTTGGCAGGGCAATGCCGGTTGTGCGGCCATCGCAATTGATTTCTGCACCAAAAACACGAGCGTGCGCTGTCCAGCCATTTCTCTTAGCGTGGTCGGACCGCGTCAGCACAAGCGCCACACAGCCCTCAGCGCGAACGTAACCATCAGCCTCGGCTGAAAAAGGCCGGCAAAGTCCGGTCTGCGACAACATGGTGGCGCGGGAGAAGCCGATGAAAGATACCGGTGAGAGTAGCAGGTTGACGCCCGCGCAGATCGCGATATCGACGCGGCCGCTTTCGATGGCGTTCACGGCTTCGGAAAAGGCGACCAGCGACGACGAACAGGCGGTGTCTATGACGAGGCTCGGCCCCTTGAAATTAAAGATGTAGGAAATGCGATTAGCCAGCAGTGACAGTGTGTTGCCAGACATGAAATGACGGTCAATCGAAGCGAGGTCGCTGGCGAACATGGAGCCATAGTCGAGGCTGGACGCCCCAACGAAGACGCCGACGGAAAATCCGGACATGCGCGAAGTTGAAATTCCAGCTTCATCAATTGCATCAGCGACAACTTCCAGCAACAGGCGTTGCTGCGGGTCCATCTGAGCGGCCTCACGCGGCGAAATCCCAAAGACCGTCGGATCGAAATCGAATGCGCGATCGATGTAGCCGCCCTGGAACGAATAGCTAAACCCCGGCTCCGCTAGTTTCGGATGGAAAAAAAGCTCCTGGCTCCAGCGATCGGGTGGAAGGGCGTGGATCGCGCAAATCCCCTGCTCGAGCATACGCCAGAAGGACTCGACGTCTGGTGCACCCGGCAGTCGACACGCATAACCTACAACCTCCACCTTTGAGGTCATTTCCGATTCAGCCATGAACGTACCTACAGAGAGACAAATTCTTTTGCATTTAACTTTTCTCTAATGCCCAACGGATAAATGGCGCCGCAGCAAAACTCAAGCTCCGTAGCCAATTGACGGCGTTCGATCTGCATGCCGCCTTGTCGGGAGAATGGGCTTACCATGCACACAGGCCTAAAACTTGACAGCAAAATACAAATGGATACGTGGATTGCTGTGGCGCTCGGTCATTATGCCTGACGATCCCAGCGGAGACCGAACGTGAAGGCTTCGGTACGGGCCGCGTCGTGCCTTTGGTTCAGCGCAGTTCCCGGGCTTTCGCTGCGGTCATCAAAACGAACAGGGCCATAAGGGTAATTGCGGCGAAGCCCACCGGTACATCATAAACAGAAATGGAAGCGTCCTGGATTGGCAAGACCCAGTGGCCGACCAGAAATATTATCGTGTTCAGCACGATTAACAATAGACGTAATTCCGTGGGTCCGGCGAACAGAAAGGTTAGTCGAAATTCATCTGTAACATAGGCGGACAGGAAAACATGAATGCCTAACAAATAATAGCCAATTAACGCCAACAACGCGACTGGCATGCTGACGTAAGAAGTCAGACCTAGACCGCTCATTACGGCCAAGTTGCAAAGCGCGTCGACCGAATGGTCGATAAAATAACCATATCTCGGCCTTTCAATCTTGCGGTAGCGCGCTAGGGATCCGTCGAGTGAATCTCCGAACCAGTAAATGACTAATCCAAGGCTTGCGATGAACAGCCAAGCCGGATCAAATTTTGCTGCAGCATAGGACACAAAGCTTAGAAGCAAGCCACAAAAACTCAAGGCCGTCAGGCAATCCGGTGTCACCCGCAAGGGAATTCGGGGGCAGAGATAGTCAATTAGGCGCCGTTCAGACTTAGCTAGTAGATTGGTCTGGATCCGGTTGGGACGGCGGGGTCTTTGGGTTCTGGCCAAGTTTTCCATACCTCAATCATTTTTTCGCCGTCGCCTGGAATACAATCGGCTTTGTATGTCCGGCGCTGCCGGTTGAGTTAGTGGCGAGCCTGGACTTTACTGGAGGCCCTTGCGGGCAACGTAAGACAGATGGTAATTTTCAGAAAGATGCTTTCAGCACATAGCGTCGCGATTACGGGCGCGTCCAGCGGCCTTGGCCGTGCTCTAGCCGTTGAGTATGCCGCGCCGGGCGTTGTCTTACATCTCCTCGGCCGCAATCCCACACGGCTTGAGGAAACCGCTGGGCTGGCGCGGCAAAAAGGCGCCGAGATACGCATGGCGGCGATCGACGTGCGCGACAGCACGGCAATGAGCAACTTCCTATGGGACGGTGACGCCTCTGCCCCAATCGACTGCCTGATCGCCAATGCGGGCATTACCCACGGTTCCCATCCCGACGGCGGATTGGAAGATTTCGCCTCTATCCAGGGGATAATGGATGTCAATTTCGGTGGCGCACTCAACAGTCTGTTGCCCCTAATAGGACCAATGCGGCAACGACGCCGTGGGCAGATCGTTTTGGTAAGTTCTCTCGCAGCATTCGCACCGCAGGCCGATGGCGTCGGCTATGCCGCTAGCAAGGCTGCCTTGTTCGCGCTGGCGATGTCGTTGCGCGATGCATTGCGGCATGAGGGGCTCAGCGTACATTCGATCTGCCCCGGCTATGTCGACACACCCATGTCGGCACGCTATCTCGGTTGGAAGCCTTTGCTGATGTCAGCTGAGCGAGCGGCGCGTCGGATCCGCGCTGGGGTGGCCCGCGACAAGGCGGTCGTCGCGTTTCCCCTGCCGCTCTATTTTGCTGCGCGCGTTCAGCAAATTCTGCCCGGCCCCCTGCGCCGCATCGGGATGGGCTGCTTCCGTTATAAAATCAGTCCCGAGGCGGAATGAAAAAAATCGCGCTGCTGACCACCCCTTCCGCGGTTTCGGCCGAAGCCGTCTGGCGTCTTGTCGACAAGTGCGCGGATCACATTGCTGCGGTCGGCTGGTCTGATCCCTTACGCGAGCCCTTCGGTCCCTGCGGCCGGCGGTCGCGCAAAATCCTTCTAAACTCCCATTTCCGACTGGCACCCTATCTTCTTGTCAGCTTCGTGCTGCCGCGCATCGCTGCAGCCACGCGGAACCTTTTCGCGCCCAAAAAATCCCTGCGCGCTCTATGCCAGGAAAAAAAAATACCGCTGCTCAAAATAGCCAAGATCAACGATCTTCCGACCGTCACGCAACTGCGCCACGTGGGCGCCGAAAGGGTGTTGATGTGCCATTTTGATCAGATTGTCGATGCTAGTTTCATTGCTGCCTTTCCCAACGGCGTCGCAAATGTCCATCCGGCGTTGTTGCCCCAATATCGTGGTGCATCTCCCACCCTCCATGCCTTAATGGCGCGGCGGCCACAATTTGGCGTGACGCTTCATGAGGTTACGCCGGACATTGATTGCGGGCCAATATGGGCGCAGCGGGTCGTTGATTTAGCGGATTCTGTCAGCGCTGTAGAGGCGGCGCGCCGTCTCCATCTCGCTGCCCTGCCTCTGATCGAAGCGTGGCTGGACGGCACGCTTAAGCCGGGGCACCAGCCCGAACATGCTCCCTACTGTAAATGGCCAGACGCCACCATGCTGAAGGCTATGTCCGCGTCCGGAAAGCGCGCCGTAAGTTTCAGCGACGTCTGGCCAAGTGTTAGCGCGCCAGTCTGAGCAAGGCAGCAAATATTTTCTTGCTCAAGTTGCCCTGTTTTGGAATTTTATCCTATCCCGACGACATTCCATGCGCTGCCGGGATTGCCGATGGTGGCGCCGCCAATGATGGCGGTGTCGTTGAGCTGCCAGCTCGCCAGGGTGTTGCTCGTCGTTGATTTGAAGATGACGTCGGAGTGCCCGTCGCCATTCAGATCCGCGATCCCCTGATACACCCAGCCCGCCCCGGGATTGCCAATCGATCCCCCACCCACAATGCTCGTGCCGTTCAGATCCCAACTTGCATAATTGCCCGACGCGTCCTCGAACAGAAGATCTGACTTGCCATCGCCGTTGAAGTCGCCGGTGCCCTTGTAGGTCCAGCTCGACCCGGGATTGCCGAGG
>CAIZEI010000103.1 GCA_903931945.1 uncultured Hyphomicrobiales bacterium | reverse complement strand
TGGCGCGGGCGTTGTCGCAAGCATTATCGAGTAATTGAAGAGAGGCAGTCGGCAGTAGGGCCTGGGCAGTAGGGATATTGCCGATCGCCGCGTTCTTTCTACCGCCTGCTGCCTACTGCCTGCCGATTTGGTCCACAGGACAAGAACATGAACGGTCAAAATATCCGCATACGCCTGAAGGCGTTCGATCACCGGATCCTCGACGCCTCCACCAAGGAGATTGTGTCGACCGCGAAACGGACGGGCGCGCAGGTGCGCGGGCCCATCCCGTTGCCGACGCAAATCGAGAAATTCACGGTGAATCGCTCGCCCCACGTCGACAAGAAGTCACGCGAGCAGTTCGAAATACGCACACACAAGCGTGTTCTGGACATTGTCGATCCCACGCCACAGACAGTCGATGCTTTGATGAAGCTCGATCTGGCCGCCGGCGTGGATGTCGAAATCAAGCTCTAGGGAATCAACCGGGCGTCACTGTTTAACAGGGCTCCTTGAAGGAATTTTAACATGCGGTCAGGTGTCATCGCACAGAAGGTCGGCATGACGCGCGTCTTTACGGAGACGGGCGATCATGTGCCGGTTACCGTTCTGAAGCTCGACAATTGTCAGGTGGTTGCTCACCGGACCAAGGAAAGCAATGGCTATACGGCCATGCAGCTTGGCATCGGACGCGCCAAGGTGAAAAACGTCCCGAAAGCGGAACGCACGCGGTTCGCTCTTGCGGAAATCGAGCCGAAAATGAAGCTCGCGGAATTCCGCGTCGACGAAGCCGATCTGATCCCTGTCGGGTCTGAAATCACTGCGGATCATTTCGTCGTGGGGCAGTTCGTCGATGTCAGCGGAACGACGCTCGGCAAGGGCTTTGCCGGCCCCATGAAGCGCTGGAACTTTGGCGGTCTGCGCGCGACGCACGGCGTTTCGGTTTCGCATCGTTCGCATGGCTCGACCGGCAATCGTCAGGATCCCGGCAAGACCTTCAAGAACAAGAAAATGGCCGGTCATCTGGGCGTTGAACGGGTGACGACGCTGAATCTCAAGGTTGTGCGCACGGATGTCGAGCGCGGCCTCATCCTCGTCGAGGGCGCGGTTCCCGGTCACGCCGGTGGTTACATCCATGTCCGCGACGCTATCAAGAAGGCCTTGCCAAAGGATGCGCCGATGCCCGGCAAATTCCGGGCGGCCGTCAAGGCGGGCGCGCCCGCCGCCGACCAACCGAAGGAGGGTTGAGCCGTGAAGATTGACGTTACGTCGCTGGACGGCGCAGCAGCCGGTTCGCTGGAACTCAATGACGCCATTTTTGGTCTTGAGCCCCGCCAGGATCTGATCGCCCGGATGATCCGCTATCAGCTCGCCAAGCGCCGCGCTGGCACGCATGCGGTGAAGAACCGTGCGGATATCTGGCGCACCGGCAAAAAAATGTACAAGCAGAAGGGCACCGGCGGCGCCCGTCACGGTTCGGCCCGCGTGCCGCAGTTCCGCGGCGGCGGACGCGCTTTCGGGCCGCAAGTGCGCAGTCATGCGCACGGGCTGCCAAAGAAGGTTCGCGCGCTTGCATTGCGCCACGCCTTGTCGGCCAAGGCGCGCGATGGCGGTCTTGTGGTCTGGGCGGCGGCGTCCGTCGATGCGCCCAAGACAAGGGCGTTGAAAGAGAGTTTCGAGAAGCTCGGCCTTGCCAACGCCCTGATTGTCGACGGCGCCGAGTGCAACGCCAATTTCCAGTTGGCGGCGCGCAATATTCCGCAGATCGATGTGCTGCCGGTTCAGGGCATCAATGTCTACGATATCATCCGCCGCAAGAAGCTCGTGCTGACGAAGGCGGCAATCGAAGCGCTGGAGGCGCGATTTAAATGAGTTCGCCCCGCTTCGCCGATACGCGCCATTACGACGTGATTGTGTCTCCGGTCATTACCGAAAAGGCGACAATTGCGTCCGAGCAGAACAAGGTGGTTTTCAAGGTCCGCAAGGATGCGACAAAACCGCAAATCAAGGCGGCTGTGGAACGGCTGTTCGATGTGAAAGTCGAGAGCGTCAACACCCTTGTGCGCAAGGGCAAGACGAAAGTGTTCCGCGGCACGTTGGGTTCGCAGTCGGATGTCAAGAAAGCGGTCGTGACCCTCGCCGAGGGTCACAAGATCGATGTGACGACCGGGCTGTGAGCGAGGGATCAGGGACAGGATTGCAAAGATGGCGCTGAAATCATTCAAGCCAATCACCCCGGGCCTTCGGCAGCTGGTGATTGTCGACCGCAGCGAGCTCTACAAGGGCAAGCCGGTCAAAACGCTGACCGAAGGCAAGCACTCGCAGGGCGGTCGCAACAACACGGGTCGCATCACGGTGCGCTTTCGTGGCGGCGGTCACAAGCAGACCTATCGAATCGTCGATTTCAAACGCCGCAAGGTGGATGTGCCCGCCAAAGTCGAGCGGCTCGAATACGATCCGAACCGCACGGCGTTTATCGCACTGATCAAATATGCCGACGGGGTTCTGGCCTATATCATCGCGCCGCAGCGTTTGTCGGTCGGCGACGAGGTTGTGTCGGGCGCGCAGGTCGATGTGAAGCCTGGCAACGCCATGCCTCTGGCGGCTATGCCGGTCGGCACGATCGTGCACAATATCGAGATGAAGATTGGCAAGGGCGGCGCCATGGCGCGCTCCGCCGGGGCCTATGCGCAGATTGTGGGTCGCGATCAGGGCTATGTGTCGGTGCGTCTGAATTCGGGCGAACAACGCCTCATCCACGGTCAGTGCTTTGCGACAGTGGGCGCGGTCTCCAATCCCGACCACATGAATACGTCAATGGGCAAAGCGGGTCGCCATCGTTGGCTCGGTCAGCGTCCGCATAACCGCGGCGTTGTCATGAACCCGGTCGATCATCCCCATGGCGGCGGCGAAGGCCGCACGTCGGGCGGTCGTCACCCGGTTACGCCCTGGGGCAAGCCGACCAAGGGCAAGAAAACCCGCAGCAACAAGTCGACCGACCGGTTCATCGTGACCTCGCGTCACAAGAACAAGAAGCAGGGCTGATCCCATGACGCGTTCGATCTGGAAAGGCCCGTTCGTCGACGGCTATATGCTCAAGAAGGCAGACGCCTCGCGCGCTTCGGGGCGCTCGGAAGTTATCAAGATCTGGAGCCGCCGCTCGACAATTCTGCCGCAGTTCGTTGGACTGACCTTCGGCGTCTACAACGGTCACAAACACATTCCGGTCGCCGTGACCGAAGACATGATTGGCCACAAGTTCGGCGAGTTCTCGCCGACGCGGACCTTTCATGGCCACGCGGCGGACAAGAAAGCCAAGAGGGGCTGATCATGGGCAAGCCATCAACGCCTCGCGCGCTGAGCGATAATGAAGCCAAGGCGGTGTTGCGCATGGTGCGCATTTCGCCGCAGAAACTCAACCTTGTGGCGCAGATGATTCGCGGCAAGAAGGTGGATCGCGCGCTCGCCGAATTGCGGTTTTCACGCAAGCGCATTGCTGTCGAGGTTCGCAAGACACTCGAAAGCGCCATCGCAAATGCGGAAAACAATCATTCGCTCGATGTTGACGATCTGCAGGTCGCCGAGGCCTTCGTTGGCCGCGCGATGGTGATGAAACGTTTCCACGCGCGGGCGCGCGGCAGGGCGGGGCGGGTTGAAAAGCCCTTTGCGCATCTGACGATTGTTGTTCGCGAGGTTCCCGCCGAAGCCCCTGCGGCCAAGGCCTGAGGAGAGACAGATGGGACAGAAGGTCAATCCGATCGGCCTGCGGCTGGGCATCAATCGCACATGGGACTCGCGCTGGTTCGCGACCCGTGGCGAATACGCCAAGTTGCTGCATGAAGACATGGCGATCCGCGCGTCGCTGATGAAGACTTTGAAGCAGGCGGCTGTTTCGAAGATCATCATTGAGCGCCCGCACAAGAAGTGCCGCGTGACAATTTACTCGGCGCGTCCGGGCGTTGTCATTGGCAAGAAGGGCGCCGACATTGACAAAATCAGGAAGTCTGTCGCCGACCTCACAGCATCCGAAGTCGTCATCAATATCGTCGAGGTCCGCAAGCCGGAAGTCGATGCGACGCTGGTGGCGGACTCCATTGCCCAACAGCTTGAGCGCCGCGTGGCGTTCCGCCGCGCCATGAAGCGGGCGGTTCAGTCCGCGATGCGGCTCGGCGCCGAAGGCATTCGGATCAACTGTTCGGGCCGTCTCGGCGGCGCGGAAATTGCGCGTCTGGAGTGGTATCGCGAAGGTCGCGTGCCGTTGCATACGCTGCGCGCCGACATCGATTACGGCGTGGCGACAGCTCATACGGCCTATGGCACCTGCGGCATCAAGGTCTGGATTTTCAAGGGTGAAATCCTTGAGCATGACCCGATGGCCCAGGACAAGAAGATGGCCGAACAAGACCAACACGGCGGTGGCGGCGGTGGCGGCGATCGTCGTCCCCGGCGCGAACGTCCCGCGGCCTGACAGGCCCTGCGCACCAGCGAGTTAGAACATGCTGCAACCCAAACGAACCAAATTCCGCAAGGCTTTCAAAGGCCGCATCCATGGCGTCGCCAAAGGCGGATTCGAGCTGAACTTTGGTCAGTTCGGCCTCAAGGCGCTGGAGCCCGAACGGGTGACTGCGCGTCAGATCGAGGCTGCCCGCCGCGCGCTGACCCGCCACATGAAGCGCGCCGGACGCGTCTGGATCCGGGTGTTCCCGGACGTGCCGGTGTCGAAAAAGCCTGTCGAAGTCCGCATGGGCAAAGGCAAGGGCGCGCCGGAATATTGGGCGGCGCGCGTTCACCCTGGCCGTATCATGTTCGAATGCGATGGCGTTCCCTTGCAGGTCGCCAGGGAAGCCATGGAGCTCGCGGCGGCGAAATTGCCAATCAAGACGCGCTTCATCCAGCGCATCGCCGAGTGAGGAGCCAGGCGTCATGAAAACCAAGCAGCGTTTCAGCGACCTGAAGGTCCTGACCGACGATCAGCTCTCGGACGAATTGCTGAAGCTGAAAAAGGAACAGTTCAATTTGCGTTTCCAGCGTGCGACAGGCCAGCTCGAGAACACCTCGCGCGTCCGGATCGTGCGCCGCGATATCGCTCGTATCAAGACGCTGGCGTCGCGCAAGCGCGCCGCTGCGGCCAATTGAAGGGACGAACATGCCGAAGCGAATTCTCCAGGGCGTTGTCGTCAGTGACAAACAGGCCAAGACCGTGGTTGTGAAAGTGGAACGCCGCTTCACGCACCCACTTTTGAAGAAGACCGTGCGCCGGTCGAAGAACTACCATGCGCATGATGAGAACAAGGTTTTCAAGGTCGGCGATAACGTGCAGATCGAGGAAAGCAAGCCGATCTCCAAGCTGAAGCGCTGGGTGGTTGTTCCGCCTGCGGCAGGCGGGGCAGAGGCCAAGAGCTGATTGGGACTTAATCCGGGAGCGCAGACGCTCCCACCGGACGAAGTCCGGGACGTCGCGAGGCGCCCTGGAAACCGGTCCGGAACGAAAGGCACGACGCCATGATTCAGATGCAGACAAACCTCGACGTCGCCGACAATTCGGGCGCGCGGCGCGTGATGTGCATCAAGGTGCTCGGCGGCTCCAAGCGCAGATACGCTGGGGTCGGCGATATTATTGTCGTTTCCATCAAGGAGGCGATTCCGCGCGGCAAGGTGAAGAAGGGCGACGTCATGAAGGCGGTTGTCGTTCGCACCGCGAAGGATATCCGGCGCGCGGACGGTTCGGTGATCCGGTTCGATTCCAACGCCGCAGTTCTGATCAACAATCAGTCCGAGCCGGTTGGCACCCGTATCTTCGGGCCGGTGCCGCGCGAGCTGCGCGCCAAGAACCATATGA
>CAIZEI010000102.1 GCA_903931945.1 uncultured Hyphomicrobiales bacterium | reverse complement strand
CGCTGTGGTTGGTCTGGTCGAGCCGGGGTTTTCATTGACGCTGAATACGCACGAAGTTGAGGATACCTTTGAAACGCCACTGGAATTCCTGATGAACGCACAAAATCACCAGCGCATCGAGCGCGTGATCGACGGCGTGGACCGCCATTATTTCGCCATGCCCTGGGGCGAGCGCTTCATCTGGGGCGCGACGGCGGGAATGCTGCGCGATATGTATTTGCGGATGTATGCATGACGAGCGTTTCACTTGTCGACGCGCCCTTCCTCCGCGATCGCAAACTGGCGCAGGTCTTTGCCGCGCTCGATGGGCGCGGCGAAGAGTTGCGCGTTGTCGGGGGCGCCGTGCGCGATGCTTTGCTCGGGGCTGCTGGTCTCGATGTCGATCTTGCGACGACGGCAACGCCCGATGAGACCATGCGGCGAGCAAAACTGGCGGGGTTGAGGGTTGTTCCCACCGGGTTCGAACACGGCACGGTGACTGTGATTGTCGAAGGCAGGCCTTTTGAAGTCACGACGTTGCGGGAAGATATCCAGACCGATGGGCGCCATGCCAAAGTGCGCTTCGGGCGTGATTTTGCCGCCGATGCTCTTCGCCGCGATTTCACGATCAACGCGCTGTCAGCCGACCAGTCCGGACGCGTTTATGATTACACGGACGGGCTCGGGGATATTGCCCGGCGCAAGGTGCGCTTCATTGGCGTCGCGCGTCAGCGCATCAGGGAAGACTATCTGCGCATTATCCGGTTTTTCCGCTTTCAGGCTGCTTACGGGGCCGGCGATATCGACCGCGAAGGCCTTGAAGCTGCGATTGCCGAACGCGCGGGCCTTGAAAACCTCTCTCGCGAGCGTATCGGCGCCGAAATGCTGAAAATGATGCGCGCGTCGCGCGTCGCCGCGGTCGCGCAAGCGATGTCCGACGCCGGCATTCTTGGTCAGCTTGCGGGCGGCGTGACATTTCCCGCCCGTCTTGGCGCATTTTTGCGGGTTGAGGCCGCGCGCGGTCTTCCACCGGACGCAATCGCGCGGCTTGGCGCGCTGTGTGTGCTGGTTCAGGAAGATGCGGAGAGGCTTGGCCAGACATGGCGGCTGTCGAACGTTGAAACAGCCCGCCTCATGCGCGGGGCCGACGCGTGGTCGAAATGGCATGGCCGCGCGGCCCCGCCGGGGCCGGGGCGGTTGCGCGAAATGTTATTCGCTGACGGTCGGCGCGCCGCGCTCGACGCCTGCCTCCTGGCCTGGGCGGATGCGTGCGGCGTCGATGAACCCGTCTGGAATTCGGCGTGGCGCTTTTTGAATGACACGCCGGAACCAAGGTTGCCATTTTCTGGCGCTGAACTTCTGGCGCGCGGCGTGCCCTCGGGCCGCGGCATGGGCGAAATGTTGAAACGCCTGCAAGTCCTGTGGATCGAGGCCGGGTTTCCCAGCGATCCCAACGTCCTGGCGGAACTGCTCGATGCGGCGCGCGAGCCATGAAATCAAGCGCTTAGAGCATCGTACGCTTAATCGGAAGCGTATTTGGCGTGCTTGAAGAAATTCCAGCAGTCGGCGGGTTCGAACAGTGCGCTCATGTTGCGGAGCGCGCGCCAGAGCGCGTCGAAGGTGCGGGCCGCGGCCTTGCGCAGATGGGCCTT
>CAIZEI010000101.1 GCA_903931945.1 uncultured Hyphomicrobiales bacterium | reverse complement strand
GTCAGGCTCGACACCTGGCCTGTTGTCAGGGCGGCGATGTCAGCGGTCGTGATCGCGCCGATCTGGGCTGTCGTCAGGACGGAATCCGGCGCGCCGCCCTTGAGTAACGTCGAGTTCCCGCCGCTTAGCGAAACACAACAACATTGTCAGGGAACATGGCCCGAACGAGCCTTAGCGCCAGAAGAGCATCATGCTGTCGGACGCAGACCATTCTGCAACATCCGATTCTGGCAGCCCTTGCGTGAAACTAGAAGCCGAATATTTCTGAGAACAGGAGCTCGAGCAATCCGCGCGGGTCCAGCCTAGAATTTCATGTTTCAACGCTCGATATGAGAATTAACCAAAGTTGTGAATTTAACGTTAATCGCCAGCCACAGTTTGAAATTTGAGTCGACGGCGATTTTGTATCTAAATACCGGACGGAAGCCATCGCTTCTCTGAATTGTGCGGGGGGCGCCAATGGCGAGGCCCCCAAATTCTTCGTCACGAGGCGGTTCCGTGAGGATCGTGCCCCGCCGCGTCGGGCAGGAGGCTTCGCCTGATCACCATATTCGCCGGCTTGGCCGGGCTGGTCGGGTCGCCACGGCTGGCAACTCGACGATGGCATTGCCGCCCATCGGAACGATTGTTTCCAGCGTCATAAAGCGGCCGCGCTGTCCGGGCCATTCCCAAACGAGACCCTGTCCTTTTGATTAGTCAGCATTCAAAAGCGGCGCCGCCTCGGAAATAAACAGCTTCACCGAATGCTCCATTTCGGCAAATGACATATCGCCGAACGCCAGCCGCATGACGCAATAATCCGCGCCTGCTGTGCGCATATCGGATTCGAGCGAACGCGCGACAGTCCGTGGCGTCCCGGCTGTGGCGCGTCCGGAGGCGATCATTTCATCAAAAGTCGCCTCGCGTCCGCTGAGGCGGGGAACGACGCCGTGGCGATTATGCAGATAACGGAAACTGGCGTTGAATTTGAGGTGCGCTCGACGCGCGACCCGCAGCGCTTCCGCGTCAGTCGTCGCCACAAAGACTGAACGCGCCAACCCGATCACGGGCAGGGGCGCGTCGCCATTGCGGCGACGCCAGGTTGATTTGAACATGTCTATATAGGCTCGCGAGTCGCTTGCCGGTTCATTGCAGACAATATGATAGGCTCGATGAGCCGCGCGTTCAGCGCTTTCAAGCGAATGCACGCCGTACCAGATCGGAGGATGCGGCGTCTGCGCCGGGCGCTGGAAAATGGGTGCATCCTTGATCTTGAAGTAGGTTCCAGAAAAATCGATGCGGCCTGTTGCAAGCCCTTGCAAGACGCATTCGAGCGCTTCCTCATGAAGGTTGCGAGCCTTCGAGGGATCAAGACCAAAATACGCAAGCTCCATTGGCACCGATCCACGTCCAAAACCAAGATCGACCCGGCCATTGCTCATTTGGTCAATCATGCCGATCTCTTCAGCAAGCCGGATCGGGTGATGGGTGGGGAGCGCATAGACAAGTGTTCCGAGCCGCAGTCTCTGCGTACGTTGCGCTGCGGCTGCCAGAAAGACGCTGGGAGACGCGCCCCCGCCAAGCGGCGTGCAATGGTGTTCGGTGACGTGATATCCGCGAAATCCGCCGCGATCATAAAGTTCCAGTAATTTCAGCCTGTTCTCATAATGCTCATGGACGGATCCGTCGCCGCTGAGATCAAGATGGTCCATGACGCCAAATTGCATATCGCCAATCCATTAAACCGCTCGTGGCCGCCGCATTGTCGCCCGGGAAAGCGGACAGACGCAATGGGCGTGACAAAGCGATCCATTATCGCATAATTCGTAAATCGACGCGAAACTGCGCGACAATATCGGGAGATAAACGCCATGAGAGGCCTCAAACGGTCATTGATTCGCACTTTTTTTGCCGGAATCGTTACATGCTTGACGGGCCAGAACGGCATCGCCGCTGACAAATTGCGTTTCGTCAATGGCGGCTTCGGACTCTGGGCGGTGGAAGGTCCACGCGTCGGCCAGCAAGGCGGTATCTTTGCCAAATATGGCATCGATGTCGAAGCCTTTGGATCAGCGGGAGCTGGCGAGACCCTTCAAGCCATCATTTCCGGCTCCGCCGACATGAGTGTCGGCGTTGGAACAACCGGCGTGCTTGGGGCGTTTGCAAAAGGCGCCCCTGTCAGAATATTCGGCAACAATTTTATTGGCGCAAGCGATCTGTTCTATTACGTACGCGCGGATTCGCCGATCAAGGCGTTGGCGGACGCCGTTCCCTCGCAAACGATCGGCTTTTCAACTGCAGGCTCAAGCAGCAATATGACAACGCTGGCCTTGATCGCGGAGGCCGGCGTCAAAGCCAGACCTGTCGCAACCGGCGATCAGTCGGCGACAATGACGCAGGTGCTATCAGGTCAAATTGATATCGGCTTTTCCACGCCGCCTTTCGGACTGAAAGAGCTCGACGACGGCAAAATTCGAATCATCGGCGAGGGGAACGACGCCGTGTCGCTGCGGGGCCAGAGCGTTCGCGTCGACGTTGTTGGCCTGAAACTCCTGAAAGAGCGGCCTGACGTGTTTGCCCGTTTCATCCGCGCTTACAGGGAGGTCCTGGACTGGATGTATGAGGACCCCAAAGCGATTGAACTCTGGGCGAAAAATATCGGCGTCCCCATTGAGCGAGCCCGACGCGCCGCCTTCGAATTTCAGCCTCGTTCAGCTCGCGATCCCGAGCGCATTGTCGGGCTTGACAGCTTGATGGCCAATGCAATCCGGCAGAAATTCCTGACCCAGGCGCTGACGAGCGAGCAATTGCATGAGTTGATCGTCACGCCATCGCCGTGAGTCACTCCGCGTAATATTTTGCCGGATCGACCTCTTCATGTTCCTGGAGGCCACGGATCGCCGCGCGGATGGTTTCGATCCGGATTTCTTCCGCGCTGGCCCCGATATGCGGGGTCGCCAGCATGTTGGGATGCCGCAAAAGAGCGTCGTTTTCAGCAGGCTCGATTGCAAAAACGTCAAAGGCGGCCGCCGCCAGCGCTCCTGTCTCCAGTCTATCCAGCAAAGCCGTTTCATCGACGATTCCGCCCCGGCACGTATTGATCAATACGCAGTCCGGACGCAATTTTGTCAGCGCAGCCCGGTCGTAGAGTCCGATCGTTTGACGCGTTTTTGGCAGATGCAGAGTCAAAACTTCCGCGCGAGCCAGGAGTTCGTCCCAGGAGACCGGCGTGACATTGTATTGTCCATAGAATTCGGGATAGTCCTTGATGTCTGTCGCCAGTATCGTGCATCCAAAAGGCGCAAGCAGGCGTACGACTTCCTTGCCGATATTGCCGCAACCGTGGATGCCAACGATCCGGCCCGTTAAAAGGCGACCGTTGCGGTGTCGCGGTCGCTCGCCCGCGCGCATGGACAGATTTTGCGAGCCAATCCAGCGAAGCGATGATATCATGAAAGTCAGGGCAAGTTCCGCAACCGCGAGTTTATTGACCCCCCACGTGTAGCCAAACCGCACATGATGGCGACGAAGCGCCGCAAAATCAAAACTTTCGTACCCTGCGCCAAATTTGCTGATGATTTTAAGATTTGGCAATGCTGACAGGACACGTTCAGTGACGGGTTCGAAGCCGAGAATGGCCCGATCGCAGTCGCCCAGAAAGGCGATGAGCTCATCTTCCTTCATCGTATTGCCGCCCAGGTGAAGTTTTGCTTCGGGCAGGGCTTTTTCCAATTCCGCGCGCATCGCGGGATGCGTTGCAATCATTGGCGGCGTCACGCCGATCCTGAACGTTTTCATACACACCCCCTCTTTCCCGGCGCTGATTATACCCGATCGCGCCGGCGTTTGAAGATTGTCGGCGTCCGCTTGCCGAATGCCTCGGCGCGGCTCATGATTGTCCTCAAATCATAACGACAAAATAAGGGAATGGAAATGGATCGTCGGCCAGGCCTTGCATCGGCACAAGAACATGCAGCGCAATATCTATGGCGCAATATGACGGCCATAGCGCAACTCAACGATTCCATTTTCTATTTTGGCGAACTTGGGATGCAGGAGTATGAGACCGCCGCCTTGATGACGGGCCTGCTGGAAGACGGCGGCTTTCGCGTCGAGCGCGGGATTGCAGGTTTTCCGACGGGATTTTGCGCAACATTCGGTTCAGGCGGCCCTGTCATCGCCTTGCACACGGAATATGACTCCAATCCAGACAATTCCCAACAGGCGGGCGTTGTTGAACCCAAACCCATCGTCGAAGGCGCGCCCGGCCATTGCGAGGGACATAATTGCAATGCCGCCGTTTTGATTTCCAGCTCGCTGGCGGTGAAATCCGCGATGGCGGCTTTTGGCCTCAAGGGGACCCTGAAGGTTTTCGGCGCGCCCGCCGAAGAGCAACTCGTCAGCCGCCCCTACTATGTTCGCGATGGATACTTTGACGATGTTGACGCGGCTTTTGCGCCGCATGTCGGGTCAGAATTCGGTTGCGGCTACGGCCTCATTCAAAGCGCCCTGATCTCGGCAATATTCACTTTTCATGGGGAAACGGCGCATGCCGGCGTAGCGCCCTGGAAGGGGCGCAGGGCTCCGAATCCAAATTAACGGCGATCGCCTTCGAGCAGGGCGATGATGTAGCTTGGGTCCCATCCCGCGAGTTTTCTGCGGAGCCTTATGCTGTGTTTGTCTCTGGCCGATCGCACGATGTTGAGGGC
>CAIZEI010000100.1 GCA_903931945.1 uncultured Hyphomicrobiales bacterium | reverse complement strand
GGGGCCCCTTTTCATGCCGGCATATCCTCCGCGCTCCTGGCCTGCTTTTACTCCGCCACGCTGGCCCGGAATCTCTCCGCCGTTGACACTTGCGAAGCGCCAAGCGGTTTGGGGCTCTGAACGGTGAGGAGTCGCGCTGTCTTGGCCAGCTTGAAACCTATAGCGATAACAAAAATCCAGACTATCTCGGATGGATCAAGAGCGCAGGTGGCCAAGCATACGATTTCCTTGCGCCAGTTGTTGGGAAACATCTTCCTGACTTGATAGATAAGCTGGCTCCTAAAGCGATTGACGCATTGCAACAGGCGCTTTTCGATAATTTGAAGGGCTCGACTGGATCGAAGAGAGGAACCAAGTCGAATCCGCAGCCAAAATCGCGGCGCTGAATTTCGAGAAGCGGCGCAAGCTCGCGGCGTGGGTCGCCGAGGTTCATAGCGCCCCTGACGCTTTCAGCCGATCCAGCACCGCTTGCACAGCTGCGATTTCGGCTTCCGGGGCCGCCGCCGCCCTTGGCGCTGCCAGCCGCCGCATGATTGAGGCCTGCCGGTGCTCCGGCAAATTGCCGTAGCTCTCGCGCGTCGTCCAGATGCTTTCGTGGCCGAAATTTTGGGAATAGGCCTTTTCCTCTTCCCGCGTCAGGTTGAGCGTGTCGGCGTGGAGCGCCAGCGTTTTACGCAGGCTATGCGGATTGAATGCGGGCGAGCCAGACCCCGCGAATGCTGCGCGGAAAATGCGGCGGATGGGTTCCGCCGTGCTCCAGTGTTTGCGCGACAAGCCCAGCGCTTCAAACCCCCGGTCCGCGCCGTGCCCCATGGCCGTTGACGGGAAGAGCGGGTCGTCCGGGCCAAAGCCTAGGTCTTCTTTCAACACGCGAAGATAGTCCGCGATGATTTCGACAGGTTCGGGGCCAACCGGGAAAAAGGTGCTGACAAAGGTCTTGCGCCCTTTTGTTTTTACCTCCCTTCCATCTTGAGAGACCGTTTGCGCTTCAAGCTTGATATGTTTTAGCCGCAAGGTCGCGATGGCGCCGTCCCGGGCGCCTGATAGGATCGCGAACGCGAGCACGGCCCGATCCCGCTTTTCGATGATTGTTTCGCTCGGCATGCGCGCCAGCGTCGCTTTGATTTCCGCCAGAGTCGGCACAGGCCTTTCGCGTTTGGCACCTGCGATTCGCTGGTCCTGCTCCGAGGGCTTGAACCAGTTCGCATCGTTGGAATTGAGGGCCGACCGAAAGCCAGGTTCGCGCGACAGCCACAAAAAGAAATTCCGCAGATGTTTGAGTGTCGCGGTGATCGTCGCGGCGCTTAACCCCCTGCCGCCCGGACCGGATTCCTCGACAAGGTCCGTCCGAAAGGATCGGGCTTGCTCGGGATTGAATTTGCGGAAGGGTTTCCGGCTGGTCGAGACCTCGAAACGTTCGATGGCCCGCAAGGCTGCGTCGCACGTGGCCGATTGCTTGCCGTCCGCCGCCTCCAGAAAGAAGATGTAGGCGCGCTTCATTTTCTCATTTTCGGGACAATATTTTGCCATGGCTTCAGGTTCCCCGGTCAGAGTGATGATTGCAGTTCGGTTCATGCGTCTCTCCTAGGCGCGATTCCGCGCTCGGCATTGAAACCTTGAGAGAGCCCTTCGCCGCCGCCAGATTGCGCGGCGACGTGCGCCGGTAAATGAGCCCCTCGCAGTCGGGGCAGAGCCCGATCAGCGCGCCGCGATTTGGCGTGTCCGCGCGGTAATCCACCTCACCCAACGCGGGCGTTTTTGGCGCTTTGCACCGCAGACAATAAATGCGTCCCGGCCCGCACCTCTGCCTGCGCCCGGCGTTCCGCTTCTTGAAGAAGGCGATGATATCGGCGCCCCGGAAAATCAGCGGCCAAACGCCGGTGACTGACTCCAGTCCATGCGCCTTGTGCCATTGACGCACCGTGCCTGCCGTCGC
>CAIZEI010000099.1 GCA_903931945.1 uncultured Hyphomicrobiales bacterium | reverse complement strand
CTCGCCTCGGCCAGCGCCTGTCTCTGCGGGCGGAAGGGGTTATGCGGCGGCAACGGCGCGACGAGGTCGGCAGCGTCGATCTGCTTTGTCGGCGGGAGCGTTGCTGCAACAGCCGCCCTCGCGAGGGGAGCAGGCGCCTGAGCCGCGTCTGATTGAGCCAGACGGAGCGGCTCGACGCTGACGCGCTGATTGGGACGCCAGCGCAAGGTCTGCGCGGCGGGCGAAAGCATTCCAAATGGACTGGGGGCGGGAGCGTTGGCCACGAGCGTCGCCGGTTGGTCTTTCAAATTGTTGGCCATATTCCCGGCCATGACGCCGGCGAACGCCAGAATGCTGAATCCGATCGCCGCATCGCGAACGAGACGAAAATGGCGATTGGTGAAATTGATATTGACAGGCGACGGCCCAAATTCGTCCAGAGTCAATGTAGCACGCATGATTACCCGCACCTTTGCAATACACTCAACCCACTCGCGCCGGACCAAACAGCCGAGCTCGCCGAAAAACTGCGGCGTTTGAAACACACTGGGGATTTTGCGGGGGGAGTGGTTAACCGGCTGCAAACAAACCACTCAAAGTTTGAAAAAAGACCTGGAGCCGGTTCAATAGCACTTGCGATTCCTTAAAAATTGCACGGGGCGACGCCATTTCCGCAACGCAAAAGGCAAATTTGCGGCGCTTTGGCGACTTTTTCCGGCAGTTTTGTGAATGAACCGAGTTGGTGTATGAGCGCGCAAAGTCTTCTGGACGCTTGATCGCGCCGGGACGCCGGCCCATATATTCGGCGCTGTCCCGCCTGAACCGAACGGAAATCGAAATGCAGACCGTTGTGATCGCCTTTCACCTGATTGTCGTTCTGGCGCTGATCGGGGTGGTCCTGTTGCAGAAGTCCGAGGGCGGGGCGCTTGGCATGGGCGGCGGCGGCGGCTTTTTGACCGGACGCGGACAGGCCAATGCGCTGACGCGGGCGACCGCGATCCTGGCGGCTCTGTTTTTCGCCACCAGCCTTCTGTTGACGATTATGGCCAATCTCAATCGCGCGCCAAAGTCGATCCTCGACGGCGCTGCGCCGGCGACGCAGCAGCAAGGCGCGCCGGCGGGCGACGCCGCTCCGGCTGCTCCGTCAGGCGGGCTGCTCGACCAGCTCAAGCAAATTGAGGAACAGAAACAGCAGCCTACGCCTGCTGCGCCTGAGCCGCCGCGCCAGTAAGCGCATTGATTTTCAGGCATGGGCCCGGCCGGCCCATGCGCATTGCGCGTCTCGCGCGCTGTGGACATTCAGGCGCGAGCAAAAATAATGCTCCCCGAATCGACTTTAATCGTTTAGACGTGAGCTCCCATGGCGCGGTTCATTTTTATTACCGGCGGCGTGGTCTCCTCGCTCGGCAAAGGTTTGGCTTCGGCGGCGCTCGGCGCCCTGTTGCAGGCGCGCGGCTATACCGTGCGGCTGCGCAAGCTTGACCCTTATTTGAATGTCGATCCGGGCACGATGAGCCCGACCCAGCACGGCGAGGTGTTCGTCACCGACGATGGGGCGGAGACCGACCTCGATCTTGGCCATTACGAGCGTTTTACCGGACGCTCGGCCAACCGGCAGGACAATATTACCACCGGACGCATCTATCAGGAGATCATCGCCAAAGAGCGCCACGGCGATTATCTGGGCGGAACCGTGCAGGTGATCCCGCATGTGACCAATCACATCAAGGAATTTGTTCTTGACGGTAACGACGGCGTCGATTTCGTGCTGGTCGAAATCGGCGGAACGGTTGGCGATATCGAGGGTTTGCCCTTCTTTGAAGCAATCCGGCAGTTGGGCAACGACCTCCCGCGCAATCACGCGATCTATGTGCATCTGACCCTGCTGCCCTATATTCCGACAGCGGGCGAACTCAAAACCAAGCCGACGCAGCATTCGGTCAAGGAATTGCGCTCGATCGGCATCGCGCCCAACATCCTGCTGTGCCGCACAGACCGCGAAATCCCGCGCGAGGAACGCCGCAAGCTTGGGCTTTTCTGCAATGTGCGCGAAGGCGCGGTGGTCGAGGCGATGAACGCCGAGTCCATCTATGATGTGCCGCGCGCCTATCACGAGGCCGGGCTTGACCGTGAGGTTCTGGCTGCCTTCGGCATCGAACCCGCGCCCAAGCCCGACATGTCCAGGTGGAACGCCATCAGGGAACGGCAGGACAGCGCCGAGGGCGAAGTCACCATCGCCATTGTCGGCAAATACACCGGCCTCAAGGACGCCTATAAATCGTTGATCGAGGCCCTGAACCACGGCGGGCTCGCCAACCGGGTGAAAGTGAATCTCGAATGGATCGAATCCGAGATTTTCGAGGGCGATGATCCCGTTCCCCATCTCCAGCATGTGCATGGCATTCTGGTGCCGGGCGGCTTTGGCCAGCGCGGCGCGGAAGGCAAGATTCTCGCCGCCCGTTTCGCCCGCGAACGCAAGGTGCCCTATTTTGGCATCTGCTTCGGGATGCAGATGGCGGTGATCGAG
>CAIZEI010000098.1 GCA_903931945.1 uncultured Hyphomicrobiales bacterium | reverse complement strand
CGGAGGTTCGAATCCTCTCACTCCGACCATTTTGCTTCTGACGGCGCGCGCACTCCCCGGCGGATGGGGACGCCTCCCGGCGCCGGACGACAGCCGGAAAGCAGTTTATATCGGCGACGCCGAAAGATTGAAGAGAAGGCGAATCGTGGTAGGTATTGCGCGTTCAGTTTACTGACATTCAATCTGGCCCTGACTGAGGCGGCATGTATCAGACAGGTCAGAGGCAGGGCATTCCATGTCAAATGAATATTATGGTCTTGTCAGGCGTGAAATTGAACCGCTGTTGCCCAAACAGACCAAGCGTATTGTCGATGTCGGTTGTGGCATGGGCGGCACGATCAACTGGCTGCGCAGCCGATATCCGCAAGCGCGAACCGTTGGACTTGAAGGAAACGCCGAACTGAAGCCGCAGCTTGAGAAAAGCGTCGATGAGGCGCATTTTCTCGATCTGAACGGGGTTCTCCCCGATTTACAAGCGCCCGATCTCATTCTGTGTCTTGACGTGCTCGAACATCTGGTGCGCCCGGACCAGGTTCTCGCGCAACTGGTCGCGATGCTGGCGCCTGGCGGAACGGCAATTATTTCCCTGCCCAATGTCGCGCATCTCAGCGTGTCGCTGCCGCTGTTCATGCGCGGCGAGTTTGAATATCGCGATGCCGGTATTCTGGATCGGACGCATTTGCGGTTTTTCACCCGAAATTCAGCACTGGCCATGATTCGCAGTTCGGGGCTGACTGTTGAATCGGCGCTTGAGTCCGGACTGCTGGGGCCAAAGACGCGGTTGATGGACAAGCTCACATTCGGAAGATTTCGCGATCAATTATCCAGGCAATATGTTTTTGCAGGCCGGAAATTGCCAGCCGGGGACAACATCCCGCCCATTCGCTGGGATGCGGCGCGCTAACGCCAAACCGCTTGAGCTGTTCCTGTTTCAGCGCAAAATGCACATGCATTCAACGCCGGGCAGCAGGCGCTGAAGTGGCTCTGTCCGAGCGTGCGCGGTAAGTGGACAGAATATGATCCGGCCTGCCGTCCCGGCCCACAAGACCCTCGAATATGCCTCGCAGCGCAACCCGTGTCATCATGGGGCGCCCGACCAAAGCAAATTCCAGCGCGCGTATGAGGGAAATGACCAACGTCCAGGGCAACCAGCCCCGTTTGCAGTCGGAAACGAAAAGCAGCCGGTTGCGGAATTCGAGAAAAACAGACAGTGGCGCCGCCGTTCGGCGCGAGCCGCCGCCAATGGTCGTACCGCCCTTGTGATAAACAACTGCGTCGAAAGCGTAACCGAGCCCGCATGCGCTCTTCGCTCGCATCCCCCAGTCAACGTCTTCGTAATAAAGGAAATAAGTTTCCTTCATAAATCCAATTTGGTTGAGGCACATGCGCGAGACGTAAATCGCAGCGCCCGAGGGGGAGTCGATCATCCCCTCGATGCGCGCCGGATCTGGCCGCAGGTCCGAGCGCGCATGCCGATCGACGGAAATATTACTCGCGCGCCACGGGTTCCAGCGCAGCCCCCGCGTCTGGATAAACTCGGGCGTTTCGGTCAACACAATCCGTCCAGTGACCATGCCCCGGCGATTATTTTGCGCATAGGACATGAGATGACGCAGCGCGTCGGGCGTTGGCGCGGCGTCCGGATTGAGGATGAAGGCGCCCGGCCAGTCAGCTGCCGCCGCGAGCGGTCGCAGCCAGGCGTTGACGCCGCCGCCATAGCCGAGATTCTCGTGGGCAAGGCCAATTGTCAGACGGGGCAAAGCCCCTTCAAGCAGATAACTCTGAACTTTCCCGAAGCCGGCGACAGCGCAGGGCGGCGGCGCATCGCTTGCCGTAAACATATCGCTCTTTGCGCTCACACGATTGCATAAGTCTTCAAAGGCTGCCGCGCCGCCATTCTCGCACACGTAAATGTCAAAGGCCGGCTCGTGCGCCATCAGGCTCAGGGCGCTCAGGCACTCCAGAAGATCGTCCGGGTTTTTATAGGAAACAATGATGACGGGGACCGGCAGCGTCAAAGTGTTGTCAAACCCCATGAGACCGGTTCCGGTCCGATTGGACGCTATGTGAGAAAACGCTTGAAATTCGATGTCGGGAGGCATTTTTCAGGTCCAGGGAACAGGCAAAATGCTCCCGCTCAGCCATTGTTGGCGCGCCGTCGCTCCACCATCCGCCAGATCCCGCGCGTGTCGATGATCGCCCGGCCAGCCAGTTTTTCGCGCGAAATTCGAGTGAAAATTGCGTGATCGACCAGCAGCAGAAAGACGCCCTTGCGCTCCAGCGCCTGATCGAGCGGAATCAGCGGGACGCCCGCTGCGGCAAGGCTGGCAGGCGCCTCCGATATATAGGGTTCGACTACAGAAACCCGGCCCCGGTAAGTGTGGCCAAGACGTTCCACAATTTCCAGCGATGGGCTCTCCCGGAGGTCGTCGACATTCGCCTTGAAAGCGAGGCCGAAGCAGGTGACCTGCGCGCCGGGTTGCCGCGCCAGCGCCTCGGTCACCAGATCAAACACATAATGAGCCTTGTGATCGTTGACCTCGCGCGCCGTTCGGATCAGCCTCGCTTCCTTCGGCGCGGCATCGACGATAAACCAGGGATCAACGGCGATGCAGTGACCGCCAACGCCAGGACCCGGCTTCAGAATATTAACGCGCGGATGCCTGTTGGCGAGTTCGATCGCCTCCCAAACGTCTATGCCATGCCGATCCGCAACGAGCGACAATTCATTGGCGAAGGCAATGTTGACATCGCGGAAGGCGTTTTCAGACAATTTCACAAGTTCCGCCGTTGGCGCAGTCGTGCGCAGAATCGCCCCGCGTACGAAGGCCTCATAGACCGCAATCGCGCGATCCGTGCACGTCTGCGTCAGTCCGCCGACACAACGGTCATTCTCGACCAACTCGACCAGAATGCGACCTGGCAGCACGCGCTCCGGGCAATAGGCGACCGATACGTCCGGCTCGCCCCCGTTGCCGGGAAATCTCAAATCAGGGCGCGCCGCCGCCAGCACCTGGGCAAGAGCCTGCGTGGTTCCAACCGGACTGGTGGATTCCAGAATGACAACATTGCCCTTTTTCAGATGTGGCGCGATGGAACGACCGGCCGCGAAGACATAGTCCAGATCCGGCTTGCGATTATCCTTCAACGGCGTCGGCACAGTGATCATGAAAGCGTCGGCCTCAACCGGCTGTCGATGCGCCGTCAGCGCGCCGTTCGACACAACCTTCTGCACCAGACCTTCCAGATCCGCCTCGGCGATATGGATGCCCCCCATTGAAATGGTTTCCACGACCTTGGGATTCACATCCACCCCGTAGACACGCAGGCCCTGGCTCGCCATCAGAGCGGCGGTGGGAAGCCCGATATACCCGAGCCCGATGACGCAAACGCTCGTCATTTCAGCTGTCCTCCCGCGCCGGCAGTCCCGGCAATTAAATCGACAATGCGCTGGCTGGCCTTGCCATCGCCGAACGGATTGTGCGCCCGGCTCATCGCAGAATAGACCGCCGGATCGTCAAGCAATTTCGTCGCTTCGCCCACGATGCGCTCGCAGTTTGAACCGACAAGGAGGGCCGTCCCTGCGTCCACTCCCTCGGGGCGTTCGGTCGTGTCGCGCATGACAAGCACAGGTTTGCCAAGCGAGGGCGCTTCTTCCTGCACGCCGCCCGAATCCGTCAGCGCGAGATAGCAACGATCCAGCAGGTAAATAAAAGGCAAATAATCCAGCGGCGGCAGCAAAGCGATGCGGGGATGGCCCGCAAGTCGCGATTCCATCAATCCCCGGACATTTGGATTGGGATGCACGGGGAAAGCCACTGTCACATCGGGCCGTGCAGCCAGCTCCAGGATCGCATCGGCGATCCGGTCCATGCCGCCATCGAAATTCTCGCGGCGGTGCGCTGTGACAAGAACAATCTTCTGACCGGAAACAAATGGAGGCAGCATTCGCGCAACCTGTTCGATTTCACGGGGAAACTGCGGCAGCCGACCACGGACCCAGAGCAAAGCGTCGATCACTGTGTTGCCCGTCACATGAATGCGATCGGCAGCGACGGATTCAGCGAGCAGGGAGCGCCGCGCGCGCTCCGTTGGCGCAAGATGAAGATCTGCCAGAACCGAAACAAGCTTACGATTGGCTTCTTCCGGCCAAGGCGAAAAAATATTGCCGCTCCGCAGTCCCGCCTCAACATGCGCGACAGGAATCTTGCGATAGAAGGCCGCAAGCGCTGCAGCAAAAGCGGTCGTCGTGTCGCCCTGAACGATCACGCGATCGGGCTTGCGCTCATCCAGCATCCGGCCAAACCGGGTCAGAACGCCCGATGTAACATCCGTCAGGGTTTGATTGGCCCGCATCAGATCGAGATCGACGGACGGAACAATCCCTGCAATTTTCAACACCTGATCGAGCATATCGCGATGCTGGGCGGTGGCGCAGACCTCGACTTCGAAACGCCTGTCCGCCTCCAGCGCATGAACCACCGGAAAGAGTTTGATGGCTTCAGGCCGCGTACCGATGCAAACGATAATTTTCATGAATACAACATCAATCCCAACACCCCTGCTCGGGAGCCGCAAGCGTAAAACCGGGATCGTCAACCTTGCTGCAAAAACCGGAAATTGCTCAAGCGTCTGGCGCTGACGATCCGGTCGCCGGAGCAAACATCAGATTGCGCGCTGCTGACCGACCATCGCCCGCGCAACAATGACTGCAAAAGCAGCGTTCGTAGTCAAATAGCGCTTCCACATCCGGCGCGGCTCCTGCAGAACCCGGAAGAACCATTCAAGGCCGTTGCGCTGCATCCAGTCAGGCGCCCGTTTGACAAACCCAGCCATGACATCGACGCTGCCGCCAACGCCCATAATAAATGGCGTGTCGATCTGGCTCATGTAGGTTGCAAGAAAGCGCTCTTTGGCCGGCGTCGGCATCGCGATAAACAGGCAATCGGCATCAGATTTTCTGATCGCTTCAACAATGCAGGGCTCATCGCCCCGGCTGTAATACCCGTGCTGGAAGCCGGCAATTTCAAGGCCTGGGAAATGCTTACGAGCATTGCCGAGAGCCTGTTGCAAAACCTCTGGCCTGGCGCCGAGGAAATAAGGCCTGTACCCTTCGCGGGCGCAGGTATCGAGCACGTTATACATCAGATCGACGCCCGTCACGCGCTCGGGAATTTTGATCCCGAACAAACGCGCCGCCAGAATAATGCCCATGCCATCCACGCCAATCAAATCAGCATTCAGCACATCGTTGCGCAGCTCCTGGTTGCTTCGCATATGAACAAATTTAGCAACATTCAGAGCCACATGGCAAAGCTTTTACCGCCTGGCCATAGCTTCGCGCGCGCGCCGTACCGTTGTTTCCATGGTAATGGCGTCTACAGGTACGCCAAAAAAATCAACTTTCATGGCAGTCGCTCCGAATCGCCTTTAACTTTAGAACATTAAATCAGAAAATTAACGAATGTAAACAACGCAATGTACGTTCCTGCCTGTTTATCGACTGGATAGGAATCATTCAAATTGCTTAAACGAGAACTTTCAACGATTGCAGGACAACGTCGCCAGCAAAGGTCCGAACGACATATTCAATTGAAAATCGACCGTCGGGGCTTTATGCGCGAGACAAGCGTGGATAGGCGTCAGGCGCGAAAACACAAGGCAATGCCGTTCGGGAGTTGCAGAAGGATGAAACGACCGATTCCTCTTCGATGGTCAGACGAGGCATGACGCGGTTACGGCGCAGCGCAAATCAGAGGGCTTCCGCGCGCAGTTTCTTTTTCGCCTGCGCCGCGCTGGTCTGCATGAGCATGGTTGCGCTGGAATGGAACTGGCTGGCGCATGGCGCACATCTCCTGGGCCTTGCAGCGCTTGCGGTGGCGGCGATGGGTTTCGCCAGGCAGGCGCGATGGGGCGCAGCGGTCTGGGGGCTTGCCGGCGCGGGCCTGCTGGCGCCTACCGCCCCGCAATTCTTGCCCGATCTTGCGTCGCCGCCGCAGGGCTGCGTCCTGTCCGCATTGACCTTCAATACCAAATTGACCCGCGGCCCGACTGAAGCGCTCATCGCGCCTGTCGTGATTGCCCACCCCGCCGATATTGTATTTCTTGAGGAAACCGTGCGCCCCGAAGCGCTCGCCAACCTGATCCTCGCGGCGCCCGCCTTTGCCGGATATCAAACGGCCTTTGCGCCTGACGCAAATTTGACAATCCTGTCGCGATTTCCCCTATCCGGCCGCCACGGCGCAATGTTTCTTTCCGCAACGGCGCAGATTGAAGGCCAAGCGGTCACATTGGCGAGCACAATCGGATCCCGCGATCACCATGACAATGCGCCGGCGGTCTTGCTGCAGAAAATGGGCGATGCGCTCGCAGCCGTCGGCGCTCCGGTCATGATCGGCGCCGATCTCAACGCGGGTCCGCTTTCCGAACCGGCCATGGCGCTTACCGATCGTTTCGATGACGCCTTCGCGTCCGCCGGTTTTGGTTTTGGCGCGACCTTTGCCGCGCCTGGCCGGAGATTTGGCGCGTTGGGGCCGCTGCTGCGGATCGATTATCTCCTGACATCCCGCCCGTTTACAGCGCGACATGCAGACGTTGTTGCCGACTACGGCGGGTCCACGCATTTCCCGCTGCGCGCGGAGTTTGTCTTTGCCGGTCATGGGAAAAATAGCGCGCCCTGCCAACCGTAGGGATAAAGGTTGCTCCTTTCGCATACCGTTGGCGCCGAAGGGCGGATCGGATTTGCATTTCCAGGAGTTCCTGGCGGTCGCGCCGCTTGGCTAGACTCTCTCGATCACATCGACCTTGACGTCGACCTGCTGCTCGCCCGAACCCAGCACAATGCCTGCGACTGGTGAAATGTCCGCGTAATCGCGCCCGCGCGCCAACACGATATGATCATTGCCCATCGCGATAGCGTTGGTTGGATCAAGTCCGATCCAGCCAAAATCGGGCCCGCACCAGAACAGCACCCAGGCGTGCGTGGCGTCTGCGCCTTCAAGCCGCGGCTTACCCGCAGGCGGAATCGTCCGCAGATAGCCGGAAATATAGGCGGCTGGCAGTCCGACGCCGCGCAGCCCGGCGATCATAATATGGGCAAAATCCTGACAAACGCCGCGGCGCTTCTCAAAGGCCTCGGAGAGCGGCGTTGAAACAAGCGTTGCTTTGGGGTCGTATTTGAAATCGGCGCGAATGCGCTGCATCAATTCGATCGCGGCCTCCAGCGCCGGCCGGCCCGGATGCAGGCTTTGCATCGCATAATCGGCTGCAGGCTGGAAGCGCGGCACAAAACGGCTCGGATGGAGGAAATGCGCGGGCGACGCCGAAGAAAGGTCATCGACAGCGAACGCCGCTTCGCGCACATCTTCCCAGGGCATTGTGAGCGCTGCAATGGGGTTCTGCGCCCGGTTTACGTCAATGCTGGATCGTGCCTCGATTTTCAGTTCGCGATGAGTCTTCTCAATGGTGATTGACGTCACCCGGTTGCCAAAAAAGCAGGTCCGGTCTTCAGTCAAGGCAGGCGGCGGAGTAATTGTCAGCGCGGATTGCAGCACAGTCTGTCCGGGGCCATCGACTGGCAGCAGATGCAGCGCACAATGCGAGAAAGTGATCGGCGCGCCGTATTCATAGGTCGTGATATGGCGGATGTCATAGATCACGCGAGGCCACTCATCTTGTCCGCATGAACAGCATGGGGACCCTGCAGAAAAAAGCGGGCTGCGATCGCATCCGCCAGCGCCATCAATTTTTGCTCGAAACCCAGAATTGTATCCTTGTTGAGCGCCTGCGCCTCGGCGACAGCGACATCCGCCGCAAGCCGGACCACGAGTTTACGCGGCAATTCCAGCATTCCATCTTCATTGAGCGCCGGCAGACTTTCAAGATGCTCCTTGATGCGCTCGATCTGGAAAGCGAGAGACCGTGGATTGAACGGATCGAGTAAAACAATATCGCGCACCGGGCGCAACGCCACCCCCATAAGATAGCGGGAACGATATGTAATCTGCGAATCGACAAGGTCAAGCAGGATATCGAGGTCTTCGGCAGGCGAGGACGATCGCGCAAAATTGCGCGCCAGCCGGCATGCGTTGACGCCGCGCTCGATGCGCCGACCTGATTCGAAAAACCGCCACCCTGCCGCCCTGTTCATATTCTCTTGCGCGAAACCGGAAATCGACGCCAGCACCCTGAGAGCGCCATCGGCGGTCTCATAGGCGTCGGCTTCGGTCAACGGCGCATCCGGGCTGACGCTGAGCCGCATTTGCAGCAAATCGATCAATCGCCATGTGTCAGGCGACAACCGCTCACGGATCGAGGAGGCGGCCCGCTTCGCCGAACGCGCCAGCGAAAACGCCGATCCATAGTCGCTGGCGCTGTGGAGAGCCGTTGCGGCAAGTTGCAGCGCAGGCAGGGACTGCGCCTCCTTGAATGGCGCCGCTCCATTGGAGCCAAGCAAACCCTTGAGGCTGGCGAGGTCCTGCGCATCAGCCGGGGAACCGGTATCCAGCAAACGACCAGCCAGACAGCGGATCAGCCGGAGCGTAGCCTCGACGCGCTCCAGATAGCGCCCAAGCCAGAACAGATTGTCAGCGGCGCGGCTGGGCAGATTGCCCATAATGCGTCGGATGCGGATTTTATCTTCACTCGGCAACAGGGTGGACATGACCACCGGCTTGTCGGCAATCATCCAGACATCCGCCGATTGCACGCCTTCGCCCATCGACACCGCAAGCACATCGGTGCGATCGGAGATACGCGCAAAACCGCCCGGCATGATTTTCCAGCCATCGGGCGTCGCCGCTGCATAGACGCGCAGGACAAAAGGCCGAGGCGTCAAACGACCGTCATTCAGGACCGGCGTTGTGGACAGACGCACAACCTCCTGCCCGACAAAATCAACGCCGCGCGCATTGATTTGTTCGATCAACCGCTGGCTTTCAGCCGGATCCAGCGTCTCCCCAACCACCGGTTGTCCAGGCGGGCGGCCAAGAACGGGATTGCCAAAAGCGCCAGCAATGGTCATCGCGCCAATATTGCTAACTGTCTCGTCGCGCGCGGCCTTCTGGCCGCACCACCAGGTCGCGATATTGGGCATTTCGAGGTCTTCGCCCAGAATATGCCGCGCAATCGACGGCATAAAACTCATCAACGCTGGCGCTTCCAGTACGCCCGAGCCCAAAGCGTTGGCGATGACAACGCCGCCTTCGCGCAACGCCTCGACGAGCCCCGGCACCCCAAGCTGTGAATTGGCGTTCAACTCGAGTGGATCGGCAAAATCAGAATCGATGCGCCGCAACAAAACATCGGCGCGCTTCAGCCCGGCGATCGTGCGTATATGCACCTCTCCGTCGCGCATGGTAAGATCGCCGCCCTCGACCAGCAAAAAGCCGAGATAGCGCGCAAGATAGGCCTGCTCGAAATAGGTCTCGCTGTGTGGTCCGGGCGTCAGCAGGCAAATCCGGGGATCGGCGCGCCGGGCGACAGCGGCAAGTCCCGAGCGAAAGCCCTGAAAAAAGGGCGCGAGCCGCTCGACATTCATATCGCGGTAAAGGCGCGGAAACGCGCGCGAGAGGACCAGACGGTTGGTAAGAGCATAGCCGCTGCCAGACGGAGCCTGCGTGCGGTCGCCCAGCACCCACCAGCGCCCGTCAGGGCCACGACCGATATCGACAGCGTAAAAATGCAGGAATCGTCCTCCCGGCGGCGTCACGCCGTTCAGGGGATGTAGATAATCGGGACTGCCCGTAATGGCGGTCGCCGGCACAATCCCGTCTCGGACAAGCCGTCCGCCGCCGTAAATATCGGCCAGCAAATGTTCCAGCAACCGGACACGCTGCTCGACGCCTCTTTCGATCCGCCGCCACTCCGATTCGTCAATCAACAGGGGGATATGGCTTAACGGCCAGGACCGTTCCCTTGTCTCGCCAAAGGCTTTGTAGGAAACGCCGCTATCGCGGATATGCCGGTCGGCGTTGGCAAAACGGTTGGCGATATCCTCAGGCGCCATGCCAGCAAGCGCGTCGAGAAACCGCATCCAATGATCGCGCGGACGCCCGTCCACGTCGACAAATTCGTCGGGGACGCCCGGCAACGACCGATATCCTGCGATAAGGGTTTGCAGCCGCTCTCCCTTTGCTGTGTCAGGTCTGGTCTGGCTGGCGGCGGGCATACAATTCTCACAGGGCGGCGGGTCGCCTCAAATCCAGCGTCAACGGAAACTCCGCCGACGTCTGTTCAGGGGGCAGGGTAAGTGGCCCCGGAGTATGGCCGTGTTTCTGGAAACGCGCCAGCCGTCGGGCCTCAGCTTCGTAACTATTCACCGGGAACGTGTCATGACTGCGACCGCCGGGATGGCTGACATGATAAACGCAACCGCCAAGAGAGCGGCCGGTCCAGGTATCGACGATATCGAACGTCAGAGGCGCCTGCACAGGAATCGTGGGATGCAGGCCCGATGGCGGCTGCCAGGCCTTGAAACGCAGGCCCGCCACCGCCTCGCCCGATAGACCGGTCGACGTCATCGGCATCCTGCGTCCATTGCAGGCGATTTCGTGGCGTCCCGGCACGAGGCCGCTGGCTCGAACCTGCAATCGCTCCACGGCGCTATCGACATATCGCACCGATCCCCCGGGCGCGCCTTCCTCGCCCATAACATGCCATGGTTCCAGAGCCTGGCGGATTTCCATCTCGACGCCGCCATGCGTCACAGCGCCGAACACAGGAAAACGGAATTGCAGTTGCGCTTCAAACCATGCAGGATCGAACGCATAGCCCGCCCTGCCCAAATCATTCAGGACATCGCGAAAATCCTGCCAGACAAAATGCGGCAGCATGAAACGGTCGTGCAGGGTCGTCCCCCAGCGCACCAGCCCGCCCTGTTGAGGTTCGCGCCAGAACATGGCGATCAGCGCACGGATCAGCAATTGCTGCGCAAGACTCATGCGCGCGTCGGGCGGCATCTCGAAGGCGCGAAATTCGACAAGACCAAGGCGCCCCGTCGGACTGTCGGGCGAATACAGTTTGTCGATGCAAATTTCAGCGCGGTGCGTATTGCCGGTCACATCCGTCAACAGGTGGCGGTACAGCCGGTCGATCAGCCACAGCGGCGGCGCGCCGTCCCGTCCCGGCGTAAGCGCAAAAGCAATTTCAAGCTCGTAAAGACTGTCCATGCGGGCTTCATCGAGACGCGGCGCCTGACTCGTCGGGCCGATGAACAGGCCAGAGAAAAAATATGACAATGCCGGATGACGCTGCCAGTAGAGCACGATGCTTTTGAGAAGATCGGGCCGGCGCAGAAACGGCGAATCGGCCGGTGTAGCGCCGCCCAGCACGACGTGATTGCCGCCCCCAGATCCGGTATGCTTTCCATCCGTCATGAATTTTTCTGCGCCCAGGCGCGATTGCCGCGCCTCTTCATAGAGGCCGACGGTTGTATCGACGGCGGCGCGCCAGCTGGCGGCAGGATGGATATTAACCTCGATCACACCGGGGTCCGGCGTCACCTTGATAACATTGATGCGCGGATCGTGCGGCGGCGGATAGCCCTCGATATGAACCGGCACCCCGGTTTCCTCAGCCGTCGCCTCGACTGTGGCCAGAAGATCGAGATAATCCTCCAGCCTCTCCATTGGCGGCATGAAGACACAAATCACGCCGTCGCGCGGTTCGACGGTTATTGCCGTGCGAATCGCGCCTGCAAGAATGTCCTGCTCGGCTCGCTCCTGCCTCGCCGAAGCGGCGACCGGAGCGCTCTGAACCCGCTGGCCAATCGCATAGGCCATCTCCGCCGCTCCCGGCAGATCTCCGCGCGCTTCCAGCGGATCGCGCGACATGCCAAATGAGCGCTCTTCTGGCGGTATCCAGGGGAGCGAGCCGAGGGGGAGCCTGTAACCCAAAGGCGAATCCCCCGGCATGAGGAAAAGCTTGCCGCGCCGCAGCCGCCATTTCTCACTCGCCCAGCGTGGCGCCGCAACGGCGTTCCAGGGCTGCACCGGCAGCACGAATCCCGTCGGCTCGGTCAGGCCGCGTTCGAATGTGCGCATCATTCGCGCGCGTTCCTCGGGATTGTCGATCTTGGGATCCAGTGGATCCGAATTATCCGGAAGCCTCCCTTCCTCAACCAGCCAATGGGCAGGGTCCTCATAGGCAGGCAATACGTACTCCTGGCCCACGCCCAGCCGCGCAGCAACGCCATCGGCGATCTTTTCAGCCTCCTCGCGCGCCGCCTTTCTGGCGTTGGCGACGGTGGCGATGAGATCGGGGTTCTTCCAGATCGGCACGCCATCCTGCCGCCAGTAGAGCGCGAAAGCCCAGCGCGGCAAGCTCTCGCCCGGATACCATTTGCCCTGGCCGTAATGCAGCATTCCACCGGGCGCAAATCGCGTACGCAGACGGCGGATGAGTTCATCGGCCCGTTCGCGTTTGGTCGGCCCCACCGCCGAAATATTCCATTCCGGCGCTTCAAAATCATCGATCGAGACGAAGGTCGGCTCGCCGCCCATTGTCAGGCG
This sequence comes from uncultured Hyphomicrobiales bacterium, assembly GCA_903931945.1. Classification (GTDB taxonomy): domain Bacteria; phylum Pseudomonadota; class Alphaproteobacteria; order Rhizobiales; family Beijerinckiaceae; genus Terripilifer. Next base: position 56,382 of record CAIZEI010000098.1, on the reverse strand, counting down.
GACATCCTGCGCCCTCAAGTCCGCGTCCACCTGCTCGCCAAGCCGGTCGAGCGCCCCCCAGGATTCTTCGGGGAACGGCGCGGAAATGCGCGGCGCTTCAGCCACGCGGGTCACGCTCATCTCAAAATGGAAATCGATATTGGCGGGATCGACGAGGCCGGTAATCGGCGCCGCCGAACGGTAATGGGGCGTGGCTGCGACCGGCAGGTGTCCTTCGCCGCAGAACAGGCCCGAGGTCGCGTCCATCCCGATCCAGCCGGCGCCAGGAATGTAGACTTCCGCCCAGGCGTGCAGATCGGTGAAATCCTTCCGCGTTCCCAGCGGACCTTCTATGGGATCGATGTCGGCCTTGAGCTGGATGAGATAACCGGAGACAAATCGCGCCGCCAGACCAAGCTGGCGTAGAATCTGGACCAGCAGCCAGGCTGAATCGCGACATGACCCCGACTCGAGCTCCAGCGTTTCTTCCGGCGTCTGCACGCCCGGCTCAAGCCGGATGACATAACGCACGCTTTTCTGGATGGCGGCATTCAGCGCAACCAGAAAATCGACCGTCGTGGCAGCCGAGCGGTCAACGCCGTCGACGTATTTCGACAGAAGCGGCCCGCAAGGCGCGGTTTCAAGATAGGGCGTCAATTCGGTTTTGAGGCCCGGTTCATAGGCGAAGGGAAATTTCGTCGCATAGGGTTCGACAAAGAAATCGAAGGGATTGTAGACCGCCATTTCGGCGGTCAGATCAACCTCTATTTTCAACTCGGTCGCGGGCTCGTGAAACACAAGTCGCGCCAGCCAGTTGCCATGCGGATCCTGCTGCCAGTTGATGAAATGTTGCGCAGGCGTCACCTTGAGCGAATAGGCGGGCACAGGCGTCCGGCAATGGGGGGCCGGGCGCAGCCGGATTGTCTGTGGCCCAAGGTTGACCGGGCGATCGTATTTATAGTGGGTGACATGATGGATAGCGGCGAAGATCGTCACAGCGTCGTCCCGTTGTTGCGATGGCGCGTACCAGTCCCGCGCAGAGCATTATGGGCGCGAAGCAATCGCTATACCAGCGCCGGACTGCCATTTTATTTGGCCCCTTGAACAAAAATCGAACAGAGGCGCCCATTCTGGCAGCGATGCTCCGCATCACGAGGCAAGGGGTTGCTGAATCCCTAGTCCGGCCGCAACAGTTTTCGCATCCTTGCGATCATTTCGGCAGGCGGATGCGCGTTTTTCATCACAATCGTCTGAATCTCGGCGCCGCTTGCCGGGTGGAATTCGGCTTTGGCCTTTTCGACTTCGCTGCGAAACTCCGGATCGTTCATCGTGGCGGTAAATGCTGCGCGAAGCGTTTCCACGCGGTCGGCAGGCATCCCCGGCGGCGCTATGAAGGAACGGCCAATGTCTGCAGTCGAGGCATAAAGTTGGAGCATTGCACGATTCTCGGGCGTGTCGCCGAGTTCGCCCACCGCCGGAACATCGGGCAATTCCTGCGTGCGCGCGACTGCGCCCTGAACGAGGAGATGAGCTGATTTTTCTGCAATCCACTCGGGATGATAGGCGTTGAGCGAGCCCCATGACGTGAAGGCGGCGTCGACCTCGCCCTTTTCCATCGCAAGCAGCGCATCGGCCGAGGCAGGGTAGCCCGCGACGATGCGGAATTTTGTGCTCGCGCCCGCATTGAGCAATTTGGGATAGCCTTCGGAGGGGGAGCCGGGACCTGTGCCTCCGATCAGCACTTCGCGCTTAAGCGCGTCAGCAATGGTTTTGGCGCGCGCATCTTTATACGTCATCATGATTTCTATGACGGACGTCGCGCGTCCGATCCAGTTGAAATCGGCGGCGCGATATTGAATTCCGGGCGAGCCCAGCGCTTCTTCCAGCCCGACAGCCTGCGACACAATCCCTATCGCTGTGCCGTCCTTTGGCGCCAGCGATGTCAGCCAGTTCGCCAGTTTGAAACTGCCCGCGCCAGGCATGGATTGGGCAACGACGTTTGGATTGCCCGCGATATGCTTGCCCAAATACCGCGCAATCAGATGTCCGTAAAAATCATATGAGCCGCCGCCGCCAAAGCCGATGTAGATCGACACTGTTTTGCCGTGGAAATAAGGTTCGCCCGTTTGCGCGCGCGCCAATGTTGAAACAAGACAGACGCCAAGAACGAAAGCGCGAACGGCTCGATACGCCAAGGCAACCTCCCGAAGTGAATGCGAGTCCTTAGCGCTTTTTTCGTTCGGAGGCGATTTTGCCGACTGGCGAAAGAAAATAATCCGGAGCCAGCGGGGCGCGCGCTCCGGCTTTCATCGTCAATGCGTTGGGAGCGGCGCCGACGGCGATCGTTTCAATTCTGCTTCGGGGCATGTTCAATCGCGTTGACCGCGCCGAAAGGCTCCCGCCCGCAAACGATGGCCGCAACTGCTACGCCGCAGCGAACATCTGGATGCGGCGACCGTTGCAGCGCCCTTGACGAAAGCTTCGGGGACAGCGACTCCTGCCCGATGATCCATGCGCATAGCCCTGTTGTGTCTCAATCTTCCGGCAATCTGATTGCCGACCGACGCTATGCATGGGCGGAAGGGTCGGCGGCGGAAGGCGATCATGCGGCTGCCGCAGACCTGTTCACTCAGGCGCTCGAAATTGTTCCACATTGGGCGCCCGCATGGTTGGCCCTTGGGGAGGCGCTGCAAAAATCGGGCGACGTTGACGGCGCACGGGCGGCGTTTGCGCAGGCGGCGGCGCTCGACCCCGCCGGCGTTCTCGGGGCTGAATTGCGGCTTGCAGCGCTTGGCGGCGCCGCTTCGCCATCGCTTGCGCCGCAAGCCTATGTGCGCGGGCTTTTCGATCAATACGCGAACCGGTTCGACGCGCATCTGACTGGCGCGTTGCACTACAGGGCGCCTGAAATTTTGCGTGAACTGGTCGCGCGGGCCAACGCCGCACGCGGGCGGCGCGAGCATTTTTCGCTGATGCTGGATCTGGGTTGCGGCACCGGGCTTGCCGGCAAATCCTTCGCCGCTTGCGTGCACAGGATCGAGGGCGTCGATCTCTCCACCGCAATGCTCGCGCTGGCGGAAAAGACCGGTTGCTACGAGCGACTTGTCGTTGGCGATCTCGTCGATTTCCTGATTGCGGCCAAACCCGGCGCAGCAGACCTTGTCATCGCCGCCGACGTCTTCGTCTATATGGGCGATCTCGGCCCCGCTTTCGAGGCCTGCGCGCGGGCGATGGCGCGCGATGGGTTGTTCGCATTCACAACGCAATTTCTCTCAGTCGGCGACTGGAGCATTGGCGCTGATCTCCGTTATGCCCATTCCGCAGACTATCTGCGTCGCATGGCCGAATCATATGGCTTTGAGGTTCGAACGCTCGAGGCGATTTCCACCCGGCGTGACGCGGGCGTGGATACGCCGGGCCTTGCCGCCGTGCTGATGAAATGAATTTTGCGATGGTTTTGACTTGAACGCGGGCCGCGCCTAGTTTTCGGCAACTGCAGGACAGTCGGCGCCTGACACGCCGGGAGGGATGAATTGCGCGTGTTCGGGCGAGCAGACCGCGATTTCAAAATTGCCTTGTGCGGGGGGCTGGGGCTGTTCGCATCAGGCGCCGCAATGATTGTCGCTGTCATGTGGGGCGGGGCCGCCATCGCGCAACCGCCCTCCGCGCTGACGCTGGCGGGCGCAGCCTTGTTGCTTGCCGCCTCCGGTTTTTTCTGCGCCGCTTTGATCGCCTTGGAACGCAAAGCCGTCGTGCAATTTCCTTTTGGGGAATGGCCGCAAGCTGTCGTTACCCTGATTTGCATCGCTTGCGCGGCAACGGGACTTCACATTTACGCCTATGCCGCGCCGGTTGCCGACGACGCCACGCTGGCGAACAAAATTCTGGGCGGCGTCCTGATTCTCGCTGCATTTCCTTTGCTGGTGGCTGAACGCGCCTACGCCGGCGAAAGACAGGCCGCAAGGGCCGACGCGCCCGGGCTGGCGCGCCTGCTGCGCTTGCCTCTCTGCGCCTTCATTGCCTCAGGCGCTGCAATCCTGCTGCGATCGGCAGGATTCGAAACTGCAATCTGGATTGAGCGCGCGGTCGCCTGTCTTATTGTGCTGGCGGGGATCGAAATCGCCCTGCGGGCTGCGGCGACATTCTTCATTCCCTTCGCCCCGCTGGCCGGGCGCAAAAGCGTCGCCGACAGTTTTATCGCTGGCAGCATCGGCTTTGCGGCGCCTCGTATCGGCCATTTGAACGCCACGCTGAAAACGCAATTCGGCATCGATCTCTCGCGCAGCCGGGCCCTCAATTTTCTCGCACGGTCGCTGCCTGCGTCGATCGGCGCGCTGATTCTCGGCGCATGGGCGCTGACCGGCCTGACCGCGACGGGCCTCGCGGAACGCAGCATTTACGAGCGCTTCGGAGCGCCGGTCGCCGTGCTCGGTCCGGGCTTGCATCTGCATCTGCCCTGGCCCTTCGGCGCGATGCGCCATGTCGAATTTGGCGCCATCCATGAGATCGCCATTGTGTCGGGCGCAGCGTCCGACCCAACGCTCCAGACGCCGCCAGCCGAATCGCCGCCGCCGGCAACCGCTGACCGGCTCTGGGATGGCGCGCATCCGGCGGAGGCGAGCTACCTCCTCGCCAGCCAGTCCAGCGGGCGGCAAGGCTTTCAGATCGCCAATGTCGATCTTCGCGTCGTTTATCGTGTTGGCTTGAGCGATGACGCCGCCCTGCGCTACGCATATTCGGTTGATGATCCTGAAGCGCTCCTGCGCGCAATCACCGGTCGCACGCTCGCCCGTTTTTTCGCACGCAACACGTTGAGCGATATGCTGGGGCTCAGTCAGGCGACCTTCACCGAGGCGTTTCGCGCCGATGTGCAGGCCGAACTCGACCGGATGCAGAGCGGCCTCGAATCCATCTCGGTCATTGTAGAAGCCATACATCCGCCTGCCGGCGCGGCGGCGGCCTATCACGACGTGCAGGCGGCGGAGATTTCGGCAAAATCGCGCGTGGCCTCCGAGCAGGGCGAGGCGATCCGCAACCTCAAGGCGGCTGAACGGACGGCGCTGCTCAATCGCAACGACGCTGAAGCAGCCGCAGCGGAGACCACGGGCAAGGCGACAGCCGATGGCGTGGCGTTCGGCGGCGATGCTGCAGCCTATCGCATCGCTGGCGCTCCCTGGTTGACCGAGCGACTCTTCGACCGGCTCGCGGCTAATGCGCCAAAATCCGAACTCGTCATTGTCGATCACCGGTTGAAGGGCGCGAGCGCCCCAACCCTGGATCTTCGCGCGTTTGCGGCGCCCCTCGCCGCTCCTCGATCCCCTGGGGGCGAGGACCCCGCGATGGGCGCCGACGGGAGGCGACCGGGCGATGAGGATTGAGATGCAATTTATAAAGGCAAGGCTTTGCTCGCATGTCCCATGACCATCATGGCCATCACCACGGCCACCATCATCATCACGGCCACGACGATCATGGCGGGCGCGCGCCGGCGACTGTATCCGACAACTGGTTGGGCCGACGCGCTCGTTTCATCGTCGCTTTTGCGCTGGCGGGGCTGGCGCTCGCCTCCGCCTGTCTGGTGCTTGTCGGGCCAGGACAGGCCATTGTCCTGACGCGGTTTGGCGACCCTGTGCGCGTCCTCACGCAACCCGGCCTTGCATTCCGCCTCCCTGCGCCCATCGAAAATACCGTCGATGTCGATCTGCGCCTGCGCACAACATCGAGCGGATTGCTGGACGTGGGCACGCGCGATGGTCTGCGCATTCTCATTCAGGCCTATATGGCCTGGCAGGTGCCGCGCGATCCCGATCGCATCCGGCAGTTCTTGCGCGCGGTGCGCAACCAGCCCGATCTGGCTGCGGACCAGTTGCGCGGCTTTCTTGGCTCGTCGCTGGAAATCGCCGCCAGCGGCTTCGAACTTGCCAGTCTCGTCAATACGGACCCGTCCAAAATTCGCCTTGAGCAATTCGAGCAGCAAGTGCGCGAACGCCTCGATGAACAATCCTTGCGCGTCTATGGCGTCACGATTCGTCAGGTTGGCCTCGAGCGGCTGACCCTGCCTGCAGAAGCGCTCAATGCGACCGTTGAGCGGATGCGCGCCGAGCGCGCGGTCGTCGCCGCCGAACGGCAAGCGGAAGGCCAGCGCGCCGCAGCCGAAATCAACTCCAACGCCGAACGCGACGCGCGCATTCTTGTCGCCAAATCGCGCGCAGAAGCGGCCGATCTGGATGCAAAATCGCGCGTCGAGGCGGCGGGCGTCTACGCCCGTGCATTTGACGGCGACCCCAAACTATACACATTGCTGCGATCTCTGGACACATTGGGTTCGGTGATCGGTTCGAATACGCGCTTGATTCTGCGCACCGACGCAGCGCCGTTCCGCGCGCTTGTGGAGGGCGCGGACGCGCCGTCCAGCGCTCCGAACACGAACAAGCCATGAGCGCGGGGGGCGAAGGCGAACCGGCGGAGCTCGATGGAGCCTGGGCGCAGTCCACGCGCCTGTCATTCCGGTTCCTGTTTGCGTTCGTCAGCATTGTGGCGCTGTTCTGGCTGTTTTCGAATGTCCGTCAAATCCCCAGCGATCGTCGCGCGCTCGTCACTCGATTTGGCGAAGTTGCGCGGATGCAAGGATCCGGCCTCTTGATCGCATGGCCCCGTCCGATTGAAGATGTCATCATCGTTCCTGCAGCGGACCGGCAGCTTGCGCTGCGCATCGATACGTTTGATTCGGTCGAGACGCGATACCGGCGCCAGCATCCCGCCGACGCCTCCGCAACATTGAGCGAGGACACGCGTGAAGTCGCAGGCGTTGCGATTTCAAGCGACGCGCATGAAAACGCCGGCTTTCTGCTGACCGGCGATTCCAGTATCGTGCATCTTGAAGCGAATGTGTTTTATCAGGTCGCAGATCCTGTGGCCTATGCCGTTTCATTTGCCCATGTAGAGCCCGCGCTACAACGCATTTTCATTGCCAGCGCGCTGACGATTTGCGCCGGCCGCGATCTCGACACGGTACTGGTGGCGCGGCCCGAACGCGAAGGCGCCAGCGATGCGCTTATGGGACGCGAGCAATTGCGTGGTGAATTGCTTGCCGAAACCAACCGGCGCCTTCAGGCTTTGACAGACGCCGGCGCGCCGCTTGGCGTGACTGTCAGCCGTGTCGATCTGACGGCGGCCATTCCCGCCGGAGCCAAAAGCGCCTTCGATTCTGTCCTGATCGCTTCGCAATCGGCGGATCGGGAAATCGCTGATGCGCGCGCCTACGCCGAGCGATCCTCACAAAACGCAAATCAGGTCGCCGACCGCCTGTTGCGAACAGCGCAAGCTCAGGCCCAGGAGCAGGTTGATCTGGCGCGAACGCGAACCTCGACCATTTCTGCGCTGGCCGAAGCGCCGGGTCTGAAAGGCGATATGCTGTACCAGCAAATCTATAACGACCGGATTTCTGGCATTCTCGACAAGGCGGGCCGCGTTGACGCCATCGATCGAAATGGCGGACTCCCGATCATCCTACCCGGAGCGCAGGGCAAATGACTGCAACTTCGACGCTCGACGATGCAGCCGGCGGGGGATTGCTGACGCATTCCGAAGAGCGCTCGTTGCGCTGGCGCCTGACGGTCGCGCTGATTGCGGCTGGATGCCTGATCCTTTCGACGGGATTGCAATATTTCGCGCCCTCGCAATCAGACGTCGCGGAACTGGTTGCGGGAATCGCGGCAGTGCTTGTGGCAATCCCCGCGCTCAATGCCGCCTGGTGGAGCCTGAAATATCCCGACCTTCATGGCATCACAGATCAATTGATCGGACTTGCCGTCATCGCGGCCTGGGCCGCCGGCGACCTCGTCACGGCCGCGTTGCTGCCTCTTGTCATGACAATTGGCCATGTGCTTGAGGAGCGATCGCTGCTCGGATCGCAGGAGGCCATCCGAGCCCTGAGCAAATTGACGCAGACCCGCGCGCGCCGCAGGACGCAAAATGGCGTCGTCGAAGAAATCGACAGTCACGCATTGCGCGTTGGCGACAGGATCGAAGCGCGCGCTGGCGATATTATCCCTGCTGACGGAGTCGTTATTGCAGGCGCATCGAGCCTCGACACCGCCTCGATCTCCGGAGAATCTGCGCCAGTTGAGGTGTCCGTGGGCTCGGAGGTCCACAATGGCTCCATCAATCATGGCGGCGTGCTGACCATACGCGTAACACGGACAGGCGACGCAACTGCGCTTGGACGCGTTGTCGCGCTGTTGCGCGAAGCGGAGCTCGCCAAGCCCGCCGTGACGCGCATTCTTGAGAGCTACGCCGAACGCTACCTTGCGCTGGTGCTGCTGATTGCAGCGGGAACGTGGTTTATGACCGGCAGTACGACCGCCATGCTGGCTGTTCTGGTGGCCTCCTGCCCCTGCGCGCTCGTACTCGCGGCGCCTGCGACCTCGATCGCTGCAATCGCTGTCGCGAGCCGCCATGGCATTCTTGTAAAAGGGGCGGCCTTTCTTGAAAGTCTCGCGACAGTCAATTCGGTCATAGTCGATAAAACCGGCACGATGACGACCGGCGACTTGCGGCTGGTGGAGGCCGCGCCGCAGCCTGGCGTCAAGAGAGACGATTTTGTCCGCATCGCAGCGCAAATTGCGAGCGCGAGCGGACATCCGGTCAGCCGCGCGCTCGCACTGCTTGCGCCAGACTTTGAGCACACCAAAATCACAGGCGCGCAGGAAAACCGGGGCTTTGGCGTCATTGGCGAAATTGATGGCCTGCGCGTCGCTTTGGGGCGGAGCGAACTTTTTCGGGATATCGGGGTTTCAGCGCCGCCGCCGCCCCAACACGATGGCCCTGTGGCTGGCGTTTCGCAGGGCGATGTTTTTCTTGGCTGGCTGCTCTTTGCAGATGAGCCCCGCAGGGAAGCGGCAGAAGCCCTTGTCGATCTTCGCGGTCTCGGCTTAAGTCGGCAATTGCTGCTGACCGGCGACCGCTGGGCGGTGGCGCGCAAGATTGCGCAGACGCTCGAAATTCCTGAAGTGCGGGCCGAGGTTTTGCCCGCCGATAAAATGAAATTCGTACAGGACGAAATTTCGGCCGGTTATCGTCCTCTTGTTGTTGGCGATGGGGTCAACGATGCGCTGGCCTTGAAAGCCGGCGCCGTTGGCATCGCCATGGGCGCTCAAGGCGCACAAGTGGCGCTCGCCTCTGCCGATCTCGTGCTGATGACCAACGACCTCAGGCGTCTCGGAACCTGCATACGGCTCAGTCGGAAATGTCGCTCCACAATTTACGCCAATATCGCAATCGGCCTCGGCTGGACGATTGTCATTATCATACTAGCGGCAACCAATATGCTAGGCGCCAATGGCGCTGTTGTTGCAGCTCTGCTGCACAATTTCAGCACCTTTCTTGTCATGGCCAATGCAGGCCGGCTACTGAAATTGCAGGAAGTGTTGAGTTAAGCGGTTCCGCGCAACCAGAGGGAGCGATTGATGATCGTATCGACATGCCGATGCAGCGCCCATTCTCGGGGACCGCTTTCACGCCGCAGATTTCTCGCTGCCGCGACAACGAGCCTCGCCTTGCCCTCGATCGCACGGGCGCAGGCCCTGCGCCGCGTTGACGTGCACCACCATATTTTCCCCCGCGCTGTGATGGACTTGCAGCAAAAGCTCAATCCGAAGTGGGGCAAGCTCGATACGCCACGCGAAACTGGACCGTGGTCACAGCGCATGATGCTTGACGATATGGACCGCAATGGCGTCGCCGGCGTCGTTGTTTCCCCAGCCGGACCCGGCGCCTGGTATGGCGATATCGCAGGCGCCCGGCAAATCAGCCGCGCATGGAACGAGGCTGCTGCAGAACTTTCGCGCGATAACAAATCGCGCGTTGGCGTGTTCGCCATGATTGCGCTGCCGGATGTCGATGGCGCGCTGCGCGAGATAGAATATGCGCTCGATACGCTCGGTCTCGACGGCGTCGGGCTCTACACCAGTTACGATATGAAATATCCCGGCGAACCTGCTTTCGCGCCGGTTTTCGCCGAACTCAACCGCCGCAAGGCTCGCGTGTTCGTGCACCCACTGGCTTGTTGCGGGACATTTGTGCCAGGCGTGCCCTTGAATGTCATCGAATTCACGCTCGACACCACGCGCGCCATCGCCAGCCTGATGTTCAATGGCGTTTTTTCCCGGAACCCGGATATCAAATTCATCTTTTCGCATGGCGGCGGCATGGTCTCCGCGCTGGCGGGCCGCATGGATTATCTGACGCTGAACTTCAAGGACATTCGCGCCAGTGCGCCCGAAGGCGTGCCAGAATTGTTAAGCCGCCTTTATGTCGATACTGCAGGCGCTTTCCACCCGTCGATGATTGCGGCGGCGCGCATCGTGTTTTCTTCCGCGCATATTCTGTACGGTTCAGACTTTCCCTATTCGAGTTCCGCTGAAGCCGTGGCTGGCCTGGCGTCAGGCGGCCTGAGCCCGGTCGAACTTGCGGCGGTGGAAAGCGGCAACGCGCGGGGATTGTTCAAGAGGTTCGGGGGGTAAGCCAGGACTCCCTCGCTTGCCGCCCACTGCCATCCCGGTCTCGCACGTGCCGCATTCAACATTTCAGAAAATAACGGCCCTGATCGTCGCGTTCGAGGCCTTGGCTGCGCAGCTTGTAGAGGTCGCGCACGATTTCGCGACCATCCCGGCTGCCAAGCGCGGCCATCAGATCTTCAAATCTTTGCGGCCCGTCGCGCAAGGCAGCCTCAAGGGAGTCATAGCGCTTTCCCGTATAGGTCGGCGGCGCGGGGATTTTGAGATCCCAGCGGTTCACATGATCGAGCGGCCAGGTGAGGTCATAGCCCGCGCGTGAGCCCGAAGGCGCTCCCAGCAGGGAGGGGTCGAGCGGCACGGCGCGCACGCCAGTCGCGATGACCAGATCGCGGTCAGGCTGAAAGCGCGTCGCAAAGGCCCATTCCATCTGCTTGTCATTGAAAATGTCGATGTCAGGATCAACCGCAAAGGCGTTCTTCGGACCGACGGAGCCGAGGATCGTATAGAGGGCCGAACGCGCCTCGCCCGGAAAGCGCTGCCGCATCGAAAAGCGAATGCACATCGAGCCCCCCGCCGATACCGGCGCATAGACCGCGACGGGCTCTCGTACGACCGATTTCAGCGCCATCCAGGCGTTGAGTTCAGCGCGCAAAGCCTCGAGGTTCGAGGTATCTGTGAAGTCCATCCGGCTGCCGCTGATGGTCGCCGTCTGGAACAGCGGATCACGCCGGTGCGTGATCGCGGTAATGTGGAACACCGGATTCTTTTTGACCACGCCGTAATAGCCAAGATATTCGCCGTAAGGACCCTCCTTCTCTACGTGGCCCGCAGAATCGAGATAGCCCTCGATCACATATTCAGCGTCCGCTGGCACGCGGATATCGTTGGTAATGCATTTGACGGTCGGCAGCGGCGCAGCGCGCAGGCGCGAGACAAGACCCAATTCATCGCCCGGCTCACGCATCGTCGCAGACACCATATCGATGGGATGCGCGCCGAGCACGAAACTCACGGGCAGATTTTCACCGCGCGCGGAGGCCTTCAGGTAGATCGCGCGCAGATCGCTCGGCGCGATCAAATCAATTCCGGTTTCCTTGGGGCCACGCAGCATCAGGCGGCGCAGGCCTGAATTGGTGAGGCCTGTTTCAGGGTCAATCGTGTAATCGATGGTGGCCGAAATATAGGGCGCGCCATCGGCGCCATGCTGAAGATGAACCGGCAGCTTCGTCACATCAATATCGTCGCCCGTGATGACCACTTCCTGCACGGGCGCAGTCTCCCGCGTCAGTTCGATGAATTCGGCTTTCAGTTTCAGCCGCCGCTCAAGCTCCTGCCGTAACTGATCTGACGGCACGCCAAACGCCCGGGCGAGCCTTGCGCGTCCGCCCACCACATTGCCTGTGAGCTCAACGCCCTCGCCGCCGATATTGCGAAACCACACGGCTTTGTCGTTGCCCTGGAGGATGGCCGCGACATCGGCCAGATCGACAGCCTCATCGCGAATGTCGAGCTGGTCTGTGTCGATCAGGTCTTCGATAAAATTCCGCAGGCGGAAACGATCAAGATCGTTTTTCCGGGCGTGCGGGGCTTTGGCGTCCATGGTCAGTCTCCCGTGCTATTGGGTTGAGCGCGCGCGCTTTGCGTCGCGGATGGCTTGCCAGACGCGCAGGGGCGTCGCTGGCATTTCAACATGTTCGACGCCAAACTCGGCAAGGGCGTCAACGATGGCGTTGATGGCGACGCCCAGCGCTGGCGTAGTCCCGCCCTCGCCTGCCGGGCGAATGCCGAGCGGATGGCTCGTCGCCGGAATTTCACTGATATGCGTTTGGAAGGAGGGCAGATCGCCTGCGCGCGGCAATTGATAATCCATCAGCGAGGCTGTGAGCATTTGTCCGCTCTGGCGATCATAATAGCATTGTTCCATCAAGGCCTGACCAAGGCCGGTGACAATGCCGCCTTGCGTCTGGCCATCGACAATCATCGGATTGACCGCCTTGCCGACATCGTCCACCGCCGAATAACGGATGACCTTCGTCTCGCCTGTGTCCGGGTCGACCTCGACTTCGCAGACATGCGCGCCAAACGGATAGGCAAGGCCTTTTGTCACTTTGTCAGACGTGGCCGCAAGCGGGCCGCGCAAATCCACCGGCACGCGGGGATCGTTCAGCGCCGCCGCCGCCGCCTTGAAAATACCCAGCGTACGGTCAGTGCCCGCAACACGGAATTCTCCCTGCGCAAACTCAATATCGTCGACGCCGGCCTCCAGAATCGCCGCTGCGATCCTTTTACCCTTTTCAATAATTTCATTGGTGGCGTTGCGAATGACAATGCTCCCGAACCGCATCGAGCGCCCGGAATGCGACCCGCCGCCGAATTTCACAAACGCCGTATCGCCATACCGAACGGTGACACAATCGTATGGCGCGCCAAGCCAATCAGCGGTCAATTGCGCAAAGCTGGTTTCCTGACCCTGACCGGAAGGCTGCGTTCCGATGATCGTATCGATGCGACCATCGGGCAAGACCGTGATTTCGGTGCGTTCGCGCGGCTGTCCGCCGGCCGATTCAATATAACTCGCAAGCCCGATCCCACGGCGTTTGCCGCGCGCCAGAGCCTCAGCCCGGCGTGCAGGAAACCCCTGCCAATCCGCCATTTCGAGCACTTTATCCATCACAGCCGGGTAATCGCCGCTATCGTAAGTCAAGCCTGCGGGCGTCTTGAACGGCAAGGCGCCGGGCTGGATATAATTGCGGCGGCGCAATTCCACGCGATCAAATCCGAAGCGCTGCGCTGCGATATCGATGATGCGCTCCACGACATACATGGCTTCGGGACGGCCCGCGCTGCGATAGGGAATTGTGCAGGGCGTGTTGGTGAGAACCGCTTTGGCTTCAACATGCATGGCAGGAATGGCATAAACGCTCGTCATCAATTGCACGCCCTTGTTGAGCGGCACGAACGAGGCGGTATGCGCGCCAAGATTCGACAGATTCATCGATCGAATGGCAAGAAACTTGCCATTCCTGTCGAGCGCCAGTTCCGCCTCGACATAAAGATCGCGCGCCTGACAATCAGTCAAAAACGCTTCGGTGCGCCGCGCTATATATTTAACCGGACGACCAATCATCCGCGATACCCACGCGACAAATACAAACTCTGGATATGTCGCATTGCGGGTGCCAAAACTGCCGCCGACATCGGGCGGCGTCATAACGCGGATTTTTTCACGTGGCGTATCAAGACAGATCGCAAGTTCATCATGCAATCGCGATATGCCGGTGCCGGCAAACGCCCAGATCGTGTATTCGCCCCTGGCGCCGTCGAAATTCGCCAACGCGGCCCTGGGTTCAAGATGCACGCCAGTGACGCGGTTAATCCAGGTTTTGAATGTGGCGCGATGCTCGGCTTTCGCCATCGCGGCGTCAACGGCGCCGGCATCGCCAATCGCGGCGTCAAGGCACAGATTGCTTTGCAGATGATCCCAGAGCTTTGGCGCAGTCGGCAAGATAGCGTCGAAAGACCGTGTGACCGAGGGCAGAATTTCATAGTCGACGTCGACCTTTTCCGCCGCCTCGTCCGCCTCGTCCTGCGTCGCGGCGACAACAATTGCGACGGGTTCTCCGACGTGCCGCGCGATGTCTGCGACAAGCGGGTCGGCGGGCGTCACATAGCGCTCGCTGCCATCCTTGTTGAGCAGCGGCACATCCGAACCGATATGCGCGCCGCCAGTGGCGTGCGCGATGGATTTGATTCCATCGGCCAGCGCATCGGCGCCGGACCATGCGCCAAACACGCCAGGACCGGCTTTCGCCCGGCTCAAATCGATGCGCACAATCCGTGCGTGGGCAAGGGGAGAGCGAACGACAGCCAGAAAAGCCGCGCCTGGAAAGGCAACATCGTCAGCATAGGTTCCGGCGCCGCGCACCAGACGCAAATCCTCGCGTCGCCGCACCGGATCTCCAATTCCCGCCCTGCTCATTCAGTCCTCCCCGAGACGCGGCGCACACTAAGCATATCGGCGCCAGATGTGAACCGTTCTTATTTCTGGCACCCGGCGCAGAAAAAAGTCGACCGCCCCGCTTGCGATATGCGTTGAATGCGCCCATTGCACCCCGGCGTCTGGCAGGCCTCGCCCTCCCGATCGTAGACCTGGAACGAATGCTGGAAATAGCCCAGCGACCCATCGGCCTGCCGATGATCCCGCAGGCTGGAACCGCCCGCCGCCAGCGCCGCCTCAAGCACTTCGTGAATAGCGCTGGCGAGCCTGACGGCGCCCGGAGCCGGAGACCCATTTTTCCTCGCCAATGTTCCTGCAGCGCGGCGCGGCGAAAGCCTGGCGCGATGCAAGGCTTCGCAAACATAGATATTGCCGAGACCCGCAACGAGGCGCTGGTCCAGCAAGGCGGCCTTCAAGGGCGCCTTTTTTTTATCGAACAAACGAACGAGAAGCGCGCCGTCGAGTTCATTGCCAAGCGGCTCAACGCCTATGTCTCGAAAGAACTTGTGTTCAGCGAGCGTGGCGCGCGGCTCAATCAACATGAACCCAAAACGGCGGGGATCGTTATAGGTGATTCGGGCGCCGCCAGACATCTGAAACACCACATGATCATGCGCCGGGTCTTTCGAACGGTCGTGATGAAACAGGCCGGGCGCCAGCGATTCGATGCGAAAGGAACCGCTCATCCCCAAATGCATGATCAGCACGCCGCCATCGTCAAGATCGGCAAGAAGATATTTGGCGCGGCGAGAGAGCGCATCGATTCGTCGACCCTTGAGCCGATCTGCAAAATTCGGTGGAAAGGGAAAGCGCAGATCGGCGCGCCGTTGCTCAACAGCGATGAAATTTTGACCCGTCATCGCAGGCTCGAGCCCGCGTCGCACAGTTTCAACTTCGGGCAATTCCGGCATGGGCTATTTCGTGCCATACATGCGGTCGCCAGCATCGCCGAGCCCCGGCACAATATACCCGTGGTCGTTCAGGTGGCTGTCAATAGCGACGGTCCAGATTTCGACATCGGGATGCGCGCAACGCAGCTTTTCGATCCCTTCAGGCGCAGCAAGCAGGCACGCAAAACGAATGTCCCTGGCGCCTTTGTCCTTCAGAAGTTTCACCGCAGCTATGGCCGAGTTTCCCGTCGCGAGCATCGGATCCATCAGGACGACAAGCCGGTCCGCAACATCGGCTGGCGCCTTGAAATAATATTCGACGGCCTCCAGCGTCTCTGGATTGCGATAGAGCCCGATATGCGCAACGCGCGCGGCGGGCGCGAGCTGCAACATGCCGTCGAGAAAGCCCGTCCCGGCGCGCAATATGGGCGCGAAAACCAGCTTTTTGCCTGAAAGCGCCGGCGCAAGCGTTTTTTGCAGCGGAGTCTCAACTTCTACAGCTTCAAGCTTCAGATCGCGGGTCAGTTCGTAGCACAGCAACATGCCGACTTCGTTGAGCAACTGACGAAACTCGCGCGTCGAACGGTTCTTGTCGCGCATCAGTGTCAGTTTGTGCTGGGCAAGGGGGTGATCGACCACAGTCACGCGTTGCATGATCCACTCCTCATAGTCGTAGAAGTCGTCGCGGCAGCAGGCGCAGCCGGTGTCAAATCTCACCAAAACGGCCTCCCCTTCAACGTGGGCGCGAGACCAAGATGCGCGGCGACGCTGGCGCCGATATCGGCGAATGTGTCTCTTCGGCCAAGCGACCCCACCCGGACCCCATGACCAAATGCGAGCACGGGAACATTCTCGCGCGTATGATCCGAGCCCCGCCAGGTGGGATCGTTTCCATGATCGCCAGTCACGACGACCAGATCGCCGGTCGCCAGCCGCATCGCAAGATCTGACAACCGCTGATCGAAGTCTTCAATACAGGCTGCGGCGCCCGCAACATCCCGACGGTGCCCGAAATCCGTATCGAGATCGAGGAAATTTGCAAATATCAAACCATGGTCGGGCAAAGAGTGAAACGCCTGGAGCATTTTTGTAAAAAGATCCGGATGCCGTTCACCCCTGATTTCTTCGCCTGTGTTGCGATGACAAAAAATATCGCCGATCTTGCCGATCGAAACCACAGCGCGGCGTGCTGTCGCAGCGCGGTCAAGGAGATTGCCCTGCGGGGGGGGCATTGCAAAATCCTTACGGTTGCCTGTGCGACGAAATTCACCAGGATGCGACCCGGTAAACGGGCGCGCAATCACGCGACCAATGCGCAGCGGATCGACCAAGCGCCGCGTCAAAGCGCAGAGATCGTAGAGTCTTTGAAGACCGAACGCCACTTCATGAGCTGCGATCTGCAATACAGAATCAATCGATGTGTAAGCAATAGGTTTGCCGGTGCGCAAATGCTCCTCGCCAAACTCCGCAATGATCGCAAGACCATCGGAATGCCGGTTTCCCAACAGACCTGGCAGGCCGCCGCGTTCGATCATCGCATCGGTCAATGCTACCGGAAATGCGGGCTTGCTGTCAGGGAAATAGCCCCAGGCAAAATCTACCGGCGCGCCAGAAATTTCCCAATGCCCGGATGGCGTGTCCTTGCCGATGGATCTTTCCGCAGCATAGCCAAATGCGCCGAGTGGATGCGAGGGCGGCGCGACGCCGGCGAGCGGTGCGCCGGTCGAGGACTGCGTCGCAAATGAAAGCCCCAGCGATTGCATGAACGGGATTTGGAGCGGCCCGGCCCGCAGGCCGGACCTGTCGGCTTGTCCGTTGGCGCAAGCTGCAGCGATATGCCCGATCGTATCGGCGCCGGCGTCGCCAAAGCGCGCAGCATCGTCGGCGCCGCCGCAACCAAAGGAATCAAGCACGATCAGCAGCGCTCGGGGCACATGGAACTCCTCGGCGACCCTCACGGGCCAATGGCGGCGTCAATCGAAAAGGCGGCGGCAAACAGGGCTTTGGTATAGTCGCTTTCTGGCGAGGCGAAAATGCGGGACGCGGGACCGGATTCAACGACCTTGCCATGACGCATGACGATGAGGTCGCTTGCCAGCGCCCGCACAACTTTCAGATCGTGACTGATGAACATATAGGCAAGTCCACGCCGCTCTTGCAGATCGCGCAACAGATCGACGATCTGTGCTTGCACAGACATGTCCAGCGCCGATGTGGGTTCATCAAGAACGACAAATTTCGGCTCCAGCGCCATGGCGCGTGCAATCGCGATACGCTGGCGCTGGCCGCCGGAAAATTCATGCGGATAGCGATCCATCGACTGCGGATCGAGACCCGTTTCAGCAAGCGAGCGCGCAACAATCGCGCGGCGCTGCTCGCGGCTCATCGCCCTGTTCTGAACAAGCAAGCCTTCTTCGACAATTTCACCAACTGACATGCGCGGGGAAAGCGAACCATACGGATCCTGAAAGACAATCTGCATATCGCGCCGCAACGGGCGCATGGATTTGAAATCAAGACCGTCAATCCGCTTCCCGAGATAGACTATGGGGCCCTGTGAACTGATCAATCGCAGCAGAGCAAGGCCCAGCGTTGTTTTGCCAGACCCGGATTCGCCAACCACGCCCACGGTCTGCCCTTCGCGCACGGTGATCGAGACATCGTCGACCGCTTTCACATGCCCAACAGTGCGTCGCAAAAACCCGCGTTTGATCGGGAACCATACCCGTATGTTTTCGCCATAAACAATCGTCTTCGCATGTGGATTGGCCGGCGCAGGGTCGCCCTTCGGCTCTGCAGCAAGCAGCGCTCTGGTGTAAGGGTGTTGCGGATTGAGCAGTATATCTTTTGCAGGTCCCGCCTCGACAATCCTTCCACGCTGCATCACGCAGACATCGTCCGCAATTTTGCGCACAATGCCAAGATCATGCGTGATGAAAAGCATCGCCATGCCAAGCTTGTTTTGCAGGTCCTTCAACAACTTGAGAATTTGGGCCTGCACGGTGACGTCAAGCGCAGTTGTCGGCTCATCGGCAATGAAAAGGTCTGGACGATTTGCGAGCGCCATAGCAATCATCACGCGTTGTCGCTGCCCGCCCGAGAGTTGATGCGGATAGGCGTTCAGGCGCGTGGCAGGGTCCGGAATGCCAACTTCCGTCAGCAACGCAATCACCCGCGCCCGTCGCTGCGCCGCCCCACGCATCCCGTGCAACTCGAGAATTTCCGCGATCTGCTTTTCAATCGAATGCAGCGGGTTGAGCGAGCTCATCGGCTCCTGAAACACCATGGTGATCTGACGACCTCGCACCTTGCGCAAGTCGTCTTCCGATGCACGAAGAATATTGGCGCCGTTGAACAGGATGTCACCGGTCGGATAGGTAGCCGAGGTCGCGCCCAGCAACCGCGTGATCGAAAGCGCAGTGATAGACTTGCCCGAGCCAGACTCGCCGACAAGCGCCAGCGTGCGACCTTTTTCAAGCGTGAAGGACACACGGTCGACAGCAAGCGTCTGTTTGCCATTTTGCGAGAAGGCGATCGAAAGATCGCGCACGGAGAGGAGCGGCGCGCTATTGGGCACGGAGAAATTCAATCATTTGATTGACGCCATTTTGATCCGGGACTGCAAGGTCCATCCCCTGCCGTAACTTTCGCGCATCCCTGTCGCGAGACACGAAATATCGGCATTTAGCGTTGATCGCCGTGACAATATGGATCGCGTCAGGAAGTTTACGCCCCGTTATTTTCCGCAATTCCGCAGTCTCATAGAATATGTTGCGGCTCACTGGTCTTGACGAGATTGCCCGGTTCCAAACAATTGTGTCGAGATAGAGCCGCTTGATATGCGGCGGTCGCGCGCCTCCCAGTTTGGCGGGCGCGAGAACCTCGGCAAGTGTGAGCTCGCTCGTTATCGCCGCACCTGGATGTAACAATAGCGAGTCGAACAGCGCCTTCAACGGCTCCGCCCATTCCGGCCTGCCTTCAACGAAATAGATAAAAACATTGGAGTCCAAATATATCATGACAGGCCTGTGGCTTCAGTCATCCCATTCGTCTCTTTGCATACGAATTTCGGCGTCGATTTCCTCGGCGCCTCGATAAGGTGGCCGGCGGCGGCGAAAATTTCATCCAGGGTCATGACCCGATTCGGCCTCGGCTCAACTTGCTCCACAGTGACGATCACCTGGGCATCAGAAATCAGGCCTTCCCGAAGATCCTCCGGAAGGCGCGAAACCGGGTAATATTCGCGAACGATTTTGTTCATGGTGAAGCCCTCGCCAGCTCGATATTACAGCATACTTATAAATATGTCTTTCGCGGATCGAACGCGTCGCGCACAGCCTCGCCAATAAAAATCAACAACGACAGCATCATGGCAATCACGCAAAACCCGGTGAGCCCAAGCCAGGGCGCCTGCAAATTGGCTTTGCCCTGAAGCAGCAATTCGCCCAGCGAGGGCGACTCCGGCGGCAGACCCAGCCCGAGAAAATCAAGCGATGTGAGCGTCGTCACAGAGGCATTGATCACAAAGGGCAGAAAGGTCAATGTCGCCACCATCGCGTTGGGAAGCACGTGCTTCCACATGATGCTGGCGTTCGATAGCCCGAGCGCGCGCGCAGCATTCACATATTCAAAATTGCGCGCGCGCAGAAACTCGGCCCGCACGAGATGCACCAGATTCACCCATGAAAACAGCAAGAGAATGCCTAAAAGGACGAAGAAACTCGGTGTGATAATCGAAGAGACGATAATCAAAATGTAGAGATGGGGCAGCGATGACCAGATTTCGATGAATCGCTGGAACACGAGATCGAGCCAGCCGCCAAAATAGCCCTGCACCGCGCCCGCAAAAATGCCGACCACCGATGAAATGGCGGCGAGCGTTAATCCAAATACGATCGATATCCGGAAACCATAGATCATTCGGGCGACAACATCGCGCCCGTGATCGTCCGTTCCGAGCCAATTCATCTCAAAGTTGCTGCAGTTTGCATCAGGCTTGTCGGGATAGCGCTCCTTGAGTCTTGGCGCGCAGTCGGCCTGGCTGAGCGACCATGTCGGCGCCGATGGCAAGGCAGTCGGAGGACTGAGGTTCACCGTATTGAATGAAAAGCGAATCGGCGGCCAGATCGCCCAGCCATGCGCCGCGACTTCCTCAGCCACGAAGGGCTCGCGAAAATCGGCGCGGGGAAGAAAGCCTCCAAATTTTTCTTCCGGGTAGTTCGCAAAAACAGGAAATAGAATTTCGCCTTTGTAGGATGCGACAATCGGTCGATCGTTCGCAATAAATTCCGCGAACAGTGAAAGGACAAACAGCACAAGAAATATCCAGAACGACCAGTATCCCCGCCGATTGCGCTTGAAATTATCGAGCCGGCGTTGATTGACCGGGGACAAATGCAACAGGCCCTTGCGCGCCGCTTCGGGCGCAAGCGGCGTGCGCGCATCCGCTGTCAGTTCCGATGGCGCAAGATCGGTCATTCAAACTTCCCGCGTTTCAAAATCGATGCGCGGATCGACCCACGTGTAGGTGAGGTCGGAGAGAAGGTTTACCGCGAGGCCGAGCAGCGCCAGAATATAAATATTGGCGAAGACAACCGGATAGTCGCGGTTCATCACGGATTCGTAGGTCAGCAGTCCCAACCCGTCGAGCGAAAAGATATTCTCGATCAGCAGCGAGCCTGTGAAGAACGCGCTGACAAAGGCGCCGGGAAAGCCGGCAATGACGATCATCATGGCGTTGCGGAAGATATGGCCGTAGAGCACCTGATTTTCCGTCAAGCCTTTCATGCGCGCGGTTTGCACATATTGTTTGCGAATTTCTTCAAGAAACGAATTCTTGGTCAGGAACGTCGAAGTGGCGAACGAGCCCAGCACCAGGGCTGTGACCGGTAGCGCGATGTGCCAGAGATAATCGACTATTTTCTGAAACAGGGTCATCGCGGCCCAATTGTCGCCCCACAATCCGCGCGACGGAAATATCTGCCAGAACGACCCGCCGGCAAACAGGATCACCAGCAACACGGCAAACAGGAAACTCGGAATTGCGTAGCCAATAATGACAGCGCCCGATGTCCATGCGTCAAATCTGGAGCCATCGCGCCGGGCCTTGGCGATTCCCAACGGAATGGAAATCGCATAGGACAGCAGCGTCATCCAGAGACCGAGTGAAATCGACACCGGCAATTTTTGCTTGATGAGCGTGAGCACAGGTACGCCGCTGAAATAGCTTTTGCCGAAATCGAACCTGATATAGCTCTTGAGCATCATCCAGAAGCGCTCCGCTGGAGGCTTGTCAAAACCAAACTGCTTGTTGAGTTCTTCGATGAATTTGGGGTCGAGGCCCTGCGAACCCCGGTATTGTGATTCCGCGCCATGGCTCGCAAGCGCGTTGCTCATGTCGCCGGCGCCGCCGCCAATGCGCGCGGAGGAGCCCTGGTCAAAACCCTGGAGTTGCGCCAACACGCGCTCCACCGGCCCGCCCGGCGCGAATTGCACGATAATGAAAGAGATCAGCAGAATTCCGAAAATCGTCGGAATCATCAGCAACACTCTGCGGGCGATATAGGCGGCCATTCACATCGATCCGTTCTCAGCCATCAGCCCCGCCAACCGATCTTTGTCGCCTTTTCGGCGTCAAACCACCATGTTCCAGGCCCACCCGGGGAGCCAGCAGGCCCCGGCGCGCCGGATTCGAATTTCGGTTGCCGGTCAGGCCGTGAGAACACGTCCCAATGCGCGATTCGCTTTTTCTCCAGCACCCACATCGGAACCCAGTAAATCCCCGCGCGCAAAACACGATCCAGAGCGCGACACGCGACGTTCAGCGCCTCGCGCGTATCCGCCTGCATCACCTTTTCGAGCAGCGCATCGACCACAGTATCGGCAATGCCGCCAACATTCTGCGACCCCTCGCGTCGGGCTTCTTTCGATGAAAACACGCTCAGCAAGCCGATACCCGGCGTTGAAACGCCTGACAGGCCAAATGTCATAATGTCAAAATCGAATGCGTCGCGGCGCCGTTTGAACTGCACCGAATCGACGATACGCGAAGTAGCATCAATACCCAATTTTTTCAGGTTCGCTATAAAAGGCCCTGTGTGGGGCTGCAATCCGATCTCGTAATCGAGAAATTCAATCGCAAAGGGCCCGCCATTTGGCAGCAATAATTTGCCGCCATCTCGCTTGCAGCCTGCCGCACGCAAGAGTTCATCGGCTTTGCGCAACGCGTTGCGGTCAGATCCCGAGCCATCAGACACCGGCGGCGTCCAGGCCTCGCCAAAAACCTCGGCCGGCAGGCGCGCGCGAAAAGGTTCAAGCAATGCAAGTTCGTCCGGCCCCGCCAACCCCCTGGCTTCCATATCCTCGCCCTGAAAATACGAGCGCAAGCGCGTATAGGCGTTGAACATGATGTTTTTGCTGGTCCATTCGAAATCGAAACAATAATTGATCGCCTCCCGTATGCGCCGGTCTGCGAATTGCGGGCGCCGCATGTTGAAAACCCAGCCCTGCGTCGGCTTTGGCGATCCATCCGGCAACTCCTCGCGGATGACCCGCCCCTCTTTCACAGCCGGAAAATCGTAGGAGTTGGCCCAGAAACGCGCGGTGTTTTCGAGGTGATAATTGATCTTGCCGGCCTTGAAATCCTCAAAGGCGATCTGGCGTTCGCGGTAATATTCAAACCGAATTCGGTCAAGATTGTTCAAGCCGACGTTCACCGGGAGATTGGCGGCCCAATAATCCTTGACCCGCTCAAATTCGTTGAAACGTCCTTGTTCAAATTTTGAAACCTTGTAGGCGCCAGACCCCAACGGCGGCTCAAGCGATACAGCGTCAAACTCATGCGCTGTGTACCAGGCCCTGGAAAAAATTGGCAGGCTGGCGACGATCAGATGCATGTCGCGACCACGCTGTGGCGTGAATCGAACCGCGCAGACATCATCGCTTTCGGCTTCTGCGCTGGCGAGGGTGTCGAGCGTCACCTTGAACATTGGATGCCCCTTTTCCTTCATCAGCATAAGGGAAAAAGCGACATCTGCCGCAGTCAGACGCGAGCCGTCATGGAATCGCGCCTCAGACCGGAGCAAAAAACGGTAGGTCAGCTTATCCGCCGACACGCGGACCGCTTTGGCGACAAGACCATAGATCGAGTCCGGCTCATCGCTGGAGGCCGCCATGAGGGCGTCAAATACGTTGTCCATGCCAATGGCGCCATCGCCTTTGAAATTATAGATGTTGAACGTGTCGAATGTTTCACCGTTCTGATTGCCAATCGTATATTGCGCCGTGCCGATGAGAACGCCGCCTTTGGGCGCATCCGGATTGACATAGGCAAAATGCTTGAAGTCGGGCGGCAATGCGAGTTCGCCAAAAGTGGAAAGTCCGTGCGTCTCTGTTTCGCCCTCCGCCAAAGCCTGACGAAAGCCCTGCACGGCGAGCGCGCCAAACGAGGCGGAAGCAAGCTGTATTGTGCGGCGCCTGGTCAAACTCATGCCATTTTCCCTCTGCAGAGCGTAAATCCTGAAGCATATCCGGACCCGAAGGGACCGCGACACGTCTCCCGAATTACGATTCGACGCGACCTTTTCATACGAACCGGCTCCCGCTGCATTTAAAGATGCTCTGGCGCCGATTCGGCGCAATTATGTCCCAATTTGCCGCCGCCGCCATAGGCTCTTTTTTTGCAAAACGCCGCCGCAAAGGTCCCGACGGCATAGGCCAATATATTCCAACTGACCCGGCGCCATTCCCCTAGCCGTTCGCCATGACGACGCGCCGATAGTTGATTAAACCGGCCGTGGAGCCATCGAGCCCTGCGGTTGGCGCGTCCTTGCTCATCACTATCGGCGCAAGCCGGCTGCAAAGTTCCTTGCCGAGCTCGACGCCCCACTGATCGAAAGCGTTGATATCCCAAATAACCGATTGCACGAACACCTTGTGTTCATAGAGCGCGACAAGCCGGCCCAGATTGCGCGGCGTCAGCGCGCGATACATAAGCGTCGTCGAAGGGCGATTGCCCGGGAAAACCTTGTGCGGCGCCAGCGCAGCGATGTCACGCGCCGAAAGGCCCTGCAGATTCAGAATGGACTCGACCTCGGCCTGCGAGCGCCCGCGCATCAGCGCTTCGCTTTGCGCGAGGCAATTGGCAAACAACAGGCCATGATGATGCGCATCTGCAGCCGTAGGTTCGGCGGCGACGAGAAAATCGACAGGAATGATATCGACGCCCTGGTGCAACAGCTGGAAAAATGCGTGCTGCCCGTTGGTGCCGGGCTCTCCCCAGATGACGGACGCTGTCGCCAGCGT
This sequence comes from uncultured Hyphomicrobiales bacterium, assembly GCA_903931945.1. Taxonomy (GTDB): domain Bacteria; phylum Pseudomonadota; class Alphaproteobacteria; order Rhizobiales; family Beijerinckiaceae; genus Terripilifer. Next base: position 31,696 of record CAIZEI010000098.1, on the reverse strand, counting down.
CACCGGCGCGCCGTCACGCGTCACCGACTTGCCATTTGACTCCATCTCGAGTTGCTGGAGATAGGCGGGGAAGCGTGCGAGGCGCTGGTCATAGGGGATGACCGCATGGGCGCCATGGCCACAGACATTGCGGTAATAGACGCCAATAAGCCCCATCAGAGCGGGGATATTGCTTTCAATGGGCGCCTGCTGGAAATGTTCGTCAATATCAAATCCGCCGAGCAAAAAAGCCTCAAAATGCTCTGGCCCGATGGCGATCGCCAGCGCGAGCCCGATCGACGACCAGATTGAATAGCGTCCGCCAACCCAGTCCCAGAAGCCAAAAACCCGATCTTCACGGATACCGAACTTTGCGACAAGATCGAGCTTGGTCGAAACAGCCGCGAAATGATCGCCGACAGCCGCCTCGCCGAGCAATTGCGAAACCAGAATCCGCGCGCTGGCGGCGTTCGTCATGGTCTCTTGCGTCGTGAACGTCTTCGACGAGATGATGAACAGCGTCGATTCCAGATCGAGATCGGCCAGGGTATCGGCGATATCGGCGCCATCGACGTTGCTGACGAAATGCGCGCGCAACCCGGGTTGAATAAAGGGCGAAAGGGCCCGCGCCGCCATGGCCGGGCCGAGGTCCGAGCCGCCAATGCCGATATTCACGATATCTGTGAAAGGCTTTCCTGTGGCGCCTTTCAAAGCGCCGCTGCGCACATTCTCTGCAAAAGTCATGACGCGGGCGCGCGTGGCGAGCACGTCAGGCATGGCGTCCCGGCCATCGATCGGGACCGGCCTTCCCGAAAGATTGCGCAGAGCCATGTGCTGAACCGCACGACCTTCTGTCGAATTGATCTTCTCACCGAGAAACAGCGCTTTGCGTTTGCCTTCAAGATCGCAGGAACGCGCGAGCTCGATCAGATGCGCAAGCGCAATATCGTCGATCCGGTGCTTGGAATAATCAAACAGCAGGTCATCCAGCTGGACATGATAGCGCTGAAAGCGCCGGGGATCTTCATCAAACAGGCTGGCGATGCTTTGCTGCTCCAACGCAATCCGGTGCGCTTCCAGCGCGGCGAGGGCTCGGGCAGTGCGAGCAGAAGTCATCGGTTGGCGCTCCGTTGCGGGTGATTCGCGTGCACGGAGAATAGTAGAAAATCCGCCAACAATTGGTTGAAGTTCGGGTTTTGTCCGGGCAGCCGGTCTAACGCCGCACTCCCAGAGCGCCCGAATTCGTTCCCGAAGACAGGCGTGACCGGAATATGACGATCAGCGCGCCAACCAACAAAAGCACGTCCAGCAGCATACCGAGGCGAAGCCATTGCAACTGGTCCCATAAAAACTCGGCCATGCCGCAATCATGCAGTCCCTGTCGCAGCGAACCGCATTTGCCCCGGTAAAGGTCCGATTGTGTCCAAAGGAATACGGCCCAGGGCGCTGCCCAGACGATGAGAGCGCCAACGGCGTGGACGACAAGCACGCCCCCGGCGGCGCCCCGGTCTCTGGCGATCCACAGCCAGAGAAAGACGACGGCCGAGGTGACGACGATTTTCAGCCAGACGAGCAGGACGTAAAATACGATCAGCATCGCCGCCCTCCCCGCTCGCCCCTATTTGGGTGCGAGCACCATAATCATCTGACGGCCTTCCATTGAGGGTTCAGCCTCAACCTTGGCGTAAAGCGCGGTTTCCGTGCGAACGCGATTCAGCACTGCATAGCCAAGCTCCTGATGGGCGAGCTCGCGGCCACGGAACCGGAGCGTGAGTTTCACCTTGTCGCCCTCTTCGAAGAACCGCCGAACAGACTTCATCTTGGTGTCGTAATCGTGATCGTCGATGCCGGGACGCATCTTGATTTCCTTGATCTCGACGACTTTCTGGCGCTTGCGCGCCTCAGCCGCCTTCTTCTGCTCAAGAAAGCGAAATTTGCCGTAATCGAGGATTTTGCAAACCGGAGGTTCGGCATTGGGCACGATCTCGACCAGATCGAGACTTGCCGCTTCGGCAAGCCGCAGGGCCTCGGCGATATCCGTCACGCCCTTTTTCTGGCCCTCTGCGTCGATCAGCATGACCTGCGACGCCCGAATTTCCTGATTTATTTTCGGCCCCGTCTTTTGCGGGGTCGGCGGCGCTTTCATTGGACGGCGAATGGTCAATCTCCTGCGATTGTGGTTCGGACCCGGCTTTCAAAACGAAGCGTCGCCCCGCGACTCGCGCCACGAGGACCGGACCCGTCTATAGAATTGGGTCTTATACGCGATATGTCAACTCTTTGAAATGCGTATATCAGCCCAAAAAAGCCGGAAACCGGAGAGACCTATGCGGCGCGGACTTCATGCGGATGGATCTCGGTCAGACCCGGCTCGGCAAAACATCGCTTTGGAGCGCCCCGCCTCGCACGACCTATCTTACAACATCGGCGCTGGCGCCTGAGTTGATATAGAAATAGCCGATCTTGTTATTGGCCGAGCTCGCGTACCACATGCGTCCTTTCGAATCGGGAAAGAACTCGCGCATCGAGATTTCGGGGTGCGGATAGGGATATTCGGTGACTTCGCCGGTCTTTGGATCGAGACGGCCGAGCGTGTCCTGTTCATGCGAGGAATACCAGATGTTATGGTCGCGATCGATACCCACGGCATAGGGGCTCGCCTCCGGCCCCGGCAGCGGATATTCCTTGAACGCACCGGTGTCAGGATCGAGTTTTCCAATCTTGTTGCCCTGCCGCTCGCTAAAATAGACACTGCCGTCGCTGTCGACCTGCAACCGTTGCGGCTTCCCGTCGGTCGGCGGCTGGAAGGTCTTCATCACGCCGTCGGCGGAGATTCGGGCGATCGGTCCGCCATTGCGGAATGCGGTGAACCACTGGTCGCCATTCGGCGCGGTGACATTCCCGTAGGTGCCCGCCAGATCGTAATGGTGAAACTCCGACGTCTTTGGATCGAACATCGTGATCGCCGGGCCAACGCTGCTGACCCAGACAAGGCCCCGCTTGTCAACGCTGATCGTATGCGAACCGGGATTCTTCCCATTCGCCAGCGGCGGGCTTTGAAATTCAGATATTTCTCGAGTTTTGGGATCGAGCCGGGCGATCTTGCCCATCGCCATTTCCGTGAACCAGACCGATCCGTCCGCCGCCGGCACGGCTGAGTGGATGCCCGCCGTCTTGGCGAACGGCAGCTTGAAATGCTCGATTTCGGCTGTATCGGGGTCGAGCCTCGCGACTTCGTTGCCCTTGCCGTAATACGGAATCCAGAGTTTGCCGTCCCGGTCTTCAACAGCGCTCCACGGGCCCATGCCGTTGGCTGCGGGAAAATCATATTCAACATAAGCGATATCGGTCGCTTTTGCGCTGACTGGCCGCAGCAGAGATGCGTAGGCCGGCATATCTTCGGGCGACGCGGGCTTCGGCGAGTTCGGCCCGAACAGGACGTTCAGATATTGCGCGATGTCTTCGCTTTTTTTCGCATCCGGAGCGCCGCCAATCATCGTGTCCATCATGTATTTTACGCGGTCGCGCCAACCGTCGAGATCGCGCTCCGTCCCGGCAATGCGATTCTGGAAGGAGTGACAGGACTGGAAACAGGTCTGGAAGAAAGGATCGGTATGACTGAGGTCGTGTTCGGCCGTCTTTGGCAGGAGCTGCCGGCCTTGCCAGGTCGTCAGTTCGCCCCACCGCACCGGGCGCTTCTGCAATTGAAAGTCCAGATTGGTTTTCTGATCGCCCTTCAAGGCGATGTTATCGTGGGCATCGACCTTGAATCCAATGCTGCCGATGCTGACCTGATAGGCGGCGTCGCGCAAACCGCCGATATGATAGCGCCCCTGTGCATCCGAGAGCACGCTCGTGGTCATCTTGTTTTGAGTGTTGCGCGCTACCACAAAAGCGCCGAGATATGGCTTGCCATCGGGGCCTGTGACGAGTCCCTCGATGGAGCCTGCGCGCGCGCCCGCCGTCAGGCAAGCCAATATGGATAATGACGCCAGACATTTGCTCTTGAGTCGCATATTTCCTCCAGCTTGTTGACAGCCGCTCGCAGCGGCGCAAAACACTGTCCCCTGTATAAGAGCAAGCCGCAGGCGATGGAAGCGGCGCCGGAGCGTGAGATGACTGGATTCTGGCGGGCGGGTCTTGCGCTGGCCCTTTTTTTGGCTGCGGGCGTCGGCGCCAGAGCGCAAACGCCTGCCGAATTCTATCGCGGGAGGACGCTCACGCTGGTCATTCCCAATGCGCCCGGGGGTTCTTTCGATCTTTATGGACGGCTGGTTGCGCGGCATCTCGGTCGCCTGATCCCTGGGCAACCCAATATTATCCCGCAGAATATGCCCGGAGCCGCCGGGATGATCGCCGCCAACTGGCTCTATGGCCTGGCGCCGCAGGACGGAACGGCGCTGGGCGTATCGGTGCCCAATATTGCGCTGGCGCAGGCTGTGGGAATGCCCGAAATCAAATATGACGCGCGCGCCTTCAACTGGGTCGGGCGGATTGTGTCGCCGACAGCAACGCTGTTTGCGTGGCATAGCGCACCCACCAAAACGATCGGCGATCTGCGCACGCGCCAGACCGTCGTGGCGAGCACCGGCCCGCTCAGTCAGGCGGAGATTACCTCAAACATGATGAACGGGCTGGCGGGGACCAGATTCAAGATCATCGCAGGCTATTCCGGCACTACGGATGCGATTCTGGCGCTCGAACGGGGCGAGGTGGAAGCGGCCGTCATGCCCTGGACTTTCATGAAGCTCTCGCATCCCGACTGGATCGCGGATGGAAAGGTCGTCGCCATCGCGCAGTACACACGCTTTCCCAATGCCGACCTGCCCGGAACCCCTTCAATCTTCGAGCTTGCTGAAACACCCGATCAGCGAGCTGTTTTCAATCTGTTTTTTGGCCCCGATGAAATCGGCCAATCCGTTGCGCTGCCGCCGCACACGCCGCATGATAGAGTAGAGGCTGTCAGGCTGGCGTTTGACAGGCTCGCCTCCGATCCTGAATATGTCGCCGACGCAGCGCGCGAAAAACTCGTGCTGACGCCTGCGACGGCCACGCATGTTGAAGAGACCGTGTTGGAAGCCTTTCAGGCGACGCCCGAACAGATCGGACTGGCGCGAAAATATTTTCGCTGAGCGTTTTCAAGCGACGTGGGACCCGGTTCACATAAAGAAAACGCGAAAATGAAGAATTCAGAGACATTTTCCGATCCAGTCGGATCGGAAAATGCTCAAGATGCAGGAACGCATGAGGAATGAACGGCATGAGCGACCGGAAAGACAAACTCGCACAAACCAATTTCTGGAACGAGTTGATCAAATTGCGCGATGAGCAGCGCGAGGAACGCGCCAACGCAGTGCAGGTCGTGCGCCGCCGCGACTTGCCGACGGAGGTTAACTCCCAGGGCCTGATGCGCTGGTACATGCATCCCGCGATCAAGGATATCAAACTGTCAACGCTCTCCATCTATGAGCAGGAAATCCCGCCGCGCGGACGCTCTGGACGACTGCAGTTCCAGGGCGGGCAGATTCTGTTCATCATTGAAGGCAATGGCTACACAATTCTCGATGGCGTCAGGCACAATTGGAAGGCGAGGGACGTCGTCAACCTGCCGCTCAAGAAAGAAGGCATTGTCATTCAGCATTTCAATCCGGCCGAAGACAGGATCGCCCGGTTTCTGGTGGTCGAGCCCAATCTCTCCGCCGCAACGACGGTCGATCGCGGCTGCGGTTTTGAACAATTGGAAGCAGCGCCGGATTTCCGGCCTGTCTGATCGCCTCCCTCAGATCCGCCGCGAGGGATTTGTTGCGGCAAGCAGCAGTCCGCAGGCGACAAAACCGGCGACGAGCAGAAAAGCTGCACGAAAGGCCGAGGCGATTTCACCCTCGATGACTGTGCGACGTATGGCGTCAAGCCCGTCCAGCGCTGAAGGGCCGCTATCGACGATGCGTCCGAACAGAAGCGCCGCCTCAGGATCGCTCACTGACAATGAGGCGAAAAGCACGCTCGCCATCAGCGCCGTTCCGAACGCCGCGCCGACCGTCCGCGAGAATTGCACCGAGCCCGCCGCCGAGCCAATGAATTTGCGGCCCGCCTCTTTCTGCACGGTCACTTGCACAACCGCCATGACCGAACCGATGCAAAACGATGCGACGCTGAGGATGATCATCAGATCGCGCAGCGGCAGAAAAACCAGCTCCAGGGCAAAAAGCGTGAATGCAGCCAGCGCGCCCGCAAGCCCGATCGTCGGCCATATCATCGTGCGGCCTGTGCGCGTGATCAGACGCCCGGTCAGGATCGAACCAAGGCCGATGAACACACTCACCGGAAGCAGCAAAAGGCCGGTTTGCGATGCCGACGCGCCATGCGCGACACGAAAGTAGATCGGCAGGAAAGCGACCAACGGCGTCAATGCCGCCCCGTGACAAATCGCAAGGCAATTGGCTTTCCAGATGGGCGTGAGCCGCAGCATTTCGAGGGGCAGCAGCGGCGAAGCGGCGATCTTCTCCCGGCGCAGCAGGAGGCACAAGGCGACCGCGCCGAGCGCAAACAGCGCGGCGATCAGTTCGAGCGAACCCGCATCGAAACGGCGCGCCTGTTCGAGCCCGATCAGCACAGGAACGACAAAGCAGACAAAATAGAGCAAACCCGGCGCATCAAAGGCAAAGCCGGCGCGCCGCGCCCCCGCGCGAACCGGAATCCGGAACACCATGACAAAGGCGACCGCCACCAGCGGCGTATTGAACAGAAACACCGAGCGCCAACCGAATCGCTCGGTCATCAGCCCGCCGACGACCGGCCCCAAAACCGCCGCCACGGTGGCGACTGTCGCCAGATAGCCCTGATAGTGACCGCGTTGGCGCGGCGGCACGATCTCGCCGATCAAGGCCTGCGACAGCGACATGAGTCCGCCGCCGCCAAGCCCCTGAAGCGCACGCGCCGCTGCCAGCAGTGCGATATTGGGCGCCAGCGAACACAGGAACGATGAGAAAATGAACAGACCCAGCGCCAGGAACATCAGCTTGCGTCGCCCGAAGACATCGCCAAGATAGCCATAGACAGGAGCTGCGATCGTTGCTGTGACCAGATAGGATACGACGACCCATGAAACATGCTCGACATCGCCAAGCGAGGCGGCAATGCCGGGCAAAGCGCTGGCGACAATCGTTTGATCCTGCACGGCCATATACATCGGCAGCATCACCGATGGATAGACCGACCAGAACAGGGAGGGGGTTTTCGTCGGGTCGAACGAGCCGCTGGGAAGTGTCACTTTTCTTTTCCTGGCCCCGGAGCAACCTGCGCGCGCAGAGACGTCTGACAGAGCCGGGCACTCCTTACCCCTGACCGAGTCAGACATGCAACACGCAATCCGGGGGCGGAGCACAACCCCGATCGCACCCCCCTTTGACCGTTCGCGTCATGCGCCTATAACGCAACGCAAATCAACGGCGTACAACCGGGATCGCAACTGAAATGGCCAGTGAGAAAGAGATTGTGGCGGCGCTGTCGCGCGTGCCGGGTCCTGACGGCGTCACGCCGCTCCCCCAATCGGGGACCATTGCCGGCGTCACAACGGTGGGCGGCAAGGTCTTTGTCTCGATTGAAGTCGATCCCGCCCGCGCCGCGGCCCTTGAACCGATGCGCCGCGCGGCCGAGGCGGTGATCAAGCAACTGCCAAACGTCAGCGGAGCCGTTGTGACATTGACCGCCGAGCGCCCGGCCGGCGCCGCCAGACAGACGCCGGGGCTCCAGGCGGGCGCGCCGGCAGGACCGGGACCACGCGCGCAAGCCGCGCAAAAGCCCACTGGTATTCCCGGAGTCAAACACATCATCGCAGTCGCCTCGGGTAAGGGCGGAGTTGGCAAATCGACAACATCGGCGAATCTTGCGCTCGGCCTGGCCGCGCATGGCTGGCGCGTCGGCGTGCTCGACGCCGATGTCTACGGTCCCTCGATGCCGCGTCTGTTTGGCCTTGGCGGCAAGCCGGAAACGGATGGCAAGGTCATGCGCCCGCTCGAGGCCTACGGGATCAAGGTGATGTCGATCGGCTTTCTTGTCGACGAAGGAACCGCAATGATCTGGCGCGGCCCGATGGTGCAATCGGCGCTGACCCAGATGATGCGCGATGTCGCGTGGGGCGAACTGGATTGCCTCGTTGTGGATATGCCGCCAGGGACAGGCGATGCGCAGTTGACGATGGCGCAGACTGTGCCGCTGAAAGGCGCTGTGATCGTTTCAACGCCGCAGGATCTGGCGCTGATCGACGCGCGCCGCGCAGTTGGCATGTTTGGCAAAGTGAATGTGCCGGTTCTCGGCGTCGTTGAGAATATGAGCTATTTCATGTGCCCGCAGTGCGGAACGCGCTCGGATATTTTCTCGCACGGTGGCGCGCGCCACGAGGCCGAAAAGCTTGGCGTCCCCTTCCTTGGCGAGGTCCCCCTGCATATGGAAATCCGCGCAACATCGGATGAGGGGCGTCCTGTGGTTGCTGTCGATCCCACGTCGCATCACGCCCGGATTTATCGCGACATCGCAGCCGGAGTCATGGCTCGGCTGGAAGGCGGCGGCGCGCGCGCGTTTCCCCGCATTGTGATAGAGTGAGTTCATGTTATGGTCGTTGTGTCGGCCTTTTTTCGCCGTATAATGGCTGTTTGTAATTATGCATAGCGTTCATTATGCATAGCGTAATGCGGAGTTTTCCCAGCATGAAGCGCCGAGAGTTTCTTCGCGCCACTGGCCTTGGCGTCGCCGGCGGCGCCATTGCGGCGCCCGCCATTGCGCAGGCGGCCTCTACGAAAGTCCGGTGGAAGCTCACGTCCAGTTTTCCTGCGTCGTTCGACCTCCTCTACGGCGGCGCACGCGATTTTGCTCAGGCCGCGCGCGATGCGAGCGACGGCCTCATCGACATTGAAATTCATCCACCGGGCGAAATTGCCGGCGCAGTGGATGCGCTTGAAGCGGTCAGGGATGGACGCGCCGATTGCGCGCTGACGGCCTTGAATTACTGGTGGGGCGTCGAGCCCGCGCTTATATTCGCCACCGGCGTCCCCTTCGGGATGAACGCCCGGCAACACGCAGCCTTCATCAATCGCGGCGGCGGCGGCGACCTCATCGACGAGGTGCTGGCCGGGCATAACATTGTCGCTTTGCTCGCTGGCGACACTGGCTGCGAAATGGGCGGCTGGTTCCGCAATGACGTCAAATCGGTCGCCGATTTCCAGGGGCTGAAAATTCGCATTGCGGGCATCGCCGGCAAGATTGTGCAACGTCTCGGGGCAAAACCCGTCGCCGTCGCACGCGCGGATATTACGGCCGCGCTGCAGTCTGGCGCGCTCGACGCCGCGACCTGGGTTTCGCCCGCTGACGATGAAAAACTCGATCTTGCCAAAGCCGCGCCGAATTATTTCTATCCCGGCTGGCATCAGCCGAGCCTGGCAATCCATATCGCCATCAATTCAGCAAAATGGAACGAATTGCCAAAATCGCTCCAGGCGATCCTGAAACAATCGGCCGCGCTGGCGCATACGCGGATGCTTGCCGCCTATGACACGCTCAATCCGGCGGCCGTGCGACGCCTGGTTGAGGGCGGCGCGCATCTGCGCGCCTTCCCACCCGATGTCATGGAAAGCCTGTGGCAGGCCGCCAATGACGTCTATCGGGAAACAGCCAGCGACGATCCAAAATTTCAACGCCTGCACGATGCCTATATGGCCGCGCGCAACGATCAATATCTGTGGTGGCAAGTCGCAGAATATCCATTCGACAATTTTGTAATCCGGCAACGAGCCAAAGGGTGAATTCAGGCATGGCCGCACCCGGGCATTCGCCGCTTCATATTGCCGAACAGGGCTATTTTTTTGTCGGTGGACGTTACGTCGATACGCCGGACGGAAAAATTTTCACCGGGCAAATGTTTGTTGAATTCCAGATTCCCGAACATCGCACGCAGCCTTTCCCGCTGGTATTTTTTGCTGGCGGCGGCCAGAGCGGTCTCAATTACACCGGCACGCCCGATGGGCGCGAGGGATGGGCGCAGTATTTCCTGCGACAAGGCTATGCGGTCTATATTCTGGATCAACCGGCCCGCGCGCGTTCGCCCTTTCACGCGGATCAGGTCGGCGGCACAACCCGGATGGGCGCCGAGCGCGTGCGGCGGCAGTTTGTTGCGCCTGAACAATTCAATCTCTGGCCGCAGGCCCATCGTCACACGCAATGGCCGGGAACACCCATCGCCGGAGATCCCGTATTCGACCAGTTCATGGCGCAACAATTTCCCTCGATCGAAAGCTTTCCCCGCCAGCAGGCGCTTAATCGCGACGCTGGAGCCGCTTTGCTCGACAGACTTGGGCCTGCGATTCTGTTCACACATTCCCAATCGGGAACTTTTGGCTGGCTGGTCGCAGACGCGCGTCCGCATCTGGTCAAGGGCATCGTCGCCATGGAGCCCTCCGGCCCGCCGGTGCATGACCTTGTGACAAAGGGTGCGCCAGACTGGTTTGACGATGGCGCCTTCACCAAACCCTACGGTTTGACCGCCGAGCCGCTCGCCTATGATCCCCCGTTGAATAATGCTGGCGATCTGGAATTTGTCCGTCAGGCCAAAGGCGACACGCCTCAACTTGCCCCGTGCTGGGAGCAGGCCGAGCCCGCACGCAAGCTCGCCCATCTCATCGACATGCCAGTCCTCGTTGTGATGGCCGAGGCGTCCTACCATGCAGCCTATGACCATTGTACGGTTCGGTATATGCGGCAAGCCGGCATGGCCAGAACAACCTTCATCCGGCTTGCAGATATAGGCGTTTCGGGCAATGGCCATATGCTGATGCTGGAGAAAAACAATCTCGAGATCGCCGCGATCGCCGACACATGGATGCGCGAGACGATTGCCTGATATTCTTCGCCAGACAGCCGCTATCTCCGGCAAATCCGTTTGATCGCTGGCGCGATTGATCCTATGTTTCGGACGGAAGCTTTGGCGGAATGCGGACGCCGGAACGCAAGTCAATTCAACGGGAGGCGGCATTGTCGACACGCAGGGGATTTCTGGGCGGATTTACGAGCGGCGTGGCCTGCATGGCCTGCGGGATGAAACGCGCCTCAGCGCAATCACGCGCTGCGCGCCGTGAAGTCATGGTCGATGGCCAGCGCGTGCGCACGGTCGACATTCATTGCCATTGCGCCATTCCTGAAACGCTTGAACTGGTGAAGGGAACGCCCATGGAACGGCGCGTTGCCAGCACGACCAGGAGCCCGCAGAACAACCCGCCCCTTGAAGCGCGCATTGCCGAAATGGACGCGGAGGGGATCGATGTCGAGGCGATGAGCATCAATGCCTGGTGGTATGGCGCCGACCGCGATCTCGCGCGCCGGATCATCGATCTGCAGAACGAAAAGCTGATGAAGATGTGTGCGCTCGCGCCGGATCGGCTTGTGGCTTTCGCCAGTGTTTCGTTGCAGTTCCCGGAGCTTGCCGCTGAGCAGCTGGAAATCGGGATGAAGCAGCAGGGCCTTCGCGGCGCGGCCATTGGCGGCACGGTCGAAGGCCAGGAGCTTTCGCATCCCAGATTCGACCCCTTCTGGAAGAAGGCCGAAGATCTGCAGGCGTTGCTGTTCATGCATCCGCAGGACAGCGCTGCAGTCACGGGTGTTGAAAGCCGCGTCAAGGGTAATGGCCATCTTGAAAATGTGATCGGCAATCCGCTCGAAACCACCATTGCGATTTCACATCTCATCTTCGAAGGCGTGATGGATCGCTTCCCGAATCTGAAAATCAGTTTTGCCCATGGCGGCGGCTATTTACCTGCTTACGCCGATCGGATGGACTATGGCTGCCGCGCATCCTCTGGCTGCCCGGGACCCACTCCAAAACTGCAACCCACCGAATACCTCCGCAAAATGTACTTTGACTCGCTGCTGTTTTCGCCGGAGGCCTTGCGCCACCTTGTCGCCGTCGCCGGCGCCAGTCAGGTCATGATTGGCACCGACTATAACTTTGGCTGGGTCAATGACCCGGTCGGGCATGTCATGAAAACGCCTGGCCTCAGTGGCGCGGACAAGAGCGCCATCCTTGGCGGCACGGCGGCCAAACTATTGCGCCTCTAAAAGACCGCATGCAGGTCATTCGGTTATTTTTATGAATTGATCACTATGGTCTGGCTGAATATGACTGAAGCCTCAGTCAGTGGAAATTAGATGCAGGTCGCCGGCGCAACCATCCACGAAACCGCGCGATGCGCCTGCATTGCCCCGCCTGAGAGACGGCGCGTCGCGCCCAAGGCGGCGCGCATTCTCTTCTTCGAAACGCATGCTGGCGTCCTGATGGGCGGGATCGGGGACAGCGTTCAATGACCTTTCGTCGCCTCTGTATTTTGCCTTTCCTTGCATTGAGCGCATGTCAACCTGCAACGGATACGATCTGGCAAGGCTGGATCGAGGCCGATTTGCTTTTTATCGGGCCAGAAGATTCCGGCAGGATCGTTGAAACGACGCATGTTGAGGGCGATCAGGTGCAGGCTGGCGATCCGCTATTCAGCATCGACGCCACTGTCCAGAGGGCGGACGCTGCAGCCGCACAGGGCGCGCTGGCGCAAGCGCGGGCGCGGCTCGCGCGACTTGAAGCCGCCCAGCAGCGCCCTGAAGAGGTCGCAGTGATCGAAGCCGCCCAGCAACAGGCTCGCGCAGCGCTTGATTTCTCGACATCCGAGCTTGAACGTATCCGGCCTCTTGTCGGGCGCGGCATCGCCACCCGCCAGCAACTCGATCAGGCCCAGTCCAATTATGACCGTGATCGCGCTGCGGTTGACAACGCCGCCCGCCAGATCGACGTGGCGCGGATGGGTGGACGGACAGAGGATATTGACGCGGCCAGAGGCGCTGCCGATCAAGCGGGCGGGCAGGCCGCAAGCGCGCTGGCTCGCCTTGCACGCTCAAAAGTGGTCGCCCCGGCTACCGGACGGATTGAAGAAATCTATTACCGCGCCGGCGAAGTGGTCCCACCAGGCAAGCCGGTTCTGTCGCTGCTGCCGCCGGGCAACCTGAAGGCGCGGTTTTTTGTCCCAGAAACAGCCTTGTCGCGCATTCAGATCGATCAAAAGGTGGCGTTATCCTGCGATGGTTGCCAGCAGGGACTGACAGCCCGCATCAGCTTCATCTCGCATCAGTCGGAGTTTACGCCGCCTGTCATCTTTTCCCTCGAAGAACGGCGCAAGCTGGTTTTCAAAGTCGAAGCGCGGCTCGACAAACCCGAATTATTCCGTGTCGGCCAGCCTGTCTCGGTCACTGCAGCAGGGTCGCCATGACGTCGACGGCCCAGGTCAATGGCGATGTTGTGATTGACGTGCGAGGGCTCACCAAATCCTTTGGCGGGCGCGCTGTGGTCAATAATTTGTCGATGCAGGTTCGGCGCGGACAGATCTATGGCTTTCTGGGGCCCAATGGCTCCGGAAAAACCACGACGATCCGTATGTTATGCGGCCTGCTGACGCCCGATAGCGGCGAGGGGACGTGCCTTGGCTTTGATATCCGCAAGCAAAGCAAATCGATCAAACGACGCGTCGGCTATATGACGCAAAGATTCTCGCTCTATACGGACCTGTCAATCCGGGAAAATCTGGAGTTCGTCGGTCGTGTGTTCAGCGTGCCAGACCCGCGGGGCGCTGCTCAGGCCGCCATCCAGCGTCTTGGTCTTTCCGGTCGCGAGAACCAGCTGGCGGGCGAATTGTCCGGAGGCTGGAAACAGCGTCTGGCGCTGGGCGCCTGCACGATGCCGTCGCCCGAATTGCTTTTGCTCGATGAACCCACAGCCGGCGTCGACCCAAAGGCGCGCAGGGAATTCTGGAACGAAATTCACGCGCTCGCGGCCGATGGGCTGACGGTGCTCGTCTCCACACATTACATGGACGAGGCCGAGCGCTGTCACGAGATCGCCTATATCGCCTATGGCGAACTCCTCACGCACGGCACTGTCGAAGAAGTGGTGAAGAGCGCAGGGCTGACGACATGGCGCGTGACCGGCGCAAAGCTTCAGTCTCTATCCATAGCGCTGGCGGCGACGCCGGGCGTCGAAATGGTCGCGCCCTTTGGCGCGAGCCTGCATGTGGGCGGTCGCGACGCCAAAGCGCTGGAAGCCGCCATATCAGGCTATCGCTCGGACCCTTCGCTAAAGTGGACGCCCGATGAAGCCAGTCTGGAGGATGTTTTCATCAGTTTGATGAGTTCGGCGCAGGATAATTTTCAATGATGGGCGCTGTCAGCCGGTTTTGGGCGATGCTGGTGAAAGAATTCATCCAGCTCAAACGCGACCGGGTCACGTTGACGACCATGATCACCGTGCCGCTGATGCAATTGTTTCTGTTCACCTATGCGATCAACACCAATCCCAAACATCTGCCGACCGCTGTCCTGGTGCAGGAATCGAGCGATGCGGGTCGTTCGATTCTTGCCGCCATGCGCAACAGCGACTATTTCGATATCCGGCATGTCGTCGCCGATGAAGCGGAATTCGATCGTCTTCTGCAATCGGGCGAAGTTCTGTTCGCCATAGAAATACCCGCCAATTTTGAGCGCAGTCTGCGCCGCGGCGAAACGCCGGCCCTCCTTGTCGCCGCCGATGCAACCGATCCGATCGCGGCAGGATCGGCAATGAGCGCGCTCAACGCATTTATCACGAGTGCGCTGACGCGGGACCGTTTCATCCCCGGTTCGAGCGAGGCTACGACGTTCGAATTGCGGGCGCATCCCCGTTACAATCCGGCGGGTTCCTCGCAGCTCAACATTGTTCCCGGTCTCCTCGGCACAATCCTGACCATGACGATGCTGATCTATACATCGCTTTCGGTCACGCGCGAGCTTGAACGCGGCACAATGGAAAGCTTGCTGGCGATGCCGATCGGTCCGGTCGAGATCATGCTCGGCAAGATCGCGCCCTATCTGCTGGTGGGTCTCCTCCAGACCGCGGCGATTATTGCAGCGGGATATTATATTTTCGGGGTGCCAATGCTGGGCAGCCTGACGCTGCTGGCGATCATGTCCTTCTTCTTCATCGCGGCCAATCTGTCGATTGGCTATTCTTTCTCCACCGTCGCGCAGAACCAGTTGCAGTCGATGCAAATGGCGATCATGTTCATCATGCCAAACATTATCATTTCGGGTTTTGCGTTTCCCTTTTCCGGAATGCCAAACTGGGCGCAATGGCTTGGCCAATGCCTGCCGCTGACGCATTATATCCGCATTGTCCGCAGCATCATGCTGAAGGGCGCGGGATGGGACGATATGCGCGTCGAAGGATTGTGGCTGGTCGGACTGATGCTGTTCGCGATGCTGGTTGCGGTGCGGCGTTTCCGGCAAACGCTGGATTAAAAGGGGTAAGCCGTGGCGGACAGCATTCAGGCGCGCGCGCTCTGGTACATTGCGCCAGACCGCGCTGAATTGCGAGACAGCGCCATCGAACGCGCAACGGCGGATGAGGCGCTGGTGCGGATGGCGTTCAGCGCTGTCAGCAGGGGTACTGAAAGGTTGATTTTTTCCGGTTCCGTCCCGCCTTCTGAATATGCGCGGATGCGCGCGCCCATGCAGGACGGCGATTTCCCGTATCCAGTGAAATACGGCTATTGCGCGGTGGGCCTGGTCGAGGATGGACCGGCTGAACTTGGGGGCAAAGCGGTTTTTTGTCTGCACCCGCATCAGGATTATTTTTTCGCTCCTGTAAAGGCGCTTACGCCGCTACCAGAGGGGCTGCCTCTGCGGCGGGCAACGCTCGCGGCGAATATGGAAACCGCGCTGAATGCGCTTTGGGATTCTGGCGCAGGGCCAGGCGACCGCATCGTGATTATCGGCGCCGGCGTCGTCGGTTTGCTGACGGCTTATATTGCCGCCGGACTGCCCGGCGCCGATGTTACAATCATTGATATCGACCAGTCGCGTGCGGCTATTGCAAAGCAATTTGGCGCCGCCTTCGCCAGTCCTGAAATGACGCCCGCTAACGCGGATGTCGTTTTTCACGCCAGCGCAACCGCAGATGGCCTGGCGCTGGCGCTGAATGCAGCCGGCCGTGAAGCAAGCGTCGTTGAGATAAGCTGGCATGGCGCAGGGCAAACGCCTCTGGCGCTTGGCGGCGCCTTTCACAGCCAGCGACTGCGGCTGATCTCGTCGCAGGTCGGCGAAGTCTCGCCCACCCGACGCCCACGCTGGAGCCACAAACGTCGGCTCGTCAAAGCGCTGGCATTGCTCGCTGACGACCGGCTGGATGCGCTGTTGTCGCCAGATATCGAATTTTGCGATCTTCCAGCCGCTTTGCCGCAGCTGTTTTCATCAGATGCGACAGCCTTGACCGCGATCGTTCGTTATTGACCTGTCCTGGCTCTCGCCTGAACTGAGTTGACGATATTCATCAATCCATCGGGATTGCTCTTTTCGCCATCCTCGGAGGCCCAATATGTGATCATGACAGCGCCGGTCTCCCCGACCGGCAAGACCGTGACGCTGACCCTGGTTGGGCCGTCTTCGTCACGGCCTTCAAAGAACAGCTGGAAACCGGAAAAGCCATTGACCTCAATATCGCTTTGCCGAAACGACGCCTTGTCGATGACAATACCCTTATCGTCGAAGAACGAATACGCCGCCGTTGTCGCAGCCCTGGCGTCGATGGCATCAGCTGTCTCGACTGCGACATAAACCAGTTCGTCCTTGGAGACCGCTTCGATTCCGTCGTCAAGATCATCCACATCCCACGAATCAGGGAGCGAAATGGCTGCCATCGGTTCAGCGTCAGGGAGCGGATAGTCCTTGGAATGGGCAGCCAGCGGGACCGCGAAGGCAATGAGAGCGGCAAACAAGAAGGCTTTCATTCCGGTCTCCTCGAACGGGCTGCGCAGGCGCCAAATTTGTGCATCGCACAATAGCGCGTATTGGTCTAGAAAAACAAGGACATTTAAGGGCAAATTGGCGCATAATTTTGGCGGCGGCCGCACATAATGCAAGCGACGCGCGCGTATTATGCTCAGTCGGAGCATATAGTTATCGATCGATATCAATCCAGACCGCTGCATTAAGCGCAATTGCTGCAATCAGGACGGCCAACAGCGAAACAAGAAATATGGCTGCGAACCAGAATCCTGAAAAAAGACTGATTGAGATCCAGAATATTGAGGAGGCGAGAGTGGCGAAGGCGAGACCAAATCTGCCGCCCAGCCCTGCTTTCGCGGGTTCCGCGTCTTCAACTCCTTCGTCGGACGCGAAAGAAGATCGGTCAGTGTTGACGGTGTCCACCACACGCTCCCAAACATCGGCTATGCCCTGGCGCCGGGCCCACGCGATTTGACCACCGCTTCATAATACAACCTTAAGTAGTATAAATCAACCTATAATAGAATTATTTAATCCATACCTCACGAAAATATGAAAACATCCCTACAAAGTGCGCAGGGAATTTTGTCCGCGCGGGGTCAAGGCGCAATATTCGACGCATGAATTCAGGCGGGGAGCGCGCCATGTGGATCAAGACTTGCCGATCGGTCGCGGCGTTTGCCGGCGAGGCCGGATCCGACGCATTGTTACCGGGGCGTCGCCCACCATTTTCGACTTGACGTTGACGCTCATACCGGGGGAGTTCGCAAAGGAACCGCCCACACCTTCGATCAGGACAAACAGATTCTGGAACTTCAGGATTGCGCAAGGCGCGCCGAAGCAACTCCTCCCCGCCGCGCGTTGCTATCACGTTCGATGTCACTCCGGTGCAGGACCGCCGATTACGCTCGCCGACGATAGCAATGCGGCTTTGCCGCTATAAACTGTCCCAAAAACCAACTCCTCTGGCTCTACCTGCCGGGTGGATATGCTGGTATTGTCGGATTGATAAAGGAAACCATGTGCAGCTGACCGCTATGAGAGTGATCGATACCCATTGTCATGTTGTTTCGCCTGACCGCGTGCGCTATCCGCTTGCGCCGATCGGCGGTCAGCAATCCGACTGGTCTTCGGAACGCCCGACAACGCCGGAACAATTGCTCGCGGCCATGGATGAGGCGGGCGTCGCCAGGGCGGCGGTTGTGCAGGCGTCAACCGCCTATGGCCACGACTGCTCCTATCTGGCGGATTCCATCGCGCGGTTTCCGCAGCGCTTCACAGGCGTTTTTTCGCTCGATCCGCTCGAGCCCGATGCGCTTGCCAGGATGGATAGCTGGACGGGGCGCGGCATGACGGGAATGCGGGTGTTTACGACTGGCAGCACCATGCCGGGCCAGCAGACCTGGCTTGACGATGAAAGGGCCTATCCGGTTTGGGAAAAAGCGGGTCGGATGCGTCTGCCGATTGCCGTACAGATGACAGCGGAGGGGATCCCTTTACTGCTCAAAATTGTCGCGCGGTTCCCGGAAACGCTCTTTTTGCTGGATCATCTGGCGCGTCCTGTCATCGCCGATGGCCCCCCCTACGCCAAAGCCGAGAGCTTGTTTGGATTGGCGCAACATAAAAGCATTTATCTGAAACTTACCAGCCGCACTGTCGAACATTGCCAGAGCGGCCTTGCGACTCCCGGCACCTTCATGCCGAAGCTTGTTGCGGCGTTTGGCGCCTCGCGCATCCTGTGGGGCTCGAATTTTCCAGCCCATGCAGCAACCCTTCCGCACATCCTCAAAGAAACGCTGCATGTTCTGAGCGTCCTCGATCCTGCCGATCAGGCGATGATCCTGGCTGGCACCGCTGAACGGCTTTACCCCTGTCTGAAATGAGCTCGATATGACTGGCGCATTGCAACCACCCGTGCTGCGCACGGCTATGATGGCATATCCCACGACACGGCCATTGCTATCGGGCAAGGTTGTTTCGCCGAAAATGAAATTTGATTTTGTCGAGGTCGAACCCATCCATCACGCATTCGCGCCGATGGCGCAAAAACAGATCTACGACGTGTGCGAGATGGCTGTTTTCACTTTTTTGCAGGCATTTGCCTATGGCAAGCCGATCGTCCTCCTGCCTGTCGTGCTCGCCGCGCGCCACCAGCATGTCTGCATTGTCTACAATAAAAACGTTCATGCCTCGATGACGCCCGGCGATCTTGCGGGCAAGAAGATCGGTGTCCGCGCCTATACCCAGACGACCGGCGCCTGGGTTCGCAACATCCTGATGCGCGAACATGGATTGAAAATCGATTCGGTCGACTGGATTATCACCGAAGGCGCGCATCTCTCCGAATATCGCGAACCCGCTTTCGTGCGCCGCGCAGCTCCAGGGGCCACGCTGATTTCAATGTTCATGAATGGCGAGGTTGACGCGGCCATTCTGGGCAATGATCTGCCATCGGACCCCTGCGTTGCGCCTGTTATCCCCAATGCGGCGCAGGCTGGCCCCGCATGGCAGGCGGCGACCGGCCTCATCCCGATCAATCATATGCTTGTCGTGACGCAGCAGCTTGCGCAGACCCGTCCGGACCTTATCCTTGAGCTTTACGATCTGCTGCGCCAGTCCAAAGACATGGCCGGACCGCAATCTGGCCCCGACATGAAGCCGATGGGGATTGACGCCATCGCGCCATCGCTTGAACTTGCCATCGAGCTTGCCGCAGAGCAGCAGATCATTCCACGCACGTTCAGCGTCGAAGAATTGTTTGCGCCGTGGCGCGCGATTGAAAAGACCCGCACATGAGAACCATTGCCGCCTTCACGGCGCTCGCGTTTACGATTCCCGCAAATGCGGCGCTCGCGCAGGGCGTTTCGCCCGAGACCTTCTACAAGGACAAGATCATTCGCGTTCTGGTCGGCCATCCTCCCGGCGGTTCCTATGATTTTTATGCGCGTCTGGCGGCGGATATGCTGGCGGCGCGTCTGCCCGGCGTCAAATCCGTCATCGTTGAAAACAAACCCGGTGGCGGTGGGCTGACCGCAACAAGCTGGTTCTACGCACAGGCGCCCCGCGATGGGCTGGAGCTTGCAGTTCTGCCTGAAACCATCGGCAACACCCAGTTGATGGATCCTGACATCGGCAAATGGGATGTCGGGAACTTCCGCTACATCGGGTCTTTTGCTTCAGCCAATTCGGCGCTCGTTCGGCGACGCAATTCGCCCTCCCAAACGATTGCTGACATGAAACGCCAGGAAACCATCGTCGGCTGCACTGGCGCAACCGCTCAGAGCTATCAATATCCAGCGCTTCTGAAGGCCTTTGGCGGGTTTAAATTCAGGATGATTTGCGGCTATCCCGGCGCGAATGAATATGCGGTCGCGCTTGAGCGCGGCGAGATCGATCTCGTCTCTTCGGCATGGAACTCCTGGCGCGTCACATCCCAGCGCCAGCTCGACGATGGCGATCTCGTCCCCGTCGCTCAGGCGGGGCTCAAACGCCATCGCGAAATCCCCGATGTCCCCCTGTTGCAGGAATTGGTCGACGATCCGGCCTCGCGCAATGCGGTCGAGTTTGCGTCCGCTGGAGCGATGATCGGTCGTGCGCTGATGGCCCCGCCCGGCGTTCCGCCCGAGCGCATCGCCTATCTGCGCGATATTTTCGACGGCATGGTCAAGGACCCCTCGATGATTGCCATAGCCCAGCAACGCAGGCTCGAACTCGACCCGACGACCGGCGCAATTGTGCAGGGCTATTCGGACGCCATAGCAAAAACCCCGCCCGAGATTGTCGATCTGACAATCAAGGGTTTTAAATAGGCGGTTTTGAGCAGGCCCCTTGCCACCGCGATGGCAATCCGCGAAAAAGAGCTATCTTTTACACCGGGGGCCCGCATCGGCCTGGGGGCGATCATGTCAGCATCACACCTGTTTTCCGCAGCAGTCAGCGCTTGCGTCCTGCTCGGTTCCAGTATCGCGGCCTTTGCCGCCGACAAGGTGACCTTCGGCACGAACTGGCTCGCCGAAGCCGAACATGGCGGCTTCTATCAGGCCGTCGTCGACGGCACTTACGCCAGATACGGCCTCGAAGTAAAAATCTTGCCTGGCGGCCCGCAAGCCAACAATGGCCTGCTGCTGGCGACCGGCAAGATCGAGTTTTATATGGGCGCCAACATGATCCAGGCGCTGACGGCTGTCGAACAGGGCGTGCCGACTCTGGCGATCGTGTCGTTGTTCCAGAAAGACCCGGTGATCCTGATGTCGCATCCTGGCGTCGGGCTCGACAGGTTCGAGGACCTGCCGAAAGCAACAGCTTTCATTGGCAAGGAAAATCTTGTTTCGGTCTATCAATGGCTGAAGCTCGCCTATGGCTTCCGGGAAGAGAAGGTCAAGCCTTATACGTTCAACGCGGCGCCGTTTATCGCCGACAAGAATTCAATCCAGCAGGGCTATCTCACATCCGAGCCCTATGAAATCGCGCGACAGGCAGGTTTCAAACCTAATGTGTTCCTGCTCGCCGATCATGGCTACGATTCCTATTCCACCACCATTGAAGCGCGGCGGGAGACGATCGAGAAAAACCCCGATCTTGTGCAGCGCTTTGTCGATGCCTCGGCCATCGGCTGGTACAATTACATCTATGGCGACAACGCAGCCGCCAATGCAGCGATCAAGAAAGACAATCCGGATATTCGCGACGACCAGATTGCCTATTCCATCGCCAAAATGAAGGAATATGGCATCGTCGATTCCGGGGATTCCCTGACCCTTGGCATTGGCGCCATGACCGACGTCCGCATGAAGGCGTTTTTCGACAAGATGGTTCAGGCGAAAATCGTCAAAGCGGATCTTGATTACCGCAAATCCTACGAACTCAGGTTCATCAATAAAAAGGTCGGGCTCGACCTCAGGCCTAAAAACTGAATGTCGGCGGGCGCGCCGCTTGTCCGGCTGACAGGCGTTGGTAAATCTTTCACCACGGGCGTGACTGCGCTCAAGGACCTCTATCTTGATGTGCGGACTGGCGAATTCCTGAGCCTGCTCGGGCCATCTGGCTGCGGCAAATCGACAGCTTTGCGGATAATCGCCGGATTGACGGCGCCAACACAGGGTCAGATCGACTGGGGCCAAACAGAGCGGCCCGGCGTCGGCTTTGTGTTTCAGGATCCCACGCTCATGCCCTGGGCCGATGTCTGGCGCAACGTCTATCTACCGCTGCGCCTGCGTGGCGTCGCGCGCGCTGCAGCCCAAAAGCCCATTGCCGAAGCGCTTGGGATGGTGGGCCTGACCGGATTCGAAAAGGCCTACCCGCGCGAACTCTCTGGCGGCATGAAAATGCGCGTCTCGATTGCTCGCGCGCTGGTTTCGCGTCCTGGACTGTTGCTCATGGACGAACCATTCGCCGCGCTTGATGAAATCACGCGACTTAAACTCAACAACGATCTGCTGCGATTGAAATCCGAACTCAAAACCACTGTGATTTTCGTCACGCATTCGGTCTATGAGAGTGCCTTCATGTCTACACGCATCGCAGTTTTTTCCGGGCGGCCGGGCCGGGTCGCCGAGACCATCGATATTTCGGAGCCCGCCGCGCGCGATGAGGAATTCCGATTGTCCGCGGCATATGGAGATTATTGCCGCCGCGCTTCAGCAGCGTTGCATGGCGGCTCAAACGGGCGATCACGCCATGAACCGTGATCGCCTGCTGAACTGGGCGCCGCCGGCCATTGTCTTCGCCGCCATGCTCGGCCTTTGGGAATTCGTCGTCCGGTACAGGGCGATCCCGCCCTATATCCTCCCTGCGCCTTCGCTGATCGCGACGACGCTCGTGAAGGATTGGGACACTTTGTCGGCTTCGATGCTTGTGACCCTGAGCATCACCTTTGAGGCGCTGAGCGCCGCCGTTTTTGGCGGCGTTGTCCTGGCGCTGGCCTTCGCGCAATGGCGCTGGGTCGAACGCTCGTTCTTCCCCTTCGCGGTCGTGATGCAGGTGACGCCGATTGTCGCCATCGCCCCGCTGCTTCTCGTTTATCTCGATCCGGGAACAGCCGTGCTGGTCTGCGCCTTTGTTGTCGCCTTTTTTCCGATTCTCTCGAACACAGCGCTCGGCCTTGCCTCGACCGATCATAATCTGGTCGATCTGTTCGATCTCTATCGCGCGTCGCGGTTCCAGCAGTTGATCTTTCTGCGCCTGCCGGCGGCCCTGCCCTATTTTCTCGGCGGATTGCGGATTGCAGGGGGACTCGCGCTGATCGGCGCCATTGTGGCGGAGATTGCAGCGGGCTCGGCGGGACAGGGATCGGGCCTAGCCTATCGCATTGTCGAGGCGGGCTTCCGCCTGAATATCCCGCGGATGTTTGCCGCGCTGACGCTGATATCGATCACCGGCATTCTGATTTTCGCATTTTTCTCGGGGATTTCCTGGTTGTTGCTGGCGCGCTGGCACGACAGCGCGCGGGAGCGAGGATAGCAGCGGGGCGACAGGCGCCATTGCCATTTCAGCGCTTCGCCCGCAAACTCCCCCCAATTGCATCGATCTCAAGGGAGCGCGAATGTCCCGTCTGGCTTTTTCAGTCTCCATCTTTCTGACGACGGCTCTCACGATTTTGGGCGCACATGCGCAGGAGTCGGGAACCAACTGGCCCAATCAACCCGTGCGGATGGTCGTGCCTTTTCCCGCAGGTGGACCTGCCGACATTCTGGCGCGCGTTGTCGCTGAAAAACTTGGCGGCGGCTGGGGCCAGCCGGTCATCGTCGAAAACCGCCCGGGCGCCAATACTGCCGTTGGCGCTGCGCATGTCGCCAAAATGGCGCCCGATGGCTACACGCTGTTTGTGGTGATGGACGTCACCATGGTGCTCAATCCGATCACGACAAAAAACCTGCCCTACGACCCGGCCAAAGACTTCACGCCAATCACGCTTTTATCGAAGAATACCTCGCTTCTGATGACGCGCGTCGAGGATGGAGCCACCAGCGTCGCCGACCTCATCGCACGCGGAAAAGCCAATCCAGGCAAGCTCAACTATGGCGCCGGAATCATCACCACGCGGCTGGCGGCGGAATTCTTCAACAAGGAAGTCGGGATTACCGGTCAGTACATTCCGTTTCAGGGAAGCCCGCCGACTGTGCAGGGCCTGCTGAACAAATCTGTCGATTATATCGTTGACGGCGCGGCCTCCAGCCTGCCGCTGATTCAGGCGGGTAAATTCCGCGCGCTCGCCAAAACCAACGACGGCCCGATGCCCGCCCTGCCACAATTGAAATCGATGGCCGAGGAGGCTGGCAAGCCGGCGTTGCGCGATATTTCGACATGGATCGGTCTTGTCGCGCCAACAGGAACGCCAGAATTCATTGTCGACAAGGTCGCCGATGGCGTTGCAAAAATCTATGCCGACCCCGCCATGATCGAGAGGCTGCAAAAGGCCGGGATCAATGCCGTCAACGACAAGCCGCAGGAAATGGCCGGCTTCATTCAGACGGAATTGAAGCGCTGGGACAAGGTGGTGAAAGACACGGGGATTGAATTGAACTGACGATATCAGCCCCAAATCCCGGACAGGCCGGAATAGACGCCGAAAACGGCAGTGACCGCGATAATCACTCCGACTAGGGCTGCGTATACGCCGCGCAAACGGTAGGGTTCAGGCAGGCGCCGCGCCAGTAAAAACAGGAACCCGAGCACGATCGGAAGCAACAGGGCGTTCATCACCTGCACGCCGACCGACAGGGCCACAAGATTGACCCCCGACAATACAACAGCCGCCCCGGCAACCAGCGTCGCCACATAAACGGCGTAGAACCATGGCGCCTCGGAGGGGCTGCGCTCCAGCGAATGATCATAGCCGAGCAATTCCCCCAGCGTGCGCGCGGCGGTTAACGTCACGACGATGGCCGCCACCATCGCGGCACCCGACACGCCAAGCCCGAAGAGCAGCTTGCCGGTTGCAATGCCGAGCGAAGGCGTCAGCGCGCCCGCGATCTGTTCGACTGTGTCAAGCGAAGCGCCCGTTTTACCGCCCGACAGCGCAGCGGCCGTCGCCACCAGAACCGAGCCCATAATCATTTGCGTGACCACGGCGCCAATCGCCGTGTCTATCCGCGCGGCCGGGAGGTCGGAAACCCGCAACTTTTTCTCGACCACCGCAGATTGCTGATAAAACACCATCCACGGCATGATGACCGCGCCAATATTAGTCGCGACGAGATAAAGATATTTCGGGTCCGTGGCAGGAATATCGACCGATTGCGCAGCAAGATCGGCCACGCCCGGCCCGGCCCGCCACGCAACGAAAAGGAACACAAGTTCAAACGCCCCCACCGCCATCGCAATACGTTCAACCGTCAGATATGAGCCGGTGACTGCAATCAGAACAAGCGCGCCGACAGACAGCAACATGGTCAGCCAGGCGGGGACGCCGATCAGCGCCCCGACCCCGGCTAGCCCGCTCAATTCGCTGAGCAGCGCGCCGATGCAGGCAATCAGCAGCGTTGTCACCGAGACCCAGGCCCAGCCCGCGCCAAATTTATCGCGGATCAATTCGGCATGGCCACGTTTTTCCACAACGCCAAGACGAACCGTCAGTTCCTGAACGATAAACAGGATCGGGATCAAGATGACCTGCAACAACAACAGGCGGTAGCCCCATTCAGCGCCGCTCTGCGCGGCGGTAATAACGCTGCCCGCGTCGGTATCGGCCAGCATGACCACGATTCCAGGGCCAGCCACAATGCCAAAATGCCGCCAGAATCCGATGGTTTTTTCGCTGTCTACAGACACCTCTTGCGTCATTTCGAATGTTTCCAGTCCGGATAGCCGCGCATTGCGGTCAAACCCTGCTGAATAAATCTAGGTTGCAGGACAGCGTGTGTCCATATGTACGCGGGAAATGATAATAATTCCAGATGCGGCATACCCGTATGCGGACGTCGATCCGCGCCCCGGCTCGGCGCTGGCCTTTTACCGGGCGGTGCGATATGGGGGCGCCTGATGAACTTCAGCCGGCGTCCCTTGCCGGCGTTTCGGGCGGCGGGGCCAACTCTTGCAAGGTTTTAGGCGCTCATGAGTGCGATTATCCCCGGCGCAAAGGAGCGCGTGCGCCGGGACGCCTTGCCGCTATCCATTTTTCTGATCGCCAAGAATGAAGCTGCGCGTCTGCCAATTGTTTTGTCTGCGATCAGCGGACTTGCCGATGAAATCGTGCTTGTCGATTCCGGTTCGACCGACGGCACGATGGATATCGCCCGCGCCTTCGGCGCGAAGGTGATCGAAGCGGAATGGCGCGGATACGGCCCGCAAAAGCGATTCGCAGAAACCCAGTGCCGCAATCGCTGGGTCTTGAATCTTGATGGCGATGAGGAAGCGACGCCCGAACTCGTGCGGGAAATTCGCGCGCTGTTTGCAAGCGGGGAGCCGCCGCTCGATGGCTATGGGTTCCCCATTGCTCATGTCGAGCCCGGTGGCAATAATCCTGGCCATTTCGCTTATGCTGTCAGCCCTGTGCGCCTCTATAATCTCGACAAGGGCCGCTATGCGGATTCCCCGGTGCATGACCGAGTGGAGATGATCCCGGGCGCAACGACGGGCATGTTGCGCGGCAAAGTAAACCACTACAGCTTCGCCAGCATTTCCCATTGCATCGCCAAGCTCAACCAATATTCGGACCAGCAGGTCGAGGATATGGCGGATCGCGCGCGGCAAATTTCGGGTTTTCGAATCTGGTATGAATTTCCCGCCTCGTTTCTCAAGGCCTACATCCTGCGCAGGCATATATTTCGCGGGCGATTCGGCCTCGTGGCCTCAATCAATTACGCTTTTTTTCGTTTCATGCGGATCGCCAAGGCGCTGGAACGGCGGGACAGGAGAGACCTGCCCAAATGACGGCGCCGTTGATCAGTTACATCGTCACAGTTTTCAATAAACAGGATTATATCGTTCAAACGCTTGACAGTATTCGTGCGCAAGCGGCGTTTTCGCAAACCCCCGTCGAAATCATCTTGTCAGATGACTGTTCTACCGACGGATCGCTCGAATTGCTGAAAGCCGAGGCCAGCCGCGACTCACGGCTTCATATCATTGAAAACAAACGGAATCTTGGCCCTGCCGTGCGCATCAATCAGGCGGCGGCGGCGGCAACCGGGACCTATATTATTCCCGTTGACGGCGACGATACCGTGCCGCGCAACGGAAGCCGGTTTTTTCTCGACTGCGCCGGACGCCATCGCGTGCCCATCGTTTTTGGTCGCGCGCGGCGGAGCTTGCAGTGCAACGATATTCCGGCCAACGCGCGTGTCCGGTTGATCGACGAGCCCCTTGTTTATTGTGCGGAAAACCAGATCACGCATATGGGGTTTTTCGTCGAGACACCGATCTGGAGGGCGAGCGGCGGCGCGGACGAAGCGGTTTTTGTGCAGGACCAGTCGCTGCATTTGCGGCTGTGCGCGGTCGCGCCAAAACTGGCGCATGTCGAGGCCACCACGTATTGTCTCCGACCCGCCGACGTCCAAAGCCTCTCGCGCAATGTGATCCAGCAGCATCATGACCGCTTTCTCTCCGTGTTCCACCTGTTGCAACAGGGCAACCTGACGCTGCGGGCGCGCCGGGCGTTGACGCGGCAGGCGATTTCTTCGCTGTGGAAACTACAACGGGATCAACATTCGGGCCTGACGTGGCTGTCCGCTGCATTTGCGCGTTATCTCGTCAACCGCGTGGCGCCTTGGTCGCCAGGCGAGGACATGCTGCAGCAGCTTTTGCCTTCTGTGCTGGCAATTCCGGGCGTGCGCCGGATGGATGGAAGCGCCTGAATGCGCGCGTTTGAACGCCGCCCCGCGACATCGGGGAAACAGGGTTCGTTGCGATGCCGGAGACTTGAATGGCCGTAAAGTCGCAATTCCGGGTGATGATGACCTCGCGCTGGATGCGCTGGGCCGCGCTTCGGACGCTCTGCCGGATCGCGCCGACGCTTGGTCGCCGACTGTCCTTTCCGACCCGGAGCATTCCGGCGATTTCGATCGCCAGCGAAATCCTTGAGCAGAGTTGCGAACGCCTGACGCTCAACATTCCAGCCGACCGGTTCGATGAAGCCTATCGAACCATATTGACGCCCGCGCGCGGGAACGATCGCGGCGACTGCTCGACCTATGCGCTGGGATATACAACCTTGGAAACGCAGGCGTGCATTGTGCGCAATTGCGTGATTGCCGGGAATACCCTGTCTGTCATGCGAGCCAGCGATCTGGCGTTGGTCCAGCGCGATCATTCAATCCCCAATCACAATCAGGCCAAGGCCTTTTGTGCGAACGACCGGGCGGCCGACGCCGGACTGCATATTACGCTTTCGTGCAATGGCAATTATTTCCATTTTTTCTCAAACGACATTCTGCCAATCCTGCGGTTGCTGCGCCTGTATGGCGACAGGCTTGGAAATGTCTGGATCGTCGCGCGGGAGTCATTCCCGCCCTTTGTCTTTCAGACACTCGATGCGCTGAGGCAATGCTTTCCAGCGCTCGGCGTTGTGCGGCTGGGACCCAGGGAACGGCTGGTCGGCGTCGAAGCGCTGATCCAGCACCGGCTGGGAGAAACCGGCGGGATTCCCGCAACACGCGATGAGGCCGACCAGCTTCGCGGCATATTGCTCGCAACCGCTCCGTCAACGCCATGCGCACGCCTTTCGACGCATATTTTTGTCTCGCGCGGCGGAGCGCGGTTGCGGCGGCTGAAAAACGAGGCCGACCTTGCCAGCGCTTTATCTGCGCGCGGCTACGCGACCTTTACACCCGATGGCTCCGATCAGCGCGCGCAAATCGAGGCCTTTCACGCGGCTGAGGTCATCGTGACAGTCCATGGCGCGGCGCTGACCAATCTGCTGTTTTGCAAGCCGGGGACGAAAATTGTCGAACTTTTCCCGGCGAATCGGATCAAGAGCGCCTATTTCTGGCTGGCGACGCAGCTCGGTCTCGAATACCACGCAGTCATCGGTTCGCCGGGCGACCTCTGGGAGGGATTTACAGTCGATGTCGCACACGTGCTGGCGTTGACTGGAACCGTTCCCGGCTAATACCCCAAGACTTCGCTCGCGCGCTTGGCGCCTTCCACGAGTGATTTCAGTTTCGCCCAGGCAATTTGCGGATGGGATCGCCAGCCAAATCCGCAATCGGCGCCCGCGATCAGATTTTCGCGTCCAACATGCCTGGCGTAACGTTGCAGGCGTTGCGAAACGAGTTCCGGGTGCTCAACAACATCGGTCGAATGAGTGACAACGCCCGGAATGAGAATCTTGCCATCGGGCAATTTCACTTGCGACCACACAACATGTTCGTGTTCGTGGCGAGCGTTCGCGCCCTCGATCAGATAGGCCTGCGCCTTCACGCCGAGCAGGATGTCGACGATATGTTCGAGCTCGAGATCATAGGCGTGCGGGCCATGCCATGAGCCCCAGCACAGATGATAGCGAACGCGATCCTCAGGAATATTGCGCAATGCGTAATTGAGCGCTTCGACGCGCATCTGGCACCGCGCGCGAAAGGCGCCGAGCCCCATGCCCATGCCGATACGATCCCACAATGCCGGCAACCAGGCGTCATCCACCTGCAGGATCAGGCCGGCGCCGGCGATCGCCTCGTATTCGGTGCGCATGGCTTCGGCGATGGCGAAAACATAGGCCTCATCACTCGCGTAATGGCGGTTGCGGCGATAGACTTCGAGACTGGCGGGCGCAGTCGAGGTGAGAAAAACATTGTCCTTTCCCGCTGTCGCCAGGGTGATGTCGATCTCCGCCTGCAATGCCGCGCCGCCGGTATAGATCACAGGCCCCGTGCAGGCCTCTACCGGCCGTTTTTTGACGCCATGCGATTGCGGCAGGTAGAACAGCGTGCCGCGCGCGCTGGCGTATTTGTAAAAATCAGCAAAGTCCTCGCGGTCTTTTCCCTGTTCGACCAGTGGCTTTTCGGCTGGCGTGTCAATCTCGCTGAAGCCGCTAAAGCGGTCCTGCATGTAGCGCAGCCAATCCCCGCCTTTGGCGAACTCGCCCTCGTTGACAATATCTAGCCCGATCTCGCGTTGCAGCGCGACAATGGCGGAAACTTCCTCGCGCAGGCTGGATTCGTCGCCCGCAGCAACACCCTTGTTATCGCTCAAAAAGGGCAGGGCGCCCACGTGAGTGGTCAGAATCTTGTCTTCGCTGCGGTTCATGATCGCCTCCCGATGGATTTTCCATTATGGACGGTTTTGACGGGGCCGTCGCTGCGCCAAAGCCATACCTTCAATGGCGCGCGCGCTTTTTCATCAAAATCAGAGGTGCTAGTGTGATTATTGCCAATGACAGCCCTTAAGAATAGGCAGATGCGAAATGACAAGGCGCAATCAGAACATAAAATTCGCGGTCTTCTTGCAGGCCGATTGCAATTATCATGTTGCGGGCTGGCGCCTCCCTGGCTCCTATGCCGATGCTGGCATGAATCTGCAACGCTGGATCGAATTCGCCCGCATTATTGAACGCGCCAAGATGGACATGATGTTCATTGCCGACACGATCGGTCTGCCCGGCGCCGACCGCACGGATATAATTGGGTACAACACAAGGCCCGACAAGTTTGAGCCATTCACCCTGCTTTCGGCGCTGACTGCCTATACCAAAAATCTGGGGCTTGTGGCGACCGCGGCAACCACGTTCAACCAACCCTACGCGGTTGCGCGCGTGCTCGCCTCGCTCGATCATTTGAGCGGCGGACGCGCCGGCTGGAATATGGTGACGGGCGGCAATTATGAGGACGCGCTTAATTTCAGTATGGAGGCCCATCCCTCCCACGCCGAGCGATACGCGCGGGCGGAAGAATTCGCAGATGTCGTGACGGGACTGTGGGACACCTATGCGGATGACGCCTTCATTCGCGACAGGGCGAGCGGCGTGTATTTCGACGCCAGCAAGATGCGCATTCTCAATCACAAGGGCGAACGCTTCCAGGTCAAGGGGCCGCTCAGCGTCGGGCGGCCGATACAGGGCCATCCTGTGATTGTGCAGGCGGGCACGTCGATTCCCGCGCGCAAACTTTCCGCCCGCCATGCCGACGCAGTTTTCACTGCACAATCGTCGCTGCCTGACGCCAAGGGGTTTTACGCCGATCTCAAGGGGCGTCTCGGCGCCTTCGGGCGGTCGCCCGATCACGTGAAGGTGATGCCTGGAGTTGTCATGTATATCGGACGAACGGAAGCGCAAGCCAGGGAGAAATATGAGTTGCTGCAATCGCTGATCCCTTTGCCTGTCGCAATGGACAGGTTGCAGCGCATGCTGGGCGGCGTCGATCTCTCGGGTCATGACCTCGATGGCCCGATGCCGGATATTGGCGGCAATGACGCCCGGATGAGCACTCCAATGAATTACGTGCGACTGGCGCAACGCGAGGGCCTGACCATCCGACAGGTCGCCATGCGCTCGGCCGCCGGCAAGGATCACTGGACTTTGATCGGTTCGCCCACCCAAATTGTCGACCAGCTCGAACACTGGTTTGTTGAAGAAGGCGCGGATGGCTTCAATCTGTTGCCGCCAGACGTTCCTGGCACCTTGAACGATTTTGCCGAGTTGATTGTGCCGGAAATGCAGCGTCGCGGCCTGTATCGGCAGGAATATGAAGGTTCGACCCTGCGTGAAAATCTCGGCCTGCCAAGACCGATCCGGCGATGACAAGCCCGTTCGCAGAATCTACGGGCCGCACCAAGGCGGCCTCCTGAAATCTGCGCGTCCGATTGCGTCAGGCGAATGAAGGGTCGAGTTTGCCGGACGCATAGCGCTTGGCCATGTCGTCAAGCGGTACGATCTTCCCGATCTTCGAGGCCTGCCCCGCAGCGCCAAACTCTTCAAGACGCGCCTTGCAGATTTTCGACATGGCTT
>CAIZEI010000097.1 GCA_903931945.1 uncultured Hyphomicrobiales bacterium | reverse complement strand
GGCGTTCGGGTCGGTCTCCCAGCCTTTGCATTTCAGAATGCGACCGGGTTGTCCGCCGCCTGAATCGTTGCCGGCGCGCGGCACGGCGTCGCCGAACGGTATGCCCTCTCCGTACTGGCTGTATTCTGTCATCGGCCCATGCGCGAGGCGCTGCTGGTCGCGCAGTTTCACGCGGCAGAGGTTCAGAACGCCGTCCTGCATGGCGGCGGTCACGCGTTGGCCCTGGCCCGTCGTGTGGCGTTGATTGAGCGCCGCCAGAATGCCGACGGCCAGATGCAGGCCGGTGCCGGAATCGCCGATCTGCGCGCCTGTCACCAGCGGCAAACCATCACGAAAGCCTGTCGTTGAAGCCGCGCCGCCGGTGCATTGCGCAACATTCTCATAAACCTTGCAATCTTCATAAGGCCCCGGACCAAAGCCCTTGATGGAGGCGACGATCATGCGCGGATTGATGGAGTGGATTTTCTCCCAGGTGAAACCCATGCGGTCGAGCACGCCGGGACCGAAATTTTCCACCAGAACGTCGCATGTCTGGATCAGGCGGGTCAGAACGTCCTTGCCCTTGGGATTCTTGGTGTCGAGCGTGATCGAGCGCTTGTTATGATTGAGCATGGTGAAATACAGGCTGTCGGCTTTTGGCACATCCTGCAACTGGCCCCGCGTGATATCGCCAACGCCGGGACGTTCAACCTTGATGACATCGGCGCCAAACCAGGCCAGCAATTGCGTGCATGTCGGGCCGGACTGCACATGCGTGAAATCGAGAATTTTAATACCGTCGAGGGCCTTGGACATTTCTTTCTCCGTAAATTTTGTGCTGTTCGAATTCGTTCAGATTTGCCGTAGCCGGCAGTTACCCTTTCGGTACCACTTCGCTAAGGCACCTTTTCCAGATTGCAGAAACGCTAAGATCATGCTGCTAGACAGATCAAAACGATTAATCGTCACATCCAACAGTACCCCTTGATTGGGGAGGCCCACCATTTTTGGGTTCTCGAACGCAATTTTAAAGGTGTCGGGAAGCGCAACCACGGAGCCAAATTTTAACAACATTTGATCCGTGCTGTTTATGAAATTGACTTGATGCTTTGTTGAATCAATCGTTATTATAAGTGGGCTTTGGTCAGTGTAAAAGCCGCCAGCTTCGCGTACGTTAGAACCTATAGGCCCAAGTAAAATACTCGGCTTTGGTTCTTCCCAAGTGCAACTCAACGGAATCGGGTCAGCGGCGACCTCGTAGATTAGCATCGACGAGGTCGCGACGAAAATTAGCATCCGTGAGAATATGCGAGACATAATCGCCGACCTTACTTCTTTTTTACAACGCTTTGCGGGTTGAGGGCGCCGATGCGACCGCTTTCCGTGCCCGCCATGGGGTCGATAACGGCGTTGACCAGCGTCGGGCGACCCGAATCCATTGCTGCGTTCACGGCGCGAGACAGCTCGTCCGGCGTGGTCGCATGGACGCCCGCGCCGCCGAAAGCTTCCATCATTTTGTCGTAGCGGGCGTCCTTGACGAACACGGTTGTCGCGGGGTCTTCGCCGCCGGCAGGATTCACATCTGTGCCGCGATAGATTCCGTTGTTGTTGAAGACAACG
Organism: uncultured Hyphomicrobiales bacterium; assembly: GCA_903931945.1. GTDB lineage: Bacteria > Pseudomonadota > Alphaproteobacteria > Rhizobiales > Beijerinckiaceae > Terripilifer. The sequence goes on along the minus strand of CAIZEI010000097.1, from coordinate 8,635 downwards.
ACGCACACGGGCAGATTGTAGCGGCAGATCGTCTCGATCTCGATGCCGGAGAATCCGAAGGCGCTGTCGCCAACAACCGCCAGCACCGGCTTGCCGGTTTCGATGGCGGCGGCGATGCTGTAGCCCATGCCAATGCCCATCACGCCCCAGGTTCCGACATCCAGGCGCTTGCGCGGCTTGTACATGTCGATGATGCCGCGTGCGAGATCGAGCGTATTGGCGCCTTCGTTGATGAGAATGGCGTCCGGACGTTCCTTGATAATGGTCCGCAACCGGCCAAGCGCGCCATGGTAATCCATCGGCGAGCGATTGTTCATGAGGCGCGGGGCCATTTTTGCGATATTGTCATCGCGCCTTGCGACGACAGCGTTCATCCAGTCGGCGGGCGCGGCGGGCCAATGCGCCCCCATGCCATCCAGCAGCGCTGAAATGCAGGAGCCGATATCGCCAACAACAGGCGCCGCAATCTCGATATTGCTGTCCATTTCTTTCGGTTCGATATCGATCTGGATGAATTTTTTCGAACCCGGTTCGCCCCAGGTCTTGCCTTTTCCATGCGACAAAAGCCAATTGAGACGCGCGCCAACCATCACCACCACATCGGCGTCCTTGAGCACAGTCGAGCGCGCGGCGCCCGCCGATTGCGGATGCAGATCGGGCAACAGACCTTTGGCCATGCTCATTGGCAGGAATGGCGCTCCGCTTTTTTCAACAAAGGCGCGGATGGCCTCGTCGGCCTGCGCATAGGCGGCGCCCTTGCCCAGAATGATCAGCGGACGTTTGGCCGACTTCAAAAGATCCAGCGCGCGCTTGATGGCGGATGGCGCGGGAATTTGCGCCGGCGCTGCATCGATGACTTTCACGAGCGATTTTGCGCCCGCTTCCGCGTCCATCGCCTGCGGGAAAAGCTTTGCCGGCAGGTCGAGATAGACGCCACCCGGTCGCCCCGAGACGGCGGCGCGGATGGCGCGCGCCACGCCAATGCCGATGTCGGCCGCGTGCAGCACGCGGAAGGCCGCCTTGCACAGGGGCCTGGCGATCGCGAGCTGATCCATCTCCTCATAATCGCCCTGTTGCAGATCGACGATCTCACGCTCCGAAGAGCCGCTGATGAGAATCATCGGGAAACAGTTGGTCGTCGCGTTGGCGAGTGCGGTCAATCCATTCAGAAAACCGGGCGCAGAGACTGTCAGGCAGACGCCCGGCTTTTTTGTTAGATAGCCGGCGATGGCCGCCGCATTGCCCGCATTCTGCTCATGACGGAACGAGATCACGCGAATGCCCGCGCCTTGCGCCATGCGCCCGAAATCGGTGATCGGAATGCCCGGCACGCCGTAAATGGTCCGGACGCCATTGAGCTTCAGCGCGTCGATCACAAGGTGGAAACCGTCGGTCAGTTCGTGTTCGTTCGCTTTTTCAGCCGGGGGTGCGGACATGGTCAAACCTTTCTGCGTTCGCTGGATGCGTTTGCAAGCGCTCAGATGTCAGTTAAAAATTTCGTCGCCATGCTCTTCGACATAGGCGGCAAGGCCCAGAGTGTGGGCGCGGGACAGACGTTCGGCGGCATCCACGTCGCGTTTTTCAATCGCGTTGATGATTTCAAGATGGTCGCCGATGGATTTTTTCGCCCTGTCGTGGCGACCGATGGTGAGAGCGCTGATACCGCGCACATGCAGCAGCAGATTGTCAGTCAGATTGGTCAGAACCGGGGATTTCGCCAGTCCGATAATCATTTGATGGAAAGCGATATTGGCGTTGGAAGAATCGCTGACGTGGTCGCCGGGCCTGTGAGTCTCGTCAAATTCATTCATGAGCGCCCGGAGTCCCGCAATTTCCTCGTCGCTCGCGACGCCAATCAGCAAACGGACGGCCATGCTCTCGAGCGCCGCCCAGGCCTGCACCATTTCAATAATTTCGCGTTTGTTTTTCCGGATCACCAGAATGCCGCGGCGCGGCACTGTGCGCACAAAACCATCCTGCTCCAGCATGGCCACAGCCTCGCGGATCGGGGTGCGGCTGACGCCGATGCGTTCGGAAATCTCGCGTTCGTCGAGCATCACAGGTTCAGGCGTTGAATAAATATCCATCCTGATGATGGCCTGCTTCAAAGCGGCATAGGCCTTGGTCTTGAAGCTGTCTTCTTGCCGGATGCGCGGCAGACGGACGGCGAGGCGGCTGCCCCTTGCTCCATTGCGTGCTCGCGCCAATCCCGCCAAGACTGTTCTCCCGCATTTGCTTTCCGGACCGAGAGGCCGCAGGTCGCCTTGATTCTTGGCATGCCAGATACAAGCCTGTCAACGAATGAGGCCGATTGCGTGGGGTAAAGCGACTTTCAACCTTCCGCCTATTGACAGAACCGGGTGTTGGCATGCCAAATGCCAACAAGCAGTCCGCCTCCCGCGCAACGCCGCAGGAGAGTGCGTTTGATTTCCGGGAGGGTGACATGGCCGCCAACAAATCCGCTGTCCGCGCAGTTCTCGATGCTGTCAAAGCTTCCGGACGCACCAGCCTCACCGCGCCGGAAGGCAAGCGCGTGTGCGACGCCTATGGCATCCCGACTCCGGGCGAGGGCGTTGCGAAATCCGCAGCCGAGGCTGCTGCGATGGCCGGCGGCATGGGTTTTCCTGTCGTCATGAAAATTGTCTCGCCCGATATTCTCCACAAAACCGAGGCGGGCGGCGTGATTGTGGGCGTCATGAGCGCTGACGAGGCGACCAAAGCCTATGAGACTATTCTGGCCAATGCAAAGAAATACAAAAGCGGAGCGCGGATTGAAGGCGTGCAGGTGCAGCAGATGCTGGCGGGCGGCGTTGAAGTGATTGTGGGCGCAATCACCGACAATTCCTTTGGCAAATTGGTGGCCTTCGGACTTGGCGGCGTGCTGGTGGAAGTGCTGAAAGACGTGACCTTCCGCCTCGCCCCGGCCACCAACGCCGACGCTCTGTCGATGCTCGCGGGCATTCAGGCGCATGAAATGCTGGAGGGTGTGCGCGGCTCGGATCCGGTCAATAAAGCGGCGCTCGCCGATGTCATCGTCAAAGTTTCCGAACTCGTCAGCGATTTTCCGGAAATTTCCGAGCTCGACCTCAATCCTGTCTTCGCGACGAAATCAGGCGCTTTCGCCGCCGACGTGCGCATTGTTGTGGATTTCGAACCGAAAAGGCCGCGCTATCGTCCGGACGAAAAAGACGTCGTCATCTCGATGAACCGTATCATGAAGCCGCGCTCGGTCGCCGTCATTGGCGCCTCGGCGGAAGCTGGCAAGATTGGCAATTCCGTGATGAAGAACCTCATCAACGGCGGCTACAAGGGCCACATCTATCCCGTGCATCCCAAGGCTGATGAAATTCTCGGCTTCAAGGCGTTCAAGTCCGTCAAGGACATTCCCGGCGATGTCGATGTCGCTGTATTCGCGATTCCCGCACCCTTCGTAGCGGGCGCCCTGATCGAATGCGGCGAGAAGAAAATTCCCGGCGCCGTGCTCATTCCCTCGGGCTTTGCCGAAATCGGCAACATGGCGGGCCAGGAAGAGATTCAGGCCATCGGTCGCAAATACAATGTGCGTCTGATGGGCCCGAACATCTATGGCTTCTACTATACGCCCGCCAATCTTTGCGCGACTTTCTGCACCGCCTATGACGTGAAGGGCAAGGCCGCGCTGTCCTCGCAGTCGGGCGGCATCGGCATGGCCATCATCGGTTTTTCACGTTCGGCGAAAATGGGTGTTTCGGCGATTGTCGGCCTTGGCAACAAGTCCGATATCGACGAGGACGATCTGCTGATCTTCTTTGAGCAGGATGACAACACTGAGATCATCGCGCAGCATTGCGAGGATTTGAAAGACGGGCGCGCCTTCGCCGAAGTCGCCAGGCGCGTGTCGAAGAAAAAGCCGGTCGTGATGTTGAAGGCCGGACGCACCTCTGCCGGCGCAAAAGCCGCATCCTCACACACGGGCGCGCTGGCCGGCAATGACAAGATTTATGAAGACGTGCTGGCGCAATCGGGCGTCATCCGCGCCCGTTCGCTGCGCGACCTGCTGGAATTTGCGCGCGGCATTCCGGTGCTGCCGACGCCCAGGGGTGAGAACGTTGTCATCATCACCGGCGCTGGCGGTTCAGGCGTCCTGCTGTCGGACGCCTGCGTCGATAACAACCTGAAACTGATGGCGATGCCTGACGATCTCGACGCGGCCTTCCGCAAATTCATCCCGCCGTTTGGCGCGGCGGGCAATCCCGTCGACATCACCGGCGGCGAGCCGCCCAAAACCTATCAGAACACCGTGAAACTCGGGTTGGAGGACCCGCGCATTCACGCTCTCATCCTTGGCTACTGGCACACGATCGTCACGCCGCCGATGGTGTTTGCGCGGCTGATGGTTGAAGTGCGCGATGAGATGCGGGCGAAGGGCATCGACAAGCCGATCGTCGCCTCGCTCGCCGGCGATGTCGAGGTCGAGGAAGCCGCCGAGTATCTCTATCAGCATGGCATCCCCGCCTACGCCTATTCGACGGAGATTCCGGTCGCCGTGCTGGGCGCGAAGTACAAATGGGCAAGAGGGGCGGGGTTGCTGTAGGGGCGCCGCACTCCCGCCGCCTTTTTCCGCGATTGACGCGCGCCGATTCCCGCGCGAAACCCAGTGCATGTCGAAAAAACGCAAACCCAAATCCGCCACCCCGCCCAAGGCCCAAAAGCGACCGGAGCCGAGGCTCTACTTATTCACACCGCCGCTCGCCGGGGCGGAGGAGGATTTCCCCGCCACGCTGGACGCAGTGCTGGGCGAGGCGGATGTCGCCTGTGTGCTGGCGCAATCCGCCAGCGCCGAACCGGCGGCATTGCGGGCGCTGCTGCTCAATCTGGCTCCTGTCGCCCGCAAGCATGGCGCGGCCCTGCTCTGCGCCGATCCGGATGTCGCAAAAGCGGCCGGCGCAGATGGCGCGCACACGCGGGGCGCGGGCGCTCCGCTTGAGGCCGCTCTCTCTGCCTTGAAACCCGATTTCATCGTGGGCGCGAGCGGCATTCACAGCCGCCATGACTGCATGGAAGCGGGCGAGCGCGACATCGATTACCTGATGTTTGGCGATCCTGCGCCTGACGGCTGGAGGCCGCCATTCGAAGATACGCTGGAGCGCGTTGCCTGGTGGGCGGAAATTTTCAACGTGCCTTGCGTGGCCTATGCGGGTTCGCTCGACGAAATTGATCCGCTTGTAATGGCAGGCGCTGATTTTATCGCCCTTGGCGCGGCGATCTGGGGGGATCCGCGCGGTCCCGTCGTCGCCATCCGACAAGCTGAGGACATGGCGATCGCCGCCATGGCTGACCAATGACTCGCAGGCTGGCGCTGCTTTGGCTTATGGCGACCTCTGCTGGCGCGGCTTCTGCCGAAGGCGCGCCGGGCGGCCCCGCCCCGGCAACTCCGGAACGCCCGGTGAGCTACCTCGGCGCAGGTCTGGAGCCGGACTTTGCGTTTGGCGCCTATCAGCGCGGCTACTATCTGACTGCACTTGCCGAAGCCAACAAGCGGATCGACGCAGGCAAGGACGCGCCCGCCGCCATGACCCTGATTGGAGAGCTTTACAAGGAAGGCGCCGGCGTCAGCGCGGACCCGGCGGAGGCCATGCGCTGGTTCAGGCTCGCGGCGGACAGGGGCGACCCGGAAGCTGCATTTTCACTGGCGATCGCCTATCTCTCGGGGCAGGGCGTCGAAAAGAACGCCGAGAAGGCAAAGCCCTTGCTCGACGCCGCTGCGGCCAAAGGTCATCCAGCTGCGCTTTATCAATTGGGAATGCTGGCGCTGACCGGCGATTTGCAAGATCCGGCCAAAGCCGCCGATTATTTCAAGAGGGCCGCCGCCCTTGGCGACTATGATGCGACCTATGCGCTGGGCCTTAGCTATAAGGAGGGCAGGGGCGTTCCCAAGGACCTCGACAAGGCCATTGAATATTTGCGGCAGGCGGCCGATTCGCGCCTGGCCGCCGCAGAAGTCGATTACGCCATCATGTTGTTCAAGGGCGAGGGAATGCCTGCGGACGAGTCGGCGGCAGCCAAATATTTCGCACGCGCCGCAGCCGCCAATAACATGGTCGCGATGAATCGCCTGGCGCGCCTTTACGCTTTCGGGCGCGGTGTCAAGCTCGATATGGTCGAGGCCATGAAATGGCATATTCTGGCGCGAACGGGAGGCCTCAACGATGAAACGCTCGAGGGAATGCTGAAAACGCTCAATCCGCGCGATCGGGCCGCTGTCGAAGTCGCCGTGCGGAAATTCGCAGGCGGCTGAGGCTGGGTTGTCCGGCGCGCGCAGATACCTGCAAACTCTCGGGAAACTCCGCGTTTCAAGCCATCGACGGGCGATTTTTCCGCGCCCGGCGTGAAACTACGGCCCTCGACAACGAAAAAGCCCGGCGCAAGGCCGGGCTTTCTCCGATATCGGAATGATTTCAGTACTTGGCGACGACCGCCGACAACGGCGTGCTGAACTTGTATTCCAGAGCGGCGCGGACAGTGGAGGACGTGCTGGACACCCGGCGATCCGACCAGTTCCCGAAGCTGTTGAAAGCGTAACGCTGGGAACCGTAGTTGTCGTAGATATATTCGGCGCGGGCGATCCAGTTCGGGTTGAAAGCGTATTCAACGCCGGCGCCAAGGTTCCAGCCGCGACGCACAAGCCGTGGCTTGATCGAGGGGTTCGTTGCAGTGCCAACCAGGAGGTTGGCAGGCTCGCTCATGGCAACCTTCTGCGTGTCTGCCGAGAAGCCCCCGGCGGCATAAACGAGGGCATTGCCCAGGGCAAGGCCAGCGCGCAGACGCAAACGACCGTTCCAGGAGGCCTGGCTGATTGCAGTGGAATCGGCCAGCGGTCCGAGACCAACGCCAACAACGCCATCAAAGCCTGAACCCCTGCCGGACTGGCCCGAAACTCCAACTTCTTCTTCAAGACCAAGGACAATGTTGTTGAACTGGTAGTTAAAGCCGCCGAGAAGGCCACCGACAACGCCCGCGCTCGAAACTGAATTTGGCGTCAGAAAGAGGTTATCGGTCCTGCGCAACGAAGTGCTGGCCCAAGTGCCGCCGACGTAGCCGCCGATATACAATCCACTCCATGTGAATATGGGAGTAGCCACATATGGAGCGGCCGGAGGAGCCTTCCGGCTCGGCAGATCGGCAGCGAAGCTGGTCCCGACCAAACCGGTCAGAGCAAGAGACGCGCGCAAAATTCGGTTCAACATGCATGGACCCCGAGAGCGGTTGATTCTGATTCTACTTTTTCACCTATGCTTCAGCCTGTCAATGCATATGGCCATGAACACTTGTTTCGATTGCACAGCGCGCCAAATCAGCAACACTTGTCGGTCGTTCACCGCGCTAGCGGATCCGGTCGCATCTGGAAATGCACGACCTTGCTCGTTGTGCCTTTCCCGCCTTCGATATGATAGGGCGCGCGTCCTGCATAGGTCGACCACAGGCCTCTGCCTTTCCAGCCGGCTGAGGGGTCGTCTATGCGACCGTCGAGCCCCTTGGAATGGAAGCCGAGCGGATAGGGCACACGCATGGAAACAAATTCGCCATTGACGAAAGCCTCCAGCGAATCCGACATATTGCCAGTGGCGACCGGCGTATTCTTGCCAAGACCGAAGGTGTCGAACTGGTCGACAAAAGTGAAATAGCTCGATTGCACTGCGCCTGGCTCCTCGACGTTTTCAAACTGGGGCCCCGGGAATTGATGCATGGTCCAGCCTTCGGGACAATGCCGCCCGGTCGCATTGGGGCCATTCATCGGGCCGTTGCATTTCCTGCGGTCGAAACTGGCGAGATGGCCGCTGGCAAGCGGAATCCACACGACCCCGTTGCGGTCAATATCCATGCCGCGCGGGCCATAGCCATTGACGGGCGTGCGCGGTTCGTTGAACGGGACCTCGAAATACTCGGAGAGCGTCGTCTCCGGCGGATTGTCGCCCGGAATGACATGAATGACCCCTCCAGGAAAGGACAGGACCGAACCCCAGACCGTGCCGTCATTGGGGTCGATCCCGACACCATAAAGCCCGGCGACAATGCGTTTCTGTTTGGTCGGGTCGGTGGGTTGACCGGGCTCCGTGTACGGGCCTTCACGACGACCCTTCGCGTTGGTGTCGAGAATGAATGGGGCCCATCCCTGTGCATGCGCGGCGTCGCCCGTTTCCAGGAATTGCTTCGTATTGAGCCACCCGACAACAGGGGCGCGCGCGCCGCCGGCGGAGAACCAGAGCGTGTTGTTGGCGTCCTCTGCAAAAGCCAGGTGGTGGGTCGTGAAGCATAGATCGATATAGCTAAGCTTGTCGGTTTTGGGGTCGTAGACCGCCGCCTGACGCCCGGCGACCTTTTGCGGGAAAATTTTTGCCGACGGCAGGTCCGAGCCTTCGCGGCAATAGGCGGGGGTCTCCGGCGCGCGGATGCGCGTTGTCATCCACACGCGGCCTTCGTGATCGAACGCTTGGTTATGCACGGTCGACTGGCTGTTCCAGATCATCTCATCGCCCCAATAGGGCGAGGGCAGACGAGGAAAGCCGCCTTCTTGAATAAAGCTGCCGCTAGGCGTCAGCGGATCGCGCGGTTTCATTTTATAGTATGAGACGGAATTGGTTTTCGGATCGAGGAT
>CAIZEI010000096.1 GCA_903931945.1 uncultured Hyphomicrobiales bacterium | reverse complement strand
GAGTTCTTCCACATCTACACAAAAATGTTCGAGCAACGTTTCTTTTTCGAAATTCTCGAACGGCGGGACTACGATCTTTTCGGCGCCGCCAATACGCCTGTCCGGCTCGCCGCGCAGGCCAATGAATTCGATCGCGCGCAACGCGACCGCTCCATGCTGGAGATCGACTGATGGGGCGGGTTTTTTTGCGCGGATTGACGAACTGCAAAACCGCCCTTTGTTTGTTGGCGTTCATTACCATCGCGCCCGCACGGGCCAATGAAAAAGTCGCGATCGGCTATACGCAGACCGCCACGGACATCGGGCTTTATGTCGCCGGCACGCGCGGTTATTTCAAGGAAGAAGGCATCGACCTCGAACTTGTGCTCTTCGATTCGGCCGCGCGCATGATTGCCCCGATCGCGAGCGGCGAATTGCAAGCCGTGGCGGGCGCGCCGTCGGCGGGCTTTTTCAATGCCGTTGCGCGTGGCATCGATATCAGAATGGTCGCCGACAAGGTTTCCACGCCGCCAGGACGGCCCAGCCAGACACTGATTGTGCGCAAGGATTTGATGGATTCGGGCCGGGTCAAAACAGTTGCAGATCTCAAGGGCTTGAAACTGGCGAATGGCGCGCCGGGCACGGCGGCCAGCGTCACGTTGAATAGAATGCTGGAGCGTGGCGGCCTTTCGCTTGCCGATATCGAACAGACATATCTGCCGTTTCCGCAAATGGTTGTCGCGCTTGCCAACAAGGCGGTGGATGCGGCTTTGCCCGCCGAACCTGCGACGACAGAGGCGGTGAGCAAGGGGTATGCGACAAAACTACTGACGGACGATGTCGCCTATCCCGATCACGAAATCGCGGTGATCTTTTTCACCGGCAAATTTGCGACTGAAAAGCCCGACGTCGCAAAACGCTTTTTGAAAGCTTTTTTGCATGGCGTGCGCGACCATAATGACGCGCTGGGACCGGACGGAAAACTCACCGGCGACAAGGGTGAGGCAATCATCAAAATTCTCAACGAGTATACGCCGATCAAGGACCCGCAATTCTATCGCAATTTCGCGCTTGCCGCCTGCAATCCCGACGGTACGCTCAATCTGGCGTCAATCAGCGGCGATCTCGCGGCATTCAAGGCGCAGGGGCTGATCGAAGGCGAGGTCGACATGCATCGCGTTGTCGACACGCGCTTACTGGAGGCGGCGCTGAAAGAGATCGGGCTGTACCGGAAGTAGCCGCTGCGCCTACTTCCGCTCTTCGCGATAAATGCCCAGTTTCTCCTGCGCGGCGCGGTCGGACATCGTGAAGATGATTGCGTCCTTCGAGGCGCGCATCTTTTTCCACATCCACGAGGGCACGCTGGCGACATCGCTTTCGCTGGCGGAAAACGTTTTGCCATCGATCTCGAATGTCACTTCGCCCTCAAGCACCACAATCGCCTGGCCGTCGGTCGAGCGGATGGGTTTCGTCTCAAAGCCCTTTGGCAGATAGGTCAGCCATGTGGCGATGGTTGGCATGGCCCAGCCGCCATCCTGCGGATTGATATACCGCAGGGCGTGGCCAAGGTTGGCGTCGGGCTCGCCGGCGCTCGCGACCTGCAGCAGGGCGGGGCGCGCATTGGCGTAGCGGTAGTTGAAGATCGGCGAGGTCGGGCCAAACGGGCGGCGATGCTGCATCGGCGCAAAGCCGGAGCCGAATTCGGCTTCCGAATAGCCGACGGGTTTTGATAGAATCTGGGATTTGTCGTTGAAATGATCCATGAAGGCGGCTTCGTAGAAGTTCACCATATGCAGATCGAGGCCATCCACCCAGATGACCGGCTTGTGATTTTCCTGCCCGTGGTCATGCCACGACATGGCGGGGGTAATCACCAGATCGCCGCGCTGCATTTCGGTTTTCTCGCCGGCGACCGCCGTGTAGCCGCCGTTGCCCTCCAGCACCATGCGCAAAGCCGAGGCGGTGTGGCGGTGGGCGGGCGCAATCTCGCCCGGCATGATCAGTTGATAGCCGGCGTACATGGTGGCGGTGATGCGCGAGGCGCCGGGCATGGCCGGGTTTTCGAGCACCAGCACGCGGCGTTCAGCCTCTTCGGCTGTCAGCAAATCGCCTGCTTCCATCAGCAGCGGACGCGCCTCGGCGAATTTCCAAAGATGAGCGGCGAATTTGCTTTTGGGCTGTTCGGGCACGAGGCCCTTGAGCACTTCCCACAAAGGCGCCATGGCCCTGGGCGACAGGCGATCGTAGAATTTCTGACGCGTGGCGGCGACGTCTTTATCGGCGACGGCTATGTTCATGGCGATCTCCTGCCTTAACCCATTCAGTTGCCCCGCTTGTATCAGCGGCGGCAGGCGAACACAAAGCCGGGGCCGCGCTTTTGCTGCGCAGCCCTATGCACGGTTTGCGCATCAGGCTTTCTTCGCCCCGGGATCGGGGATGATGAAGACGAACAGATTGGCGATGACAATCGTGAAGGCCATGAAATAGAATGTCGAGAGCAGGCCGAACCTGTCCGCGATGACGCCGCAGATCAGCGGCCCCACAGACTGGCCAATCGCCTGGATGCCGAACAGCAGGCCGATGGCGGTGCCGCCCATGCCCTTGGGCGTGGCGTCAAGGGTCCAGGCTTGCAGGACCGCGCGCACGGCAAACAGGAAGAAACCGAGCAGCGCGACAAAGAAGACGAACAGAGGCGTGCCGCCGGCAAACACCATCATCAGCAACACGACGCAGGTCATCGCCATCGCGGACATCATGATGTTGCGACGTCCGACCTTGTCCGACATGCCGCCCGCGATGGGCGCGGCAATAAAGCCGGCGAGTTGCAGGCCCATCATCGCCGTACCGATCGCCCAGGGCGAATAGTCCATCATATGGGCGAGATACAGCGGCACGAAAACCAGCAACGAACTCTGCGTCATCGAGCGAAAGGCCGAAGAGGTTGCAAGGAGCATCAGCGTCCTGTTGCGCAACAGGCCGCCAAACCCTTTCAGCACCTCGGCAAAGGGAAGCGCCTTGTCCGATTTGCCGGTTCCGCCCATCTGCATTTTTCCGAGGAACCAGAGCAGCGCGATGGACATGAAAATGCCGGGGATGACATTGTACATCATCACCTGGCGCCAGGTGAGATCGAAATGCACGGCGTAGCCGGCGATCGCAAAACCGCTGAGCAAGGTGCCCGCGACAAAGGGCGCTACGGCGTCGCCAATATTGCCGCCCATGCCATGGATGGAAACCACCAGTCCCTTATGCGTCGGGAAGCGCTGGGCCAGTGTCGGAATCGCGGTCGGGTGCCAGATCGTGTTGCCGATTCCGATCAGGACAGCGCAGCAAAGCAGAAGCCAATAGGCGTGCGTCATCGACATCAGCATATAGGGGATGCCGATCCACGCGAGCGAGATCGCCATCAGCAGGCCCTTGCGGCCCACCGAATCGACGATCATGCCGCCGGGCACGTTGGACAGCGCGCCCGCGATCGCCTGCGCCGTGACGATCGAGCCAATCTGCGTGTAGGAAAGCCCGAGTTCGCGGCCAATCACAGGCGCCAGCACGTAGAATGTCGCGGGATACCAGTGCGTGAGCGAATGGCCGATGGTGATCAGCCAGACCTCCATGAATGAACGGTCCTGCTTAACCTCATCATGCACGGAAATAGCGGTCATGCGGCGTCTTCCCTTGTTTTCTGGCGCCCGCGTTGAAGCAGGATCGCAAACCCGGATTATTGGCAACCGAACGTCAGAATAGCCTCGCCAGCGCAGAGACGCAATCGCCGGGCTTGCGATGTGGCCTATCCTGGCGTCATCCTCTGGCGTTGGGCTCTTTCATCGATTAACGTCTCGGCGGCTCCGGTTCGGGGGCCTTGATCCTGGGAGGGCCATACGTGTTCACGCGCCGGCAATTTGTGAAAACCGCTACAGCGACCTCGGCTGTCTTGCCAACGCTTTCGGGTCCCGGATTTGCAGCGGACTATCCCGATCATGACGTGCATTCCATCTGCATGTTCCCGGCTGGTTCCGGCGCCGACATCATGGTGCGCTATTTTTCCGACAAGCTGGCGGAAGTCGCCAAAACGACCGTCGTTGTCGAGAACAAGGCCGGCGCTTTTGGCAATATCGCCACGTCCTATGTCGCGCGCGCCAAGCCGGATGGCTATACGATCTACATCGCGCCCGGCAGCTCGGTGCTCGCCGCCGCGCCCTCGCTTTTTAAGAGCCTCAGCTACGATCCCATCAATGATTTCGAGCACATCACCACGCTGTTCAAAGTGTCGTTTATCCAGATCGTCGCCGACAAAAGCCCCTATAAGACAACAGCCGATCTCACGAAATTTCTGAAGGAAAAGGGCGACAAGGCGTCCTATGGCTCAATCGCCAACACCGGCCTTGTCAGCAGCGAATTGTACAAGGCTGCGTTCGGCCTGCAGACCGTCGAGGTGAAGTACAAGGAAACGCAGGCCATGCTGATCGATCTGCAGGCTGGCAATATCGCCTTTGCGCATATCGATCCCACGAGCGTTCTCGGCCAGTTGCAGGCGGGCGAAATCCGTGCGCTCTCGACCTCGTCAAAATCGCGCGTGAAGGCGCTGCCGGATGTGCCGGGGACTGAAGAAGCGGGCATACCGAACATGGATCTCATCGCCTGGTGGTCGGTGCATGTGCCCAAAGGCACGCCCAAACCCATCTGCGATCAGCTTGAAGTCTGGTTTAACCAGATCGCCGCGCGCGAGGATGTCGGCAAATGGGTGGTCAATATCGGTTGCGACCCTTTCCCCGGGACTCATCAGATCGTCAACGAGCTGCTCGTCAAGGACACCAAGGCCTGGGCAGGGTATGTCAAGCTCGCGCATATCCCGCTGCTGGGGTAGGGGGTGGACTTGGCTTTACGATCGCGAAAGCGGTATTCAGCGCGCCATAGCCCTTGCACGCTTTTGAGCGCTGGCGGGTAGCGTTCCCTCCGCCGATGCGCGCGCGGGAGCCGTCAACGTAAGCATTGCTTGCTGGAGACGGCTCGGCTATTTTAGCCAAATTAGCTAATCCCGGGCGTTCCTATGAAAACCATGACAGCCGCGCAAGCCAAAAATTCCTTCGGTCAATTTCTGGACGCCGCCCAGCGCGAGCCGGTGCTTGTGACCAAGCAAAACCGGCCCGTGGGCGTCTTTCTGTCCATGCAGGACCTTGAGGACACAATCTGGGGCGAGCAGGCCCTGCGCGCACAGGCGGAAGGATATATTGGTCCCGAAGCCAGCCAAAGACTTCTGGACCGGCTGCTGAATGCCGTCGATTGATCTTTTGAGGCAGGCGGCGAGATTCCTCGAAAATCTTCCCGCAATGCAGGCGCGGCAGATTGCGGAAAAGCTGCGCTCGCTCGAAAGTGATCCCTCGGTCTTGCCCTCCGAATTGCTGAGGGGGTATGCACCCATGCGCAGGCTGAAATCAGGAGAATTCAGGATCATCTTTTCCGTCGAGGGAGATTTGGTGCGGGTTCTGCTGATTGGCAAACGTAACGACGATCAGATTTACAAGGCCCTTGAACGGGGCTGGAGAAAGTAACCGGCGCAATGAAACTCACCCTCTCCTGGCTCAAGGCGCATCTTGAGACCTCAGCTTCGCTCGAAACGATTGTCGAAACCCTGACGCGGATCGGCCTTGAGGTCGAGCATGTCGCCAATCCCGCGGACAGGCTGAAAGATTTTATCGTCGCCTATGTCGTCGAGGCCGGGCAGCATCCCAACGCAGACCGCCTGCGCGTCTGCATGGTCGATACGGGCGCGGGGTCGCCGGTGCAGGTCGTCTGCGGCGCGCCCAATGCGCGCACGGGCATGAAGGGCGTGTTCTCGCCTGTGGGAACCTACATTCCCTCGAAGAAAATAACGCTCGCCAAGGGCAACATTCGCGGCGTCGATTCGAATGGCATGTTGTGCTCGTTCGCCGAGCTGGAATTGTCCGACGATCATGACGGGATTATTGAGCTGCCGGCGGATGCGCCGGTTGGCGCCCGATATATCGATTACGCCGGGCTCAACGAGCCGGTGATTGAAATCAACCTGACGCCGAACCGCCCGGACGCCGCAGGCGTTTATGGCATTGCCCGCGATCTCGCCGCTGCGGGTCTGGGAACGCTGACGACAGCGCCGCCCGTGGCCATTGCCGGACATTTCGATTGCCCGGTCAAGGTATCGCTGGATTTCGAAGCAGCGGACAAACATCTTGCGCCGCTCTTTGCCCTACGGCTTGTCCGGGGCGTGAAAAACGGACCATCGCCGGACTGGATGCGCAAACGCCTTGAAGATATCGGCCTGCGACCGATCAATGCGCTGGTCGATATCACGAATTATCTGACCTTCGATCGGGGCCGTCCCCTGCATGTTTTCGATGCGAAAAAAGTCGCTGGACATCTTGTCGTGCGGCGCGCGCGTACCGATGAAAACGTACTCGCGCTCGATGGCAAGACCTACGCGCTCAACCCTGAAAACGTCGTCATCGCAGATGACAGGGGCGTCGAATCCATCGCCGGAATCATGGGCGGCGAGCACTCGGGCTGCGACGAGGCCACAACCGACGTGCTGATTGAAAGCGCGCTTTGGGACCCGCTGAACATCGCCCGATCAGGCCGGGCGCTCGGCATATCGAGCGATGCGCGCTACCGGTTTGAACGCGGCGTCGATCCGGCGTTTTGCCTGCCCGGGCTTGAACTTGCGACCGCGATGGCGATCGAGCTTTGCGGTGGGGAAGCGTCGCGCATGAATGTCGCCGGCGCCGTTCCGGACGCCGCGCGCAGTCTCGATTTTCCATGGAGCGAAGTTTTGCGGCTGACCGGGCTTGATATGCCGCAAGCCGAAATGCAGGCGATTCTTGAAAAACTCGGTTTTGCGGTTGCGCGTGGCTCTGATGCAAACCTTGCGCGTGTGACCACGCCGAGCTGGCGGCCCGATGTCGAGGGCAAGGCTGACCTCGTCGAGGAGATCGTGCGCATCGCCGGGCTCGATCGCATCGAGGCCAAGCCGTTGCTGAGGGCCGACCCGGCCATCGTCAAGCCGGTGCTGACCCTGTTGCAGAAGCGAACCCGCACAGCGCGTCGGGCTCTTGCGGCGCGCGGCATGGCCGAGGCGCTGACATGGTCGTTCATTTCGAATAGTCACGCCAAACTTTTTGGCGGCGGCGCGCCGGCTCTGGCGCTGGCCAATCCCATCGCCGCCGATCTCTCCGACATGCGGCCCTCGCTGTTGCCGGGGTTGATCGCGAGCGCGCAGCGCAACGCCAACCATGGCGCAGGGGACGCGGCTTTGTTCGAGGTCGGCCAGATTTTCAAAGGCGCAGGCGATCAAGATCAACGCATTGCCGCTGCGGTTCTGCGCCGCCTCACGGCAAAACCGGCGGGGGCAGGCCGCCATTGGTCCGGCAAAGCGTCTTTGGTTGATGCGTTCGACGCCAAGGCGGACGCCATGACGCTTTTGTCGGCGCTGGGCGTGCAGACCCAGGGCATGCAGCTGGTCGCGGGCGCCCCGGCCTGGTTCCATCCCGGACGCTCGGGCACCCTGCAATTTGGCCCCAAAACGATTGTCGGCTGGTTTGGAGAGCTGCACCCTCGCACACTTGAAGCGCTCGACGCCACCGGCCCGCTGGTGGGCTTTGAAATTGTTCTCGACGAAATCCCCAGCCCGAAGGCGCGGCCCACGAAGACCAGGGGCAAGCTGGATTTGCCAGATCTGCTTCCGGTCGAACGCGATTTTGCATTTGTTGTGGACCGCTCGGTCAAGTCCGCAGATATCTTGCGCTTTGCCCGCGCCGCCGAGCGCAATCTGATTGTGGGCGCAGATGTCTTCGATGTCTATGAAGGGCCAGGTCTTGGCGAGGGCAAGAAGTCCGTGGCGATTTCTGTCACGCTCCAGCCGCGCGAAAAAACCATGACCGACGCCGAGATCGAAGCGATTGCGGCGCGCGTGGTCGCTGAGGTTTCAGGCAAGACGGGCGCTGTCTTGCGGGGCTGATCGCCAAACGTTCATTCGCCAGGCCGCGACCTGGCGGCTTCAGTGATCTCGGCGATGGTCCGCAATCGTCCCGCGGGTTCCGTTGGTCGATCGGATCGCGAGCGTTGTGAGCGTCTGTGGCTGCGGTTTTTGCGCTTTTCCGGATAGACTTTTCGCGGCGGCAAAACCCAATGACCGACGCAGACGCCGATCAGCAACACGAAAACATACATCAGGAAATCAATCGGAATTCCCACAAGCGGCTCCAAAAGGCAAAATCACGTTTTGAAAGTGTGAAACAACTCCGTTGCGAATGCAATATCGGCCCGCTTGCCTCCCCATTTCTAGTTGAACGGCCAATTGGCGAGCGCTTGTCCGGTCGATCGGCGGCGCCGGGCGGACGCTAGGCGTCCTCATTCAGCGCGATCAGATTGTAATCGGGGTCGCTGATGAAATGCTTCGCCATCGGGCACTGCCGATAGGCAAGATCGAGCCGCGCCTTTCCCTCCGGTCCCATGCCGAGCGGGATTGTGTGCATTACTGGATTGCGCCCGACAAGATCGTCAAGATCAGCCTTCACCTGCTCGATGCTTTCAACCGTGATGCCGAAATGATCGACGCCGGTTGGCAGAATGCTTTGCCCGGTAAAATTCTCGATCCGCCAGGGCATGATCGCCAAAGTCATGCGCCCATCGGTGAGGTAGTGGTTGGGGTCGCCAGGTCCGGCGTTCTGCTCGGCGAGTTCCAGCACATCGATATAAAAGCGCGCCATTTCGTCCGGGCGCATGGTGCGAATGGCGACATGGCTGAAATGTCGCGCGCCCGCTTCGCCTGAATTCTCGACATAGGCGCCGGTCCGGTTCGCCATGGTTTTCTGCGAGAGGTCGAAGACGTTGCCATCCGGATCGTTGGCGGTAATGCCTGCAAAAGGCCGGTTGGAGGGCCGTTGCACCCAGCGTGCGAGGGGATAGCGCGTGCGCATCCGGTCGAAAGCGGTTTCGACATCCTCAACCTCGACGCCGTAATGGTCGAGGCCGGCGGGCCTGCCGCCCTTGCGGGGATTGATATTGAGGCCGACATATCCGTCGCCAATATCGACGCCCGATTGAGGCCCTGTTGTTTTGGAGGGCTTGAATCCGAAAATTGACTGATAAAAGCCGTTCAGAAGAGAATATTTCTCACTGACCATGGCGACATGATTGATCTTGGCGAACATGTTTCCCCCGAGTGAATGTCTTCTGAACGTGCGTCATGTTTTCATGGATTGCAGCGGAGCGCCAGACGCCAATTGCCGCAATGGCAACTCTAAAAGTAAAAACCGAGGTGCGATTTCATACCGCAAGCGCCGCGCGATATTGGATTGATTTCGACGCTTCGGGATTTCTGTATCATCGATTCCGCGACTGGCCCGCCCGATCGCGCCGCCGCCGGCAGACGTTTCATCAGGGTCCCCCGAGCCGCATGGCCGCCTGCGCATCCCTGACGATTTCGACGGGCAAAGCGTAGGCGTCCGCGATCAGTCTGGTGACGCGCGCGGCCGTATTTTCCTCAATTTCGAGCCGTTGTCGCGCAGCTTCAGCGCGAAAATCCGGATCGTTCAGCGTCTCGTGGAAGGCTGCGCGCAAGGCGGCCAGCCGATCTTGTGGAACGCCGGGCGTTGTCATCATCGGGCGATTCATTTCGACCGGCGCCAGAGCGAGATCGAGGATCGCGCGCGTGCGGTCATCCCCGGCTTTTTCATAGATTGTGGGGACATCGGGCAGGGCGGCGCCGCGCTCGAAGCCGAACTGCACGGGAATATCGACCTTGCGATCGCGGACCCAGCCGGGCCGCGCCAGCTCCAGAGAGGGCACGCCGCTGCCGCAGCGGCCATGCAATTCGCCGCGCTCCATGGCGAGATAAATCTCATTGGCGCCATTGTAGCCGGACACGACCTTGATATGGGCGCCAAAAAGATTGTTCAGCAATGCTGGTTGCGTGTCGGTCAACGACCCTGCGCCGCTGGAGCCGACGATATAGGGCTTTGCCAGAAGATCGTCCCAGGTTGCGATGCCTGCATCACGCCAGGCCGCGCAGACGGCATTGACGCGCGACATCGCCCCAAGCCAGTTCATGCCGCGCGCATCGAATGTGCCGTGGGTCGCGCCAAGCAACGGCGCAAAGGAAACGCCCGATTGCACAAATCCAATGACGGTTCCATCGCGCGGGGCCGTTGTGGCAAAATGCTGCATCAGCCGCACCCCGCCGGCGCCCGGCATCATTTGCGTGACAATTTGCGGCTGACCGGGAAGATGGCGTGGAAAAAATGCGGCGAAGACTTGCGCGTAAGTGGCGTAGCCGCCGCCCTCGCCGCCGCTGTGGATGAGAAATATCTGCTTGCCGCGATAGAAATCGGCGACCGTGTCGGCATGGGCGAGCGTAGCGACGAGAATGGACGCGGCGCCAGCCATTCCCGCCCGTAAAAGCCGATTCATCCTGTCCTCCCTGCTGGAGGGGAGAATAGGGGGATTTTGAAATCGAGCAATCCCGTTCGAAATCGCCACGATTCGGCGATTCCGCCATCGGGACATGCTTTACGGGTTTACGCGCCCCGATCCCCCGGCTAGAAGCCGCAGACCTTTCAAATCTGCGGAGGCTTCACACAGGGAATGGCCAGGTTTCGCTTGACCGTCGATACGGGCGGCACATTCTCCGACTTCGTTTATGTGAACGAGGCGACCGGCGCGATTTCTGTCGCCAAGGTTCCCTCAACGCCTGACGATCCCTCGCGCGCCATTCTGGCCGGCGTCGAATTGCTGATCGAACAGGGCGTTGCGCCCGCCGATATCGCCTATGTCTGTCATGGCACGACCGTCGGCACCAACGCGCTGCTGGAAGGCAAGGGCGTGCGCACCGGGCTCATCGTCACCAAGGGCTTTCGCGGCATTTACGAAGTCGCCGAGCAATCGAGGCCGCACGGGCCGACGATTTTTGACATTGGATACACGCGACCGACAATGCTCGCGCCGCCCAGCCGCACGGGCGAGGCGGAGGAGCGCGTGGCCTTTGATGGTGAAGTGCTGACGCCGCTCAACGAGGTCGCGTTGCGCCGGACAATCCGTGATCTCGCAGCGCAGGACATGAAATCGATTGCGGTGTGCTATCTGTTCTCTTTCCTCGCGCCGCAGCATGAACGGCGTACGCGCGAGATCATTGCGGAGGAGGCGCCTGATGTCGAAGTCTCCCTGTCGAGCGATATCGTCCCCTTGATCCGCGAATATTACCGGTTGTCGACGACGGTCATCAACGCCTATCTGCAACCCATCCTCGCACGCTATATCGACAATCTCGATGCGCGCCTGAAAAACGCCGGCGTGACGACGCCGCAAAAATACATCATGCAATCGAATGGCGGCATGTCGACCTTTGCAGAGACGGCGAAAAAGGCTGTTGCAACGGTGCTTTCAGGCCCGGCTGGCGGCATCGTCGCCAGCGTGCGGGCGGCGCAGACCAGCGGCTTTCCAAATCTCATCACATTCGATATGGGCGGCACATCCTGCGATGTGGCGCTGATCAAGGATGGCGCTGCGACGATTTCAAATCGCGGCAAGGTTGAGGGCAGGGACGTCGCGCTGCCAATGATAGACATCAACACGGTGAGCGCTGGCGGCGGCACGCTGGCGGGCGTCGACCGGTTTGGCGAACTCATAGTCGGGCCGCAGAGCGCGGGCGCGCAGCCTGGCCCGGCCTGCTACGGGCGCGGGGGCAAACGCCCCACAATCACCGATTGCAATCTTGTGCTCGGATATCTCAGTCCCGACAACTTTCTGGGCGGCAAGATGACGCTCGATACGAGCGCCGCGCATGAAGCGGTTGAAACAGAAATCGCCAGGCCCCTGAAGATGGAAACATCCGCCGCCGCTGAAGGCGTTGTGCGCATCATCAATGTCAAAATGGAGGAGGCGATCAAGGCGATTTCCACTATGCGCGGGCATGATTTGCGCGATTTCATGCTGCTGGCCTTCGGCGGCGCCGGGCCGCTGCACGCTTGCCGCATGGCGGCGGAACTTGGCATGAAAGGCGTGCTCGTGCCGCTGCATCCGGGCGTTTATTCGGCCATGGGACTGGTCATGTCCGATGTGAAGCATGACTATCTGCGTTCGAAACTGACAGCGATTTCCAAAGCTTCAGAAGCCGAGGTCAATGCAGCCTTTGCGGAGCTCGAAAAGCAGGCGCGGGCGGATCTGGCGCGCGAGGATTTTGCCGATAAATCGATCCGCATCGAATATGCGCTGGATATGCGCTACGCCGGACAGGGCTATGAAATGACCATCCCTTGCGCGGTGCCGCTTGCGCCCGGCGATCTGAAAAAACTGCGCGCCAATTTTGATGAAGAGCATTGCAAGAGTTTTGGACATACCGCCCCCGATGAACCCGTCGAAATCGTGTCCTGGCGCCTGCGCGGCGTCGGGCTCGTTCCGCCGGTGCAATTGCCCGTCTATGCGCCGACAGGCGCGCCGCTGGAAAAAGCTGTGCGCGCAACGCGCAAGGCGCGCTTCGATGGCGTCGATATCGAATGTCCTGTCTATCAGCGCGAAGGTCTGGACGTCGGCGTCTCATTCACTGGCCCCGCGTTGATCGACCAGCTCGATTGCACGACCGTCATGCCGCCCGGTTTTTGCGCGCGCGTCGATACGCATAAAAATCTTGTCATCACTATGGGAGCGGCCTGATGGACGCGCGCGCGCCTGAAACCATTGACGCTGTCGAACTTGAAATCATCAAGGCTTCGCTCGATGGCATCGTGCAGGAGATGCAGAATTCGCTGTTCCGAACTGGCTATTCGACGATCGTGCGCGAAAGTCAGGACGCCTCCTGCGCGCTGCTGGACGCGCGCGGCGATGTCATCGCGCAGCATGTGGTGCTGCCTCTGCACATCGGCTCGTTCCCCGCCTGTTGCGCGGCTGTTTTGCGCGCCTATGACGATATCGAGGAAGGCGACGCATATCTGATCAATCACCCCTACGAGGGCGGCAGCCCCCATGCGCCCGATATGTGCGTGCTCACGCCCGCCTTTTACAAAGGCGCGCTGGTCGGGTTTTGCGCATCGATTGCGCATAAGGGCGACATCGGCGGCCCGGTGCCGGGCTCCTGTTCGGGGCAGGCGAAGGAGACTTTTAACGAGGGCCTGCATCTGCCCGCCGTGCGCTATCAGCGCGCGCTCAAGGGCATGAATGAGATCGACAGGATCATCGCCGCCAACAGTCGCACGCCTGAACTCGTGCTCGGCGACATTCGTGGCCAGCTCGGCTGCGCGCGGCTTGGCGAACAGCGCTTGCGCGAATTGCTGGACAAGGTCGGCGCGCCGGTGGCGCTGGCCAGTTTCGAGCGCCTGATGACTTTGGCGGAGCGCCGGATGCGCGCGGCGATTTCAGAATGGCGCGACGGGCGCTACGAAGCCGAACGCTTTGTCGATGACGATGGCGTCAGGCTGAACCATCCCGTGCGAATTCATCTGGTGGTGGAAAAACACGGCGACAACATTTCGTTCGATTTTTCCGGCAGCGACGATCAGGCTGTGGGCCCCGCGAACATTCGCCCGCCGCTGGTGCGCGCGGCCATTGCCTATTGCCTGATCGCGCTTGTCGATCCGCATATTTTCATCAATAGCGGTCTCATGCGCGCGTTTGACGTCATCACACGCGAGGGTTCGATCATGAACCCGCGTTTTCCTGCGCCGGTGAATACCTACAATCCCACAGTCCATGCGACAGTCGAGGCTGTATTTGCCGCGCTCGCAGACATTGCGCCCGGCAAGGCGCGGGCGGATTCCTGCGGCAGCCGCTCGATCATTATCGGGGGACGCGGCGGCAGGGCCGGTCAGGGCTATGTGCAGTATGAAATTCTCGGCGGCGGCGGCGGCGCGCGCGCGGGCCAGGATGGCGCGTCGGGCACATCCGTCAACCAGTCCAACGCCAAGATCGCGCCGGTGGAAATCATCGAAAGCGAATTTCCAACCCGCCTGTTGCGTTTTGAACTTATCCAGGATTCCGGCGGCGCAGGCGCAACGCGCGGCGGTCTTGGCATCAGGCGCGAATATCTCAATCTTGACGACGCCCGTTTCTCGATCCGTTCGACCAAACACGTCATCGCGCCCAATGGCGCGGCGGGCGGCGGCAAGGGCCGCACCGGCGATATCATCGTCAATCCGGATCGGGAGGGCGAAAAGCGGCTGCCGACCCGCTATGCCGATTATCCCCTGAAAAAGGGCGACGGTTTCCGTCTCGACACGCCAGGCGGCGGCGGCCTTGGCGACGCGTTCGCGCGCGATCCCGCGCTCGTCGAGCAGGATGTCAACGAGGGATATGTCTCGGTTGAAGCGGCGGCGCGAGATTATGGCGTTGCGCTGAATTCTGTTGGTCGTGGTTTTAGAGTTGATTTGGAAGCGACAGCGAAATTGCGCGCGGCTCGCGCGTAACGCCCCCACTCCCCGCTAAAGCGGGGCGAGGGGGCGATGTGGCCAGGTCGCGCTTCCCATCCCATTGGGAGCAACGAAGCTGTTGCGCCCGCCGCCAACATCGTTAAAACCACTTTGAACACAGGGAGCCCTTCAAATGAAACTCGCAAACCAGGTCGCAATCGTCACAGGCGCAGGCCGCAATATCGGCGAAGACACATCGAAATTGCTGGCCTCGAATGGCGCCGCTGTGGCGGTCGTGGATCTTGACAAGGGCCGCGCGGATAAAGTCGCCGCCGATATCGTTGCGGCAGGCGGCAAGGCAAAGGGTTTTGTCTGTGATGTCGGCAAGGAGGCCGATATCCAGACATGCGTTGCGGACGTGATGGCGGAATTTGGACGCATTGATATTCTCGTCAATAATGCGGCGATTTCCGACAACAAGACGATGTTCGACATCACCACGGAGGAATGGAACCGCGTGCTGGCGATCACATTGACCTCGCCCTTTTTGTTCTCGCGCGAGGTTGCAAAGACGATGATTGCGGCCAAGCACGGCGGCAAGATTGTGAATGTCAGTTCGACTTCGGGCTACTATGGGCGCGATCGCGCGCTCGCCTATACGGCGGCCAAGGGCGGCGTCGTCAATCTGACGAAATCGTTGGCGATCCAGCTTGCGCCGCACAATATTCGCGTCAACGCGGTGGTGCCGAACAAGATCGGCTCGCCGGTGGGCAAGGCGGAATTCGACCCCACGCGTCCCGTGCTGAATCTCGTCGGGCGTCCCGGCGTGCCGATGGATCTGGCGAACGCGGTGCTGTTTCTGGTGTCGGATGAATCCTCCTTCATCGTCGCGACCGCTTTGTTTGTCGATGGCGGCTGCACTGCGCTGATGCCCGGCAACGCCTGATCGACCGGAAAGGCAGGACCATGCACGACGCCCCGCAGTTACAGCACAAGATCATTGAGGGTCTTGAATACGTCAAACGCGCCGATCACGCTCTGACCGGCGATCTTTATCTGCCCGCCGATGCCGTCAACGCGCCCTGCGTTGTTGCGGTCCATGGCGGCGCCTGGCAGCGCGGCCAGCGCGCCAATTACCGCCATCTCGGACGGTTTCTGGCGGATCGTGGCATTGGTCTGTTTGCGATTTCGTATCGCTTCGCCCCGAAAAACCGGTTTCCGGCGGCTCTGCACGATGTGCGGGCGGGCGTGCAATTCCTGCGCTCGAAGGGCGCCGGCCTGGGCGTCGATCCCAACCGTATCGGCCTCATGGGCGATTCGGCTGGCGGTCATCTTTCGTCACTGGCGGCGCTGGCTGGCGATCACGAAAACTTTGCAGGCCAACCCGATGACGCCTATCCCGGCGTCAGCACGAAGGTGAAAGTCTGCGCGCCGGTCTATGGCGTCTACGATATGGCCGCGCAGTGGGAGGCCGACCGCGCCAATGCGCCTGCAGTCAGCGGCAGCGAAGTGTTTCTCGGCCATTCGCCGGTCGATGACCGGTTCGCCTATCACAAGGCCTCGCCGATCAACTACATCACGCCTGCTTCGAGGCACACGGCTTTTTTCTTGACATGGGGGGCGCGCGACGATGTTGTCGATCCCGCCCGGCAGGCGGAGCCCTTTCTGGCCGCGCTCAAGCGGGCGGATGTCAATGTGCGCACCTGCGTGGTTGACGCCGGACATTTCTGGCTCAGCGATCCGCTGGATGAACCGCAGAGTTTCTCGGGGTTTTTTGCGCCCCGCATTGTGCGGTTCCTGCAGGCCAACCTGTAGGCGGCCCGCGTCCTTTGGCGGACGCCCGGGCTCGCTCAGGCGTCCCTGTTTTCGGCCTGCCATTGGCCAGCCTCGATCTTCGCAGCGAAGATGACGGCCTGGGTGCGGCTTTCCACGCCAAGTTTTTGCAGGATCGCAGAGACATGCGCCTTGACGGTCGCCTCTGAAATGCTGAGTTCATAAGCGATCTGCTTGTTCAGCAATCCCTCCGACAGCATCATCAGCACGCGGACCTGCTGCGGGGTCAGGGACGCAAGCCTGCGCACAATTTCCGCCGTGTTCTTGTCCACAGGGGCATTCAGCGCAAGGTCGGGCGGCGCCCAGGTCCCGCCGTCCAGAATTGCTCGAATCGCCACGCGCATGGTCTCAATGCCAGTCGTTTTGGGGATAAACCCGGAGGCGCCAAAATCGATGCAACGGCGCATGACGCCCGGGTCTTCATTTTCTGACACCACAACCACCGGGACGCCGGGGTGTTGCGCGCGCAAATAAATCAGTCCGGAAAAGCCGCGCACGCCGGGCATCGAAAGATCGAGCATCACGAGATCGACATTGGAGTTGGCGTCAAGCTCTTTTGTGACGGCTGCAAGATCGCCGCATTCCACGGCCTCACAACCCGGCGCAGCGCCGGCCACCGCCTGCCGCAGCGCGCCGCGCACCAGTGGATGATCGTCAGCGATGATAATGCGGCCTGATGCGTTCAAAAAAACCTCCCCCGGCGGCATTTGGCGGCTGTGGGCTCATGAGGCCCAGTCCCCAACTCTTGCAATTCGCCTCAAAGTCATATTGTTCCGGTTGCGCGGGTCAGCGCAAGGCCCTGCGGGAGATGTTGAGTTGAAAAGGCCCCTGACGGACGAGGATTTGCAGGTTCGCGCGGCCATTGACGGGCGCGTGGCGTTTGCTGCCGGGGCGTTTGTCGTGGCGGCGGGACTGATCGCGTTGCTGGATCGGGCGGGCGCCCCCCCGCGTCTTGTCGCGGTCCTTGGTCCTGGCGCAACCCTGTGCGGACTTGCGCTGATCGGCGTTCTGCTGCGGAACATGCTGATTTCAAGGTTTTATGCGGCGGGGCGGGCGACGCCGGCGGCCTATGCCGGCCTTGCCTTCGCCTCTCTGGCGGCAGGTCTTTTCATGCCATTTGTGCCGCCTGCCTCGGGCGGTCCTCCTTTTGGATTGGTGCTGCCGAGTTTCGGCGGCGGGCTTGCCTGCGCGGCGCTGATCAGTGGCCCCTTGCTGCGACGATCGGGCGCATTTTCGATTCCCGATATGATCGCCACCCGTTTCCCCAATATCGCCTTGCGCCTGGGGATTGTCGCCGTGGTCGCCGCCGCCGGTCTGATGGTCGCCACCGCCGGGTTTTTGACCGCCGCTGGCGCGTTGGCCTATGCGGCGAATATCAGACCCGTGACAGCGGCTTTGCTGACCAGCGTGACTGTTTTTCTGATTCTTGCGCCGGGGGGCGTGGCGGGCCTTGTGTGGGCGGCCGCCGGCGGGGCAGGCATTTTGCTGGCGGGGCTGGCGCTGCCGCTCGGCATTCTGGCGGCGCGCGGGCAAGCGTTTCCCTTGCCCATATTCGGCGACTCCGCCGCCTGGTCGGCGGTTCTGACCCGCTTGGGCCAATGGAACGGGGAGACCGGCGTTGCGCCAACCGCAGGGTCAGGCGTTGTCGTGGCCATCGTGATCGGGATTGGGTCGCTGGGGCCGCTTCTGATTCCCGCTACGGCGACCGGCGGCGGCGCTCCGGCGCGCGCTGCTGGATTCGCCGGGCTTTTCTGGTGCGCGGTTTTTACGGTTTGTGGCGCAGCGATCATCGCCTTGTCCACACTGGCCGCGGATTCAACGGTCTTTGGCGTGCGGCCTGAAGCGCTGCCCGCCGCGTTTTTCGAGGCGAGCCGCGCAGGTTTGCTCGCCATATGCGGCGGCCATCCCGCGACGCCGGCGGCGGCCCGGGCCCTCTGCGCCGCCGAGCCGGACTTCCCGGGTCTGCTGTCGAGCAGCGATATCAAAGCCAGCGGGATTTATCTGATGCTGGCTCTGCCATCCCTGCGCGGGCTTGGCGACGCCCTGTCAGGGCTCGCCGCAGCTGGCGTCATCGCGGCGGCGCTGGTTTTGTCTGCATCCGGCGTTCAGGCCTTTGCCACAGCCGTTGGCCATGACATGTTTTACCGCGTTCGCGATGTGACAGCGATGACCAGCCGGCGACTGGCCGCCGCCCGGTTGTTGATTATTCTCGGGATTGCCGGCGTTGCGGCGGTCCTGGCGCCAATGTCGCCCG
Source organism: uncultured Hyphomicrobiales bacterium (assembly GCA_903931945.1). GTDB lineage: Bacteria > Pseudomonadota > Alphaproteobacteria > Rhizobiales > Beijerinckiaceae > Terripilifer. The sequence continues at coordinate 7,604 of CAIZEI010000096.1, read as the reverse complement.
ATCCACGGGCGCTGATCGGCCTTGCCATTGTTTTTTCGGCCTCAACTGTGATGCCGCTGCTGACTTTGTCGATCTGGCCGCGGGCCAATGGCGTTGACGCCGCCGCTGCGCTGCTCGCCGGCCTGGCGACCGCAGAAGCCTTCATTTTTATCAATGGCGGCATTGGCGCTCTCGACGGCGTTGGCCGGGCGGCGGTCGCGGCCTGCGCAGTCAGCACGCTAACCGGATTTCTGACAAGCTTCCTTCACCCCGCGAACGCAGCAGGCGCAGGAGCCGCCTTTGTTCACGACATGCTGCGTGGCGACGGCGATATGGCGAACCCCGATCGAGGGGCCTGACAGGCGCTTGTCAGGCCTGTTGGATCGCGCTCAGCAGCCAGGCGTCGGCGCCCGCGCCGCGTGGCCGAAGGAACGTCCAGACTTCTCTGGACTCAACCGGATTTTTCGGGTCGCCTCCGACAATGCGCCCGCTCGCCCGCTCGACCATCACATCGATGAGCGAAAACCGCATGGCGACAGTCGCGAACTCGCCGGACGCCTCGCGCCAGGCCTCGGAAAGATCGCCCTGCAGCAGCGCAGGGTTCGATATCCGGTTGATCACGCCCCGGCGCGCGTTCTCCTGGAGTTGTTCGTCAAAATAGCCTGCGATTTCAGGCGTTGTGAGCCGCCCGAGCGCAGCGCGGTCCTCAGCGCCAAAGGCTGTCTGGATTTCGACGAGCCGGCGTTCGAAGACGGCGAAATCCGCCGGGCTCACGCTCAGCGGAGTGGACGCAGGCGTCTGCGCTCCCGAACCGCCGCCAAAGCCGGACAACCCGCCCGTCGACTGGCGCGCTGCGGCCCCCTGCCAGGCGGGCTGTTGGCGGTTCTGCATCCAGTTCCACGCAAGACGCGCGAGCACAAAGATGAGCGCCAGTTGCAGCAGCAGCCCGAACAGCGACATCACGCCGCCCATGCCGCCGAACATGCCATGGCCAAACAGCATCCCGAACAGGCCCGCGCCGATAAAGCCGCCAAGCAGGCCGCGTCCAAAACCGCCGCCGAAAAATCCGCCCGAGGGGGCAGGTCGTGGCCCGAAATTCTGATTGGGCAGGATTTGCGGCGTCGCCGAACGCTGCATGGGTTGAGCGCCCATCGGCGCGGTGTTGGTCACCGGAGGAGCGGAAAACGTGCGGGTTCCCCGGCTGCCGAAACTGAAGCCGCCGCCCGCCTTGGCTTCAGCCAGGCCCGGGGCAAAAGCAAGCCCGGCGGCCAGAAACAGGGCGGCGAGTTTCGTGCGGAGAGACGGTGTTGTGAGGGACGACATGACAAACCCCTTGTTGGGGCGCAAGCCCCGGGCGCGCTTGATATAGGCGCCCGGCGGTTAAAATCCCAGCCAGCGGAAAAAATCTTTTGCGAAAAAATTTGCTGGCTGCAGGCCCCCCCTGCATGCCCTCCCTTTTTGTCCCGTTTTGCCCCTATTCGGGACCGACAGCATTCCGCGTCCGGACAAAGGCGCCCTGGTCAGATCCTGATTGCGGGCGAGATACAGAGCGACCAGACGGGGAGTAAGCCAGGAAAGTTCGCCCGTGTAGTTTGAAATACTGCACGTATTCCCGGCGCAGGAATTTGGCGCAGTGACACATGCCGGATCGGTCTCCCAAGATAAATCATTGGCTGTGGTCGACATCGGGAAAGCAAAACCGGCGTCGTCCGGTTGATAGCCGGCTGCATTTCCGGAAAAAACAGATTGTCGGGCGTTCCAGCGCCCGTGCATGGCGCAGTGAGCGGATCGACTGTGGCCGGCAAGGTAAAAGGCCACGTCGTACCGGGGATGGCGCCGTTCTTGATCCCGGTAATTTTATACCAGCGGCGATGCGCCCTGACGCATCCCCTTTGGCAAGCGCGAACGCGCGCGGTTCTTATAACAATATCCGGCAGGCGCGCCGAATGCTGCGGTTTGACCATCGGTCAATCCGAAGCGCGCCCGAGCTGTTTACTGGCTATCTCCGTGACGATAATGGGGCGCGTGGCAATGCTGACCTTGTCGCCTCGCCAATCCGAGCGTGGGCGTCTATGCTTGGCGCGGTCAATTCAGGGTCAGATGGACAGCAATCATCCCTTTCGCAAGGCCGGGTTTTTCGGCCTGCCGCATGATCGGCGCGGCTATCACCACGGGCGTCTGAAGGACGCCCTGCTGGAGGCTGCGCGCATCCTGATGTCCGAACGTGGCGGCGGCGGTTTTACCCTGTCCGAGGCGGCGCGGCGCGTCGGCGTGACCGCCGCTGCGACGTACCGGCATTTTGCCGATCGCAACGCCCTGATGAGCGAACTGGCGCTGCGCGGATTCGAGCTTTTCGGACAGCGGATGGCGGGCGCCTGGGATCAGGGGCGCCCGGAACCGGTCGCGGCTTTGCTGCGGATGGCTTCGGCCTATCTCGCTTTCGCCTATGAGGAGCCCGGGCTCTATGCGGCCATGTTCAATGACGTCAGCGCATTGCAGGCTGCGCCGCAGGCCGGCGCGGCGGCGGATCGCGCGTTCGAGCAATTGTTGCGCGCAACGCAGGCGGCTCTGGCGGTAAAACAGGGCGCGCCGGACGCGGCGCCGCTGCTCGCCTTGCAGATATGGGTGCTTTGCCATGGCGCTGCGCGCCTTGTCGCCGGGGGGCATCTGCCCAAGGGAATGGTGGAGTGCGACCCGGAGATGGTGCTGACGATGGGCATCGCCGGACTTCTCGAACAATCCGCGCTGCCGGGCGCGCCTGCCGGAGGAAGGCGACCACGGACCGTTTGACCCGTCGTTTTTCGAAGACACGGCGCGTTTCGCGCAAATTCGGTCACGGACAGATTTTTTTCGTATTGATATTTCCCCACCAACAAAAAATGCACTACGTTAGGGTGAATGTCCGCAATCCCTGCATTCGCAGGCGGGGCGGCGAATGGAGTTGATGGTGTCGACGAACGACCGGATCGGCGCGGGGGCGCCGGTCGGCGAGGGCAGGGCCGCAGGAATGGCCGAAGGCGCGCGCGTTCTTGGCCCGACCTACGCCGCGCTGGATCTCGGCACGAACAATTGCCGCCTTCTTGTGGCTCGCCCTGCGCGTGAAGGCTTCCGGATCGCGGATGCGTTTTCACGCATCGTGCGGCTTGGCGAAGGCCTGTCGCAATCAGGGCGGCTCGGCGCGCCGGCGATGGCGCGCACGATGGAGGCGCTTGAGATTTGCCGCGACAAGATGGAGCAGCGTGGGGTGACGCGCGCGCGGCTGATCGCCACGGAAGCCTGCCGCGTCGCCGAAAACGGCGCGCAATTTGTCTCCCGCGTGCGTGACCGGCTGGGCCTGAACCTCGAGATCGTCAATCGCGAGACAGAGGCGCATCTGGCTGCCGCCGGTTGCGCGTCGCTAGCCGACCCGCAGGCCGAAGGCGTGGTGCTGTTCGATATTGGCGGAGGCTCCTCCGAAATTGTCTGGCTGGCGCGCGATGAGGCCGAACATCCCTCGGCGGATGTGCGCGAACGCGTGCGGGTCTGGGCTTCGCTGCGGCTTGGCGTGGTCACAATTGCGGAACAATTCGGCGGCATCGATATTTCGGCGGACATCTACGAGAAGATGGTCGCCCACGTCGCTGGCAGGCTCACGCCGTTCGTGCAACGCACGGCGAGCGAAACCCGCTGCAAGCGATTCCATCTGCTGGGCACCTCCGGCACTGTCACGACGATCGCCGGCGTGCATCTTGGGTTGCAACGCTATGACCGGCGGCGGGTCGACGGCCTGTGGATGAGCGCCGCCGAAGTCACCGCCGCCATCCGCGGCCTGCGTTCGATGAGTTACGCGCAGCGCGTTGCGAACGGCTGCATCGGCGCCGAACGCGCCGACCTTGTGCTGGCGGGCTGTGCGATCTTCGACGCCATCCGCCGCGCGTTTCCCGCTGACCGCGTCCGGATTGCGGACCGGGGCTTGCGCGAGGGGATTTTGATGCAGTTGATGAGCGAGGATGGCGTGTGGTCCGGCGGTCGTCCGGATGTGATTTCGTGAGCGCGGCCAAGGGCGGCAGCGGCCACGAAGGCGGGCGCGGTCTGAAAATAAAGGTTGGCACGAAACACGGTCGCCGCTCGCAATCCTCCAAACTGTGGCTCGAACGGCAGCTCAACGATCCCTATGTCGCGCAGGCCAAACGCGATGGCTATCGCTCGCGCGCCGCCTATAAACTGATCGAGATTGATGAGCGTTACAGCCTTTTGAAGCCGGGCCAGAAAATTGTCGATCTCGGCGCCGCGCCCGGCGGATGGGCGCAGGTCGCCGCCGCCAAAGTGGGCGCGCGGGGCAGGGTGATCGGCATCGATCTTCTCGACATTGAAACCCTCGCAGGCGTTGAATTCGCGATGATGGATTTCAACGAGGCCGATGCGCCGGATCGTTTGAAAGCGATGCTGGGCGGGCAGGCCGAAGGCGTCATGTCGGATATGGCGGCCAATACCACCGGCCACCGCAAGACCGACCATCTGAGGATCATGGGACTGGCGGATCTGGCCGCGCAATTTGCGCGCGAGGTGCTGTCGCCCGGCGGTTTCTTCCTGTCAAAAGTGTTTCAGGGCGGAACCGAGGGCGAATTGCTGGCGGACCTGAAACGGGACTTTGCCGTGGTTCGTCATGTCAAACCCAAAGCCAGCCGGGCGGGCTCGCCGGAACTTTATGTGCTTGCGACGGGGTTCCGCGGCGGCGACGCCGGCGCCTGAGGGCAGGCTCCGTCGTGCGAGGCTTCCACCGATTGTTCCAGGGGCCTTGCGCCAGGGCTCGCCCTCGGCTATCTCACCGGCCACCAGCGCGCGCGGGCGCATTGGGGGATAGTTCAACGGTAGAACTACGGACTCTGACTCCGTCAATCTTGGTTCGAATCCAGGTCCCCCAGCCAATAAAATCAATGACTTAGCGTCTCGAAAATTTCTTGGGTCACTTTTGGGTCACTTTTGTCGCGGCGCTAGACGCCTTAAATCGCCACAAAAATTCTTGACTCGAAATGTCTTCCGCGTCCGCAACGCGCTCTTTCAATCGTAATATGAACGCAAAATTTGGCGCTTGCGCCTCTCGACTCATAAGCATTTTGCGGCGAAGCTTCGAACCGGATTAGGGGAGGCTGGAATGCTGCGGCAAACGCATGGCATCCTGAGCGTGCCAGTCATGTTCGTGCTGGCGGTAATCATCGCCAGCGGCGCGTCGATCTATGCCGCATCGCTATATTTCCGATGGACAGCGCCGGCCGCGCCGCCGCCGGTCGTTGTCGTTCCGGCTCCTGTCGTTCAAGCGCCACAGTCGGCGGCAGCTTCGCTTCGGAAGGCTTCTGAAAAGCCGTCTACCCAAAATCTGACTGACGCCTTTTCCCCGGCGAGCTATCCGACGGGCATCGTAATCGTTGGCGTCCAATCGCGATTAACGGATGACATATCAACCGAGGCTGCAAAGCAAATGACTGACCTCGTGTTTTTGGCGCTCGGTCAAAAAGGCCGACAGGCCGATGAATTTCGTTCGGGCGTCTACGCGGGCGGCTATTTCGACAGTGTTCTCAATGGGAACATCGACATGCTGGTTGAGGCTGGACTTTCGACTAAAATGCATGGCGCTCTGCTCGGGATGGTCGAGGCGCAATGTCACGACTCAACCGCGCTCGCGGGCGCGATTGCCTGCACGTTGTCTGCGCGGCTGCGGACGATTGGTGAACACGGGCGAACTTCGTTCAATCGGTTTTCGCAAGTTGGCGCGGGCAGTGGCGCGGCTCAGGCGTTGAACCGGGCTGCGGAGCTGCTGCTGCGAGAACATCCGGAAATTTTAGCGGGGATATGAGGGAGGGGGACATGCCGACTGTGGGGGCGAGGTGGCATAGCGCGTTGGTAGCAGTGGTGCTCGGCCTCATATGGTCGTGGCCTGCGCTTGCATATGAGGCAGAACTCGCGGCGTTGACGAAAAAGCTTGTTATGCAGCTGGAATCCAACGGCCAAAAGAGCGCGGCGGTCGTTGATTTCACAGACCTACAGGGAGCGACAACGGAACTTGGACGCTTCCTGGCGCAAGAGCTGTCCGACCAAATGGTGTCATCGTCAAAGAAGCTTTCCGTCGTTGATCGTGCGACTCTGCAAACGCTGTTGCGAGAGAACAAACTGTCCATGGATGGGCTTGTCGATTCTCACAGCGCGCAGAAGCTGGGAAATTTGATTGGGATCGACACCGTAGTGTCCGGAACGACGACGCCCATTGGCAACAAGATACGGTTAAGCGTGCGAGCGGTGTCCGTTGAAACCAGCAAGGTGGTGGGCTCTCAGGCGGTCAATTTGCCCACAGACGATGGGCTTCGCGATCTCTATGACCATGGCGTTTCCACCGGTTCCGCGGGCGGACAGCAGGCAGCAAAACCCACCGCGCCCGATCCGCGCGCGCGATTCCGCAATGGTTCAATCAAGCTGATCGGCAGGGAAGCGGTCATTGGCGGTCGCGCGTGGTATACCGCGACGGCCACATTCAGCCTGGAAAATGCGAGCGGCGTGGGCATCGAGGCGGCGCTGCGACGTGGCGTTTCGTCGATCGGGAGCTGCGTAGGGCAGGATAACCAATCAACGGGGCTTAATTTCCTCACGGATCAAGGTGTCGCAAGGTGGTCAAATCAACCCACGAGGGAGACTGCGTTTCAGTACCTTCCTGCTGGCGCGAAGATCAATGTGACCATTGAATTAGGTGGCTGTCAGCCAACGAATTTTACTGGCCAAACACAAACGAACGCGAGCGTTTCGCTTGTCATCAAACAGGCGGATGGGAATGATCTGATCATGCCGTTGAGCGCGTCGAATATCCCGTTGCGGTTCGGGGAATTTAGATATTGAGCGCTTCTGGATCGAGCGTGAGCCTAGGTGAAGAGCATCAGTGACGCTCATTCTGTTATATCCGCGGAGGTTGCAAATTGATGCTTTCCGGCGCCTTTCTGGAAAAACTCAAGAAGGAGTTATCAAACGTTCCGCTTGGTCTGCGCGAAAAACGACGTGTTGTTGGCTTGGGCGAAATGTGGGTTGCGAGATATAAAATTCCACCGTCTGAAAGTGATGAGGACGGCCTCAAATTTGACTACCTCTTTAGTCTTGAAATTCGCGAAGAGGCATATTTTTTTCACCGTCGGTTGACAGACATCGGCTGAGATTTCTGCCTCCTTTGAATGTCGCCTAAATGATTTGAATTTCGGGGCTAAGAGCATGGTCTCGTCGGGTTTCGGGGGGATCGCCGACATAAAAATTGGCGGGGGATTGCCACCCACTTCGTCCGGTTCTGTGCAGGTTTCTCGGACGCCCTCGCTACGGCTGCGGGCGGGCGCGCCTGGCCGTGCGTCCGAGAAGCGCCAAGGCACGAAATCGCGGTCCGGGCGGGGGCCGATGGCGCGGCGGCGATCTATGGGGATTTGAGGATCACGCTCGGCGGCGCGGAGCGGTCGGTGCGGAATTGTGGCGCCGTGTGCGATTGAACCCGAGCAAGATCGCCTGGGCTGAGGCGTGGTTTCCGCGGATTCAGACGATGGCGGGGATTGCCAGCGATCGGCGCGGTGTTATTGGGCGAGCGCCATCGGCGCTGGTCGATGCTCGGCCGCTGGGATGAT
>CAIZEI010000095.1 GCA_903931945.1 uncultured Hyphomicrobiales bacterium | reverse complement strand
GGGCAATCCGCGCGCCGCAGCCCACCGGCCATTGCCATCCATAATAATGCCGACATGGCGCGGGCGCGCGCCCGTCCACCGCGCGCCGGAAGCGGCACTCTCCTGATCGGCCTGATGATGCATCCGTGCGCTCCGCCCCGGGGACTCCGCGTTAACAGAAATATGACAGCTGGTTAAACCTGCATAATCTCTTTTTCCTTGGCCGCAAGAACCTGGTCGATCTCACCTATAAACTGGTCGGTCGCCTTCTGCACGTCCACGCTGTGACGGCGCTCGTCATCCTCGCTGATCAGCTTGTCTTTCAGGGACTTTTTGAGCATGTCGATGCCATCGCGACGGACGTGGCGGACCGCAACGCGCGATTCTTCGGAATATTTGTGGGCGATTTTGACGAGGTCCTTGCGGCGCTGCTCATTCAGTTCGGGAATACGGATGCGCAACACCTGGCCCTCGATGTTGGGGCTGAGGCCGAGATTGGCGTCGCGGATGGCCTTGTCGACCGCAGCAACCATCGCCTTGTCCCAAACCTGAACGGTTATCAGGCGCGGTTCGGGAACGCTGATGCTGGCGACCTGCAGGATGGGCATGCTCTGCCCATAGGCCTCGACCTGAATGGGCTCCAGCATAGAGCCTGACGCCCGTCCGGTGCGAAGCCCGTTCAATTCATGCTTGAGCGACAGGATGGCCGATTGCATCCGCCGTTTGAGGTCCGCAAGGTCGAAAGCGCTGCTCATGTCATATGTCCCGCAGTGTCAATTGTTCCGATTTCGCCGGTTCGGCAGGCGTTCTGGCGCCGCCGGATCCGGTCTCCGGAGTGAATATCGCATTCATCCTGTCAGGGCGTCACGATCGTCGAGCGCCCGCTGCCTTCCAGCGCGCCGGTGATAGCGCCGGGTTGCTGGATCGAGAATACGATTATCGGAATTTTATTCTCCCGGGCAAGGGCGAACGCGGCGGTGTCCATAATTTCAAGCCGCTTTTCAATCGCCTCGTCCTGTGTCAGGCGTTCATATCGCGTTGCGGTCGGGTCTTTCTTTGGATCGGCGGAATAGACTCCGTCAACCTGCGTCGCCTTGAGGATCACATCGCAGGACAATTCTGCGCCCCGCAGCGCTGCGCCCGTGTCGGTTGTAAAGAATGGATTGCCGGTGCCGCCAGCCAGAACGGTCACCCGCCCCTTGCCGAGATGATTCAGCGCCGCCTGCCGTGAATAGGGCTGGCACACATAGGGCATGGGAACGGCGGACAAGGCGCGGGCAGGCTGTCCCGCCTTTTCTATCGCATGTTCCAGCGCGAGCCCGTTCATCACAGTGGCCAGCATGCCGATCGAATCGGCCCGCGCCCGGTCGATCCCCTTGTCGGCGCCCTGTATGCCGCGAAAAAAATTTCCCCCGCCAACAACAACGGCGATCTCGAAACCGCGTTTCGCCGCCGTCGCGAGATCGTTTGCGATACGTTCGAGCGTGGGCTGGTCAAGTCCATGCGTCAAACCGCCCATCAGGGCCTCGCCGGAAAGTTTGACGACGGCGCGTTTCCATAGTTTCGGCATACCAATATCCCGGATGAAGACCCGGCGACCGCTGAAGGCCACCCGCCGTCCCGGACGGTTAGCGCGATTCGTCAACTGTTGCCAGACGACTTCGGTGCAGGCCTACAAAGCTGAATAGGCGAAGACCCCGGCGGTTGCGTTCATCGCGGAGGCCAAAGCCCTGGAGGCCGGCGCATTGAAATGGAACATCAGGCTCACCGTGCCCTGAACGTTCAACGGGTTCAGGCATGCGCTGACGTCGTCTTGCAGGGAACTGCCGGGATCGACGGCCCCGGGCGCGTCGATGAGGGCGACATAGGCGGTCACTGCGGGCTGAACGGTTACGTTTTTCTGGGCGATCAGTCCCCCGCGCACCCCTTTCAGCCTGGCAAGACACTCGCGAATCCGGTTTTGCTGTTCGCGGGCCAGACTGACGGGCTCAAACTGATCTGACAGAAGATGAAAACTTGTGCGCTCACGTGTCGCCGCCCGCTTGATTTCACTCAACTCGGCGATTTTCGGTTTATAAAGGGCCACAAGGCCCGCTGGCGGGGCGCTATCGAGAAAGCGTTGAATTTTTGCGATTGTCGCATCCGCAAGACGGAAATCGTTCCGCGCCGCCACAACGGCTTCTTTCAAACCCTCTTCGCCAGGCGCAAGGTTTGCCAATTGCTCCGTTTTGCGCGTGGGCGCGCCCAGCTTTTCATGTCCGCCGCTGCTGGCCTGCGCGGCGGCGGGCGCGGCCTGGTTGACGCGCGCAGCGGTTGGCGCTGCAGATTCAGCCGGCACAAGCGGGTCGACCAGCTGCGGTCCGGCAATCCCTTTTGGTCTCAGGGCGGACAACCGTTTGCTGAGCGATTTGTCGAACTCGATTTCAGCCCGGGCCGCCGGCGCGCGCAATTCGTCCGGAATGGCCGCCTGAAAGGGTCGGGCGTTGAGAGAAAGTGTGAAATAGCCTGAATCCTTGTCAGGCGCGCTCGTGACATCCGTCACGCTCGGGGCCGCCGGGCCGAAGCCCAGCAACTGCGCCAGCGAGGCGCCAAGCGACGGCAAGGCCGAGCCCGCGCCAAGCGAGATCGTGTCGCCTTTTTGAAAGGATGGCCCGGTCGTTTCAATCGCCTGTGAGAAGGTGACATGGGCTGCAGACGCGCCAAACAACTTTTTTGAAATGACGACAGTCGCGACTGTGCCGACCATAGCCAAAAGGAAAACAACGCCAGCGCGGATCATTGTCCTGCCGTCAGGCGCAGTGGAACAGGCCGGCGCATTGCCGACCCTTATCCTTGGCGTTTTGTCACCCGATGCATTCATAGCCATAACTCGCCCAGCAGTCTGAACTTTGGCACAGCCGCGTAAAATTTTTTTCTCCCTTTACGCGCGTCATGACTCTATTTTTTTCAGGAAACTTTAACCGTTGTGCGTCGCCTCAACCCCTTGTATAAAGCGCCGTCTCATCAAAACTGAAAGTCAGTGTTCTCAATGGCGATCCAGCGCACATTCTCTATTATCAAACCCGACGCCACGCGCCGTAATCTCACGGGCGAAATCAATGCCGTGATCGAAAAGGCCGGGCTGCGCATTGTCGCGCAAAAGCGCGTGCACATGACCCGCGCGCAAGCCGAAACATTTTACGGCGTCCATAGGGAACGGCCTTTTTTTGGCGAGCTCGTCAGCCAGATGATCGCCAGTCCCGTTGTCGTGCAGGTGCTTGAGGCCGAAGACGCGATCGCCCGGTATCGCGGCGTTATGGGCGCCACCAACCCGGAGAAAGCCGACGCGGGCACCATCCGCAAGCTGTTCGCCCTCAATATGGGCGAAAACTCGGTGCACGGATCGGATTCGGAAGAAAACGCCGCGATTGAAATCGCCCAATGGTTCGCCGGCAACGAAATCGTCGGCTAAGCTCAGCGCATTCTGAAAAGCAACGGCCCGGGTTTTCCGGGCCGTTTTTGGTTGCGCTGGTTCGATATGGCGTTCATGATCGCGACATCTAAGCAAGCATTCGTTGCCGAGCCAACCAATGCTTGCTTGGCGTCTTTGAAATAGCAGGAATTTTAGGAAAACCGCGCGATACTTTTCCGAAAGCCTGCTTAGCGAGGCCCCATGAACGCGCCCCAAGCTCTGGCTCACCGACCGTCCGTCTGCCCGCACGATTGCCCCTCGGCTTGCGCACTCGACGTTGAGGTCATCGATGGCCATCGGATCGGCCGGATTCGCGGCGCGCGCGATCAGAGCTACACGGCTGGCGTCATCTGCGCCAAGGTCGCCCGCTATGCCGAGCGCATCCACCACCCCGAGCGGTTGCTTTATCCCCTAAGGCGCACCGGCCCCAAAGGGTCCGGGCAGTTTGAACGCATTTCGTGGGATGCGGCGCTCGATATCGTTGCAGAGAAATTTAACGCCGCCGAGCGCGATTTTGGCGCACAAAGCGTCTGGCCCTATTTCTACGCCGGCACGATGGGCCGCGTCATGCGCGATGGCATCAACCGGCTGACGCACGCGAAAAAATACTCGCGGTTTTACGGCACCATTTGCGTGAACCTCGCATGGCCCGGCTTTATCGCGGGGGCGGGAAAAATCGCCGGTCCCGACCCGCGCGAAATCGCCAAATCCGATTGTGTGGTGATCTGGGGGACCAACGCGGTTTCAACGCAGGTCAATGTCATGACCCACGCTGCGCGCGCGCGCAAGGAACGCGGCGCCAAAATCGTCGCCATCGACATCTATCGCAACGCCACGATGGAACAGGCCGATCTCGCGCTGTGTTTGCGGCCCGGCACGGATGGAGCGCTGGCCTGCGCGGTGATGCATATTCTGTTTCGCGATGGTTTTGCCGACTGGCCCTATCTCGAAAAATACACGGACTGTCCGCGCGAGCTTGAGGCGCATCTGCGAACCCGCGATCCCCAATGGGCGTCGGCGATCACCGGACTTTCCGTTGAGGACATCGAGGCGTTTGCGCGCCTGATTGGAACAACGCAAAAAACATTCTTTCGCCTCGGCTATGGTTTTTCGCGGCAGCGCAATGGCGCGGTGAATATGCACGCGGCCTCATGCATCGCGGCGATCACCGGCGCCTGGCAATATGAAGGCGGCGGCGCTTTCCATAACAATGCTGCGATCTTTCACTGGAACCAAAGAACAGTCGAAGGCCTGGACATGATCGATCCCTCGGTCCGGGTTCTCGATCAATCGCGCATTGGCGCCATTCTCAACGGCGAGCCCGATGCGCTGTGCGAGGGCGGGCCGGTCAAGGCGATGCTGATCCAGAACACCAATCCGGCGTCCGTCGCGCCTGATCAAACCCGCGTCAAACAAGGCTTCGCACGCGAGGATTTGTTTGTCTGCGTGCATGAACAATTTCTGACCGAAACCGCTGCGCTCGCCGACATCGTATTGCCCGCAACCATGTTTATGGAGCATGACGACATCTATTCGGGCGGCGGCCATCAGTATGTCGAGTTTGCTGGCAAACTGATCGATCCGCCCGGCGAGTGCCGCAGCAATCACGACGTCATTTGCGCCCTCGCCAAACGGCTCGGCCTTGCGCAGCCGGCGTTCGATATGAGCCCGCGCGAACTGGCCGATATCAACCTGCGCGAATCCGGCCTGCCAGCGCTGGCCGAACTTGTCGAACACAACTGGATCGACGTGCAGCCGGATTTTCGCACGGCGCATTTTCTGGACGGATTCGCCTGGCCTGACAAAAAATTTCATTTTCGCGTGGATTGGCCCAACGTGCCTTATGGCAACATCGGCGCAGCGGGCCCCTGGCGCGACATGCCCGCCCTGCCCGATCACTGGCCGGTCAATGAGGCCGCGGACGCGGCGCATCCCTTCAAACTGGCGACAAGTCCATCGCGTTCGTTTTTGAATTCGACATTCAACGAAACGTCGTCCTCGCTGTCGCGTGAAAAGGAACCCTGCGTTCTCATCCACCCCGAAGACGCGCTGGCGCAAGGGATTGTCGATGGAAGCATCGTTGAAATGGGCAATACGCGCGGCGTTGTGCGGTTGCGCGCGAGGTTTTTCGATGGCGTTCAGCGCGGCGTTGCGATCTCGGAAGGCATCTGGCCGAATGCAGCTTTCGTCGATGGCAAGGGGATCAATACACTGACATCGGCGGCGCCCGTTGCGCCCTTTGGCGGCGCTGCGTTTCACGACAACAAGGTGTGGGTGCGGCCGGCTGGTGGCGTTCCTATTTCAACCCGCTGAAACCTTTGTATTCCGAGACTATGTCGGCCGGCACGGCGCTGAGATGGTCCGCGACATAGGTTTGCAGGGCGCCGCCCTCCATCGCTTCGCCAACGTCGATGCCGCGCTTTTGCGCCTCGGCCTGATATTCGGCGCTATGCGCCATGTCGAGATAGGCCCTGCGCAAAACAGCCATGATGTCGGGCGCGAGACCTGGCGGCGCCACAATCGGCGCGCCAACCCTGCCGGGCGCAATCAGGAGATCCAGCAAGGCTTTTTCATGGGGATCGCTGATCTCTTCCAGCGATGGCAGTCCAGGCTCGGTCTTGAAGGTTTGCAAGATCGGCGTGATCGCGCCAGAGGCGATCAGATCGGGGCGAAATGTTCCGGCATGGGTGTAAATGCCGTCAAGCTCGCCGCGCTCCATCGCCAGCGTCACGACGGACAAGCCGGTGTAGCCCGACATCACGCGTAGCGGCAGGCCTTCGTATTTCGCCAGCGCCAGCGGCGTCACCACGCTGGCAGACGAGGCCGCCAATCCGCCAATGACCACTTCCCCCTTGTAATGTTTCAGTTCATCGAGCGTTTTGACGCCAAGCCCGCGCCGCAGCCACAGGATCAGATTGTTGGCGCCCGCGCTGCCGATCCATGAGAAACGGGAGAGATCGTAACGCGCGCTGGGGTCCCCCACAGCTGCCGCGAGCACAAAACCGGAGCGTCCCGGCATTCCGATTTCAAGCCCGTCGGCGCGCGCCGCCGAATAGAGATGATTGCCAAGAAGGATGCCGCCGGCGCCGGGCATGTTCTGGGCCTGAATATTCGGGACGCCCGGGATGTGACGCCCCAGAAACTGCGCAATCAGCCGCATCTCCCCGTCGACGCCGCCGCCCGGCGTGAAACCGGCGTAAAGCGCGACATTGCGGCCCTTGTAGTAAGGCTCCTGCGCCTGCGCCGGGGCAATCGCCGCCACCAGAATGATCGAGGCAATGACTGCGTGCAAGAGTCGCATTCAATTCGCCCTGACTGCGTGTTCACCGGCCAGCCGGCTGAAAACTGCGTTACGCGTCTGCCCTGTGAAAGAGGGATAATTGTGGAAGAACAGCCCAACGATATCGCCGGAGGCGTAAAGCCCGCGAATGGGCTGATCGGCGACATTCATCACCTGCGCGCGCGAGTCGATCTGCACGCCGCCAAAGGTGAACGTGATGCCCCCCGTCACCGGATAGGCGCGATAGGGCGGTGTATCGATCGGATTGGCCCAATTGGATTTTGGCGGCTCAAGCCCGCGTGTCGCGCGTCCATCGAGGCGGCGCGGATCGAAGGCGGGTTCTGAGGGACAGGCGGCGTTGAAGCGCTTGACCGTGTCGCACAGGACCGCTGGCTCCAGCCCGGTTTTGCGCGCCAGTTCCTCGATGCTTGCAGCTTCTTCATAACTTGCGACGTGATGGGGATAGCGCTGCCGCGCGAGCCCTTTCTGATCATAGATCTGGAATGCGCGCGCGCCCGGTTGCGCCAGCACCGCCCTGCCCGTCTTGGCGTAGGTATAGGAATGCTGGGCCTCGCCTTCATCGAAAAACCGCTGCCCCAGCGCATTGACCGAGATGCCCATCGGGTAATCGTAGCGGCTCTGGGTGTTGCCGCGACCATCCTCATGTTGCGGGGTCTCAAAATCCGGCGCATTCGCATCGATCGGCGACATATGGCCGGATTGCCAGTGTCCCGCAGGCCGCGCGCCAAGTTCGAGCAGATAGCGCGTGACTTCGCCGGTGTCGTGGCGGGTGCCGCGCACCTTGATGAAATCGGTCGCGCCGCTGAGATAGCGCGCCCGCATTTCGGGATTGGCCTGAAAACCGCCGCTGCACGCAATGACAGCCCTGGCGCGCAATTCATAGGAGCCCTCGCGCGCCGCAACGCGCACGCCCTCGACGGCCCGCATATCGCCGAGAATGCCGCAAACCGGCGATTCGAAGCGGATTTCAACGCCAAGCCGCTGCGCCAACGCGCGCCATTGCCTGAGCTGGCCGATGCCGCCGCCTGCAACATGGATGGCGATTCCGCGCTCGAAATAGCGCTTGCCATCGACGAGCGCATGTTCTTTCAGCGGCTCCCATTTGATGCCGGAGTCCAGCATCCAGCGCACCGCGCGAGCGGATTCGGCGACCAGCGTTCTGGCGAGCTCACCGTTCATGCGCCCGAGCGTCATACGCTGGAGATCGCGCTCGAAATCCTCCGCCGTATAGGGGTTGATCTGCATCGTCGCGAAGACATCGTCAGGGACATCGGGCACGAAGGCGCGAATGTCCGCAGCCCCGCCATGCACGAAGCGGAACCCTGTGCCGGAATAGCGGGCGTTGCCGCCATATTCAGCCTCCGGCGCTTTTTCCAGCATGACAACCCGAACGGCGCCCGCCTGCCGGGCGGCGACCGCGGCTTCAAATGCTGCGCTCCCCGCGCCAATTACAATTACGTCGCATTCCTGCCTGCCCGTCACGCGTTTCTCCCGAAGTTTGGTTGGACGAATGGTCCGATATTTTCGGGCAGGCGTAAAGGCGGGGATGCGATATCCAAAACGTTCTGCAGAATTCCGGCCGAATTGCTCATTGCCCCCTATGGCGCGGAGAGCGCCGCATAGGCGGGGAGGTGTGGCAAAATGAGGACCTATTCGAAATCCGGCGAGCGCCCCGGTTTTCCAATTCCTCCAGAAATGCTACCCGGGGCCATCATCCAAGCGTGCCGAACCAACTATGCCCACCAACAAAGCCATGGGCTGTACAGTCTCTGTCTCCCGCGACACAAACGCCGCCTAACGCGGCGTGCTGGCGCTACGCGGAGCGAAAAAGGGCGGTTTATTGAGGACACAGTCAAATGGCGCATGCTTGATCAAAGCATATATGAGGCGCGCCGCCAGTTGGCCGATGTGCCGCCCGGCGCGATGGAGGACCTGATAGGCGAAGCTGTCGCCGCCACCCGAAAAGCCAGGCCGGCGAAAACCGGCTGACGCGTGCGACTGGTGATTGATGCCAACATCCTTTTCAGCGCCCTTTTCTCCAGTGCATCGCTGCCCGCGCATTTGATGACGCTTTGGCGGCGGGCTGGTTCGATCTGCTAACATCCACCGAGACCTCCTGTCGTCAACGCCTCGCCCGACCCTTTCGACAATTATCTTTTAGCGATGGCTGCGGCTGGCGCTGCGAACTTTCTTGTGACAGGAGACAAACGCGATTTGCTCGCTTTGAAACAGTTGGAAGGCATACGGATCGTCAGCGTTCGGGAGTTCCTGGAAATGCAGGCGCGCGTGCCGTAGGTCATGATTAAAGCCGGGCCGCGCCGCCGAAATGTTGCGTAGCCGATGGCGCCGCGCGTGACGGCAAAAGCGCCAAGGGCGCGCGCCCATAACCACCATGCGCAAAATGTGTTATTCCTGCGATCGTAGTCAACCCGGGGGAATTCGCTCATGAGACGCATGGCGGCATGGCTCGGACTCTGTTTTGCGGCACTTTCAGGCCCAACCTTCGCAGCCGACAAGGTCAGCGTCGGCACAGTCGGCAATTCCTCCGACGCCGGCTTCCTGATCGCCGACGCGAAAGGCTATTTTCGTGGCGAGGGTCTCGACATCGCCTTCGTTCCATTTGACGCCGCGCAAAAAATGATGGCGCCATTGGGCGCAGGCGATCTCGATATTGGCGGCGGCGCGGCTTCCGCCTCGCTCTACAACTCGGCCTCGCGCGGTATCGCCATCCGGATTGTCGCCGACCGCTCGCGCACCGGGCCCGGTTCGCTGTTCCAGACCCTGATGATCCGCAAGGCGCTCGTCGAGTCCGGACGTTACAAAAGCTACGCCGATCTCAAGGGCCTGAAGATCGCCTTGCTGGCGCCAGGCGGCAGCCCCGGCTCCACGCTCAACCAGGCCGCTAAAAAAGGCGGAATCCATTACGAGGATATCGAACGGGTCTATATGCCCTTCCCGCCACAGGTCGCGGCCTTCAAAAATGGCGCGATTGACGGTTCGATCATGATCGAGCCTTTCGCAACCGCGATTGTTGCGGCAGGCGATGGCGTGCGCGTCGCGCCCACGGAAGATTTTTATCCCGATGACCAGATCGGCATGGTCTTCTTCAGTGAGAAATTTATCCGCGAGCGCGGGGACATCGGAATTCGCTTCATGCGCGCCTATATCCGCGCCTTGCGCGATTATAACGATGCGCTGAAAGACGGGCGGTTTTCGACCGGCGCGAACGGACAGACGATTGCAGCGATTGTCGCCCAGGGCCTAGGCCTGCCGCTCGCCAGCATCATGGCCACATATCCTCCGGCGATGGATCCAGATGGACATCCCAATGTGGCAAGCCTGAGCAAGGACCTCGCGTTCTTCAAGGCGCAGGGCGATGTGAGCGACGCAAATGCGCAAGTCGAAACATTGCTCGATATGCGTTTTGCCGATGCGGCGGTCCGGGAACTCGGCCCATATGCTCCCCGGCGGGATTAAATCGATCCCCACGCTTCATACATGAGTCCATTGGCGCGGCGTCGAGAGCGCGGCTGCTTATTTTTTTGTCAAATTGCGCCATCCTGAGACTTGACCGCATTTCTCCCGCCAAGCTAAGAATTTGGAGCAATATCAAGGCAACGCAAGGCCAGTCGGCAACCTTGGTCCAGCATAGGACAGTTGAACCGGGCAATCGTCCGGCCATCAGCGCTCAAGGCGGATATCAACCCACCTTCCCGGTGACGCCAACCACATGGAGTTCAACATGAAAGCTCTCGTATTCGCATCCGCTCTCGTGATGGTGGCGTTCGGCGCCCCGGCCCGCGCGCAGCAGGCGCATCAGGATTTTACCCTCGTCAATGCAACGGGCTATGACATCAAGGAAGTCTATGTCTCCACGGCCAAGACCAACAGCTGGGAAGAAGACGTGCTGGGCGATGATGAACTGGTTGATGGGCATGAAACCCACATCAAGTTTTCAAATTCCAGCAAAGCCTGCAAATGGGACTTGAAGGTGGTCTATTCCGTGGACGATTCCTCGGCTGTCTGGTCGGGCATCGATCTGTGCAAGATCAGCACGATCACAATCAAGTGGAACAAGAAGACACAGGAAACGACGGCTGTTTTTGACTAACCTTAAGAACCTGTTCTGATGGCGACGAAACGCCCGGCGCGAGCTTTGCTTGCGGCGAGCGTTTTGGCCTATGCGATCTGTCTCCCACAGGACAGTTTTTGCACCGGCGCGCAGCAATGCTCGGATTGGCCGGGCTGGAGCCTTTTGTTGTTTGGCTGGATGGGGATATTTTCCGGCCTTGCCGCCTTTGCCGCCTGGCTCGCCAATCCGGTATTGTTGATCGCCTGGCTGCTCACCCTCATGGGCTCGATCGGCGGCGGCCTCTGGTTCAAGACACCCGCTGTGCTGGCTGCGGCTGCTTCGCTGGGTCTGGCGCTGAGCTTCCGGTCAATAACGACCCTTGTCCTCAACGAAGGCGGTTCGGCTTCAGCCATCACCGGATATGGCGCGGGCTATTGGTGGTGGGTTGGCAGTGCAGCGCTTGCGCTTGTCAGCGCGATATGGCTGCCGCAAGGCGGGCGGATTCGGCGCGCCGAAGGCGCCGCGCCGCCGACGTGAGCAGTCGCGCTATCCTCCGCCCATGGGATAATTCGGGCTTTCCCGAACAATCGAGACGTCGTGCACGTGACTTTCGCGCAGGCCAGCGCTGGAAATGCGCACAAATTGCGCGCGGGACTGGAAGTCGGCGATAGTATGGCCGCCAACATAGCCCATGGCGGCGCGCAATCCGCCTGAAAGTTGATGCAGCACAGCGCCGACCGGGCCTTTGTAGGGCACCTGGCCTTCAATGCCTTCGGGCACGAGTTTGAGTGCGTCCTTGATATCCTGCTGGAAATAGCGATCAGCCGAGCCGCGCGCCATAGCGCCGACCGAGCCCATGCCGCGGTAGGATTTGAACGAGCGCCCCTGGAACAGGAAGACTTCGCCGGGGCTTTCGTCGGTTCCCGCGAGCAGTGAACCGATCATCACGCAATCGGCGCCCGCAGCAATGGCCTTGGCGAAATCGCCGGAATATTTGATGCCGCCATCGGCAATCACGGGAATATTGCTTTTGCGGGCGGCCTCCGCCGATTCCATGATCGCGGTCAGTTGCGGCACGCCAACGCCTGCAACGATGCGTGTGGTGCAAATCGAACCTGGACCGATGCCGATCTTGATGGCGTCAGCGCCCGCGTCGATGAGCGCCCGCGCGCCGTCGCCGGTTGCGACATTGCCGGCAATGATGGACACCTTGTTGGAGATGCGCTTGACCCGTCCAACCTGATCCAGAACCAGTTGCGAGTGACCGTGGGCTGTGTCGATAACGATGCAGTCGACGCCTGCGTCGATCAGCAGTTCGGCGCGCGCAAAGCCCTTGTCGCCGACAGTGGAGGCGGCTGCGACACGCAAACGTCCGTCGCCATCCTTGCAGGCGTGGGGGTAAAGCGTGGCCTTTTCGATGTCTTTGACAGTCACCAGACCAACGCAGCGGTAGTCCTCGTCAACAACCAGCAGCTTTTCGATCCGGTTGTGATGCAGCAACCGCTTGGCTTCGTCCTTGCCGACGCCTTCGCGCACCGTGATGAGCTTTTTTGTCATCAATTCCGACACGGGCTGGGCGGGGTGATCGGCAAACCGCACATCCCGGTTGGTGAGAATGCCGCAGAGCCTGCCGGGCTTGCCGACCGAGCCGCGTTCGACAACCGGAATGCCCGAAATGGAATGACGGCGCATCAGCGCAAGAGCATCGGCCAGCGTCTCATCGGGATAAATCGTGATCGGATTGACCACCATGCCGCTTTCATAGCGCTTGACCTTGCGCACTTCCTCAGCCTGCGCGTCGGCTTCAAGATTGCGGTGGATGACCCCTATGCCGCCCGCCTGCGCCATCGCGATGGCGAGCTTGGCTTCCGTCACGGTATCCATGGCGGACGAGATGATTGGCATATTGAGAGAAATCGTAGCCGTGAGCCGGGAGGAAATGTCGACCTCGCTGGGCATAACCGTAGAATGCCCGGGGCGCAGCAGCACATCATCGAATGTCAGGGCATCGGAAAAGGACGGGGCGCCAATGGCAGGCATAGCCAACTCCGGAACATCGCCGCCCGGGAAAATCCGGAGCGGCGGGGTTGGCGACGGTGGTTAGCATGGCATTGTGACAACGCGCAATCGGCGCGTGTTGAAAATGGATTGCAGCGGAGTTCGAGGCAAGCCTTTGCGAATTCTAAAGCAATGCCGCCATAATGGCGGGTCCCGATCCCATCAACCGAAGCTCATCGGATTTGCGCCATGAACCTGTTGTTCCGCTGCACCGCCGCAGCCGCCCTGCTTATGCTTGGCGCCTGTGGCGATTCCGCCGAAGAGCCCTTGCAGGACATTTCCGTGCAGGATTTGCGCGGGGCCTGGCTGATGGTCAACCGTGGCGTGGATTGCCGCACGCAATACATACGTTTTGCCCAAAGCGGTATTTTTCGGGTCTTTGCAGACAAACGCCCCCGCAAACAATATGCCGCTTTTACGAAAATCGTGCTGGGAACCGGCACGATATCGATGGACGTTTCGGGGCTGAATATTGGCGGGGTCGCCCTGCCGGCGGCGACGCTCCAATTCACGCTGGCCGACAACAAACTGCGCCTGACCGATCTGAAAGGCGGGGACGGTATGAGTTTCTCCCATCCTGCTGATTCGGTGGGAGCGGCTCAGCAGGCCCGGCTGAAGACTTTTTTCCGGCTTGAAGAGCAGCGATTCGCAATGGACCGATGCACCACCGGCTAGACCCGTCCGTTGCAGTTTCAGTCATTTGGGTCCATCCTCCCGCACAAACCAAGGGGGAGGATCGAAACGATGCTACAGGACAAAAGCAGGCTGGTGTTTCCTTGGGCGGGTTACATCTACGATGCGTTCGAGCCCTGCGCCTATACTCTGACGCGCGTCGCCCTTGGCGCGATTCTCATGCCGCATGGCTTTGACAAGCTTTTCAAGGGCGGCGCCGCCAAAACGGCCGGCAATCCGATCCTGAAGATTTTTGGCGACAGTCTTGCGGGCGCCTATTTCATCGGCTGCGTCGAGTTTTTTGGCGGCCTGCTGCTTGTGCTGGGGTTGTTGACGCGCCTTGCGGCTGGCGCCGTCATCATCCAGATGTTCGTGATTTCGGTCTTCGTTCTCTGGCCCAATTGGGGCTGGACCAATCGCGGCATGGAATACGCTGTCTTCATGATGCTGATCGGCGTCAGCATTTTCATTCGCGGCGGCGGCCCCTGTTCGCTTGATGCGAAACTGCCGAAGGAACTTTGAGAGGTCGAGCCGGGATTAAGCGCCCGGCTTCCAGGCCTCGTAATCGCCTGTCGCGTGCGGGCGCGCCGCAACGCTAAGCGTGGAACCCGTCGGCCGCCAGGCCTGCGGACTGCCGGTCATGTTGGACAAATGCGGCATTTGCCAGTCTTTGCCGGTATAGGATTCCTGGGTCGGCGCCAGGGCCGCAGTATGATGCAGCCAGCCAAACCAGCCAGGCGGCACAGTTGTCGCTTCGCTGTAACCTTTAAAAATCACCCAGCGCCGCTCGAAGCCCAGCGCCGGATCGATCTTGCCCCCGCGCGACCGATAGTAGGCATTGCCAAATTCATCGTGGCCGACAAGCTCGCCTTGCCGCCACGTATAAAAACGGGTGTTGAGCGTCTGTCCGCTCCACCAGGTGAAAAACTGCTTGAGCCAGTTCATGTCAGGCCAGTCCGGATTTCCTGCGAGCCCCGCCCGCCTTGCGGATCGACTATGGCGAGAGGCCGCGCGCAAGTCCAGAGCGAAGTCGCGCCCCGTTCATCAAGGCCACCGCAGGCGGCGAATCGGAAACCACGCTGCAGCGGCGCGCGCTAACCGCCAGTTGCGTCCCCTATACGCTGCAACCACGGTTTATCACAATTACAATATAAACACTATATCATATGCTTATAGAATATTTATGAGAATTTAGATGATGTTTTTACGACGACGGCAATCCGGGCGTCATGGCGTCGGCGACTTTTTTTTTCGGCGAACAAAGGCGCATCCACACCCGCCAACGCCCCGGTCAGGGACAGAGCTCGTTAAAATGTTTGCGGCTTTTCAGATACTTCGGGATTTGTCTTCGAGCGCATCCCCGTTGTTCACAGCTATTCGCTATATCTAGCGGCGGCGGGGCTTTATGCCCACAAGGGCTTGACGCCGTCGTGGCGTTGGAACTACCTTTGTCCAGTCGTTGCAAATCCTGCGTCGGCCGTTTCGGGAGGAGCGGTCGTTTGCAGAAACGCAAAACAGTAAGCCCGCGACAAGCAGGCCGAGCACGAGTTCCAGGGACAGTCAAACGGGGGCAGAGGCCGGAATTTGGCCTCGCGCGGGCTTTTGCCTGCGTTTAAAGGATTAAGAGCAGATGCGCATCGAACGCCGTTACACCAAAGCAGGCCAATCGCCTTATGCGGGCATCGCCTTCCGCAAGGCCAAAAGCGAAATCCGGAACCCGGATGGCTCGATTGTATTTTCGCAGGATGGCATTGATGTGCCGACGGCCTGGAGTCAGGTCGCCTGCGACGTGCTCGCGCAGAAATATTTCCGCAAGGCCGGCGTGCCCGCCCGCATGAAGAAGGTTGAGGAAAACGACGTTCCCTCCTTCCTCTGGCGTTCGGCGCCCGATTCAGATGCGCTCGAAGCGCTTCCGAAAGATGAGCGATTCGGCTCGGAAAAAACCGCGACCGATGTGTTCGACCGGCTCGCGGGCGCCTGGACCTACTGGGGCTGGAAGGGCAAGTATTTCTCGTCCGAAGAGGACGCCAGCGCCTTTCACGACGAATTGCGCTTCATGCTCGCCAGCCAGATGGCGGCGCCCAATTCGCCGCAATGGTTCAATACCGGCCTGCACTGGGCCTATGGCATCGACGGGCCAAGCCAGGGCCATTTCTATGTCGACCCGTTCACCCACAAGCTGACGAAATCGAAAAGCTCCTACGAGCATCCCCAGCCCCACGCCTGCTTCATCCAGTCAGTGGCGGACGACCTTGTCAACGAAGGCGGCATCATGGACCTGTGGGTTCGCGAGGCGCGTCTGTTCAAGTATGGCTCCGGCACGGGGTCGAATTTCTCGCGTCTGCGCGGCGAGAATGAGCGCCTGTCCGGCGGCGGCAAATCCAGCGGCCTGATGTCGTTCCTGAAAATTGGCGACCGCGCCGCGGGCGCCATCAAATCGGGCGGCACGACCCGCCGCGCCGCCAAGATGGTGGTGGTGGACGCCGACCATCCCGATATCGAAGCCTTCATCGACTGGAAGGTGAAGGAAGAGGAGAAGGTCGCCTGCCTCGTCACCGGATCGAAAATCGTCAAAAAGCACATGAAAGCTGTGCTGAAAGCCTGTGTGAATTGCGAGGGCGCTGGCGACGACTGCTTTAACCCGGACAAGAATCCGGTGTTGAAGAAAGCCATCAAAATGGCGCGGCGCGACGAGGTTCCGGACAATTACATCAAGCGCGTCATCCAGTTCGCCAAGCAGGGTTACACGGACATCCAGTTCGACACCTATGACACCGACTGGGATTCGGAAGCCTATCTCACCGTCGCCGGGCAAAACTCCAACAACACGGTCCGCATCGCCGACGATTTCCTGCGCGCAGTGGAGGCCGATGGCGAGTGGAAGCTGACGCGCCGCACCGACGGCAAGGTCCACAAGACCCTCAAAGCCAGAGATCTATGGGAAAAGATCGGCTACGCCGCCTGGGCCTCCGCCGATCCGGGCCTGCAATTCCACACCACCATCAACGACTGGCACACCTGCCCGGCGTCGGGGCCGATCATCGCGTCCAATCCCTGCTCGGAATATATGTTCCTCGACGACACCGCCTGCAATCTGGCCTCGCTGAACCTGCTGCAATTCCGGGACGCCGCAACGGGACGGATCGACATCGCCTCCTATGAACATGCGGTTCGCATCTGGACGATGGTTCTGGAAATCTCCGTCATGATGGCGCAATTCCCTTCGAAGGAAATCGCGCGCCTTTCCTATGACTATCGCACGCTGGGTCTTGGCTACGCCAATGTCGGCGGGCTTCTGATGTCGTCGGGCATTGCCTATGACAGCGATGAGGGCCGCGCCATTGTTGGCGCACTCACCGCCATCATGACCGGCGTGTGCTATGCGACCTCGGCTGAAATGGCCGGCGAGCTTGGCGTCTTTGAGGAATACAAGCCCAATGCGGTTCACATGTTGCGCGTCATCCGCAACCATCGCCGCGCGGCGCATGGTCTGAGCGAGGGCTATGAGAAACTTGCGGTGACGCCGGTGCCGCTCGATCACGCCTCGCTGAAGGATCAAGCGCTGGGCGAAGCCTCCAGACGCGCCTGGGACCGCGCGCTGGAGCTTGGCGAAAAACATGGCTATCGCAACGCCCAGACCTCGGTTGTGGCGCCGACGGGCACCATTGGCCTTGTGATGGATTGCGATACGACAGGCATCGAACCCGATTTCGCGCTGGTGAAATTCAAGAAACTGGCCGGCGGCGGCTATTTCAAGATCATCAACCGCGCCGTGCCGGAGGCCCTGCGCATGCTCGGCTACACCCCGGCCGAGATCGCCGAAATTGAAGTCTACGCCACCGGCCATGCGAACATTGCGCAGGCTCCCGCGATCAACACGACCAGCCTGCGCGCAAAAGGCTTTACGGATGAAAAACTCAGCGCCGTGGAAAAGGGCCTCGGCAGCGCCTTCGACATCAAATTCGTGTTCAACCGCTGGACGCTTGGCGCGGACTTTCTGACCGGCGCGCTGAAGGTTCCCGCCGCCAGCCTCGATGATCCCGCGTTCGATCTGTTGAGCTTTCTTGGCTATTCGAAAGCCGAGATTGACGCGGCCAATATCCATGTTTGCGGCGCCATGACGCTGGAAGGCGCGCCGCATCTCAAACCCGCGCATTACGCGGTGTTTGATTGCGCCAATCCCTGCGGGCGCACTGGCAAGCGTTATCTCTCGGTGGACAGCCACATCCGGATGCTGGCGGCGGCGCAGCCGTTCATCACCGGCGCCATCTCCAAGACTATCAACATGCCCAACGACGCCAGCGTCGACGACTGCAAGGACGCCTATATGCTGTCCTGGCGGCTCGGGCTCAAAGCCAACGCGCTTTACCGCGATGGTTCAAAACTCTCGCAGCCCCTCAATTCGCAACTGATCGCCGATGAGGGGGCCGACGACGATGAGGCGGTGCAGGAGTTTGTGGCGATGCCCGCCGCCGCCAAGGCCGCGCATCTCTCCGAACGCATTGTCGAGCGGATTGTGGAGCGCATCGAGCGCGAACGCCAGCGCGAAAAGCTCCCCGATCGCCGCAAGGGCTATACGCAAAAAGCCGTGGTCGGCGGCCACAAGGTCTATCTGCGCACCGGCGAATATGAAGATGGCCGCATCGGCGAAATCTTTATCGACATGCACAAGGAGGGCGCCGCCTTCCGCTCGCTGATGAACAATTTCGCCATCGCGATTTCGGTGGGCCTGCAATATGGCGTGCCGCTGGACGAATATGTCGACGCCTTCACGTTCACCCGCTTTGAGCCGGCGGGTCTGGTGCAGGGCAATGACGCCATCAAGAACGCAACGTCGATTCTCGATTACGTGTTCCGCGAACTGGCGATCTCCTACCTCCATCGCAACGATCTCGCGCATGTCACGCCCGAGGATCTCAACCAGACCTCGCTCGGGCGCGGCGATGACGGCAAAGACGGCGGACCTTCCAGCGCGCCGTTGATTTCGTCGGGTTTTGTGCGCGGCAAAAACACCAATGTCATGCTGCTGAAAAGCACCGGCACGCATGGCGCGGAGGCGTCCTATGCGCAGATGGGGCACACGCCCGTCACAGCGCTGCATGACGATGGAACCAGCCTGACGCATCTCGACTGGGCTACGCCCGCGCCAGTCGCTGCGGCGCCATCGGGCGGGCGAAAAATCGCCGACCAGCGGGCGGAAGCCAAAATGAAAGGCTATGTCGGCGAGGCCTGCCCCGAATGCGCGAATTTTACCCTGGTGCGCAATGGGACTTGTTTGAAGTGTGACACATGCGGGTCAACGACGGGGTGTAGTTGAGGTCTGACTTTCTGTCGTTTCTGAAAATTTGAGCGCGGTTCTTCCGCAACACCTCAAATTCCTTCCGCAAATTTGAACATGGTTTGTATCCAAGGCACCGAAGTTTATCCGCAACGCAAAACTTCAATGACTTGCGGCACTCGCGGACCGATCCGAATAAACGTGGCGAGCGTGACCGCGCTCGTCACGTCGGATCAAGGATCTTCGCCTACGACGAGTGGAGTTTATCCTGCAAAATCCTGTTTTCCGATTTTGCAGGATAAAAGCAAAAAAGGCTCGGCGAATGGGTCTGGATAAAGAAAATTTTCGTCACCCGTGCATGCGCCGCGTCTTGCGGACAAAAGAAGAACGCCTATCTTAAACGGAGCCGCAATTTTCGAGGACCAGATGCCAGTCAAAACCACTCATTTCAAAGTCGACAATGGCGACATGACGCTGATCGAACTCGAAAGCGGCCGAAAGGTGCTCGTCGACATCAAGATCCGAGTCGCCGCTGACAATCCGGACGACGAAACGCCGGATGTCGGCAAGCAATTCCGTGACCGTCTCACCCGAGACCCGCAGGGTCGCTTTTTCATTGACGCGGTTCTGCTCACCCACCCAGATCAGGATCACATCTCCGGCCTGGAGACGCATTTCCACCTGGGACCGCCGTCGGATTGGAAAAAGGCCGACGACAAGATCATTATTCGCGAAATGTGGTCGTCACCGATCGTATTTCGCCGCGCATCAAAGAATCACATCCTTTGCACGGACGCCCAAGCATGGGCGACGGAAGCACGCCGCCGGGTCAAGCTCTTCAGGACCAAAGGTTTTCTCTCCGACGGCGATCGTATTCAGATCCTCGGCGAGGACATCAACGGCAAAACCGACGACCTTGGTGCCATCCTTGTGAAGGCCGGAACCCGGTTCTCGAAAATCTGCGGCGCCATCGACTTTTCGTTCGAGGCGCTCCTTCTCGCGCCGCTCATCGGCAGCGACGATGCTGAAGAAGACGTGCTGACGAAGAACAACTCCAGCGTCATCATGCGTTTGACGCTCGCCGCTAATGGCAATTCCATCGCCGCCCGCTACCTGCTCGGCGGCGACGCGGAAGTCGGGATCTGGGAGAAGATCTGGGGCAAATACACCGCCGAGGACCTAAAATACGAGGTCCTTCTGGCCCCGCACCATTGCTCATGGCACAGCCTGTCTTGGGACAGTTGGTCGGATAAGGGCAGCGCGGCCAAGGTATCACAGGACGCACGCAACGCGCTTGCCCAGGCTCAACCTGGCGCAACCGTTCTTTCCAGCAGCACCAAGATCAAAGACGACAAGAACGATCCGCCTTGCATCCGCGCCAAGCGTGAATACGAGGATATCGTAAAGCCAGGCGGTCAATTTCGCTGCCTCGCTGACGAACCCGGCGATGAGCCATTCGAGCTGAATGTGAACGAATACGGACCAAAACCCAATCGCATGCGACTGGTGGCGTCCGCGGGCATCAGCACTGCAGTCGGGTCCGAGGCGCTCGGCCACGGCTGACCCGATGACAATCCCGATCGTCATCGCCCGGGCGCTGAATCTCATCAGCACGCATCCGGCAGTCAAGAAAATCCGAGTTCTCCACGATTTCGACGACGGCGCCGTCGTTGTCGAGATCGACATCGCGAACGAACTACCCGCCGCCTGGCGGGAGGCAGGCGAAAGTCCCAGCGGCGTTCGGAGCGTCGAAACTGTTACGCTCGGCTTTCCCCACAATTACCCCGCCTTCGCACCGAATCTGACCCTTCGCGCCGATTTCAACCGCTCGCATCCTCACATCAATCCCGGGCCGGCAAACCTGCCGCCGCAGCCGTGTCTTGTCGCTGGCAGCCCTCGAGAACTCATTCAGTCACGCGGCATCGACGGATTTATCGACCAACTGGTGGCTTGGCTCGACAAGGCCGCGATGTTCAAATTGAACGACCCGGCTATTGGTTGGGAACCCGTCCGTCGCGACGACATCGACGATGTCATGATCGTCGATGGCGCCAAAATGAGAGCGCTCGCCACCCCGCAGGGCGGCTGCGTTGCGGTCTGCACGACATTTTTTCAGATCATCACTACAGATCAGCAGCATTTTTCGATCGACCATCGATCATGCGATTCGATCGACCTCGCAAAGGGCAAATATTCCCGCCGTCAAATTGGCGGCAAAGCATGGGCAGGCGACTCGATAGGATTAATCGCTTGGCCGAGCGATATTAATCCCGGACATCCGTTCATCACTCCCGACTATCTGCCAGAGACCGTCTCGACAATTCGCGACCTGTTTGATCGCGCGGAGCGATATGGATGCCGTATACAATTTGAAGGCAGCCTCAATCTGATCGCGTTCGGCGCTAACGGGCGAAATCTTGGATCAATTCCAGTCGCGATCACTTTCTTGGCCCGTCGGCCGTACAACCTGATCGGGACCGATTCTTCTATCGAGCTCTGCTCCTATTTGGTCGACCTTCAACAACTTCAGGACATAACGAAATACGACCAAGCGCAAGTTCGCATCTGCGCCCTTCGCGAGCAACTCTCCATTGATATTCTCAGACGCGCTTCTGGTCTTCCAGCTACCGCGGATCGCCCGTCATGGACCCTGGTCGGCTGCGGCAGTGTCGGCTCCAAGATAGCTTCACACATGGCGCGCCGGGGCCACGGCCCGACGCTTGTCACGGACAATGGCTCCATGGAGCCGCATAATTACGCCCGTCACGCCCTGCTTCCCACCCAGGCATCTGACCGCGGCATCCAGAACGACAAAGCTTCCCTTCTTGCGGAAAGCCTCGCGCAATTGCGGGACAAGCCAACCGCACATAAGGCTGACATCATCGCCACCTGCGATACGGCTGAAGGTCGCGCCCTTATCGCGCCCCAAAGTCTCCGACTCCTGCTGAACACTACTGCCTCGACAGTCGCTCGCGAACGACTGTCGTTTCTCAATTGGGAACATCGTCCTCCAATCGCCGAGGCACATCTGCTCGGTGCCGGCCGCATTGCTTACGCGGCGTTCGAAGGGCCCGGCGGAAATCCGAGCATCAGCGATCTCGCGGCCGAATCATATCGCATCATCTCAGCAAACGAACGTATCCGCGACCGTGTTTTCAGCGCCGAGGCGGAAGCCATAGTGATTGGGCAAGGCTGCAGCGCAGCCACTTTTCCCATGCCCGACGACCGCCTGAGCGCCCTCGCAAGCGGACTGAGTCAGATCGTCGGCCATCGCGTCCAGGACGGCGTGCAAAACGAGGCGGAAATCCACCTGGCCGAGGTCGCCGATGACGGCCTGTCGCAGACGTGGAGTCGTCACACAGTAGCGCCGTGGACGATCATCGAAGCGGATGGGTACTCGATCCGAATCAGTCCGAATGCCGACGCGCAGATCCGAGCTGAAATCGCCGCGCGGCCCGGCACGGAGACCGGCGGCGTCATCGTCGGCCGGTTTTCTCAAATCGGCAACGCCTTTCAGATCGTCGATGTCATACCCGCGCCGCCCGATAGCACTTTTTCGCCTGAAAAATTCGTGCTGGGCAAACTCGACCTTAAACTCAAGATTCACACGCTGATCAAAAACTCAGGCGGTTCGCTCTACGTCTTGGGAACTTGGCACAATCACTTGGTCAAAAGCGGCCCCTCCGGACTTGACGCGGCGACAGCAATAAAGCTCGCTATCAAGCAATACTTTCCGACACTGCTTTTAATTGCCCTACCAGACGGCTACACCCATGTGGTGGCCGAGTTTGTCAACGGCGGAGCAAAAATGTGCCGGATGGCGGCGTAAAAGTGTACCAGTCCGGTTGAGAGAAAGGGGCCCTAAAGCCCCGGTGAGTTGTCTT
>CAIZEI010000094.1 GCA_903931945.1 uncultured Hyphomicrobiales bacterium | reverse complement strand
GCCTGGACCCAGGCGCTCCACCCGTGCGCCCAACGCGCGGCACGCCTGCCCGGCGCGCAAGGCGTTTTCGCTTTCGAGCAGACCTTCGATCGTGGTTTCGCCGATGGTCAGCAGGCCCAATATAAGCGCGCGCAAAGACACCGACCCGTCGCCGATGGGGCGCAGCCGCCCGCGCAGCGGCGGGCGAGTTTTTGCAGCGATTGATGGTGCGGAAGACGGTGACAAGAATGCCTCAAAATGCTGGCGAGCTGGTAGCATGGACGCGCCGGCGGCGCCAGAAGGCCGGCGGCAAACAAGCATGTCCTGGCGGCGGGATCAAACGCAGCCGGTTCGGCCCGGGGCGCCGCCGCTCACTCCCCGCTGAGCGCCATGTCGTCGCGATGCATCATGCCCGCGCCGCCAGCTATCCCCAGAATGCCCTCGATTTCGCTGGTGTTGCGGCCCGTGATCTGGCCGGCCTCGCCGCTGTCATAGGCGACAAGACCGCGACCGATTTCCGCGCCCGAGGGGTCGCGCAAGACGACGCAATCCCCCCGTTCAAAACTCCCCTCGACGCGGGTGACGCCCGCTGGCAGCAGGCTCTTGCCGGCAAACAGCGCTCGCGCCGCGCCCGCATCGACATGCAGCGCGCCGCGCGGCTCCAGCGATCCGGCGATCCATTTTTTGCGTGCGCTGAGCGGCGTCGACGGCGTCAGAAACCACGTGCAATTGGCGCCCGCGGCGACCCTGGCAATGGGATGCGCGATACGCCCGTCGGCGATCATCATATGGGCGCCGCCGGTCACGCAAATCTTGGCGGCCTCGATTTTGGTGCGCATCCCGCCACGCGAATTTTCGGACGCCGCGCCGCCCGCCATGGATTCGATCTCGAAGGTGATGCGCGGTACCACAGGAATCAGCTTTGCGTCGGGATTGTCCTGCGGCGGCGCCGTGTACAGCCCGTCGATATCCGACAGCAGGATCAGGAGATCGGCGCTCGCCATGGTGGCGACGCGCGCGGCGAGCCGGTCGTTATCGCCATAGCGGATTTCCGTAGTGGCGACGGTATCGTTTTCATTGATGACCGGCACCGCGCGCATGGCGAGCAGACGTCCGAGGGTTTCGCGCGCATTCAGGTAACGCTGGCGCTCCTCGGTGTCATTGAGCGTTACGAGAATCTGGCCCGCCGTCATGCCGCGCGCGCCGAGCGCCTCGCGCCAGGCGCCGGCCAGCGCGATCTGCCCGACGGCCGCCGCCGCCTGACTGTCGGCCAAAGCCAGTGCGCCCCTGGGCAGGCCCAGCACGCCGCGTCCGAGCGCAATCGAGCCCGACGACACCACCAGCACATCGGCGCCGCGCTGATGCAAATCTTGCAGATCGCCGGCCAGCGCCTCAAGCCAGGCCTGTTTCAGACGGCCAGCCGCCTGATCGACCAGCAGGGACGAGCCGACCTTGACGACAATACGGCGGAAGGAGGCGAGAGAAGGAGATTGGGTCAATGTCTGATGGCCGCTGCGATATCGGTGTGGATGAAGTCATCGCCCTTATACAACAAAGGAACGCCTGCCAATCGGGCGATACAACTGAAAGC
The DNA here is from genome assembly GCA_903931945.1 of uncultured Hyphomicrobiales bacterium. Taxonomy (GTDB): domain Bacteria; phylum Pseudomonadota; class Alphaproteobacteria; order Rhizobiales; family Beijerinckiaceae; genus Terripilifer. Next base: position 402 of record CAIZEI010000094.1, on the reverse strand, counting down.
GGACGTCGCCCGATGGAAGGGCAGCGGGCGGGCGGTATTGCCGGGCGCTGCGAAAGTCGGCTTGTTTGCTCCAAAAATTTGCAAAAGCAAGACTTTTGAGAGATTTCGTGGAGCGTGATTTTTCAATGGGTTGCGCTTGTGGAAAGATATGTCCGAAAGTTCAGGCAAAAAACGTGGTGCGCGCACGCCTTCGCCCGTGAAACGGGAGAAGGTGGCCGAAGGCCGGATGAGGGCGGCGCGGCGTGCGCTTATCTTGACGCGAAATCCGCACCGCATCAGCATGAGCCATGCCGCGCCGTCCAACCACGACATCAACACCGCCATTCGCGCGAACGCTGCGAAAGCGCATGACGATAGCGGAAACAATCTTGTGGCGCGCGCTGCGCGGATCGCGTTTCGAAG
>CAIZEI010000093.1 GCA_903931945.1 uncultured Hyphomicrobiales bacterium | reverse complement strand
GTTGGCGAAGGAGTGCGGAACGCGGATCGAAGCACCGCGGTCAGCCACGCCGTAAGAGAACTTGTTCCAAGGTGCCGTCTCGTGCTTGCCGGTCAGACGCTTGTCGTTGTCCGGGCCATAGACCGTGATGTGGTCCATAAGGTTCTTTTCGAAAGCCTTCATCATGGCTTCGAAATAGTCCTTGCCGCCGGTTTCGCGCAAATAGGTTGTTGAGAAGTTGGCGTGCATGCCTGAACCGTTCCAGTCGGTAGCGCCCAGCGGCTTGCAATGGAATTCGATGTCGATTCCGTATTTCTCGGCGGCTCGCATGAGAATGTAGCGGGCGACCCACATTTCGTCGGCGGCCTTTTTGGAGCCCTTGCCGAAAATCTGGAATTCCCACTGGCCTTTGGCCACTTCGGCATTGATGCCTTCGTGATTGATGCCAGCCTCAAGGCAGATATCGAGATGTTCTTCCACCAGTTCGCGGGCGACATCGCCGACATTCTTATAGCCAACTCCGGTGTAGTAGGGACCCTGCGGCGGGGGATAGCCATTTTCGGGGAAGCCGAGCGGACGGCCGTCTTGATAGAAGAAGTACTCCTGCTCGAAACCGAACCAGGCGCCTTCGTCATCCAGGATGGTTGCGCGGTGGTTGGTCGAGTGGGGAGTCTTGCCATCCGGCATCATGACTTCGCACATGACAAGCACGCCATTCTTGCGCGTGCTGTCGGGATAGACTGCGACCGGCTTGAGCATGCAGTCAGAACTGCGCCCCTCGGCCTGCTGGGTCGAACTGCCATCGAAACCCCACATAGGAAGCTGTTCAAGCGTGGGGAAACTGGCGTATTCCTTGATTTGCGTCTTGCCGCGCAGGTTCTGCACGGGCGAATAGCCATCAAGCCAGAGATATTCGAGTTTGTATTTGGCCATGTTCAGAAACTTCCGTCCACTTCGGTTGATGTCGGGATTTAATTGCCTGAGCTCAATTCGGCGGTCAACAATCCGCTCGCGACCCCCGCGCAGACTTAAGCAGTATTCGTGCCAAAAGACTTTGACGCCCGGGCATGCGTCTAAAACGGCGCGACCCGAACCGCCAGCCAAGGGGCGCAAGGCGGAGCTGCAAAAGCCAGCTCTCGCATCGGGCGGGATTCTGCCATATTGGCGGGATGCGGTCTGAAATCCGGGGGAGTTCCGGGCGCCTGCCGTCGCAGGACCGGCGGCCGCAGCCGCCGGATTCGCGCTTTCCAAATCCGCAACGGGCGGTCGGCCGCCAATCGATTTCATGGTGCCAAAAGCATAAGCGAAACCGACGTGCGGACGCCAGGTTTTGATCAAAATGCATATATTTTAGGCGCCAGTTTCGTTTTGCGCGCAATGACACCCGGGCGCCATGGGGCAGGCTCAGGTTCGGGCATGCGGCACGACTTGTTCCCGGTATTGAAACGGGAGCGCGCAAACGCTGCGTGGCGCGCCTGAACTGGAGTAAGATGCCGCCGGGCCGAATCAGTGTCCGGCGATTTCCCGAGTTCACACATCCATGGCGCATTCGAACGATCTTTTTGGCGGACCTTCATCTGCCCGTCCTGGCGGCGATAAATCCGTCGCGAGGCCTGCCGCGCCAGCGGAAAAGAAGACTGCGCGCGTGTCCGGCACGCCGGGCGAGGCTGGATATACCGCCGCCTCGATTGAAGTGCTGGCGGATATCGACGCAGTGCGTCGCCGGCCGGGTATGTATATTGGCGGCACTGACGAAGCGGCCCTGCATCATCTGTTCGCCGAAGTGCTCGACAATTCCATGGACGAGGCGGTGGCCGGCCACGCCACCTGGATCGAGGTATCGGTCGAGGAGGACAATTGGCTTGTCGTGACCGACAATGGTCGCGGAATGCCTGTCGATCCGCACCCGCAATTTCCCGAGAAATCCGGGCTCGAAGTCATCATGACGAAGCTGCACGCGGGCGGGAAGTTCGATTCAGGCGCCTATCAGACGTCGGGCGGTTTGCATGGCGTCGGCGCTTCGGTGGTGAATTTCCTGTCCGAACGTATTGAAGTCGAGGTCGCGCGCGGGCAGACATTGTATCGGCAGATTTATGAGCGCGGTCTGCCCGTCACCAGACTTGAAACAGTCGGCAAGGCGCCCAACCGGCGCGGCACCCGCGTGCGGTTTCGTCCCGACCCGCAAATCTTTGGCGCCAACGCGACCTGGAAGCCCGCGCGCCTCTTCAGGATGACCCGCTCGAAAGCCTATATGTTTGGCGGCGTCGAAATCCGCTGGCGTTGCGCCGCCGCGCTGGTCGCCGGAACCAACACGCCTGTTGAAGCTGTGCTGCATTTCCCCGGCGGTCTCAAAGATTATCTGGCCGGCGAGGTGGAGGGGAAGAATGGCGTCGTCGATCAGGCTTTCACGGGCCGGGTCGAAAAGCAGGGCGGGCATGGCACGGTCGAATGGGCTGTCACCTGGCTCAGCGATGACGATGGTTTTGTGCACTCCTACTGCAACACCATCCCAACGCCTGACGGCGGCACGCATGAAGCGGGGCTGCGGGTGGCGCTGTTGCGCGCTCTGAAAGATCACGCCGAACGCATCGGCCAGGCCAAGCGCGCCGCCAATGTCACAACTGAAGATGTGCTCGCGGGCTGTGCGGCGTTGATTTCCGTGTTCATCCGCGAACCCGAGTTTCAGGGTCAGAACAAGGGCCGTCTGATGACGGCGGAGGCCTCGCGGATCGTCGATTCAACGATTCGCGACGCCCTTGACCACTGGTTGGCGGACAGCCCTTCGCAGGCCTCGCGCCTTCTCGACTGGGTGATCGAGCGCTCGGAAGAACGGTTGCGTCGTCGCGCCGAAAAAGATGTCGCGCGCAAGGTTGGCGCCCGGCGGTTGCGCCTGCCGGGCAAGCTCGCCGATTGCTCCAGCAATTCGGCTCAGGATACGGAACTGTTCATCGTTGAGGGGGATTCCGCCGGCGGATCGGCCAAACAGGCGCGCGACCGCGCGACGCAGGCGATCCTGCCGTTGCGCGGCAAGATCCTGAACGTCGCATCAGCCACGCGCGACAAACTGGCCGGCAACCAGCAGCTCGGCGATCTTGTGCTGGCTCTGGGCTGCGGCGTCGGCGCGCATTACAAACCCGCCGAGCTGCGCTATGGCAAAATCATTATCATGACGGACGCCGACGTTGATGGCGCGCATATCGCCTCGCTGCTGATCACGTTCTTTTACCGGCAGACGCCCAAACTGATCGAGGAAGGCCATCTCTATCTCGCCGTGCCGCCGCTTTATAAACTCACGCAGGGAACGAAGTCTGTCTATGCGAGGGATAACGAGCACCGCGATTACCTTTTGAAAACGGTTTTGACCGGCAGGGGCAAGGTCGAGATCAACCGCTTCAAAGGCCTTGGCGAAATGATGGCGGCGCAACTGAAAGAAACCACGATGGACCCGCACAAGCGGACGCTGCTGAAAGTCGTCATCAAGGATGAGGACCGCGCGGCGACGTCGGAATCGGTGGAAAGCCTGATGGGCAACAAGCCCGAATTGCGCTTCGCGTTTATTCAGGAGCGAGCGAAATTCGCCGGCGGCGAGGCCACGCTGGATATCTAGGCCAGGGCGGTTGCGATCACGCGCAGCGGGTTCGGCAGGGGCAGCGGTCGGCTTTCAGCGGAGGAGCGGACAGGAGCCGCGAAGGAAGCGTACGGCAGCACATTTGCAAGCGGTTTGGGTTGGACAGCGGCGCACCTGAAATTTGCGAGCAAACTGACATTGCTGCCCAGGTGCGTGGAATGTCCGAATTTCGAGAATCGTCGCACAATGATCGTTGGCGCTTTAGATCAGTTGCCTGTCTTTGAGCCGATGGTCTCAAAAAACGCAAATTCCCGCAATACACCGAGCCGTCCGAAACTCGTAGGGGACCGCTATGACCACTCAACCTGACAGTGAACAAAATTCCACGTGGGATTACGTTCGGGACGACGTGCGCAAGAGCTTAAACCACGGCGTTGGTTCTCCAACACAAAGTCTTTGCGAAAACGACTGTTTCGACGAAATCGGCTTTGGCCGATGGGAGGGACCTCGGCCCGACTCCCGTCCGAACGATTTTTGCGGGAAGACCAGTGGCGTGAATCGGGTTCATCTCAATGGAATAGCTTCGTCCCCTCAACGAGGACGCGTCCCCTAGCACGATCAGTAGAAAATTCTGCGAAAAATCTGGCGCGTTTTTGCGCGTGCGTCCCGCAGGGCGGCATCGAGAGCTGAAACATCCGGCAAACCGGTCGCCGATGCAACTCGGCGCAAGATGCCGCCGGCCATGCGTTGAGGATCAAAACGCCCGTCGATGGCGATGCGCGTCAATTGTGTCACTGACGACATGAGCGCTCGCGCTTCCCTCAAGAATTCGGTTCCTTCGCGCGGCAGGCAACCCGCGAAGGCGACTGCTCGCATTACGGAGTCGAAATCCGCGCCGATAATGTCGGGCTTCTCGCTGGCGAGCGATAAAACAAAAAATTGCGCGATGAAGTCGATGTCCATCAAGCCGCCTTCGGCGAGCTTCAAATCCCACGGGTCGTCGTTGCCCTTTTCGCGTTCGACGAGTTCGCGCATTTCTCGCACATCACGTGCAAGCGTGGCGGGGTCGCGCGGCGCGCGCAGCACATCGGCTACAATGGCTTCGATTTCCCGCGCGAGCGACGGATCGCCCGCCACAACGCGGGCGCGCGTCAACGCCATAAGTTCCCAGGTTTCCGCTTCACGGTTCTGATATTCCCTGAAGCTCACCAGTCGCGTGGCGATCGGTCCGGCGCGACCCGACGGTCGCAACCGCATGTCGATATCGTAGATTTTGCCGCGAGCGGTTAGCGCGCTCAGCGCGGCGATTACGCGTTGCGTCAAGCGTGCGTAATAACGCTCCGCGTGCAAAGGGCGCGGCCCAATCGATTCGTCAGCGTCGCCAAACTCGTAAATCAGAATTAGATCGAGATCGGATGTCGCCGTCATTTCCCGCGCGCCTAGCCGGCCCATCCCAATGACCGCGCAACGTCCTCCCGGCACCCGGCCATGATCGATCGCAAAATCGCCCTCGACCCGTGCAAGTATCGCGCTCAGGTTGGCCTCGGCAAGCGCCGAAAAGGCATGTCCGGCGATTGGCGGATCGAGTGTTCCTGAGAGAGTTCGCACACTGATAACGAACATTTCTTCACGCGCCAGATCACGAGCGGCATCCAGGAAGTCCTCTATTGCATATGTGCGGCGGTCCAAATTGCTAATTGCGGCGGCGTAAGATTTGACGCTCGCGGGAGCGATTCCGAACCCCGGATCAATCACGGAGTCGAGGACGTGGGGTCGCTGCTCGATGATACCCGCGAGCCTCGGGGCGCCGCCGAGGATATCGGCGAAGAGCGTTCGCACTTTGGCATGCGACTTTAGAATGGTGAACAGTTCAACAGCGGCTGGCATATGCGCCATCGCTTCGTCAAGCGCGGCAAGCGCGGCGTCCGGTTCTCCGCTGCCGGCAAGAGCTTCGATCAACGCTGGCGCAAGTTCCGTCAAGACTTCACGCGCGCGTTCGCCGCGAAGCGCTATTCGTCGGCCAAAGTGCCAGCCACGCATGGTTTCGATAGCACGGACCGGGTCCCGAAATCCCATTGTCGCAAGGGTTCGGATAGTGTCTGGATCATCAGCTACGCCCGTGAATACGAGACTTCCCGCCTGCGTGTGCAACCCGGGCGCATGTTCGAAGAGCATTGAATAGTTTCGCTCGACGCGCCGCAAATGCCCCATCATTTCCCTTTCAAAGGTTGACGCTTTTGCGTGTCCCATGAATCGGGCAAAGCGCGCCAATGCTAAGGCTTCCTCTGGAAGCCGCTGGGTTTGTTCGTCCGCGATCATTTGCAGCCGATGTTCAACCTCGCGAAGATAGCAATAGGCGGCGGATAGTTCCTCGACCACTTGGCTTGTGATCCAGCCGTCGCGTTCTAGCTCTACGAGCATATCAAGAGTGCGCGCTCCCCTCAGATTTGGACGACGCCCACCGAAAATGAGCTGCTGTGTCTGGACGAAGAACTCGACCTCGCGAATGCCGCCCCGGCCAAGTTTGATATTGTGTCCCGCCACCGCAACTTCACCGTGACCTCGCGTCGCATGAATTTGACGTTTCATGGCATGGATGTCGGCGATGGCGGCGTAGTCAAAATATTTGCGCCAGATGAATGGCTCGAGATCGGCAAGAAAACTGGCTCCCAGTTGTAGATCCCCGGCCACGGGCCTCGCCTTGATCAGGGCGGCTCGCTCCCAGTTCTGTCCGACCGTCGCGTAGTAGTCGAAAGCAGCGGGGAACGATATCGCGATTGCTGTGGAGCCCGGGTCCGGCCGCAATCGCAAATCGACGCGCAGGACATAGCCGTCCTCTGTATATTCCTGCAGCAGGCGAACCAGCTTGCGAGCGACGCGGACGAATTCGATTGCTGGTGTTCTGCCCTCGGGAACGGAAGACGCTTCGGGATCAAAAAATAACATCAAATCGATGTCGCTTGAAAAGTTGAGCTCACGCGCGCCATGTTTGCCCAACGCCAGGACCGCGAGTCCACATCCAGCCTCTGGACGCGCGCGATTGGACAGGCGTAGTTCGCCTCGGGCCGCAGCCGAGCGCAGAGCTTGCCGCAAAGCAGCGGACGTCGCTGTATCGGCAAAGGCGGATAGCGCCTCCATAACCTCCTCTATGCTCCAAACGCCCCCAATGTCGGCGAGGCCAATCAACAGAGCCACTTTTCGGCGCGCCAGTCGAAGCACACGCATAACGTCCTCGTCAGTGCGCGCCGCGTCGCAATCGAACGCAAGACGGGCAAGGACCTCGGCAAATGCCGCGTCCGGCTCGCCCTTGAAAAGAGAGGCGACGCCCTCCGGATCGCGCGATGCAATATCCCAAAGAAATCCCGAATGATCGGCGACCCCAAGCAGCAGGTTTCGGGCCGCTGGTATTTTGGCCAGTTCAGAAAGATTTGTGGAGATTGACCGTGCGTCGTTCAACAATTCACCGACACGAGCGCGAGCGCGTTTTGGATCGGCTAGCTCAGGCGCCCGCATTGGCGATTGCGGCAGCTTCCAAAGCGACGCCATTTTGAGTCCCTCCTAAAGGAAGACCAAGCTTGATATGCTACTTGCGTCAGGCCCATGAATGATGTTCGCAGGTGGGCTGAACACCGTACAGGGTCACACCCCCCCCCCGTTCCACCCGCCTCCCGCCCGTTCCGCTCCAAAGCCACGAGCGGACGTTCCAACCGCCCGACTGCCCCCGCCGCCTGACTAGCGAAGCCCGGCCTTATCCCTTATAGAGGCGCTTTGATCCGTTGAATCCAGACCATGTCAACTCACAGGCAATCAGCGCCAATTCCCCTCGACGTGTGCATCACCGTCGATATGGAGCCCGATTGTCCGCCCTATCTGTGGACCTGGCGCGGTATGGAGGAGGGCGCGCCGCGGCTGCTTGATCTGTTTGCGTCCGAGGGCGTCAAAACGACCTGCTTTATAACTGGCGACAGCGCTCGCCATTCGCCGGATGTCGCCGCGCGGGTTGTCGTTGACGGTCATGAGCTTGCCTCACACGGCATGACGCACCGGCCGTTTCCGGCTCTTGACCGGAATGATGCGCGCGGCGAAATTGCCGAATCCGCAAAAGTGCTGCGGGAGTTTGGCGAGATTGTCTCCTTTCGCGCGCCCAATCTGATGTTTCCAGCCGAATATCTGGGGTTGCTCGAAGATGAAGGATTTGCGCTGGATTCCTCGCAGGCAAAATACAAGGCGAAGCATTTTTCACCCGATGGGCCAACCCGTCTGACGCGCATCCCGGCGTCTGTGACCTCGAGCGTGCTGCGCCTGCCCGCGTTCATCCGCGACCGCTGGTTGTCGCGGCTGCGGGGTCCGGTGGTGCTGTTCTGCCACCCATGGGAATATGTCGACTGGCGGAACACCAATTTGCGTCTGGATTGCCGTTTTCGCACCGGCGACCCCGCGCTATCAGATATGCAGGCTGTGATCCGTCTGTTCAGGTCGCGCGGCGCGCGATTCCGCCGTATGCGCGACCTCCTGCCTGCGGGCGCTGCGGCGTGACAACGCCGCCAAAGTCGGGCTTCAAACTGGACTGGCGCGCAGCTGTTGTCTGGGTCGCCATCTGGGCGGCAGGCGCATTCGGTGTCAGTTATCTCGCACGATCGCTTGATTGGGCTGCCGTCGACGCGGCGGTCGCGCAAGCCAGTCTGATCTGGGTTCTGGCGGCCTTTGGCTGCAACCTCGTTGCGATGCCGCTGTGGTATTTCGCCTGGCGCGCGCTGACGCCGATTCCGCCGCCCCCGATGCGCTTGCTCGAAACGCAAGCGGTGACGCTGGCTGCGATTCAGACATTGTCCATTCTCGGCGGCGGCGTTGTCGCTGTCGTGATGCTGGTTCGGCGGGCGCAAGTGAGCGCCGCTGTCGCAGCGACAATCGTTGCTCTGGATCAGGCGCTGACCGGCGCTGTGAAAGTCATTCTCATCCTTGCCGCACTGATTTTTTCGCCGGCGCCTTCGTTCATGCGGACCGCTGCGGCGATCTTGCTGCCCGCAGTGCTTGTATTCGTTGGCCTGTTGACGGGCGTCTCGTTTTCGCATGGTTTCGTGCGGCGTTTTTCCCTGCGCCAAAAAGGCTGGATGGGACGTGCGCTGCTCGGCTTTGCAGATCTTGCGGGGCATCTGGCCGCCGTCCGCGCGCCGCATAAAGTTGGCCTTGCACTGGCGCTTTACGCGGCGCGCAAATCCACCGAAGGTTTTGCCGCGCTTTGCATCATGCGCGCTTGCGGCGTTGCGCCTTCGCCCGAGGCGGCGATTCTTGTGGTTGCCGCGATCGCTTTGTCGACAGTCATCCCGGGGCCGCCGGGCAATCTTGGCATTTATGAAGCGTCTGTAGTCTTTGCCTATACGCAAACCGGGATCGCGCCGGAACTCGCGCTGGCGCTGGCGCTGCTGCAACATGCCGCTTATCTCGCAGCTTCCGTCCTGCCTGGCCTTGGCGCGCTGATCCTGTGGCCGCCCTGGAGCTATTCCGCAAAACGGAACAGCGCCTAGCATTTTCGCGTTCCATCAAGACACGAGATGCTTGAGGTTATGGGGCGGTCAGGATGCGCGCCTGTTCATAGGCTTCAGGGTGGCGATCGGCGACCTTCGGCCAGTTAAAGCGCGCAATGCCGGTATCGCGCGGGGAGAGCCGGGCGCGCAGGTCCGCGTCCAGGGCGAGTCTTGCAAGCTGGGACGCCAGACCGCGGTCGGTCTGCGCGAGCAAACCCGTTTTGCCATCGATGAGAAAGTCTTGCGTTCCCGTGCCCGCCATCGCGACCACAGGCAGACCGCTGGCGCGGGCTTCCAGCGCCGCCAGCCCGAAGGATTCACGCGTCGAGGGCATGATGAAAATATCGCTTCCTGCGTAGAGCTCCTGCAAGGCGTTGCGGGGCAGGGCGCCCAACAGAAAAACGGAGTTTCCTGCTCCGGCGGATTGAATCATACGCTCCATTTTTGCGCGGAGCGGACCTTCTCCGGCGATGCGCAATTCCAGATCGCAACCGTGCGCGCTGGCGATATCCCGGGCGATCCAGAACGCATCGAGAAGCTCCAGGGGCCGTTTTTTCCGCGTCAGACGCATGGCGGTTGCAATCACGATGCGCCGATCCGGCGCGCCCTTCGGTCGGGGCCGTTCCGGCCAGTTTTCCAGATACACGCCATTGCTCAGGGTCTGCACGGGCGCGCCGCCCAGAGCCCCGCTTGCCTGCGCGGCAACCGCATCGCTGACCGCCGTCCAGAGGATCGGTCTCGAGGACCAGCTCCAGCGACGATCCGCCCAGCGCAGGACTCCGGCAGCTCTGAGCAACATGGAATGAAATGTCACAACCGCTGGTAAATTGAGCCGGCGTGCGGCGATGACCGCCGCCAACGCCAGTGGCGAAATCACGCTGGCATGCACGTGCACCAGTTGAAAATCTCCGGCTTGCAATCGACGGGTCAACAGCTCAGCGAGTCGTGGCGAGATGGAAAATCCGAACCGGGGCGCGCGCAGCGTATCGATACGGTCGATTCTGAACGCGCCATTCGCTCGCTGGATCGAAGACGGCGATGGGTCAGGGGTCGTTGTCAAAATTGTGACATCGCATCCCTTGTCGGACAGGGCCGCCGCGAGATCGGCGACATGCCATTCGATTCCGCCGAGTCGAGGCAGATACCAATCGCTGACCAAAGCGATACGTTTTAACGATTGCGGGCGTCCAGTCGGGCCTGAGCTCACGGATGCTGTCCCTATTGACCACGCCTCACGGGGGGATTAGAGCAGAACCTCATATGCTGCAAGATCGGCGCGTTTGCCGATGTTTTCGATTCATTTGTATGTTGACCGTCCTCCTCATGCGGGCGGCAATCGGGGGCCTTGGCGTGACGGAAAAACGAATAAGAGTTGCGCTGGTTGGCGTCGGAAACTGTGCGTCATCGCTTGTTCAGGGCCTGACCTATTATTACAATGGCGCCGGCAACGCGCCAGCCCCTGGCGTCATGCACGAGGAAATTGGTGGTTACCGGATTGATTCCATTGATATTTGCGCTGCGTTTGACGTGCATGCCGGAAAAGTGGGCCTTGATGTCGCAGACGCTATACTGGTTGAGCCAAACAATACCTTGCAATTCGCCAAGGTGGCCCCGACGGGGGTCAAGGTGCAGCGCGGCGTAACGCTGGATGGCCTCGGCCGCCATCTTAGTAAACAGTTTTCCGAATCGTCAGAGCCGCCTGTTGATATTGCGACAGAAATTCGCAAATCGCGGGCTGATGTGGTCGTGTCCTATCTGCCGGTCGGCTCGCAGCAGGCGAGCGAGTTTTATGCTGAAGAGGCGATCAAGGCAGGCTGCGCCTACGTGAATTGCATTCCGGTCTTTCTCGCTTCAAACGCAAAATGGCGCAAGAAGTTTGAAGCCGCCAATCTGCCGATCGTGGGCGACGATATCAAAAGTCAGGTTGGCGCGACCATTGTGCATCGCGTGCTGGCGTCCTTGTTCCGGCAAAGGGGCGTAAGGCTGGATCGCACCTATCAGTTGAACTTCGGCGGCAACACAGACTTTTTGAACATGCTTGACCGCGAGCGCCTGAAATCCAAGAAGATCTCCAAGACACAGTCCGTCAACAGCCAACTGGATGAACCGCTGCCGGCCAACGATATTCACATCGGTCCCAGCGATTTTGTGCCTTGGCTGGAAGATCGCAAATTCGCTCATATCCGGATGGAGGGAACGGGTTTTGGCGGATCGCCCATCAGCATCGACATGAAGCTGGAAGTCTGGGATTCGCCAAACGCTGCTGGTGTTGTCGTGGACGCCGTGCGCTGCGCCAAACTGGCGCTGGACCGCAAGATTGGCGGCGCTTTGACAGGGCCGTCCAGCTATCTGATGAAATCGCCGCCGCAGCAATTTGTCGAGCATGAGGCGCGCGCGCTGACCGAGAAGTTCATTCGCGGCGAATAATGTCTTTTGGTTTCGAATGATTGGACATCGGACGCGCCGGGAGCGCAGCCCGATTTTTTCGTTTTTCATTCTCCGGACGCAGGCGCCCGCCTATTCCGCCGCCTGAATATCGGGGCGCACAACGCGCGAGAACAGCCAGTAGCGACCATCGAAAATGAATTCGCAAAACAGGCGGATCCACGAATGGTGGGCTGGCAACGTATTGTAATATTCCGGCGCCATGGCTTTGAGCTCCGGCAACCGGTTCCACGGAATTCGCGGAAAATCGTGATGCTCGTTGTGATAGCCGATATTCAACGCGATCCAGTTTATCGGGCCGTAGTAACTGTTGGTGTCGTGTCCCGGACCGAGCACATAATGTTCGGATATCCAGCGGATGCCGAGCGGATGCGGCCCTGTTGCAAACCAGAATGACGCAAACAGGTAGATGAGCGCGGGCCAGCCGGCGACGGCGTAAATTGCTGCGGCGAATAAAAAATTCGCCGCGTAATTCCCTAGCGCCCAGCCATCGAGCAAAGGCACTGCCGGAACCCGCCCGACGCGTGTCGCCTGCAAAAAGGGAAAGACCACCAGCCAGAGCGCCTTGCGCCACCAGATGTTGCGCACGAGGCGGGCTTCCCATTCGCTGGGAATATCGGGATCGCCGAAATACTGGCTGCGCCCGGAGTGATGCAGGAGGTGATAGCCCCGGAAGGCCATCGAACCAGGCAAGATATTTGGCAGGTCGGCCAACACAAGCACAAGTCTGTTGCCCCAGGGGCTTTTGAAGACGACTCCATGAGTCGCGTCATGAACCACCACATACAGGGCGTGATTGGCAAAGGCGCCAAAAAGCGCCGCCGCGAGGATCGGTTGCCACCATCCGCCAGGCCATAGACGGCCTATCGCAATCGCAGCGGCCGCCTGAACCACCACAATCGCCAGCCCGATTACGGCGGTCCAGGGATTGCGCCCGATCAGGTTGCGCACGTTCGGATGGGCGGCAAGAATCGTGGGCGCGCGTTCACGGTGCGGATCGACGCCTGCCTGCCGAATGAAATCCTCTGCCATCGCCTGTCCAGTTCAGAGCCCCCATACATGGGCGCGTCGCGCATCTATAACATGAAGCGCGGAGAGAGGAACGGCGTCGCCGGCATGCGTCAGGAAGCCGCAGTTTTTCCGATCGCACGATCGTTTGGCGCCGCCCGGCTGACAAACAGGCGCGCGAAAATGACGCCAAGCGCCGCCGTAGCCCACCCCGCGAAGCCATCGATCAGCCAGTGGTGGTCGAGATAGAGGCTCGCGCAGATCATCCACAGCGCATAGAGGATACTTGCGACCCGCTCTTTCCAGCCGGCAATGGGCCAGAAAACCAGCAGCGTCAGCATGGGATAGGCGTTGTGGACCGACGGCATGGCGCCAAAGGCCGTCGGGCCGCGACCGTAAAAGCCTTCAAAGTAATGAATTCCCAGCGCCGCATCGACTCGCATGAGGGCGGCGGCGCTCGGTCCTGCGCCGGGGTCGATGACGCAGCCATGGGCCTGAATGTACCAGGGCGGCGCAGCTGGAAACGCCATCCAGCAGGTAAATGCGATCAGATAGATGAAAGCGTACGCCCAGACGCCGGGGCGCACGCGTTTGCGGTCACGGAAATACATCGTCGCGCCATACAGGATGGCGACATAGATAAAGGCTGCATAGGGGATTGCAAAAAACAGGTCGAAGCCGGGCGAGTGATGGATATTGAAATAATCGGCGATTGTCGTGTCGGGCGCGACGCCAAACAACGCCAGTTCCACCCCGCGCAGATCGCAGCCATGAATGCGCCCGGCTGTCACGAACAGCGGTCGCAGATAACGCAATGAATCGAATCCGATGATGACGAGGACAATCGGCGCGCTTGCGCGAATCGCAATGCGGAAGCCATTGGCCGCCAGCCATCCTGCGGCGATCAGACAGGCCACAGCGATATGTTCCGGTCGCAAATCGCCGATCAAGGCGATAACATCGACATAAGCGAGTGTGACCAGCACGACAGGCCAACCGGGCTGCCGGATTTCATGTAAATAGGTGCGGGGCGTCGCCTGCGGGCGTTCTATCTGGGTCATGGCGACAGTCTGTTCGGAGCGGCGATGAATAAAATTGCATTTGTTTTGGCGACATGGTTCGGCGCGGGATTATCGCCGCGCGCGCCGGGAACCGTTGGCTCGATTGCCGCTTTGCCGCTGTTCTGGGCGCTGAAATTTGCGCCCCCCGCCGCGACGCCTCTGGCGACGGCGCTGGTGTGTGTGACCGGATTTTGGGCCGCGCAGAAAGTGTCTGACGCACGCGCGGAAAAAGACCCGCAGATTGTAGTGATCGACGAGGCGGCAGGCGTGCTGCTGGCGCTCTGGATTGGCGCAGGCGCCAATCTGTGGATGGACGCGCTTGGCGTCGTGTTGTTTCGCGTGTTCGATATTTTCAAACCAGGGCCCATCGGCGCTCTTGAGAGATTGCGGCCCGCGGGCGCCGGAATCATGATGGACGATATCGCCGCCGGTGTTGTTGCCGGTCTCATTGTCCGTCTGATCGGGTTTGGTTTGACTGCGTTGTGATCCTTTCCGCCAGCATCAGCGCGTGAAACGCCGCGACAAGGGCAAGGACGCCGTTCAGGAGCACAAAGGTCAGCGTAACCGGCGCAGGGACGCCAAGGGCGGGGATCGCGATGGGTGAAAGGAGCAACCCGACGCCTGTCAAAACCAGCCTCTCCGTTCGCCGCATCCAGAGCCAGGGCAGCGCAATCTGAAGCCCTTCTGCGCGGGCGCGCACATAAGAAACCGTATAGCCCGAAAATGCGGATAGCGCGCAGATCAGGGCCGCGAGCGGGTAGCCGCCGTAATAATAGACCAGTCCCAGCAGCGGCGCGGCATCGGCGAAACGATCGAGAGTCGAATCGAGCAGGGCGCCGAACAACGTTGTTCGTTCGCTTCGTCGCGCCATCGGCCCATCCAGGAGATCGCAAACCCCGCTCAGCGCCATCATCGCAACGGCCGCAATCAAGTATCCATGCGCGGTGGCGATAAATGAGGCGATGGCTGGCGCGAGCGACAGCCACGTCAGCGTATTGGGCTGGACGCCCCGCTGGTTGAGCCAATCGGCGCCACGTCCGACGACCGCATGGAAGCGCTGTTGCACGCTTTTCGCAAAACTATCGTCGATCAAATACTTACTCCCGGCCTTTCGTGCGCGGACGCCTCGCCTGCGCTGCGAGGCCTTTGTCGTTTCCCGAGCAAAACTTTCAAAAACGCTTCATGCGATTTTTCGGAAAAATCCTGCTTTACAATCCATTCACACCGACACGCGCTGGCCTGGCCCTGGATGTCCGCCTGAGCTTTAGCCAGGCAATTTCCAGGCTGACTTTCGTAGACATGGCTGCGTCGGGCGCGTTAATAGCGCGTGCGCGCAGAGTTGGCGACCCTTTTGGCGTTGGTCAAGGCTGAACTGCAATTCAGGGGCTGGAGAAATGGCCGATTTTGGGCGGTGGGCGTTTTTGGCCCGGCGCAATCTGCGCAACGCTCTGATTCGATATCGCTACCTCACGCCCGGAGGGGTGGCGCGCGATGTTTGGCGCGCGCGCCAGCTTCGGCGTGAGCCTGTTGGCGGGCGGGCGCCGGAAATCCGCGCTGAACGCATAGTGGTAAGCATGACCTCAATTCCCGATCGCGCCAGCCAGATTGCTCCGGCCTTGCGCAGTCTTGTGGATCAGACCTGTCCAGCGGACCGGATCGTGCTGGCCTGGCCCCGCGTATCCTTGCGAACCGGAGCGGCTTACCCGGCGCCGGCGGATTTGCCGGATTCCGTCGATGTGATTCGTTGCGAGGATCTGGGCCCGGCGACCAAATTGCTGCCAGCGCTCCTCGACGAACCGGGGGCGGTCATCATCGTTGTCGATGACGACGTGATTTACCCTCACGATTTCATAGAGACTCTTTTGACTGCGCACCGGGCCGATCCGCTGGCGGCGCTGGGCCATCGCGGTTGGCGATTGCGCGCCGGATGCGATATTCGCGACCTCGACCATGAATTTGCGACCGCGCTCCGGCGCCCGCGCGATGTCGATATTCTGTTCGGCACCTGGGGCTACCTTGTTCCGCCCGGCAGTCTCGATGCCGCTGTGCATGATTTTTCTAAGGAAATCCCGGAAATGCGTTGGGTTGACGATGTCTGGATATCGGGCCATTTGATGCGGCGGGGCGTCCCCCGTCGGGTCATTCCAGCGCGCAGCCTGCCCATCGAATCCCGCGCGGCCTATGTGTCCGCCTTGACCGACGGGCCGAACAAGTCTGGCGAAAATGATCGCCGGGCGATTGACGCTTTCGCTCCCTGGCGATGACGACTTTCCAAATTTCTTATATAAAATTATTTAAAATCAAACGTTTATGGGAGTTTGCGCAGATATTCACACAGGCTGCCCCGGCGGCTCGCAGGCTTGCGTAAGAAATATCTGTAAGTATTTGATATGGCGATAATTCCAGCAGAAGTTGATGTTCTGCTGGAATTGCCTTTGGCATTATTTCAGGTAGGGTTTCGATACCGCCACATTGTAAACCGCCTGAGAGCCGGCGTTGATAACAGTAAGGGCCTTTTGCAACTGATTGGCTTCCGAACCTGCGACATACAGGATGTCCTGATGGCGAAGGGCGAATTTGCGCGCGATGAAATAGGTGTTCGCGTCTCGCATATTGGCGCGGTAGATCACATTGACGCTCGTCTGGCCCGGTGCGATCGGATAAGTCGGATCGAGCTGGCTGACGATGGAGGCAGGTTCCGGTCGCATCAGGAAGACGCCCTCGGGGTCGGCGCCCATGTCGAGCAGACCGCCCGCTTTGGCGATGCCCTCGGCGAGGGTCATGCCAGCCGCATCGAAAGGAATGACAAAATTGCGTCCCGTCGCGCCAAAGACCGAGAACCACTGCGGTCTGCCGACCAGGGTGATGACATCGCCAGGGCGAACGAAGATGTTTTCGGCCGGATGATCGAGCAGGGATTGCATCGGCACGGAAACCGATGCGTTGCCCCGGTTCAGGGTAATGAAAGTATCATGGACTGGAACGCGGACGCCGCCAACGCTTGCAATGATGTCCAGAACCTTGTCGCCCCGACCGGTGAGCGGCACCCGCGCGCCAGCTGTAACTTCGCCTGTCACGGTGACTGAATTGCTGATGCTTTGGGTGATCGTGACAAGCGCCTGCGGCTCGATAGCCTTGTCCTTCAGACGTTCGACAATCGCGCGTTCAATCTGCCGCGCCGTCAGTCCGGCAACCCGGACACGACCCGCGTAGGGCACCGTGATCGAGCCATCGCCTGGCACATTTTGCGGGGGAATTTGTGCAGAATGGGCGCCGGCAGTGACGCCTCCAAAACTGGGGGCGGAGAAAAGTCCGCCGGCGGCTGCTTCCCAGACGGTCACGGCGAGCTGATCGCCGATGCCAATCACTGGCTCAGGCGTCGCCCGGTGATCGCCGAATCGCGAGGCCAGCGAAACGGCGCCAACGCGCGAGAGAAGATCCTGCACTCGTTCGGTCAATTCGATGATCGCGTAACGGGCCTCGCCATCTGCCGCAGTCGCCCCGCTGACCACCTCATTGGCGAGGGGACCCTGCGAGGGCAACGCGGAACATCCAGCCAGCAGCATGGACACAACGCCAGCGAACGCGAGACGAATTCCTGAAACCTTCAAGTCACGGCCCCTGCTTTGCCTTATAAATCGTTCCACTACACCGGCAGTAGTGGCCGGGCTTTCCCCTCCGCGTCAAGCAAGCTGGCGCCAGCAGTCGCCGGTCCGGAGATATTCCCGAAACCTGTTACCGCGACGCAACAACCTGCCCCCCAAGCCCGCGCCGAAAGGATACCACCCATTCGCGCGTTTCGCTCCGGAACCATAGCTCCGATACGTAAAAACCTACGAATGTGATTAACATGTGTTAACAGATAGCTGCGGCTTTGGCTATTCGGGGACCCGAATAGAGCATGCAATCAACCGCGTGCGAACATGGCGGCAGCGGCGTCATTTTTGGATGACTGCGCGTCGCATATGGCCGCGATGACGCCTTCAACGTCGCTGCGTTCGTGGCTTGCGGAGAAAAAGAATCGCAACCGTGGCTTGTTTTTTGGCACGCCGGTCTGGACGATCGGCGGCACATAATAGCCACGTTCCAGCAGGGCGCGCGACAAAAGCACTGTTTTGATCGTATCCGCGCACATGAGCGGCACGACGGCTGCTCCGATTGCGTCGCCGACATCAAGGCCTTCTTCGCGGGCACGACGCACAAAAAAACCGGTGATATCGCGCATTTTCGCGATTCGCTCGGGCTCGCGCCGAAGAATTTTCAGCGCGGCGTGGGCCGCAGCCGTCACAGGCGGCGCCAGCCCGACGCTATAAACGAAGCCGGGCAGGGTGTAACGCAACCATTCCATGACCGTCTTGCCTCCGGCGATGAAACCGCCGCTCGAGACAAAGGTCTTGGACAGAGTGCCGATGATCAGATCGATGCGCGCGGGCTCAATGCCATAGTGTTCAGCCACGCCCCGCCCCGTGGCGCCGAGCACGCCAATGGAATGGGCTTCGTCCACCATAAGCCAGGCATTGAAGCGGTCGCGGATTTCGAGGGCCCTTGGCAGGTCAGGGATGTCGCCATCCATGCTGTACAGGCCTTCGATCACAATCAGAACGCGACCGAATTCGCCGCGCCGCTCTTCGAGCAGCTTTTCCAGCGCATCCATATCGTTATGTGGAAAGGTCAGGGTTTTGGCGCGCGACAGCTCCGACCCCGACACAATGCTATTGTGAGAGAGCTCGTCGATGACGATGGCGTCGCCGCCGCCAAGCAGATGGCCGAGGAGGGAGACATTTGTTCCATAGCCGCTGACCAACGCCAGCGCGTCGCCGCAGCCAAGAAAGTCGGCGATCGCCAATTCAAAGGCCCTGTGCGTGGAGCGCTCTCCGCCGACCAGCCGTGAGGCCCCGACGCCAGCGCCTATTGTCCTGATGGCGGAACAGGCGGCTTCTGCGATCTCAGGATGACGAGAAAGGCCGAGATAATCATAATGAGCGAAGCTGACCAGTCTCTCGCCGTTGGCTTGTCGCGCCGCCGCCATCGTATCGATGGGGGCGAAGTAGGGATTGTAAATAGCAAGCCGGTCAAGATTGCCGAGCCTTATCCAACGCTGCGCATAGGTTTCGAGACTGTTTCGATCTTCAGACACGAGGCATTCCGTTTGGGACAAGTCCGGCGGGCGCCGCCTGGATAAGGCTACGGTTATTCCGACGGGACAAGGCTGCTATGACATTTGAGTTACACATTTCATATCCGCATCGCGAAGGCAAACGGTCGGGTTCACCGCGCACGCGATCAGGTTTGTCGAGTTTGCCGCAAATATCGGCTTCTTTCGCTGGATTGCCAGACAATGCGGCCCTCGCGCGCGCTGGCCGGCCTGACGAAAGGCGTCTTTGCGGCAAGTTGCCGCGCCGATGCAACTCCCCTATACCAGTGCCGGGGTTTCGCATGGGGCGGCGCATGTCAATGACGTTGCCTGCTGTTCCGGCGCCATGATCAGAGTTCTGAGAAACGGGGTTTCGCGTGGCCAGTGACAACGAACAAATTTATACGAAAATTCTGAGTTTCATTCATTCCGAGATTCAGGACAAGTCGGTCGAATTCGACATGGACACTCCGATTGCGGCAGTGAAAATCGATTCGATCGATGTGATACATGTTGTTTTCAAGGTCGAGGAAGAATTCGAGACAACGATCGATCTGCCTCAGGACTCAAAGTTCGACACTGTCGGCGATTTTGTTCGCGCGTTGGCGGCCTTTATTCCTGCTGCCGGTCAGGCCTAGCAATGGCGTCGCCATGGGTTGAAATTACCGGACGCGGCGTCGTTTCATGCGCCGGTCTGGATGTCGCGGCGTTTCAAAATGCAATTCTGGCAGGCGAGGGACATATAAAGCCGTTTGATGAAAACGGGCGCGAACTGAACTTGCCTCCTGAATTCATGGCGGGCCTCAAGTTGCGCTTCACGCGCGGAGCCCCGGTGATCGGGTTCGACCCGACGCAGCATTTTGAACCGCGCGTGCTGGCGGGTCTTGACCGATTTTCGCAATTTGCGGCGGTTGCCGCCCGGCAGGCGTGGAAAGAGGCAGGTTTCGATGTCGCGCCCCCTGTCGCGGACCGGATTGCGGTCATTGTGGGCACGGCTAACGCTGGCAATGAATCGGTTGGCCAGGGATGGCAGCGCATCTTGCTGGAAGGGCGCAAACCCGTTCCGCTCACCATTCCGATGACCATGGCGAGCGGCGCATCCAGCCGGATTGCACGCGAAACCGGCGCGCACGGGCCGGTTTTCGCGACATCGAGCGCCTGCGCCTCGGCGGCCCATGCGATTTTGATGGGCGTGATGATGCTGCG
Source organism: uncultured Hyphomicrobiales bacterium (assembly GCA_903931945.1). GTDB lineage: Bacteria > Pseudomonadota > Alphaproteobacteria > Rhizobiales > Beijerinckiaceae > Terripilifer. The sequence goes on along the minus strand of CAIZEI010000093.1, from coordinate 12,969 downwards.
AAGTGGGCTCGCCGATGTCGCGCTCGTTGGCGGCTCCGACGCCTGTTACGATTTTGGCTATCTGCGCGCCTGGGATGCTCTGCGCGTGGTGACCACCGATATCTGCCGACCCTTTTCGAAAGGCCGACTTGGCATGAGCATCGGCGAGGGGGCAGCGATGTTTGTCCTCGAAACGACGGACCACGCCCGGGCGCGCGGCGCGCCCGCGCTTGCGCGTCTTGCCGGCGGCGGGATGACCAGCGACGCGGGTGATCTGACAACCCCGGATGGGCGGGGCATGGTGCGGGCGCTGCACGCAGCGCTGCGCGATTCGGGTCTGACGCCCGAACGCATCGGCTATATCAATGCGCATGGCACCGGGACTCAGATCAATGACCGTCTGGAGGCCCAGGCGATCCGCGAGGTGTTTGGCGCAGCAACCGACAAGCTTCCGGTCTCAACGATTAAATCGTCCATCGGTCACGCCATGGGCGCCTCGGGCGCGCTGGAGCTGGTGGCGGCGATTGCGACGCTTGAATCCGGAATTGCGCCGCCAACTCTCAATTATCTTGAGCCGGACCCCGATTGCCCGATTGACGCCATTCCCGAAGGGCCGCGCAAGGTTAACCCCGAAGCGGTGTTGTCCAACTCGTTCGCTTTTGGCGGTTTGAATGTGACGCTGGCGCTGACACGGGCGGATGTGAACCTGTGACGCCTTCAATCCCCGGATTTTTGGTTGTCACGCCTGTCACAGATACCGCCGGGCGCGATCTTTTTTTGCAGGTGCCCTATATCGTTCACGGCGACGATCCCACCTGGGTGCCGCCATTGCTGGTCATGGACAAGGATCGCCTGTCGAAGGAAAAAGGGCCGTTCTTCAAATTTGGAGAGGCTCAGCTGTTCGTCGCCACGCGCGACGGCAAGCCTGTCGGACGGATCAGCGCACAGATCAACAGGCGTCATCTCGAAGTCCACAAGGATGGGGCCGGGCATTTCGGCTTTTTCGACTGTCTCGACGATCAGGAAGCCGCCGACGCCCTTGTCGCTGCTGGCGCAGACTGGTTGCGCGCGCGCGGCAGCGTCAAAATGGTCGGGCCGTTCAACCTCTCTATCAATGAGGAATGCGGATTGCAGGTCGAGGGTTTCGACACCCCGCCCGCGCTCTTCATGACGCAGGCGCGACCCTGGACTGGGGCATTGCTGGAGCGCGCCGGGTTTGCCAAGGAAACCGATCTGCTGGCCTTTCGCGTCGATCCTGAAAAAATCAGTCCGCGCGCCAAAAAATTGACCGAATTCGCAAAGGCCAATACGCATCTGACTTTGCGCTCGCCAGACATGAAGCGGAAAGCCGAAGAAGCTGCGCTGTTGTGCGATATCTTCAACGATTCCTGGAGCGAGAACTGGGGTTTTATACCCTTGAGCGCGGATGAAATCATGGCGATGCTCGGCGAGTTCGTGCGGTTTGTGCGCGGCCAGTTCTGCCGGTTTGTGCTGCTCGATGGCGTTGAAGTTGGCTTTATGGTGTTCATGCCCAATTACAACGAACCCTTGCTGCACTTCGGCGGCAAATTGCTGCCGTTCAACTGGGCGAAACTCGTCTATGCGTTGGTTACAGATCGCTTTCGCTCGGGACGTGTGATCTTCATGGGCATTCGCAAATCGGTGCAAGGCACCGCCCATGCCGGGGCCATGGTGGCGCTGTTGACCAATGAGATCAAAATTCAGGCCGCAGGCAAATATGACTGGGCGGAATTCAGTTGGGTGCTTGAAGGCAACAAGCCGATGGCGCGCCTGTGCGAGATGTGCGCGGGGCCGCCGGTGAAGCGCTATCGCATGTATGGCAAGGCGATATGAGGCCTTCGCGCGAATGACTTGCGCTTGCGCTGACCGGGCACACGGTTAAACTCCCATCGAATTTCTATGGGAGGACGCAATGAACAACTCCGATCTGGGCCGTCGCGATTTCCTGCAAACAGCGTCGATAGCGGCAGCGGCATTTGGAGCCAGCGGGGCAGCGCTCGCCGCAGAGCCAAATATTCAACTTGCTCAGGCGCAAACTGCGCCAGCACAGGCGGTCCCGGTCAGGGAACACGCAGGCCCCATGACCAAACGCTGGACCGAGCAGCGCTGGCAACTCGATAATATCATTCAGGCCAATGGCATGGACTGGGACCAGCCGCGTTCGGTCTATCTGTCGGGGCCGAGCGGCGCGCTGGCCAATGGCGATTTTGCCGCGATTCGCGCCAGCATCAAAAAATATGCAGACGCTGCGCCCGCGTTTGAACGGCAGGCAAGACGACGCGAGGCGATTGCTAAAGACGCGGAAAGCGCGGGCAACCCGATCACTGCGCGCGAAAACTATTTTGTGGCGGCGATTCACTTTGGCGCCGCGCAATGGCCCATCGATGAAGCCAATGCGCAAAATCTCGCCTACAACAAGAGCAAACGTGATTGCTATACGAAATACGCTGCGCTTGCCGACCATAAAATAGAAGAGGTCTGGATTCCGGTTGGCGACAAAAAGATACCGGCCTGGCTGCATCTGCCGCCGGGTTATGCGGGTGGCAAAATCCCAGCTGTCATTTCTGTGCCGGGGATGGATTCGCTGAAGGAAATCAGCGTTGCGATGTATGGCGACCGTTTTCTGGCGCGTGGAATCGCAGTGCTCGCCATCGACGGTCCCGGACAATATGAAGCGCCTTTGGTCGGGCTTTATTTCAGCGTCCAGAACTGGATGAAAACGGGCAAGGCCTGTTGCGATTATCTGGCGAGCCGGTCTGAAATCGATATGGACAAGATCGGGATCACTGGAAATTCTTTCGGTTCCTTTTTTTCCACGATTGCGTCCGCCTATGAGCCGCGCATCAAAGCGACGGCGGTATCTGGCACCTGTCTTGAGCCGGGGTGTCACACAATCTTTGAAGAGGCCTCGCCCACATTCAAGATGCGCTTCATGTTCATGTCGAACGTTCTCGAAGAAAAAGTCTTTGATGAATTTCGCAAGACCATTACCTGGGAAGGCCACATCGACACGGTGAAAGCGCCATACCTCTGCCTTGCCGGCGAATCGGACGAACTCTGCCCGCTGCGCTATACCGAGGCGATGTTCAGCGCGATGACAGGGCCGAAGCAGCTCGTGGTCTATGCGGATAGCCGCCATTCTGTTGGCGGCGTTCCCTCCGCCAATCTTGGGCCGACGCCGACGGTGCTGGTGGCGGACTGGATGGCCGCACGCTTGGCTGCCAAGCCGATGGCGAGTGAAAAGTGGTTTGTCGAGGGCACGGGGCGAGTGGTTAAGAGTGCTTTCGGGTGAGGCAACCCTCACCCCAACCCCATTGCCCCCAACACAGCCCGGCTCAACGCCGAACCGCGATCCATAAGCCGCATCGGCAGGTCAAAATGGTTGGTGCCGGGCTCAGTGACAAATTGCGCCCTGTATCCGCGCGAGGCGCAAGCCGCCATATAGGCTTCTGACTGGATAACGAATTCGGCGGCCTCGTTGGGCGCGTAGGATATCACGAGCGGCAAAGGCGAGGGCGGCAAATGACGGATTGGCGAATTGCGCGCCGCAGACTGAACGTCGAGCTTCGCCCATTCGTTGCAATTGGAGAGCCGCACAGGTTCGAGATCGAACAGGCCTGACAGCATCGAAGCCGATTGCACCGGTATCTTCACCGCTGCGATCATGCCCGCAAGATGTCCGCCGGCGGACGATCCGCACACGTGAATGCGCCTGGCGTCGCCATGAAAATCGCGCGCCTGCCGTGCGACATAAGCGAGCGCGGCGCGGCATTGACGCACGATTTCCTCAATGCTGGCGATCGGCGCGAGTTCGTAATTGACCGCGACAACAGCCGCGCCCGCCTCGACAAACATTGGCGCCATGAAAGAGGAATCGCTGGCGTCGAGCGCCTTCCAGTAGCCGCCGTGGATAAACACAAACACCGGGCTCCCGGGATTTTTCGCCGGGAAAATATCGAGGCGCTCGGCAGGCGTTGGTCCATAGGGAACGCCGATGCGGCAGTCGAGAGTTTTGCGCGCCAAAGCCGACTTTTCAGCGTAAGCGGTCAGATAGGGCGTGACATCGGCGACCGTCGCGCGCGCGTTGAGACTGGCGTCAAGTTCGCTCTGGCTGCGATAACGGTAGCGCATGGGGTCTCCTCACGGTTTTCTGGCAGGGTATCGAAGTTGCGCTCACGCGCAAGGATGAAGAGCGAGGTGAAAAGCCGGGCTTGCTTCGCGCGCCGGGATCGTCGAGGACAGACGGGAAAGGCGTAATCGACACATGACGGTTCAACCATCTACGGCGCCCAGAATAGCGGCCAATACCCCCGAATTCCGCCGGCTGAATATTGCGGTGTTTTCCTGCGGGTTTTCCATTTTTGCGATTCTCTATTGCACGCAACCGGTGCTCCCGTTGCTGGCGCGCGAGTTTTCGGTCACGCCGGCGCAATCCTCGCTGGCTCTGTCCCTGACAACAGGCGCCATGGCGATCGCCATGTTATTCGCCAGTTCTCTGTCGGAGGTCTACGGGCGCAAACTGCTGATGGTTCTTGCCCTGGTGGGATCGTCGATTCTCACGCTGGCGCTCGCCATTGCTCCTGACTGGAACTCCATCCTCTGGTTGCGGGGCCTTGCAGGCGTGACGCTTTCGGGGGCGCCTGCGGTCAGCATCGCCTATGTCAGCGAAGAGATGGAAAAAACCGATGTTGCACGCGCGGTTGGCATTTATATCGGCGGCGGCGCGCTCGGCGGCATGAGCGGGCGGCTCGTTGCGGCTTTTCTTGCCGATTACGGCTCATGGCGCTGGGCCATGGCGGGCCTTGGCGCTCTGGGGCTTGGCTCTGCGATCGTATTCTGGCGGCTCCTGCCGCCTTCGCGGCATTTTATCCCGCGAAAATTCAAGCCCGGCGATCTCGCCCTTTCGATGTTGCGGCTCTCGGTTCAGCCCGCCATCGCCTTGCTGGTCGTCGAGGGCTTCATTCTACTGGGCGGCTATATGGCTGTGTTCAATTATATCGGCTTTCGCCTGCAGGCGCCGCCGTTCAATTTTAGCCAGAGCGTCGCGGGGCTGGTTTTTCTGGTCTATCCGATCGGCAGCTATGCTTCGGCCTATATGGGTGGCCTTGCTGGACGCATCGGGCGGGGCAAGGCGCTGTGCCTTTCCATTTCGATCATGATGGCGGGACTTGCGATCATGACGCCTGACAATGTGTGGATTGTGGCGGGCGGTCTGGCTATACTGACATTCGGTTTTTTTGGCGCGCACGCCATTTCCAGCGGCTGGGCGCCCTCACTGACCGATCGCGACAAGGCGCAGGCGTCTTCGCTTTATCTGCTCCTCTACTATATTGGCGGCGGAGTGGCGGGCTCCTACGGCGGCGTTTACTGGGCGAGCGGGGGATGGACAGGCGTTGCAACATTTGCCGGCGCCCTGATGGCGGCGACGCTGCTGACTGCGTTGACGCTCTGGCGCGTCGCGCCCACGCAATAAGGGCAGGCGATGGAATGGCGGGATGAGGGGCTCATCACAGGCATTCGCAGACACGGCGAATCCAGCGCGATAGTCGAAGTCCTGACGCGCTCGCATGGTCGCCACCTTGGCATGGCGCGCGGCGCGCGCTCGAAGACCAACGCGCCCGCCCTGCAGCCCGGCAATAGCGTCTCTGTGACCTGGCGCGCGCGGCTCGAAGAGCATATGGGGGCCTTTGTTCTTGAATCGACCCGGCAACGCTCCAGCGAAATTCTGGGCTCGGCGCTGGCCCTGCATGGCGTCAATCATTTGGGCGCGCTGGCGCGATTGCTGCCCGAACGCGAGCCGCATCCGGGCCTGCATGAGACATTCGAACTTGTCGCCGACCATTTGCATGAGCCGAGAATTGCGCCAGCGCTGATGGTCCGGCTGGAAATGGCGGTTCTGGTCGAGTTGGGCTTCGGGCTTGATCTCTCAAAATGCGCAGCGACCGGCGTAACGGACGATCTGATCTATGTATCGCCGAAATCCGGCAAGGCGGTCAGTCGCCATGCTGGCGAGCCGTGGAGGGACCGCCTTTTGCCCTTGCCCGGATTTCTGGCGGGCAGGGCGGATTCGGCTGATGCTGCATCTGTGTCGGATGGCTTTCGGCTGACCGGCTATTTTCTCGAACGCGACTTCTTCAGTCCCCGGGGCTCTGGACTGCCGGACGCCCGCCGAAGCTTTATCGCTGAGGCGATCAGGCGCGGAGAGCCCCCGGGCCCGCCCGCCGGACAGGCGGCCCTATAACCGCTTGGCGTTGCCTTTCAGGATCTCGTAGCGCTTGCCGGCGTCGTCGTCATCCGTAAAAGTCGCAATATTTCCCTCGACAACGAGCTTGTAGCAACTTTCCTCGTCATCGTCGGGATATTCGAAGCAGATGCGGTCGCCGCGCAACGCCCATTTGCCGGTCGCCGTATCGTCGTCGTCGAGCTGCTTGACCGTGCCATTGGCCAGATAAAATTCAAAATAGGGTTCGCCGTCGTCGTTCTTGCCGGAAATCGTGTTGCCAATCAGCGCATTCCAGGCGGCTGCGCCCGTCAGGCGGCGGGGCGCGGCGGGGGCCTGAGCCGCTGCGGGCGGCGAAGGCGCGGGCGCTGCGGCTGCCGCAGGCGGCGAAGCCGGAGCGGCAGGAGGCGGGAGGGATCCAGCCGCCTGCGCCAGCACAGTCACATCAATTTTTTCGAGAAATGCGGCGGGCGTCGTCAGGGATATCGCGTCGAAGAAGCCAAGCGCACCGGACTTTGGCCGCGCAGCAATGGTTAGCCCCTTGGGGTTGGCGATAAATTTCGTCACTTCGGCGGCGATCCCTGTGGATACGGGATGTCCATTCAGCAGGATCGGAATCATTTGCGCGGCCATGGCGCTCGCCTCGGCCTTCAAAGCGTCCGGGGTCTTGCCTTGGGAAGCGGCGGCATAGGCGAGAACTTTTTCGGAGACGCCGGCATTGGCGAAATGGATCTCTGCGGTTGCAATATTTCCTGCCAGCAAGGCAGCCACACGGTCATTCTGGTTGCCTGTAAAGAGCTTCTTGTCGACGCCGCCAAGCGTCAATTTCAGGCCAAGCGAACCCGCATCCACGCCGTTGATTGTGAGATCGTCAATCGTCAGAGCGTTTTTGGCGGGATCGTAGGTGGAGGAAAAGGTCATGCCAAGATTCAGCGCGGGATAGCCGTTGTCAGCCAGCGACTTGCCGGCCTCCGAAGCTTTCGGCAGTTCGATTTTAAGCCCCTTGATCGCGCCCGCCGTTTTGAGCGGCACGTCGCCATCGGCGGTCCCGTCGATGGTCACCGATTCGAGCCATACCTTGACCAGATTGCCGCCGGGCGCGCTGGCGGGCGTTTCCTTGTCCGGTCCGGAAACCTCCAGTCCCTGCCACGAAAAGTGACCAAAATGGGTGGTTGCGTCGCCGAGTTTCCCCGACTTCAAAGCGCTGAATATGCCGGTGAATCCAGCGCCATCAAGAGCGATCGGACCAGACTTCAGCATCGCCGGTCCGCTGGCGTCCGAAAAGCCGCCCTCAAACCCGCCAATGGTGATATGGCCAACTTTGCCAGTATCGACGTCCGTCGCCTGAAAGGCTTTTACAGTCATCTTCCCTTCGGGCGCGGTCGCTGTCGCCTCCGGGATAGTAATTCGCGAGGCAATAAGCTTGCCGAGCAAGGACATCGCATCGGCTTCGGACGTGCCGGACGCAAACAGCTTTTGCACTTCATCCTTGGTCAGATTTGTGCCGACAAATTCTACGTGAGGGATAGCGGTCGACCCCTTGCCGTTGTCAATCTTCACATTGTCCAGAACCACAGTCTCAAGCGCATGGGCCTGCGCACAAACGCCAATGGCGAACATTGCGGACGCGGCATAGACAAGCGCTAAACGCGGCACACTGATAGGAGCCAAAACCATGACGCTATCCTGGGTTGGGAGTAATTTGTGCTGGATTTCACTCCGGCGGGCATTTTTTGAGCCCTTACTGCACTTTCGAGATTGCCTGTACGCCATGGCTTTGGCAAGCGCAGAAAATAAGCACCCGCCGCAGGCGTGTGCTGCAGGGTTTTATCAAAGTATGTTGATGCTAACTTCGTAGTGAATCACTGCTCCTGTGTGCAAGAATCGATCATACGCCAGCGAGTCCGGCCCGGTGTAGCTTGAGTTCGCGGTGTAGCTGACGATCTGGCCGCTGACCTTTTGCGTATTGCATTGCGCCCTTGGATTCGGTTTTGCGAAATTTGGATATTCGCTTGCATTGACAATATTTAGCGACCCATGCGCCGGAGAACGGGACATGCGTGCAAAATTGCCGGAAATAACCGTGCAATTTTCATTCACCGCTGTGACAAAATTCAGCCTTGCGGTGGCGCCGCGCGCAACAGAAATTGTCCTCGTTACATTCGCCTGGCTGCCGCCGGCAGTCACACTGACCAATGAACTCGCAGACGGATTGCAGCCAGCAAGCGCAGCAATACCCGTGATCGCCAAAAATATCTGCAAATTCATTGGCTTATTCCTCCCCCCGTCGATCCCGGATCCATGTGCCGGGCGGCGATTCGACCGCGCCTTGAGCTGACTGCGATCCAAAATCAGGGCGCTGCAGCTGCGGAAAGAGATACTAATTTCGGCCGCAAATCAAACGCGTTTCCAGCCGGCTGATTCCATAGCCTTCATCGGTGGGCACATCAATTTTACGGCAACCGGAAACGCCTTCCTGCGCTTGTGAAAGGCGCATGGAGGGCGCATTCAGGAACGCCAGCGCCAAAAGCCCGATACCTGCTAAAAAACCGAACGTTGACAATACCTTGACCATTATATCCACCAGTTGAGCGCACAGAATATGCGCCGGGTTCATGACAAAAATTTCAACGAATCGAAAATCCTTGCAGCCGGGACGGTTGGTGACCGCCTGGGGCCGCGCGTGGATAGGGCCGAACCCCGAAGACCGCTAGTGCAATGCAGCAACACCGCATAATTGTTTCTGGCCGTCTGCGATTTGATGCTGTCGAGCACAACGCTCCGCTTGCTGCGAATCAGCGATCTGGCTAGGCAGTGTCATGGCCAGAACTCCGACCAATCCCCCGCCGCCCCCGCCGCCCGCCGCGGCGCAGGTTGATTTGCGCGAAGCGCTGGAGCAACGCTATTTCGATTATGCTCTCTCGACCATTATGGGCCGGGCGCTGCCCGATGCGCGCGATGGTCTGAAGCCCGTTCATCGCCGCATTCTGCATGGTATGAACATTCTGCGGCTCGATCCGGATACGCCATTCAAGAAAAGCGCCAAAATCGTCGGCGATGTCATGGGTTCGTTCCATCCGCATGGCGATCAGGCGATCTATGACGCGCTGGTGCGTCTCGCGCAGGATTTTTCCTCGCGCTACCCGCTGGTCGACGGGCAGGGCAATTTCGGCAATATCGACGGCGATTCGGCGGCGGCCTATCGCTACACGGAAGCGCGGATGACCGATGTTGCGAGCCTGCTGCTCGACGGCATCGACGAAGACGCGACTGATTTTCGCGATAATTATTCTGGCGATCTGCAAGAGCCGGTGGTGCTCCCGTCCGCATTCCCGAATCTGCTCGCCAATGGCGCGCAGGGCATCGCGGTCGGAATGGAGACGTCCATTCCGCCACATAATCTGGCGGAACTGCTTGACGCCAGCCTGTATCTCATCGCGCATCCAGCCGCCACCAGCGATCAGTTGCTGTCGTTTGTGAAGGGGCCGGATTTTCCGACGGGCGGCATTGTCATCGATACGCCTGAAACGATTGCCGAGGCCTATCGGACCGGGCGCGGTTCATTCCGTTTGCGCGCGCGCTGGACACAGGAGGATTCAGGGCGCGGAACCTGGGTCGTCGTCGTGACCGAAATTCCTTATGGCGTGCAGAAGGGACGACTTTACGAAAAGCTCGCCGAACTCGTCAGCGACAAGAAACTGCCGCTTGTCAGCGATGTCCGCGATGAATCGGCCGAAGACATTCGCCTTGTGATCGAGCCGCGCGCGCGCAATGTCGATCCGCGCGTGATGATGGAATCGGTCTTCCGGCTGAGCGAACTTGAAACGCGATTCCCGCTCAACATGAATGTTCTGGTCGATGGCGTTGTGCCGCGCGTTGTCTCATTGCCGGATGCGCTGAAACAATGGCTCGACCATCGCCGCGAAGTGCTGCTCCGGCGTTCGCGATTCCGGCTCGGCCAGATCGAGCGGCGCCTCGAAGTTCTGGCGGGGATGCTGATCGTCTTCCTCAATCTTGATGAGGTGATCCGCATCATTCGTGAGGAAGACGAACCCAAAGCCATATTGATGGCGCAGTTGAACCTCAGCGATGTTCAGGCTGAATACGTGCTCGACACCAGATTGCGCGCCTTGCGCAAGCTCGAGGAAATGAAATTGCGCGAAGAACACGCAGCGCTGATGAAAGAGAAGGCCGATATCGACGCACTGGTCAGCGACGAATTGAAGCAATGGAGGACCATTGCCTGGCAAATTCGCGATGTGCGCAAGAAGTTCGGGCCGGAAACGAAAATTGGCAAACGCCGGACGACATTTGATCTGGCGCCGCGCGCCGACGACGCCGAAATTGTCGAAGCCATGATCGAGCGCGAGCCTGTGACCGTGCTTGTCTCCCGCAAGGGATGGATCCGCGCGTTGAAGGGCCATGTTGCAGATGTCAGCGCCATTCAGTTCAAGGGCGATGATGAGATGATGACCTCGTTTTTTGCTGAAACGACGTCGAAAATTCTGGTTCTCGCGACCAATGGCAAGGTTTTCACGCTGGAGGCTTCGAAATTGCCGGGCGGACGCGGTTTTGGCGATCCCATCCGGTTGATGGTCGATATCGAGGATGGCGAAGATATCGTGCGTGTTTTCCCCTACGTGGCGGGACAGAAAATGCTGTTGTCGGGCAGCGACGCGCGGGGGTTCATCGTAATGCAGGATGACATGCTGTCCTCGACGCGCAAAGGCAGGGGAGTCCTGAGCGTCGATGCGCCGGCCAAAGCCATGCTGGCGATTCCGGTGACGGGCGATCATCTCGCGATCATCGGCGAAAACAGAAAATTGCTGGCCTTTCCGCTCCTGCAAGTTGCCGAGCTTGCGCGCGGCAAAGGGGTGCGGTTGCAGAAGTACAGGGATGGCGGCCTCGCTGACGCCAAAACCTTCACACTGGACGAAGGTCTATCGTGGAAAGACAGCGCGGGGCGTGTATTCAACGTGCGTGGCGACGATCTTGCGCCCTATCTGGGCAACCGCGCCGATTCCGGTCGGCTTGTCACATTGAAGGGTTTCCCCAAAAATAACCTTTTTGGCGGTTAAAACGCAAAGTCGTTCGAGCGATCTTTTCTGAAATGTAAAATCGGAGCCGATATGCGTCTCGAAGCTGTCAAGATTGGAAAGAACCCGCCTGAAGATGTGAATGTCGTGATCGAGGTGCCGATCGGCGGCGAGCCCATCAAATATGAGATGGACAAGGAGTCCGGCGCGCTGATGGTGGATCGGTTCCTCTACACAGCTATGCGTTATCCCGGCAATTATGGCTTCATTCCGCATACGCTGTCAGACGACGGCGACCCCTGCGACGTGATCGTCGCGAACACGCGCGCGATCATTCCCGGAGCGATCATCAATTGCCGGATTGTTGGCGTGCTGTTGATGGAGGATGAGGCGGGCGGCGACGAAAAACTGCTCGCCGTGCCGAGCGCCATACTGACGCAGCGTTATGATAATGTAAATAATTATACCGACTTGCCGGATATCACTCTCAAACAGATCGAGCATTTCTTCGAGCATTACAAGGATCTTGAACCCAATAAGTGGGTTCGCGTGACAGGCTGGGGCGACGCGACCAAAGCCAAATCCATGGTCATGGAGTCGATCGAGCGGGCGAAGGCCAGGGGCGGAAAATAACGCCAATGGAATGTTCAGGCGCTGCGGGTTCTGAAAAGAACGATGCGCGGCGCCCGTTGCTGTAACGCTGCGGCAAAGGCACGCCGCGATGCGCGGCTGTCGAAGGCGATGACATTAGATGCCGAGATCGTCGTCACCAAGACCCGATGCATTCCGAAACGCACGGGGAGCACGATCATTTCATCAATGTCGGCAATTTTCAGGTTGCTGCGGTTCAGGGCGACAACCGAAAAATGCCCACGTCGCCGTTGGGGAGCCGATAAAGTTTCATGATCCATCATGACGCCACGGAATTCCAGCATGGCGAAATAAGCCAGCAGGCCGCAAACCACAACGAAGGGCGCCGAATACAACGGCGCTGCAATCACAATCGCGCTGGTCAGACACGCCAGTGCGCAGACAGATGCAGGGACAATCAGTCGCCAGTTGCGCATACGGATCGGGCCAACTGGCTCTATTGCCGTTTTCGTCGTGTCGAGAACGACATTCGCCCCGCTCATAACATGCGCTCCGTCGGACAATCGCCCAAAGACGCCTTTCATTTCGATCGAAACCACATTCGGAATGATATGTACTCAGGCAGACTACGCCGAAATTATAAAGCTTAAGACGTATCATTTGATAACACAGGATGAAAATGTATTCAAGAAAATTATGTATATCGTTAATCAAGAAATTTAATACATGATCAATTGCATATATGTGCGACAATTTGCTCAAGCCTTGATCGTTTCAACTGCCTCGCCATGGAATAGGGCGTTTCATTTCGTCACTCGGCTTCAAGCCGGCGCTTTCTGAGCCTAATCGACGAATTCCGCGCGTCGCGCTCTTTTCCCTGCCACAGCGATGTGCTTGAGTTCAAATGCGCTCTGAAGAGCGCTTTTTTGGAGAATTATCATGAATGAGCCATTGGGAATTATGGGAACGCCAGGAATGGGCTATGCTGGCCCCGTAATTTGAGACAGTAGCTAAGAGACAGTTTTGCCCGTAAAAGTAGCAAATACGGGAGAAAAACATGTCGAAGACACGGAAGAAGCACGATGCAGCGTTTAAGGCGAAGGTGGCGCTGGCTGCGATCCG